>PAQV01000075.1 GCA_002709405.1 Paracoccaceae bacterium
ATTTGGAAAGAGAAAGAAGCAGCGGGGCGGTCTACTGCTTCTTTCTCTTCTCAAATACCCCGGCCGAACGGAAGAGGTGCGCGTGCGGTGCGTATAGGCAAAGACCGTGACACAAGCGGGCGCCTTGCGTCGGAAGGTAATTGAACACGGCGGGTCTCGGACCACGGGATGTACTGCTGTAAAGAAGGAGAGACACGGATGCCGTTGACCATGAACCGAGAGGTTTTCATCACCTGTGCCGTGACGGGATCGGGCGGGACGCAGGACCGCAGCCCGCATGTGCCGCGTTCGCCCAAGGAGATTGCGGATAGCGCCATTGACGCCGCCAGGGCGGGCGCTGCGGTTGTGCACTGCCATGTGCGCGATCCGGAGACCGGGAGCCCGCGGCGGGACGTGGCGCTTTACCGCGAGGTGACGGACCGTATTCGTGACGCCGATATCGACGTGGTGCTGAACCTGACCGCCGGCATGGGCGGGGACATCGTGTTTGGCGGGGTCGAACGGCCTCTGCCGCCGGTGGACGGCACCGACATGGTGGGGGCGACCGAACGGGTCGCTCATATCGCTGCGTGCCTGCCCGAGATCTGCACGCTCGATTGCGGAACGATGAATTTCGCCGAGGCCGACTATGTCATGACCAACACGCCCGGCATGTTGCAGGCGATGGGCCGGATGATGACGGACTTGGGCGTCAAGCCCGAGATCGAGGCCTTTGACACCGGGCACCTGTGGTACGCCAAGCAGCTGGTCAAGGACGGCGTCCTGGACAGTCCCGCGCTGGTCCAGCTGTGCATGGGCGTGCCCTGGGGGGCTCCGGATGACCTGAACACCTTCATGGCCATGGTCAACAACGTGCCCGACGACTGGACCTTCTCGGCGTTTGCCCTGGGCCGGAACCAGATGCCCTACGTGGCGGCCTCGGTCCTGGCGGGGGGCAACGTGCGGGTCGGGCTGGAGGACAACCTGTTCCTCGACAAGGGCGTTCTGGCCACCAATGCCCAGCTGGTCGAACGGGCCGTGAGCATCGTGGAAAACCTTGGCGCGACGATCATCGGGCCGCAGGCCGTGCGCGACAAGCTGGGGCTGGTCAAACGCGCCCCGAAGGGCTGAGCCGATGCGGACCGTCCTGTGTTTCGGCGACAGCAACACCTTCGGCACGCCGCCCATGGTCCGGCTGGAACTGACCGAGAGGTTCGGGCCGGCCATCCGCTGGCCCGGGGTGATGGCGGCGGCCCTGGGCGACGGCTGGCACCTGGTCGAGGAAGGCCATCCGGGCCGGACGACCGTGCATGACGACCCGGTCGAGGGTGCGCACCGGAACGCGACGCGCGTGTTGCTGGCGATCCTTGAAAGCCACCGGCCGATCGACGTGATGGTGCTGATGCTGGGGACCAACGACCACAAGCTGCGCTTCGGGCTGGGGACCCAGGACATCGCCCTGGGGGCGGCGCGTCTGGTGCGCATGGCCCAGGCGTCGAGCCATGTGGGCAAGATCCTTCTGGTCTGCCCGCCCAAGGTGCTGGAACGCGGCGTGCTGGCCCGGATCTTTGCCGGGGCCGAGGCACGCAGCGACGGGTTGGCGGCGGACATGGCCGGGGTAGCCCGGTCGCTTGGGGTCGGCTTCCTGGATGCCGGATCGGTGATCGACAGCGACCCGCTGGACGGCGTGCATTTCGGCGAAGCGGCTCATGCCGCGCTTGGGGCCGCAATCGCCGAGAAGGTCGCGGCGCTTTGACCCCTGCGGAAGCGCGCCTTGACGGCAAACGAGTGGTGATCACCGCCGGCGGCGGGGGCATCGGCGCGGCCATGGCCCGCCGGTTCAGCGAAGCGGGCGCGCGGATCGCTTTATGTGACATCGACGCGGCGGCGGCCGAAGCGGTGGCGGTGGACCTGCCCGGGGCGATCGGCCTGGGCGCCGACGTGACCGACGAAACGGCCATGGACGCCTTTTTCAACGCGGCCGGGGCGCACCTGGGCGGGGTCGATGTGCTGTGCGCCAATGCGGGCACCGGCGGGCCGGTGGCCCCGCTGGCCGAGATCGACCTGGCCGATTGGCGGGCCTGCCTGTCGGTCAACCTCGACGGGGCCTTCCTGGCCTGTCGCTGGGCGGCCCGGCGGATGGGGCCTCAGGGCAGCGGGGCGATGATCCTGACATCTTCGACCAGCGGGCTCTATGGCGTTCCGACGCGATCGCCCTATGTCACTGCCAAATGGGGGGTGATCGGTCTGATGAAGACGCTGGCGATGGAGCTTGGGCCGAAGGGCGTGCGCGTGAACGCCCTGTGTCCGGGCGCGGTCGAGGGCCCCCGGATGGACCGGGTGGTCGCGGCCGAGGCCCTGGCCCGGCAGATGACCGAGGCGGAGGTGCGGGCGCTTTATGCCGAGGGGACCTCGATGCGGTCCTGGGTCACCGCCGACGAGATCGCCGACATGGCGCTGTTCCTGGCCTCGCCCGCAGGGCGGCACGTGTCCGGGCAGGCCATTGCCATCGACGGCCACACGGAGCGCATGACATGAGGGGCAGCGCCCCGGTCCTGATCCAGGCCCTGATCCTGGCGTCCGCGCTGGCCGCCTGTCAGCCCGAGGCGCAAACCGCATCCCCTTCGACATCCGAACCCGTTGCGACACAGACGTCCGGCTACAACCCGGACGGGACGGGCTATGATCCGGGCAACACGACCGTCGATCCCGCCTTGAAGGCAAGCTGTACCGCGAAGGGCGGCAAGATCGGGTTCGGCATGGCCGGGGCGACCTGCGTGATGCCGCAGCCGGACGCGGGCCAGGCCTGCACCGGCGCGGCCGATTGCGGCGGGGTCTGCCTGGCCGACACGCGCACCTGCGCGCCCTGGGTTCCCCTGATCGGGTGCTATGGCATCCACGAAGCGGGCCAACCCGACATCTACTTGTGCAATGACTAAGAGGAGAGACCCCATGACCAGGACGGCAGCGATCATTGGAGGCGGCGTCATCGGCGGGGGCTGGGCCGCCCGGTTCCTGCTGAACGGCTGGAACGTGTCCATGTACGACCCGGACCCGGAGGCCGAGCGGGTCCTGGCCGAGGTCATGGACAATGCCCGGCGGGCTTTGCCGGGATTGATGGACGTGCAATTGCCGCCCGAGGGCACTTTGGTCTTTTGCGGCACCGTGGCCGAGGCCGTCGGGGGCGCCGAATGGATCCAGGAAAGCGTGCCGGAACGGCTGGCCCTGAAGCACGAGGTGCTGGCCGAGATCCAGGAGGCCTGTTCGCTGGAGGCGGTCATCGGGTCCTCGACATCGGGGTTCAAGCCGAGCGAGTTGCAGGAGGGCGCGGCGCGGGGCGGGCAGATCGTCGTGGCGCATCCGTTCAACCCGGTCTACCTGCTGCCCCTGGTCGAGGTGGTGGCCACAGGCGCCGACCCGGCAGTGATCGAGAAATCGCGCGACATCCTGTCGGGCATCGGTATGTATCCGCTTGTTCTGGAAAAGGAAATCGACGCCCACGTGGCGGACCGCTTCCTGGAGGCCGTCTGGCGCGAGGCGCTGTGGCTGTTGAAGGACGGCATTGCCACGACCGAAGAGATCGACAATGCGATCCGCTACGGCTTCGGGCTGCGGTGGGCGCAGATGGGCCTGTTCGAAACCTACCGGACGGCCGGGGGCGAGGCCGGGATGCGGCATTTCCTGGCGCAGTTCGGCCCGGCCCTGAAATGGCCCTGGACCAAGCTGATGGACGTGCCCGAGTTCGACGACGACCTGGTCGAGCTGATCGCCGGACAGTCGGATGCGCAATCGGGGCACATGACGATTTCGGACCTGCTGCGGACCCGGGACAACAACCTGGTGGCGATCCTGCGGGCTCTGAAGGGCCAGGATTTCGGGGCAGGGGCCCTGCTGGTGGCCCAGGACAAGGCGCTGGCCGCGGGCACCGAACTGGCGGCCGGGGTGGACGGCTTCGCCGACCTGTCGCAGCCCCTGCTGACGCTGCAACGGGCGGTGCCGATCGACTGGGCCGATTACAACGGGCACATGACAGAGTTCCGCTACCTTGAGGCGTTTTCGCTCGCGACCGACCGGTTCATGGAGATCATCGGCTGCACCAAGGATTACATTGCGGCGGGCCAAAGCTATTTCACGGTGGAAACCCATATCCGCCATGTCGACGAAGTGATGTGCGGGGCGGTGATTTCGGTGCGCACGCAGATGGTTCTGGGGCAGGGCAAGAAGCTGCAGCTGTACCACGAGATGTACGAGGACGGGCGGTTGCTGGCCACGGGCGAGCATTTCCTGCTGCACGTGGACCTGGCCAGCCGGAGACCGTCGGAGCCCTCGGCGGAGATCGTCGAGGCCATGGCGCGGATTTCCGACGCGCAGGCGCACCTGGGCTATCCCGAAGGGGCCGGGCGGGCCATCCGCAAGCCGGCCTGAGCGGGGCGGTTCCCACGCGGCGCGCGCCCGTGCCGGGCGCGCATTCCTTTTCATGATCAAACGGCCAGGCGTCGCCCATGTCCGGGCGTTGGGCGTGAAATCAGGCGATGCGGTGGCGCAGGGCCCGCAGGTGGGTGGGCACCTGGCGGGCGCCGAGGGCGGATTCGCGGACGAGACGGTCGAAATTGCGGGTGAAGAGGTCGATCCGTTCGCGGTCGCGGAAGCTCATGAAATGGCCGCCTGTGTAGAAGGCGCAGAGCAGCGGGCCGAAGATGGTGATCGGCGCGGCATAAAGGCGCTTGGCGTCGAAGAGGTAGATGCGCAGGCGGGGATAGAGCTGTTCGGTCAGGTCGAGGAAGTGGTCGACCTGGGCCAGGCGGATGTCTGCGGGCAGGCCTTCGTAATAGCCGGTCGCGCCGACGAAGCTGGTCAGCTCGTAAAGCGGCATGGCGATTTCGTAATCCGATCGCGAGTGGCGCATCCAGTCGAGCCGGTCGCTGGCCGCTCCGATCGCCTGGGCGGCGGTGCGCCCGACATGGGGGGCGTATTCCCAGGCCAGCAGGGCATCGGTTTTCAGCATGTCGGGCAGGGCGGCGGGCACGTGGCGGATCTTGTAGCCCTGGGCCTCCTGGTGCCAGGCCTGGATCTGTTCGTCGACTGGCGCGCGGGCGGTTTCGGTCAGGGTGAGGTTGGTCGACAGCAGGTCGGCGGCCCGTTCCGGCCGGTCGGACAGGCCCAGCAGCCAGTCGGCCGAGACACCCAAGGTGGAGGCGGCCGAGCCGATGACATGGGCGTTGGGCAGGCGCGCGCCTTCGCGCGTCAGAAGTTGCGAGATGGTCGAGCGGTCGACGCCGATCTGGCGGGCCAGCCCGCTTTGGGTCGCATTGGCATCGCCCATTGCCTGGGCAAGGCGGGCGCGGAAGGTGTCGGCGCGCAGCCGTTTGTCGATGATATCCTGCATGTGGTGACAAATATCACAATGCGTGGGTTTTGGTGACCATTCCCCGAATTGTCACGGACCCGTGATCGGGCGATCCCGGATCGACCGCTCTCAATCCCGGATCGAGCGTCTTGACCGGAGACCCCATGCCCCCGCGCCACGCAGCCCTGCCCGACCGCATCGAATGGCCCACCGTTGCCCTTTTTGCCTTGTGTTACGGGGGCTGGGCCGGGGCGGTCTTCTGGCTGGCCGAACTGTCCCTGGTGGCCGCCGTGATCGCGCTGGCGGTGACGCTGACCCTGCAATCCTCGCTGTCGCACGAGGTGCTGCACGGCCATCCCTTTCCGAACCGCCGGCTGAACGAGGCGCTGGTGATCTTGCCGCTGGGCCTGTTTGTGCCCTATGCCCGGTTCCGCGACCTGCACCTGGAGCACCACCGCGATGCGGACCTGACCGATCCTTACGACGATCCCGAAAGCAATTACCTGGATCCGGCGGTGTGGCGCGGGTTGCCGGGCTGGAAACGGGGGCTCTTTGCAGCCAACAACACGCTTCTGGGGCGGATGCTGCTGGGTCCGGCCATCGGGACGGCGGCGTTCGTGGCCGGTGACCTGCGGCTGATCGCGGGCGGAGACCGAAGCCTGGCGCGAAGCCTGGCCCGGATTTGGGCGGGGCACCTGGTTCTGTGCCTGGCCGTGCTGGGGGTCGTGGCGCAGGCGGGGATGCCGCTGTGGGCCTATGGCCTGGCGGCCTACGGCGGGTTTTCCATCCTCAAGATCCGCACCTTCGCCGAGCACCGGGCCCACGACAAGGTGCGCGCCCGAACGGTGATCGTCGAGGACCGGGGGCCGCTGGCGTTTCTCTTTCTGAACAACAACCTGCACGTCGTGCACCACATGCATCCCAAGGCGCCCTGGTATGCCTTGCCCCGGCTTTACGCCGCGCGGGCCGATCATTACCGGGCGTGCAACGACAATTACGTGTTCCGCGGCTATGGCGAGGTTTTTCGGTCGCACCTGGTGACGGCGAAAGACCCGGTGGCACATCCGCTCTGGCGGAACGGGTAGCGGGGGCGCATAGCGGGGCCATGAGCCTCTGGATCCCGATCACCATCGCCGCGGCGACCTTTCAGACCCTGCGCTTCATGTTGCAGAAGCACCTGTCGACAAGCCAGCTGACGGCCGCCGGCGCGACCTTTGCGCGCTTTGCCTACTCGGCCCCGATCATCCTGATGCTGACGGCGATCTGGCTGGGCGTCTCGGGGCAGGCCCTGCCGCCGATGAGCGGGCGGTTCTGGGTCTTTGCGCTGGTCGGCGGGCTGGCGCAGATCCTGGCCACTGTCTGCGTGGTGATGCTGTTCAAGCAGCGCAATTTCGCGGTGGGGATCACCTTCAAGAAGACCGAGGTCATCCAGACCGTGTTCGTGGGCCTCATCCTGCTGGGCGAAGGCGTCAGCTGGGGCGGGTTTGGCGCGATCCTGATCGGGCTGGCGGCGGTGCTGTTGCTGTCCAAGACCCCGGGCAGCGAGACCAGCTGGTGGCGCGGGCTGATGGCTCCGGCGACGGGGCTGGGGCTGGCCTCGGGCGTGCTGTTCGGGGTGTCGGCGGTCAGCTACCGGGGGGCCTCGCTGGAGCTGGGCGACATCGAACCGGCGCTGCGCGCGGCGATCACCCTGGCGGCCGTGGCCACGAGCCAGATGATCGGCATGGCGGCCTGGCTCTACTGGCGCGACCGGGGCGAGCTGGCGGCGGTGTGGACCGCGCGCAAGGTCGCGGTCTGGGTCGGGCTGATGTCGATGGGCGGGTCGTTCTGCTGGTTCTATGCTTTCACGCTGCAGAACGCGGCCTACGTGAAGGCCCTGGGACAGATCGAGCTGATCCTGAGCCTGCTGGCCTCGATCCTGGTCTTCCGCGAAACCGTCACGCGCCGCGAAGTGGCCGGCATGGGGCTGCTGGGCCTGTCGATCGTGGCGCTGATCGTTCTCGTTTGACTATTGCGGTTTGACTCGGCCCCTCGGGGTCAATCGCCGGTCATCGGGTGGCCGCGCAGGCGCAGGAACAGGCTGGCTTCGTCGTCATTGCGGAAATAGGGCACGCTGGCCGGTGGGGCGGGATCGTGCAGGCGGGCGGTGACCTCGGCCAGGACGACTTCGGTGATGAAGGGCAGGTCGAACCCGCGCACCTGGGCCAGCGGGATCCATTGCAGGTGCGACAGCTCGTCCGAGGCGCGCGAGAAATCGTCCAGGTCGCCCTGGATCGCATCCGCATCGACCAGGAAGAAGCGGGCATCGAACCGGCGCGGGCGGCCCGGCGGGGTGAGCGCGCGAAAGACAAATTGCAGCGCCTCGGCCGAGGGCACGTGGCCGGTGGCCGCATAGCTGTCCCAGTCGGCGGGCACGGGGCCGTTCCAGCTGCCGGGATGGCCCAGCACCAGGCCGGTTTCCTCCCACAGCTCGCGCACGGCGGCGGCGGCCAGGGCGGTCTGAAGACCGGCGGGCGCATCGTCGGCCAGCCGGTCGAAACAGGGGGCGGGGACGGGCTGGCGCAGGGCGATCGCCGCATCGCCGGGATCGAGGGCCCCGCCGGGAAAGACGAACTTGTTGGGCATGAAGGCCGCCTTGGCCCCGCGCTGGCCCATCAGCACGCAGGGGTCGGTGGCGCGGTCGCGCAGGGCGATCACGGTGGCGGCGTTGCGGATGGCGGTCTTGTCTTGCGGCGCCGGCCCGGCGGCGGCGGGTTCTGCTGTCATCTGGTCCTCCCCCGGGGGCGATCAGGATCAGCCAGAGCGCCCGAAGCCATGCATGAACCGGGCCCACTGAAAGCCGATCATGGCCCCCTTCAGTCTGGGCAGAAGGTAAAGCGACAACCCGACACAGCCAACCGCAAAGATGGTGAAGAGGACCAGGGGCTCTGGCCGCCAAATTTCGAAGACGACCAGCAGCAGGGGGGCCATCAGGTGGCCGACGATCAGGATCGTCAGGTAGGCCGGGCCGTCGTCGGCCCGCTGGTGGTGCAGCTCTTCGCGGCAGACCGGGCAGACGGGGGTCACGGTCAGATAGCCACGCATCAGGGGGCCGCTGCCGCAGCTGGGGCATTTCAGCCGCCAGCCCTTTAGCATCGCCGGCCACAGCTCGCGCTCGGGGTCGGACGTGGGCCCGGACCCGGATCCAGGCAGGGACACGCCCTCCGCCGCCTCGGGGGCCGGGCGGTTGGGGTCGGCCTCGGATGTCTCAGTCGCGATGTCGGGGCTGATCTCGGTCATGACGGTCTCGTGCGGGGATTTGGCCTAATCTGAGGCCAAGCCCGCCGTGTGAAAAGGCGGCAAGGCGTCGTTGCGGCGGGATGTCGCGAAATGATGAAGTTTTTGCGCAGTGGGGCGACGGAATGTTACCCGCGGTGCGTTCATGGGATATGGTCGGTGGACAGACACCTGCCGTTTAACCAGACGTAGACGACCAAAGAGGGTCCGACGACATGCACATGCAGTTCGCTTTTGCCGCCGCGCTGGCCACGGTTCTTCTGGCCGATACGGCCGCCGCCCAGGGCTTTGGCCGGTCGCCCAAGCCGGTCCCGTTCGAGGAAATGGACGCCAATGGCGACGGCGAGGTGACCCAGGCCGAGATGCAGGCCCATGGCCGCGCCCGGTTCGAGGCCACCGACACCGACAAGGATGGGTATCTCAGCACCGCCGAGCTACAGGCCAAGGCCGAAGGCCCGGCCCGGCTGTTCGTCGGCCGGATCATGGCCCGGGTCGATGCCGATGGCGACGGCCGCCTGTCGCTTGACGAAATGCGGGCGGCGGCGCCGAACCGGGACACCGCGTTCCAGGACATGGACACGGACAACTCGGGCGGGCTGAACCGGGCCGAGATGGAGGCGGGCAAGGACAAGGCCCGGCAGATGGCCCCGGCTCAGCTTGCTGATCAGGGCTGATCCATGACGGCCGTACCCGCCCCGGGCAGGGCGGCACCGGGTGCCTGGCGCTGGCCGAGCGGGTGGCATCCGCCGACGTGAGCCAACCGAGCCCAGAGGATGAAGAGGCGCGCCTGCTGGCCGCCTTCGCGGCCGGCGATCATGCCGCCGCCGCGGTCCTGACGGACCGGCTGACGCCGCGTGCCTTCGGCCTGGCCCTGCGCCTGACCGGGGACCGGGCCGAAGCCGAAGACATAGCCCAGGAGGCCATGGTCCGCCTTTGGCGGATGGCGCCGGACTGGGAGCCGGGCACGGCGAAGGTCAGCACCTGGGTGTACCGCGTGGTGACCAACCTCTGCCTGGACCACAAGAGGCGCAGGCGTGGCCGGGACGGCGCGCTGGACGATGCGCCCGAACCGGCCGACGAGGCGCAGAGCGCGGCCGACCAGATGCAGGACGCGGCGCGCAGCAGCGCGTTGCAGGGGGCTCTGGACCAGCTGCCCGACCGTCAACGCCTGGCGATCGTGTTGCGGCATTTGCAGGATCTGCCGAATCCTCGGATCGCCGAGGTGATGGAGATCAGCGTCGAGGCGGTGGAAAGCCTGACGGCCCGAGGCAAGCGGACTCTCACCCGTCTGCTGGCGGGCCGCAAGGAGGAATTGGGGTACGAAGATGACTGAAGACGACGATTTCGACCGGCAGCTGGGCCCCTGGATTGCGGCCGCCCGGCGTGAAGACGCCCGCCTGCCCGAGGGGCTGACCGCCCGGATTCTGGCGGATGCGGGCCAGGTGCAGGCCGAGTGGCAGGCCCGGGCCTATGCGGCCGCCCCCGCGGTGCGCGTGCCGATCTGGCGCCAGCTGTTGTCGGCGCTTGGCGGCATGCCGGTCGCGGGCGGCCTGATGGCGGCCTGCGCGGCGGGGATCTGGCTGGGCGCGGCGCCGCCCCAGGGGTTCGATCCGCTGGGCTACGTGGTCAATTCCAGCAGCGCCCTGACGGTCTATTCCGAACTGCAGAACACGATCCTGGCCGAGGAGGGCTATTGATGACCAACCCGCTTGGGGATGCGCCGGCGCCGCAGGGCATGAAGCCCTGGATCCGCGTGGTGCTTGGCCTGTCGCTGGCGGTCAACCTGCTGATCATCGGGCTGGTCCTTGGGGCCGTGCTGCGGTTCGGCGGACCCGGGGCCAACCGGCCGCCGCCCACCGGGGTGTCGCTGATCCGCGCCCTGCCGTCCGACGACCGGCGGGCCCTGCGCGACCACCTGCACGAAATCCTGCCGCCTCCGGCCGACCGGCTGGGCGAGGCCCGGGACCTGGCCGCGCCGCTGATGGCCACGCCCTTCGACCCGGCCGCCCTTGAGGCCGTGGTCCAGGAACAGGCGGCCACGCGCTCGGCCTTTCAGGATGCCCTGCAACAGGCCTGGCTGGATCACGTGATGACCATGGATGATGCCGACAAGGCCGCCTATGCCAAGCGCCTGCTGGAGCTGGCCGAACATGGCCGCCCGCCGAAAGGCCCCCCCGACAGCGACGACTGAAGAGGCCTCACCCGCCGCTCAGGCGGCGGCGCCGACCATGGTGACCTTGTCGCGCCCGGCGTGCTTGGAATCGTACAACGCCTGGTCGGCCCGGTTCAGGATGGCCATGATCTGAGGCTCGTCCGGGTCATCGGGAAAGCCATAGCCGTCCCTTTCATGGGCCGGCGGGCACAGGGCGACGCCGATGCTCATGGTCACGGTGACACAGCGCCCGGCGGGCAGGATGTGAAACGGCCGTCCATTGATGGCCCGGCGCAGGGTGTCGGCCATGGTCCGGGCGCGGGTATCGTCGGCATCGCCCAGCACGATAAGAAATTCCTCTCCGCCGATGCGGGCGACCATGTCGGGCCGGTCCAGGGCGGCCCGCAGGCGGGCGGCGGCCTCGATCAGGACGGTGTCCCCGGCCAGGTGGCCGTGGCGGTCGTTGATCCGCTTGAAATGGTCCAGGTCGGCCATCATCACCGCGAAGCCCTTGCCCGTCCGCGACGACTGGCGAACGGTATGGGCCAGGTAGGGGATGGCGTAGCGACGGTTGTAAAGCCCGGTCATCGGGTCGACCAGCGCCGCGCGCAACCCGTCGCGCACGGTGTTGCGCAGCCGGTCGGACAGCTGCTTGCGGCGCAGTTGAGCCTGCACCCGCAGGGCCAGTTCGCAGGATTCAAAGGGCCCGGTCATGACATCGTCGGCGCCCAGATCCAGAGCATGGGCGGCGGCCTGGGGGTTCGGGGTCATCAACAGCACAATGACGGCCACGTGGCGCGTCGAGGTTCCCGCCCGCAAGTCGGCCAACAGCCGCATCGCCGGGGCCGGGCGCGCAGGGTCCAGGGCCAGCACCAGCGCGTCGGGCGGCGCGGCCGCCCCGAACACCGCCTGCCGCTGGGCCAGGGCGTATCCCGCCACCGGCCGGTCCAGCCGGGTACCCAGCCGCTGCCCCCAGGCCAGGGCGGTTTCGGGATCCTCGGCCAGGACGACCACCCGGTCGCGGTCCAGCACCGGGGCCGGGGCCGTGGTCTTGCGGATACCTGGTCCGTTGTCGTGCCTGCTGTCGTCCGCAGTGCTGGTCGCATCGGCGACGGTAAAACCCGCCCTGGGTTCCGCGAAACCGGCGGGCTCGGCCACCGGGGGGGCGACGAAGCTGTCGGTCGGCAGGTCAAAGGCCGATGACGGAGGACGCCGGCGCAGGATGCTGCGCAGCCGGGCATGCAGCATGGATTCGTCCAGCGGGTGAAACAGCACATCGGTCAGCCCCGCCTGCAGTGCGGCCCGCCGGTCGGTGCTTTCGCCGGGCCGGGCGATGGCCAGGACCGGGATGTCGCGGTCCCGGTCGGCCCCGTCCAGCGCCGCGCGCAGGTCCATCGCCGACCCGTCGGGCAGAGACCAGGCGGTCAGCACCAGGTCGGGCCGGGCGGTGCGGACATGGGCCATGCCCTCGGCAATCGAGGCAGCCTGGTCGATCGTGTAGCAGGACGGTTCCAGCAGGGCATTGAGCACGATGCGATTGGTGGAAACGGCGTCGAGAATAAGGAGCCTTGCCTGCACGATGTGCCCCTTTCAGGACTTGCATTCGATTTTCCACCAGTCTTTATCATCTGGGTTAACAAACTGTTTCCGACCAAGAGATGGCAGGCGCCGATGGCATTTTCCCGCGACCAGGCTGAAACCTTTGCCCTGACGGCACTGGGCTGGCTGGCAGGCCATGACGAGCTGCTGCCGGTCTTCCTGGGTGCGACCGGGGCCAGCCTGTCGGATGTGAAGACCCGGGCGGGGGATGCGGACTTCCTGGGCTCGGTCCTGGATTTCGTGATGATGGACGACGCCTGGGTCATCGAGATGTGCGATGCGCTTGCGGTGCCCTACGAGACGGTGCAAACCGCGCGGGCCGGCTTGCCCGGTGGACAACAGGTGCATTGGACATGACAGACGGCCAGACGGTGCAGGCGGTGCTTTTCGACAAGGATGGCACGCTGTTCGATTTCGCGGGCACGTGGAACGCCTGGTCGATGCAGGTGCTCGACGATCTGTCCGGGGGCGACGAGGCCCTGGCCGATGCCCTGGCCGCGGCGATCTTGTTCGACCGCCAGGCCGTGACCTTCCTGCCGGGCAGCCCGGCGATTGCCGGGACCAACGACATGGTGGCCGAGGCCCTGGCCCGCGAATTGCCCGGCCGTGACCCGCGCTCCATCGCGACGTTCCTGGCCGAAAGCGCTGCCACCGCCCCCCTGTGCGAGGCCGTGCCCCTGGTGCCCCTGCTGGCCGAACTGGCCGCCCGGGGGATCGTGCTGGGCGTTATGACGAACGACCACGAAAGCTCGGCCCGGGCGCACCTGGCCGCGTCGGGCGTGCTGGAGATGTTCGATTTCGTCGCCGGGGCCGACAGCGGCTATGGGGCCAAGCCGGATCCCGATCCGCTTTGGGCCTTTTGCGATGCAATGGGGCTGGCCCCCGAGATCGCGGCGATGGTGGGCGACAGCACCCATGACCTGGTTGCCGGGCAGGCGGCGGGCATGAAGACCGTCGGCGTGCTGACCGGCATGAGCGGGCGCGAAACGCTGGCCCCCTATGCCAACGTGGTCCTGCCCGACATCGGCCATCTGCCGGGCTGGCTGGACGGGCGCTAGGCCCGGACACCTGCGTTTTTCACGATGCGAAGAAGGCCGGACAGAGATGCTGTCCGGGGACGGCCTGTGGCGGACCCCGGCATGATCTCGTGGGAAATCTGATCGAGGAATTGATCCGGATTGGGGGTCAAATGCGACATCCTGCGTCGGGAACGGAGCGGCATGGCGCGGCGGAACGCGGCCTTCTTGACGGGTCACGGTCCGGAGACTCCCATGGAAGACGGTCAGGTACGCAGGAAACGCGGTGGAGGGCGGGCAGCCAACAAGGCTCGCCGAGGGGCCGAGGTCATCGGCCAGATGCCCTGGCGCATCCCGCGCAACATGGACCGCCCGATCGAGCCTCTGCCGCCCGAAGGCGTGGCCGCGATCCACGAGGGCGCCATGCGGATCCTCGAAGAAATCGGCATCGAGTTCTACAATGACGAGGCCCTGGGCCTCTTCCGCGAGGCCGGCTGTTCGGTCGATGGGTCGCTGGTGCGCATGGGCCGCGACTTCGTCATGGAGATGGTGGCCAAGGCGCCCTCCAGTTTCACCATCACCCCGCGCAACCCGGCCCGCCAGATTAAGATCGGAGGCGACCGGATGCTGTTCGGCAATGTCTCGTCTCCGCCCAACTACTGGGACCTGGAGCTGGGCCGCAAGGTGCCGGGCACTCGGGCGCAATGCGCCGATCTGCTGCGCCTGACCCAGTATTTCAACTGCATCCATTTCGCGGGCGGTTACCCGGTGGAACCGGTGGACCTGCATGCCTCGACCCGGCACCTGGACGTGCTGTTCGACAAGCTGACCCTGACCGACAAGGCGATGCACGCCTATTCGCTGGGCCCCGAGCGGGTCGAGGATGTCATGGAAATGGTGCGGATCGCCGGTGGTCTCAGCCACGAGGAGTTCGACGCCACGCCCAGGATGTACACCAACATCAACTCGACCTCGCCGCTGAAGCACGACTACCCGATGATCGACGGCTGCCTGCGGCTGGCCCGGCGGGGACAGGCGATCGTGGTGTCTCCGTTCACGCTGGCGGGTGCGATGGCGCCGGTGACCATGGCCGGGGCGGTGGCCCAGTCGATTGCCGAGGCGCTGTCGGCCATTGCGTTGTTCCAGTACGTGGCGCCGGGAGTGCCCTGCGTGATCGGGACGTTCACGTCCAATGTCGACATGAAATCGGGGGCCCCGGCCTTTGGCACGCCGGAATACATGCGGTCGACGCAGATGACGGGTCAGATGGCGCGGTTCTACGGCTTGCCCCTGCGGTCGTCGGGGTCCTGCGCGGCGAACGTGCCGGACGGGCAGGCGGTGTGGGAGACGTCGAATTCGCTGTGGGCGGCGGTGCAGTCGGGGACCCACATGGTCTATCATGCGGCGGGCTGGCTGGAGGGCGGCCTGGTGGCCAGCCCCGAGAAGTTCATCATGGATTGCGAGATCCTGCAGCAGATCCAGCGCTACATGGAGCCCCAGGTCTGGGCGACAGAGCCCGAGGATATCGCCCTGGACGCCATTGCCGAGGTCGGCCACCAGGGGCATTTCTTCGGGGTGGGGCACACCCAGGAGCGCTATACCACGGCGTTCTACCAGCCGTTCCTGAGCGACTGGCGCAATTTCGAGGCCTGGGAGGCGGCGGGCGCGGTCTGGACGCCGGAACGGGCGCATCTGCTGTTCAAGGAGATCATCGCCCGGTTCGAGCCGCCGCCCATGGACGCGGCGATCCGCGAGGAACTGGCGGAGTTCGTCGAACGGCGGCGGGCCGAGGGCGGGGCGCCGACGGATTTCTGAGCGGGCGCACTGATCGGGCGTGGTGTTCTGGTGATGAGGGCAGGACAGCGCCCGGGGCACGCTCCCGCCCACCCACCCCGCGCGCCCCGGGCGCTGCCCTGTGCGGATGGCTGCCCTTGGTGTCAGCCTTGAGGTTTCGTCCGCCATCATTGCGCGGTAGGCTTTCGGAAAGCCAAGAGGAGCGCGGGGCATGAGCTGGTTTCCGGGATCCGAGATCTTTCGGCATCGGCTGGGCATGGCCCTGCTGGGCGGGCTTGCGTTCAGTGCGCTCTGGGCGCTGACCGAGGCCGAGGGGTTGCGCGACAGCGCGCCGGGCCTGTTCCTGTTGCTGATCGCCGGGCTGTCGTGCTGGTCGGCGGTGTCCCTGGCCATCTCCGGGCCGGTGTCGCTGTCCCGGTCCATGGTCGGGGCGCTGGTCCTGGCCGTGCCGGTCGCCGGGTTGATGCGCCTGGCGGGGCTTAGGGCGCTGGTGCCGACGGATGTGCTGGAGTCCCCGGGCGTGTTGGCCGTCTTCCTGCTGATGGTCTTCGTGGCCACGCCCTTCCTGGCCGTGCGCCTTCAGGGCAGGGGGCCCTGGCTGTCCTACCCCGCCCTGTTCGAGACCGCCTGGGCCATCACCATCCGCTTCGCCGCGGGGATGCTCTTTGCCGGCGTGGTCTGGGGCGTCCTGCTGCTGTCCGATGCCCTTTTGGGGATCGTCGGCATCGACCTGATCGGAGGCCTCCTGGACATCGACGGCGTACCCGCCCTGGTCAGCGGGGCGGCGCTTGGCCTGGGCATCGCGGTGATCCACGAGCTGCGCGAGGTCGTGTCGCCCTTGCTGGTGTTGCGCCTGTTCCGCCTGCTGGTCTGGCCGGTGCTGATCGTGGTCGGTGTCTTCCTGGTGGCCGTGCCGGTGCAGGGCCTGTCGGGCCTGGTGGGCAGCCTGTCTCCGGCGGCGACCCTGATGGGCGTGGCGCTGGGGGCGGTGACGCTGATCACCTCGGCCGTGGGGCGGGCCGATGACGAGGCGATGGAGGCCGAGCTTGGCCCGCGCCTTTTGGCCCTGGCGGTGCCCGTCGTGGCCGGTCTGGCGGTGCTGGCCGTGGTCCTGCGGGTCAGCCAGTACGGGTGGACCCCGGACCGGGTGATGGCCGCCACGGTGGCCGGTGTCACGCTGCTTTACGGCCTGGCCTATGGCGCGGCAGCACTGCGCGGTGCGGGGCGCTGGCGGGCCCCTCTGCGCCGGGCCAATGTCGTCCTGGCGCTATTGGTCATTGCCGTCTGTGCCGCCTGGCTGACGCCCCTGCTGGATGCCGGTCGCCTGTCGGCCCGCAGCCAGGTCGCGCGCTTTGCAGACGGGCGGTCGACCCTGGACCAGCTGCCGCTGGACCGCATGGTTCGGGACTGGGGCAAGGCCGGGCACGATGCTCTGGACCGACTGGAGGCGATGACCGAGCATCCCGATCACGATGCCCTCGTGCGCGAAATCGAGGCCGCACGGCGCAAGCCCACGCTGCGGCAGGCGACGACCGATGCGGTGGACCTGGACCCGATCGCCCTGGCCCGGGACCTGGCCCAGTGGGTGCCGGTCCGCCCCGATGGCCAGCTCGACCCGGATGCCCTGGCGCGCGTGCAGCTTTACTGGTTGAGCGACTGGCACGTCCGCTGCCGGCCGCTGGAGGACGGACCCCCGCCATGTGTCTTCGTGCACGGCCGGTTCGTGGCCGACCTGCCCGCAAAGGACCAGGGGCTTTTGGTGCTGCCCTATGGGCCGAACCAGCTGCTGGCCCAACATCTGCGCTGGCCCACAGCAGAGATCACGACAATCGAAACCTCGGACGCCTTGCCCGAAGACGCCGTTGCGCGCATTCTGGACGGGGATTTCGCACTTGCCCCCGTGCAGACCGAAGCGCTCGAGCTTGGCGGTCAGGTGTTCGGCCCGGGCCTGAGGCAACCGGAATAGGACAGGACCAGGACTGGCAGGCGACCCGAAGGATCCGCGACCCGGCGTTCGGATCCGGGAAAATCGCGGGCGTTGAGGCGGTCTTAACCACCGGCTTGCATGATTGCACCGGCCAAGGGGTGAGACATAGATGCATGGTTTGATCAACAGGGCGATACAATCCTTCGTCTGCAATACCTATGGAACGGACCGCTGGCACAGCGTGACCGAAGATGCCGGCCTTGGCTTTTCGGAATTCGAGGCGATGCTGATCTATGACGATGCCCAGACCGACGCGGTGATGCGGGCGGTCTGCATCGAACTCGGCCGCCCGGAAAGCGAGGTGCTGGAAGACCTCGGCACCTACCTGGTGTCCGATCCCAAGGTCGAGGCCCTGCGCCGCCTGCTGCGCTTCGGGGGCGAGACGTTCCAGGACTTTCTGCATTCGCTGGACGAATTGCCCGAACGGGCGCGCCTGGCGGTATCGGACCTGCACCTGCCGCCGCTGGAGCTGCGCGACGTGACGGCCCACCAGTTCAGCCTGGTCTGCGGGCGTGGGCTGCGGGGCTATGGCCGGGTGATGATGGGCATTCTGCGGGCCATGGCGGATGATTACGGGGCGCTGGTCTACCTGGAACACAGCGGTTGCCACGAGGCCGGAGAGATCATTTCCATCACCCTGGTCGAGGCCGACTTTGCCGCCGGGCGCGATTTCGACCTGGGGGCGCGGGCCGGATGACACCGGACGAAGACCTGGCCGATGTGCTGTCGATCCTGTGCCCGATGCATGTAACGCTGGACGCGGCCGGCCACGTGGTGCGCGCCGGGCCGACCTTGCAGAAACTGCGGCCCGACATGCCCTTCGAACGGCAGCGCTTCCTAGACCTGTTCGAACTGATCCGCCCGCGCTCCGTCGCCGCGGTCGAGGACCTTTTCGGCGCGCCGCGTACCAAGCTGCGCCTGCAATTCCGCGACGTGCCGCGCACCGGGTTCAAGGGCGTTCTGGTGCCGCTGCCCGATGCCCGGGGGGCGATCATCAACCTGTCCTTCGGGTTCTCGGTGCTGGACGCGGTGCGCGATTACGCCCTGACCAGCGCCGATTTCTCTGCCACCGACCTGACCATTGAAATGCTCTACCTGGTCGAAGCCAAGTCCGCCGCGATGGAGGCCTCGCGGTCCCTGAACGCGCGCCTGCAGGGCGCGATGATCGCGGCCGAGGAACAGGCCTTTACCGACACGCTGACCGGGCTGAAAAACCGCCGGGCGCTGGATCACGTGCTGGACAGGCTGATGACCGCCCGCCGGCCCTTCGCGGTGATGCAGCTGGACCTGGATTTCTTCAAGGCGGTGAACGACACCCACGGCCATGCGGCGGGCGACCATGTGTTGCAACAGGTGGCGCGGGCCATGGTCTCGGAGACCCGCGAAAGCGACACGGTGGCCCGGGTTGGCGGCGATGAATTCGTGCTGATCTTTGACCGGCTGTGCGACGGGCCGCGTCTGGATGCCATCGCAGAACGGCTGATCGCGGGGGTCACCGCGCCGATCCTTTACGGGGGTGTGTCCTGCCAGGTTTCGGCCAGTATCGGCAGCGCGTTTTTCGGCGGGGCAGAGGACATGACGGCGACCGATCTGCTGGCGCGGGCTGATGCCGCGCTTTATGCCGCCAAACATGCCGGGCGGTCGCGGCACTTTCTGTACGACGGCGCGCAGCACGCGCCGGTGCCGGGCTCGGCCGTGGGGCACGGCGCGCCCGATGCACCGGATAAACCGGACGGGCAGGGCGCGCCTGTGTGATGAACGGTTGTGCGCGCCGGTGGGGCAAACGGACAATGCGCGTCGGTGGGCGATCGGTCAAAGCGCGCCTGCTGGCGATCGGGCAGGGCGCGCTGGTGAGGCTAACGGTCAAAGCGCGCCTCCTGGCGCGACACCGCCCGGACCGGGGCCTGTCTCGGGCCTGTCTCGGGCCCGGCTTCAGGCCCGCAGGATCATGTCAGCGGCCCGGTCGGCGATGACCATGGTCGGGGCCTCGGTATTGCCGGACACCAGCGCCGGCATCACCGAACAATCGACCACGCGCAGGCCCTCGACCCCGTTCACCCTGAGCTCCAGGTCGACCACGGCCTTGGGGTCTGGCCCCATCCGGCAGGTGCCCGTCGGGTGCTCTTTCGATTCCGCACGGGCGCGGATGGCCTCGTCGAAGGCCTCGGACCCCTGGCCCGTGTCGGTGCCCGGCAGTGGCCAGATCGGCGCGCCCAGTACGTCCTTCAGCGGCGCCTGCGCATAGATCGACTGGGCCAGCCGGACGCCCCGGCGCAGCGTGTCCACGTCCCCGGGTTCGGCCAGCGCATTGGACAGGACCTTTGGCGGATCCTCGGGGTTCTTCGAGCGCAGCCCGACCCGCCCCCGCGATTTCGTCTGCATCACCGTGGCACTGATCACCATGGCGTTGTCCGCGATCCGGGGGGTGCCGGGATTGCCCGGGGCGAAGCCGGCAAAGTTCAGCTGCACATCCGGGCGGCCGTCGCCGTTCGTGTCCACGCAGGCCCCGGCATCCAGGTGGGACGAGGTCAACGGGCCCGTCCGGTGCAGGATGTAATCCTTGACGTTGCGCAGGGCGTTGCGCCCCCGGTCCTGGCGATACAGCCCCTCGATCCCGTCCAGCAAATGGGTGACGGCGGTGCTCATGTGGTCATGGAAATTCGCCCCGACCTCTGGCGCGTCGACCACCACGTCGATCCCATGCCTGGTCAGCTCTTCGGCCGGACCAATGCCGGACAGCATCAGCAGCTTGGGGCTTTGGAAACTGCCAGCCGACAGGATGATCTCGCGCCCGGCCCGCAGGACAATGTCCTTGCCCCGGGCGTCGCGGGCCTCGATCGCCACGGCCCGGCGGTTTTCGATCACGATGCGGCGGGCCGAGGTGTCGGTCAGCAGCGTCAGGTTTTCGCGCGACAGGGCCGGATGCAGGAAGCACCGTGCGGCCGACTGGCGTTCGCCTTTGAAGATGTTGACCTGGTACCAGCCCGCGCCTTCCTGGCGCGCGCCGTTGAAATCGTCGCTGGGCGGCACGCCGGTGGCAATGGTCGCATCGATCGCCATCTGAGACAGCGGGTGCGGCGCGTTGGGGTCGGAAATGACCACCGGCCCCTCGGTGCCGTGAAATTCATTGTTCAGCCGCATGTTCTTTTCCTGCCGGCGGAAGATCGGCAGCAGGTCGTCATAAGCCCAGCCGGTGCAGCCGTGGTCCGAGGCCCAGCCGTCGAAATCCTCGCGCTGGCCGCGCATGTAGATCATCGCCCCGATGGATGACCCGCCGCCCAGGACGTTGCCCTGCATCACGACGCCCCTGCGGTCCCCCAGCGAGGGTTCGATTTCCGAGGTCACCCGTTCCGTTTCGGGCAGGCTGTAGAGCCGGGGAAACACGCCGGCCACGCGGATGGCCGGGCGCTTGTCGCGCGGGCCTCGTTCCAACAGGGCAACGCTGTGCTGGCCGCTGGCCGACAATCGCGCCGCCAGGACGCATCCTGCGGCCCCTCCTCCGACGATGATGTAGTCGAAGTCCTTCTGTTCTGACATCTGAATTCCTCTTGACCCCCAGCCGTCCCGGGCCGCCCGGCAACCGCGCAGGGGCGGGTCGGGCGATCCTTCGGGCAACTCGCCCTAACGTCAATTTTAACGGGATTTACCCCCGGGAACAGAGGTTTGCGCCATCGGTGATAATGTTTGGCCGCCCATGCCTACTTTGGTCCCATTCCCGGAAGCGAAAAAACGGGCCGCGATTGCGCACAAGGATCGGGCCACCCGGGACCCCGGCTGGCCAAATGAGACCCTCGCATTCCGCGTTTCGCACGCCGTTGCGGCGGGCTCAGTCCGATTCCATCGCCATCATCTGGGCGGGCATGGCCTCGGCGGGCTCCATCTTGGGCTTGTCGGGCACGACCTTGCCGGCCTGTGCGGCCTGCATCGAGGTGCCCTCGGGGTAGAGGAAGCTTTGCGGAGGCTCGAAGGGCGATTTCAGGTCGGGTTCGGTCGACAGGGCACGGTCCCACAATTGCGGGCGCAGGGCCAGAAGCCCGGCCGCCAGCATCTGCCCGGCAGACTTGCCGTATTCCTTGGCGGCCATGCGGTAGAGAGACGGATCTTCCCACCATTTCAGCAGCTTCAGCGCCTTGTTGCGCATCCAAGCCGTCCTGTACAGGTGCCGGGCGATCAGCTTGCCCCGGTTGATGTCCTCGGACCGGAAATAGTTGAAGGGCACCGCTTCGTTGAACATCGACGGCGTGCGCCGGATGATTTCCTGCGGATCCATGGTGTCGGCCAGCTTGTCCAGCACCATCGGGAACGGGTAGACAGGGGGCTGCATTTCCTTGTCGTGCCGGTGGATCAGCCGGCCCTGCTGGCGGATCGCTCCGGCGTTCAGGAACGCGCCGACCATGTAGTTGGGCATGGCATAGGTGAAATAGCCCATGTTGGTGACCACCAGCGTCCAGGCCATTTTCACCGGATCGTCCATGATGTGATACCAATGCGACCATTCATCCTGCAGCGCCAGCTGGGTTTTCACATGCGATTCCAGCGTGATCGCATAGCGTTCCGACAATTGGCCCGCCTGCGATTTCTTGATCATCGAGGTGATCTGGGGGATCTGGTTGGCCAGGTAGGCAATCCCGGCCGAGTTCGCCGGATCGAAGGTGAAGGCGCTGTCGCCCAGCAGGAACCAGCGGCCCTGGTGATCGTAGTACTGCTTGGCCTCGTACATGTAGTTGTAGTAGCGCGCTTCATCGACCTTGCGGCCGCTTTCGATCATCTCGACCAGCTTGGGGTGATCGCGGCCCAGGACGGCCAGCAGGCGGTCCATGTTCATGGCCTTTTCGCCCGCGACCTCGGGGCGGTAGGTGATCCCGATGCTGACCATGTCTTCGCCGGTCTCGCATTTCATCGGGATGATCCAGATCCAGTATCCCTTGCCGTAGAAATGGTGGGTCACGTAGTAGCTGTCGAAGCTGTTCTGCTTGTCCTTGACCACCGGCAGTTCCATCAGGATGCGGCGGTCGAACCCGGCCAGGCGGAACCAGTAGGCGCAGCGCTGGAAGGGCGGGTCCTGGTGCAGGTCCAGCTGCTTGGTCAGCACCCGGGCCCGGCCCGAGCTGTCGATGACGTGGTCGGCCTTCAGCTCGATCATGTCGCCGTCGTTGGTGGCGATGTTGATCGTCTGCGGCCCAGGCGTCGCGCCCATGGTCGCATCGCCCTTCATCGGCGCCATGCGCATCGACTTCTTCTTCATCATGGGTTTCTTCATGGACATTTTGTCGTCCATCTTGCCCATGTCGGCCTTCATCATGTCGGTGCCGCCCATCATGTCGTCCATGATCGGGGCCGTGGGCGCGCCGCCGGCAAAGTCCACGCCGACGACCTTGCCCGAAATGCGGGTCACGCTGTCGGGGATGCGCCGGTCGATTTCCTCGTCGAAGGCATGGCGGTTCAGGTTGAAGGCCAGCAGCCGTTTCACGCCCGGAGATTCGTGGCGGATATAGTCCGGCGTCTCCATGTCGCCGTCCTGCTTTGGCAGCTTGAAGTAATAGGTCAGCCCGTATTTGTGCAGGTGCTGTTCTTCAAGGTAGGATGCCAGGCCCAGCGAAGCCAGGAACTGTGTGGTCACCTCGACCGTGCTCTCGCCCACGACCGGCAGGTTCGGGTCGCCGGGGTCGATCATGGTGATGGAGGCTTCCGGCAAGTGCCGGACGAAATAAAGAGCAGCCAGTTTTCCGGCCAGCCCGCCTCCGATGATGGCAATCTGTGTCATGCGTCAAATCCCTTGGTCAGGTCGAAATTCCCCGGCACAGGCTTCCCTGGTGATATGGCAGGCCGCCATGCCGGGTCCCTTGGCCCGATCATTTTCCCGTGACGTCGGCGTTGACTCAAGCCTCAATTGGACAGATCGGGAAAATGCGGCCTTAAAAGGTGAATTGACGGGCAATCATTCCCTTTTTGGTTGATGCTGGCCGAAGATATGCGCGGATTGCGGACCACATCGTGAACGGCGTCATTGGGCAATGCACGGCAGATCACAATCTGCGGCGGTGCGATATCGGATCAATTGGGGAAGAAAGTGGCAGCCCGTAGGGGAATCGAACCCCTCTTTCCAGGTTGAAAACCTGGCGTCCTAACCGATAGACGAACGGGCCACTCTGTCCCGGCGTTGCCGCCGGTGAGGGGCTATCTAGGCAATCGGCCCGAGGGGCGCAAGCGAAAAAATCGGCCGAATGCGAAGAATTTTCGGACGCCCCAACGTCACCCGGATGTCAGCCCGAAGTAGCCAGCGCGGCGTCCTCCAGGCGCAGCTGTACACTCTGCCGTCCGCTCCAGGTGTTGATGTCCAGCCGCCCCGCCACGTGCACCCGCGCGCGGTCCTTGCGCGCCAGGGTCGCGCCAATCGGGCCGTCGAAGGCCCCGAAGGCGATGGCGTCGATGGACTGGCCCATGCCGTCCGTCAGGGACACCTTCAGGTGGCCGCTGCCGACCTTGCGGGCATGGCGCACCATCAGGTCGGGCAGGGCGAACCGCGGGGCCGAGGCCCCGGCGCCGAACGGCCCGGCCGTCTCCAACGCCTCGACCAGTTCGACCGTGGCGGCCCCGGGCATCAGCATGCCGTCGAGCCTCAGATCCGCCGGCCCCAGCGATCCCGCACCCTGGCGGCCCAGCAGGTCCGACAGCCGGTCCATTGCCGGGTCCAGCTGGTCGCGCATCACGGTCAGCCCGGCAGCCATTCGGTGCCCGCCGCCCTTGACCAGCAGGCCCTCGCCGGCAATCCGCTGGATCGAGGCCCCAAGGTCCACGCCGGTCACCGAGCGGCCCGAGCCCTTGCCCTCGTCGCCGTCGAACCCGATCACCACGGCGGGGCGGTTCGTCGTTTCCTTCAGGCGCGAGGCCACGATGCCGACGACGCCCGGATGCCAGCCTTCCCCCGCCGCCCAGGCCAGGGGGGCATCGGTCCCGCGCGCCTCGGCCTGGTCCAGCGCGGCCATGCGGACGGCTTCCTCGATGGCCCGGCGTTCGGTGTTCAGGGTATCCAGCCGCTCGGCCAGGGCCTGCGCCTCGTGCGGGTCCAGCGTCGACAACAGGCGCGCGCCCAGGTCGGCCTTGCCGATCCGCCCACCCGCGTTGATCCGGGGGCCCAGCAGGAACCCCATCGCATAGGCACTTGGCGCGCTGTCCATACGGGCCACGTCGGCCAGCGCCACCAACCCGGGCCGGTCGCGCCGGGCCATCACCCGCAAGCCCTGGCGCACCAGGGCCCGGTTGACCCCGACCAGGGGGGCCACATCCGCCACCGTTGCCAAGGCGACGAGGTCCAGCATGCCCAGCAGATCCGGGCCCTTCTCTCCGGCCTCGCGCAACTGGCGCCCGGCCTCGACCAGCATCAGGAAAACCACCGCCGCCGCGCACAGATGGCCCAGGCTGCCGTCCTCGTCCTGGCGGTTGGGGTTCACCACCGCATGGGCGTCGGGCAGGGTTTCCCCGCCCAGGTGGTGATCCAGGACCACCACGTCGGTGTTGCCGGTGGCAGCGATCGGTTCATGGGACAGGGTCCCGCAATCGACGCAGATGATCAGGTCGTGACCCTTGGCCAGCGCCTGCATCGCCGGCACGTTCGGCCCATATCCCTCGTCGATGCGGTCGGGCACGTACACCGTCGCCTCGCGCCCCAGGGCCCGCAGCCAGCTGACCAGCAGCGCCGCCGAAGACCCCCCGTCCACGTCGTAGTCGGCAAAGACCGCGATCTTCTGCCGCCCGGCCACCGCCGCCAGAACCCGCGCCGCCGCCCGTTCCATGTCGCGCAAGGTCCTGGGGTCCGGCAGCAGATCGCGCAATTGCGGCGCCAAAAAAGCCTGCGCCTCCGCCGCAGGCACCCCCCGCCGCGCCAGCACCTGGCAGACCGGCCGGGCCAGCCCGGTGCCCTGCGCCAACGCCTCTGACGCCCGCTCAAGCTCGATCGACGGCCCCAGCCAGCGCCGCCCCGTCAACGAGCTTTCGACCCCCAGGAAACTCATGGCAGACAGACGCAGGGGGCGCTTGTCACGCCCCCCGTCTTCATCTTTGCAAAAATACGCCCGCCGAAGGCGTCCGACGGGCTGGCCGGGCGCTGCCCTGTCATTCCTCGATCGGCGAGCGGTACTGCACCCGCCGCACCGAGCCGGTCTTCGACCGCATCAGGATCGTCTCGGTGGTCAGCCAGCCGATCTCGCGCTTGATGCCCGGCAGCAGGGTGCCCCCGGTCACGCCGGTCGCGGCAAAGATCACGTCCTCGTTGACCATCTCGTCCCGGGTATAGATCTTGTCCAGGTCGGTGATCCCAGCCTTCGCCGCGCGGCCGCGTTCGTCGTCGTTGCGGAACAGCAGCCGGCCCTGGATCTGGCCGCCCATGCACTTCAGCGCCGAGGCCGCCAGCACCCCTTCGGGTGCCCCGCCCGAGCCCATGTACATGTCGATCCCGGTCTTTTCTGGTTCCGCGCAATGCATCACGCCGGCCACGTCGCCATCGGTGATCAGCCGGATCGACGCCCCGGTCGAGCGCACTTCCTCGATCATGTCCTGGTGGCGGGGGCGTTCCAGGATGCAGACGGTGATGTCGGACGGCGCGCATCCCTTTTCCGACGCAAGCGCCGACACCCGAGTCGCCGGGGGCATGTCCAGCGTCACCAGACCTTCGGAAAAGCCCGGTCCGATCGCCAGCTTTTCCATGTAGACGTCGGGCGCGTGCAGCATCGACCCGCGCGGGCCCATGGCGATCACGGTCAGCGCGTTGGGCATGTCCTTGGCCGTCAGCGTGGTGCCTTCCAGCGGATCCAGGGCGATGTCCACGCCCGGGCCTTCACCGGTGCCGACCTCTTCGCCGATATACAGCATCGGCGCCTCGTCGCGCTCACCTTCGCCGATGACCACGACGCCCTTGATGTCCAGCTTGTTCAGCTGCTCCCGCATGGCGTTGACGGCAGCCTGGTCGGCGGCCTTCTCGTCGCCGCGGCCGACCCACTTGGCCGAGGCCAGGGCGGCCTGTTCGGCCACGCGGGCCAGGCCCAGCGACAACATGCGGTCGTGGAATTCGACATTGGTGCTCATGGGGACGTTCCTTCGAAGTTTCTCTGATGAATATCTTAACGACTTGTTGTGAAAAATGATCAGACGTTTTCGATCCGCAGGACAACGGGATGGCCGACCATGACGTCGGTGTCCTGCATGGCGGTGATCGCCTCATCAAGCGCATCGCGGGTGGTCTTGTGGGTGACGATCAGCACCGGCGCGGTGGGTTCGGAATGGCCATACTGGCGCATCCGGTTGATCGAGATCCCGGCCGAGCCAAGCGCCGTCGCGATCTTGGCCAGGGCACCGGGTTTGTCCTGCAGCCGCATGCGCAGGTAGTAGGGCGCGGGCAGGGCGGCGGTGGCGGCGGGCGCGGGGTCCAGCGTGTCGGCCGGCTGGCCGAAGGTCGGCACCCGGAACCCGCGCGCCAGGTCGCAGATGTCACCCATGACGGCACTGGCCGTCGGGCCTTCGCCCGCGCCGGGGCCGCGCAGCACGATCTGTTCGACGGCATCGCCCTCGATCACCACCATGTTGGTGCCGCCCTCCAGCTGGCCCAGCGGAGACGAGGCCGGCACCAGGCAGGGCTGCATCCGCTGTTCCAGGCCGCGCGGGGTCCGCTGGGCCACGCCCAGCAGCTTGATCCGAAAGCCCATGTCGCGCGCCTGGTGGATGTCTTCCAGGGTGATCCGCTGGATCCCCTCCAGCCGCACGTTGTCGAAATCCACCTTGGTGCCGAAGGCGATGGACGACAGCAGGGCCAGCTTGTGGCCGGCGTCGATGCCGCCCACGTCCAGTTCGGGATCGGCTTCCAGGTAGCCCAGCTTGGCGCATTCCTCGAACAGCACCTCATAGGGCTGCTCGGTCGCTTCCATCTGGGTCAGGATATAGTTGCAGGTGCCGTTCATCACCCCCATCACGCGGGTCAGCTCGTTGCCGGCCAGGCCCTCGGTCAGGGCCTTGATCACCGGGATGCCCCCGGCCACGGCCGCTTCGAACCGGATCACGCGGCCGGCGGCCTCGGCGGTTTCGGCCAGGGCCTGGCCATGATGGGCCAGCAGGGCCTTGTTTGCGGTGACCACGTCCTTGCCAGAGGCCAGGGCGGCCTCGGTCGCGTCCTTGGCCGGGCCGTCATGGCCGCCCATCAGCTCGACAAAGACGTCGATGTCGTCGCGCTTGGCCAGGGCCACGGGATCGCTTTCCCAGGCATAGGACGACAGGGGCACGCCACGGTCGCGGTTCTGGTCGCGGGCGGACACGGCCACCAACTTGATCTCGCGCCCGGTGCGGGCGCTCAGCACGGCGGCCTGGCGGCGCAGGATACGGACCACTCCGACCCCGACAGTACCCAGACCGGCAATTCCAAGGCGCAGGGGTGTCGACATCCGGGGATCCTTTCTCGGTCGTGTGTCGGATCGTCGTGTAACGGGTTCCCGTCAGGCGTGCAACGCGGCGACCGGGCGCTAGCGGCCAAGCTGGCGCATAAGTCGCTGACGCGCCTCGGTGTCGAGCACATCGGACCGGCGCAGCGCCTCGGCCTGGGACTGCAGGCGGGCCACGCGGCCTTCCAGTCCCGCTTGCAGATCGGCCCCCTGGCTTTCAGGCGTGGCGCCCGTTGCCGCGGTGCCGGCAGCGATGACAGGGCCCAGCGGGATCAGCTCCGGATAGGCGGCGCGGGCGAGTTCGGGATCGGCGACGGCGTCCAGTTCCGGGGCCTCGATGCAGCCTGTCAGCAGCAGGGCCAGCGTGGCCGTCAGCGACAACCGGGCGGCCGGTCCTGTGCAGCGGCGGGCCAGGGGGGCCATTCGGGGCAACATTCGGGGGGACGTCGGGGGGCAGGTCATGGGCCGGATCCTTGAAACGCCGGAGCAGACGGCGCCCGATCTTGATGCCCGATCCGCGCCCGACCCGCAACAGCCGCGCAGGTGCGCTGCCTTCGGGCTTTTATCTGAACGCTTGTTCGAATAATCTGGGGCACATGGCACGTACCACCGGTTCGCATTCCGACATCACCGGCCCCAAGATCCGCGAGGCCGCCCTACGGCTTTTCGCCGAATACGGCTATGCGGCGGTCTCGATGCGCCAGATCGCCTCGGAAGTCGGGGTGCAGGCCGGGGCTCTTTACAACTATACCGCCGACAAGCAAAGCCTGCTGGCCGGGCTGATGCGGTCTCATCTTGAAGACCTGCTCGAGGCCCGCGCCGCCGAACCCGCCAGCCCTGATCCGTTGGCCCGGCTGGAGGCGTTCACCGCCTTCCACATCCGCTACCACCTGGAACGGCCCGACGCGGTGTTCATCGCCTACATGGAATTGCGCAACCTCAGCCCCGAGAACTTCCGCGAGATCGAGGGCCTGCGCCGGGCCTACGAAAACGAGCTGGAAACCATCCTGCGCGACGGGGTGGCGGCGGGGGTCTTCGACGTGGCCGATCCCAAGGTAGCGACCCTGGCGGTGATCGCCATGCTGACCGGGGTGACGACCTGGTATCGCGAGGCCGGGCGGCTGTCGCGGGACGAGGTGACAGGGGCCTATTGCGCAATGGTGCGCAAGCTGGTGGCGGCGGGCGGGGCCTGACCGGGTCCCGGCGGACCAAGGCGATGACCCTGCAAATGGCACCAAGAAACAAGCACGCCCGGCAAAGTCATGCGGGCGTGCTGTGGTGGTCACCGGCGGGCTGACGACAGGTCAGCCGCTATAGACGATCTGGGGGGCAAAGCGGGGCCGGGTGACGACCAGGTTGTACAATTCCTTCTTGTCCCAGCCGATGTTGAAATCGGGATCATAATAGCCCCGCGTTTCCATCATGATCACCCGGTCTCCGTCGTAGAGCACCGGCAGCTTGTCGAAGAACTGGTGGATGGTGCCGTTGTTGATCGGCTGCCCCAGCCCGCGGCTTTCGCTCCAGTCCACATAGTAGCGGTTGTCGTCCTCGTTCCAGCTGACCAGCGTGATGCGCATGTCGACTTCGTTGTCAGGCTGGGTCAGGAACTTGACCAGCTGGACCAGCGTGTCGATGTAATCGTCGTCGATGACCTGGGTCTCGCGGCTGAGAAGATCCGACACCGTGTAGGCGGCCTTGAGGTTGGTCGTGCTCAGCCGGTAGCCGTCAAAGAAGACATAGGCCGACATGTACGCCCAGAACAGCAGCGGCATCATCATCACGAATTCGACGGATATCGACCCCTTCGTGTCGCTGGCAAAGCGCGACAGGGCAGGGCCGAGGCTGCGCGCCAGGGCCGATTTGATCCCTTGAATACCCATTGTCCTGTTACCTCGGTTCCTGAACGAAAGCCGTCGAAGAGACCAGCGAGTACTGGCCCGCGCCGTCCTTAACCATGTTCGCCCCCAGCCCGAAATTCGCGAAGACCGGGTCGACCTTGACGCAGGCGCGCATGATCATCAGCTCGTTGTCGAGCCCGTTGACGAAGTTGCGCACCGGGGACACCTCCTGCGACTTGTCGGTGCAGTCGGCGTCGGGGTCGGGCGATTGCCAGTTCTGCGGATCGACCTGGATCATCTCCAGCCGCAACGAGTTGTTGCAATCGTCGATGAAGCCGGCCCTTTCGCAGATCTGCAGCTTGATGTCGTCATGTTGCGGTGCGGACCCGGTGCCAAGCCGGATGTCGCGCACCACCTGGTCCATGGCGCTTTCCAGCATGCTGTGGCGCAGCGAGATGAAGCCGAGATCCACCGCCGAGGCCAGCATCATCAGCAGGGCCGGGAAAGTGATGACGAATTCGATCGTGGCCGCACCCCGTTCGGAGCGTCTGAAGCGACGAAGGAAGGTAAGGGTTCGACGTGTCATTGGGTCAACCGAAGCTGGCGGATGGAGGACGCGATGGCCGAGAAGGCATCCGAGATTTCAAGACCGTCCACATCGAAGTAATGGGCGGGCGAGCTGGCGCAGTCCTGCAACACGGCCTGGCCGTTCGAAGGGGCCTCGAAGCCGATCGAAAAGACGATGACGTTCTCTTCCTTCACCTGGTCGCAGATCCGCGACGTGCGGTTGTTCTTGGTGGACGAGTTCACGTAGCTGCGCACGGCGTAGTACCAGTCGTTCCAGGCCTGGTCGTCGTTCATCCAGGGTTCGTACAGAGACTCGACAACCTCGCCCATCGTGGTGAAGGCCCACAGGTCGGCATAGCTGACTTCCTCGGCCGTGCCCGGTTCGTCGACGACGACCGTCGTGGCGACCTGCTTGTACTTCCGGCAGGACCCGTTGCGCTTGTAGGACGTGCATTCGTAGTCGTAAGACGTCTCTTCATAGGTGCCCTCGCCATAGGCGTGGTCTTCCCAGGAATTGGTGTGCGGCCAGTAGAACAACGGTTCGTGGTAGTTGTTGTCGTTGTCCTCGTCGTCGGTATCGAGGCCGGTGTAGACCGAGTATTTCTCCTGGCTTTCGTTCCACCAGATGTTCGACATGCCCCGGCGGTAGCCGTCGTTGATGAAGTACTGCGAGGTGTTCTGACCGTCGGTCATCAGCACGATCACCTTCAGCGCCGAGCTGTCATCGTAGTTCAGGGGACGGCCTTCGAAGTTGTTCGAAATCTCGCCGTCGCCGATCATCGAGCTGACCATGGTCTGCAGCGAGGGGTCGATCAGGGCGACGCCCCACTTCATGCCCACGTCGATCGAGGTGTTCCCACCGCCCCACATGTCGTCGATGAAGTTCTTCAGCACGTTGCGGTCGTCTTCCATTACAACCAGTTCGCGGCTGGGGGTCGGGTCGCAGACGGGCAGGGTGACGTATTTCATCGGGTCGCGGTCACGGCCTTCGTAGTAGTACCACGGGTCGAAGAACATCGTGCGTTCGTATTCGTGGGACAGGCTGACGCTGGTCGAGTCGAAGTCGCTGGATTCGAAGTTGATGCAGCGCGGGAAGGCGGGGATGTTGCCCGAGTTGACCTCACGCGTGACGGTGGTGGCGAAATCTTCTTCGTCGGTGACGGTGAAATAGTCCCAGACGTTTTCCGGCACCGACACCTGCGTGGCGTAGGGCACGATCGAGATCGACACCTTGCCCTCTTCGGAATTGTCGAACATCTCGTCGACGAAATCCTTGGCGGCAACCTTCAGGTTGGGCAGGCGGTTGTTGCTGTTCATCGACCCCGAGACGTCCAGCACCAGCGAGATCTCGACGCCGTCGATACGTTCCTCGGCGGTCGATGCGGCGTTGGCCGTCAGGGTGTCCACGCCGGTCATGTGCATGAACTGGGTGTCGAAGGTGGTCTTGGCAGCACCCGACACGACCCGGTAGCCCAGGCCCTGGTCGACGGTGACAGAAGACAGGTAGTCGCCGATCTGGGCCTTGTTGAAATAGTCCTGCACGACGGACGTCGGATCCAGCTGCTGATCAAGGTCGGCTGCGGCCAGCACGGCGCGGTCCAGGGTGTATTGCACCATGGTCCGGTCACGCTCAAAGCGCATGACGTCGATGCCGACACCGCCGATCATCAGCATCATCAGGAAGATGTAGATGGCAAAGATGACCATGACGCCATCTTCTTCGCGGGCGAAGCGGCGCAGCGCCCCGTGTGGGGCTTTCGCGCGCATGACAGACACGACGCGTTGTGCAAGTGACATATTCATTGACTACCTTTAACCCCCCCATAGGGCATTGACGGAAAGGCACCCCACATGCCTTGCGTCTGGATCGATAATAGGTGTGGCGAGAATGTGGCGAGCAGACGGCTTTTTCCAAGTTTTTCGTTGCAATTCTGATGGTTATCGAATTTTCGGAAACAATGCGGGGCCTGGGCCTGGCTTCGTTCACAGGATCGCCCTTAGTTTCTGAAGGAAGCGTTAAGACATTTGGGGGCGCCCTGAAGGAGCCGATGCACCGAGTCCGGGCCCCTTGTCGGCGGGCGCAGACGACCCTGACATGGCCCGTGGCCCCGGCCGTTTGACCGTCGGGCTTGGGGGCGCAGCCGGGACGAGGGATCGAAACCGTGTCATCGGTGCGGCGCGCGCTCAGCCCCTGCAGCGCCCTGCGCCGCCCCGGAAAATCGGCGGATCGGCGCAAAGCGGACCCTCGGAATACGTCATTTCCATGCCAGGGCGTGCGGTGGCGGGCACATTCGAGCCGTCCGCGACGGTGACGCCAAGGGCGGCTCGCACCTGGTCGCGCCTGTGTCCCCGCCGTCAGACAGGGCCGGGGCAGGGGGGGAAACAATCGTCCCGCGCAGGGCAAAATGTCGATCCTGCTTCGCGGATTAACCGAAGCGTCATAGGCTGTAGGCCAAAACGAAGGGGGAACCCCCCGACCGCGCAAGGAGGAGGCGCAGCCATGATCAAGACAGAACCGACGTTCCGTGAAAGCGTGGACCTGATGTTCAACCGGGCGGCCGCCCTGATGGACATGCCGCCGGGGCTCGAAGAGAAGATCCGCGTGTGCAATGCGACTTACACCGTGCGCTTCGGGGTGCGGTTGCGCGGGGGGCTTCAGACCTTCACCGGCTATCGCTCGGTCCATTCCGAGCACATGGAACCGGTGAAGGGGGGCATCCGCTACGCCATCAGCGTCAACCAGGACGAGGTAGAGGCCCTGTCGGCCCTGATGACCTACAAGTGCGCCCTGGTCGAAGCCCCCTTCGGCGGGGCCAAGGGCGGGCTGTGCATCGACCCGCTGCAATACGACGAATACGAGCTTGAACAGATCACCCGCCGGTTTGCCTACGAACTGGCCAAGCGCGACCTGATCGACCCGGCCCAGAACGTGCCCGCGCCCGACATGGGCACGGGCGAACGCGAAATGGCCTGGATCGCCGACCAATACGCGCGGATGAACACGACCGACATCAACGCCAAGGCCTGCGTGACGGGCAAGCCCTTGAACGCGGGGGGGATTGCCGGCCGCGTAGAGGCCACGGGCCGGGGCGTGCAATATGCCCTGCGCGAGTTCTTCCGCCACCCCGAGGACAAGGCCAAGGCCGGGCTGAGCGGCGACCTCGAGGGCAAGCGGGTGATCGTGCAGGGGCTCGGCAACGTCGGCTACCACGCGGCCAAGTTCCTGCAAGAGGAAGACGGGGCCATCATCACCGGCATCATCGAGCGGGATGGGGCCCTGTTCAATCCCGACGGGCTGGATGTCGAAGCGGTGCGCGCCTGGCTGATCCGTCACGGCGGGGTCTGCGGCTATCCCGACGCCGGCCACGCGACCGACAGCGGGTCGGTGCTGGAAGAAGACTGCGACATCCTGATCCCGGCGGCCCTGGAAGGGGTCATCAACCTGGAAAACGCGGCCCGCATCAAGGCGCCGCTGATCATCGAGGCGGCCAACGGTCCGATCACCGCCGGGGCCGACGACATCCTGCGCGAGCGGGGCACCGTGATCATCCCCGACATGTACGCCAATGCCGGCGGGGTCACCGTGTCCTATTTCGAATGGGTCAAGAACTTGTCCCACATCCGCTTTGGCCGCATGCAGCGCCGCCAGGAAGAGGCCCGCCACCAGCTGGTGGTGAATGAACTGGAACGGCTGTCCTCGGCCCTGGGCAACTCGTGGACGCTTGATCCCCGGTTCAAGGAGAAATACCTGCGCGGCGCGGATGAGCTGGAACTGGTGCGCTCGGGGCTCGATGACACCATGCGCATCGCCTACCAGTCCATGCGCGAGGTCTGGCATGACCGCGACGACGTGGCCGACCTGCGGACCTCGGCCTATATCGTGTCCATCGGCAAGGTGGCTGCCAGCTACCGGGCCAAGGGATTGTGACCGGCAAGGCCATGCCGGCCCCGCACCGAAGACGCAGAAGACAGATGGAAGCCGGGGCCGGGGGATTGTAACCTTGGGCCTATCCCGATTCTGGAGGCACGAGATGATCCGCTTTACCCCGGTCGCCCCTTCGCTTGTCCTTGCCCTGTCGCTTGCCGTGGGTTCCGCCACGGGCGCGGCGGCGCAAGAGGTGACGAAGGAAGAATATTGCGGCCAGACCGCCAGCGTCGTCGGCGCGATCCAGCAGGCCCGGCTTGACCGGGTCAAGGAACGCGACGTGCGCGACACGATCCTGGCCAGCGATCCGGCCTGGCCCGACAATTACGACAATGCCATCGTGCAGCTGACGCCCTGGGTCTACGAACAGAAGATGCGCGACGTGCGCAAGAACGACCTGGGCGCCGTCTGGTCCGAGGTCTGCATCGCCAACTGGGACGCCTTCAAGGACAGCCTGAACTGATCGCCCTGCCCACATATCACCCCCTCGTGCCCGCACCTCGCAACCCGGTGCCCGCACCATGAGCCTGCCTCCGAACTTCCTTGACGAGGTCCGCGGCCGCCTGAGCCTGAGCCAGGTGGTCGGCCGCAAGGTGACCTGGGACATGCGCAAGTCCAACCAGGGCAAGGGCGATTGGTGGGCGCCCTGTCCGTTCCACCATGAAAAGACGGCCAGTTTTCACGTCGATGACCGCAAGGGCTTTTACTACTGCTTCGGCTGCCAGGCGAAGGGTGACGTGATCGGCTTCGTCAAGGACAGCGAAAACGTGTCCTTCATGGAAGCGGTCGAAATCCTTGCGCGCGAGGCGGGCCTGCAGATGCCCGCGCGCGATCCCCAGGCCCAGAAGAAGATCGACCGCCAGACCCTGTTGGTCGAGGTCATGGAACAGGCGGTGCAATTCTACCGCCTGCAGCTAAAAACCGGCGCCGGTCGCGACGCCCGGGCCTACCTGTCGCGGCGCGGGCTGACCGAGGCCGCCCTGGATCGTTGGGAAATCGGCTTTGCGCCGGACGGCTGGCAGGGACTGTGGGACCACCTGCGCGGCAAGGGCGTGGCCGAGGACCTGATTATGGATGCGGGCCTGGCCCGGCCGTCCTCGAAGGGGCGCAACCCCTACGACATCTTCCGCAACCGGGTGATGTTCCCGATCCGCGATGCCCGCGGTCGGGCGATTGCCTTCGGCGGCCGGGCGATGGACCCCGACGACAACGCGAAATACCTGAACTCGCCGGAAACGCCGCTGTTCGACAAGGGCCGCAACCTCTACAACCTGCGCCCCGCCCGGGCAGCCGCGGGCCGTGGGCAGCAGCTGATCGTGGCCGAAGGCTACATGGACGTGATCGCCCTGGCAGAGGCCGGGTTCGAAGCGGCCGTGGCCCCTCTGGGCACCGCTATCACCGAACCCCAGCTGGAGCTTCTGTGGCGCATCGCGCCGGAGCCGGTGATGTCGCTTGATGGGGACAAGGCCGGGATCAAGGCGGCCCTGCGGGCCATCGACCTGGCCCTGCCGCTTCTTGCGCCGGGCCGCTCGTTGCGCTTTGCCCTGATGCCCGACGGCAAGGATCCCGACGACCTGCTGCGCGCCGAGGGGGCCGAGGCCGTGGCCAAGGTGCTTGCGGCCGCCCGCCCGATGGTGGCGCTGATCTGGCAGCGCGCGACCGAGGGCAAGGTTTTCGACAGCCCCGAACGCAAGGCCGCGCTGGAGCTTGACCTCAAGAAGGTCACCGGCCTGATCCAGGACCAGGCGCTGCGCCAGCACTACGACCGGGAATTGCGCGGGCTGACGTGGAAACTGTTCTCCGACCAGCGCCAGCAGGGCCGTCCGGGCGGGCGGGGCAAGGCGGGCAAGGGCGGATGGCGCGCCCCGGCCCAGGCTCTTGGTCCGGTGCAAAGCACCCGGTCGTCCTACCTGGCCACCGCCGACGACGCCGCGCAGGACCACATGCGCGAGGCGGTGATCCTGGCCACCCTGATCGTCACGCCCCAGATCATTTCCGAGTTCGACGACGGGCTGATGTCGATGCCCTGCCGCGACGATGAACATGCCCGCCTGCGCGAACTCCTGCTACGTCATGACCCCGCGCATGGCGACCTGGAACAGGAGATTGGTGCGCAGGCCCTTGAAAACCTGATGAAGCTTCGCCATGTGGCCATCAGCCCCTGCCTGCGCAAAACCGGCGATCCGGACCTGGCCCGCATGACCGTGGCCGGCGAGATCGCGAAACTCTCGGCCGCGCGGGGGCTGAGCGCCGAGATCGCCGAGGCGATCGAGGAAATGGAGGGCTTCGCTGACGAGGCGGTGACGTGGCGGCTTGGAGAGGCCGCGCAATCGCACCACCGCGCGACGCGAAGCCAGCAGGAGGACACCGCCGAATACGATATCGGTGACAATGGAGCGCCCATCAATCGCGACGAACGCTCGGCGCTGGATGCGCTTTTGGCACAGATATCCTTTGGTAAGCCAAGAACATGACACCGAATGGTGACAGAGACGTAAATAAATGAGGGTAAGCGGGTAGCCGAATCATATTGTCGCGCTAATGATTCGCCGATATCGAATCGCCCCGATCCCCATCAGGAGCACCGAATGGCCGCCAAGGACACCGAAGACCAGAAGTCGGAAGACCAGGAGCAGGAAATCTCGCTCGACATGAGCCAGGCCGCCGTCAAGAAGATGATCGGCGAGGCGCGTGAGAAGGGCTATATCACCTACGATCAGCTGAACCAGGTTCTGCCGCCGGACCAGGTGAGTTCCGAGCAGATCGAGGACGTGATGTCGATGCTGTCCGAAATGGGCATCAACATCATCGAAGCCGAAGAGACCGAAGACGAAGAGAACAAGGGATCGACGGACATCGTCGAAACCTCGAACTCGCGCGAGGTCTCGGTTTCCCAGTCCGAGACGGAAAAGCTGGACCGTACCGACGACCCGGTGCGCATGTACCTGCGCGAGATGGGCTCGGTGGAGCTGCTGTCGCGCGAGGGCGAAATCGCCATCGCCAAGCGGATCGAAGCCGGCCGCGAGATGATGATCGGCGGCATCTGCGAAAGCCCGCTGACCACTCAGGCCATCGTCAACTGGCATGACGATCTGATCGACG
>PAQV01000076.1 GCA_002709405.1 Paracoccaceae bacterium
GATCCATCGAATGAACCAAACCGCCCGCATATCTCTTCAGATACCGACAATGTCAAACAGCGTAGAGAACAAAAACCAGACCAGTGCGCCCTATCTTTCCGGCGCGCCCGCCCAGTCATGCCTCTGATTGTGACCCTCGCTTCCCTCAGCAACTTCGCTTCTCAGCGCCGCGCCTCGTTCCGTCCGGGCTACCGTGTGGCGCCTCAGCGCCGCCGGTGAAGGGGGATTTACGGATAGTTCGGACGAGTCGCAAGAGCCTTTTTCATTTTTTTTGCACGCCCCAACGTAAAGCACCGCCACGGCCCAGGCAGGGTCATGGCGAGCGCGATCAGGGCGTGAGCCGATCTTGCGGTCTGCCCGATGACTACACACTAAACATAGAGCTTTTGCGACAGTCTTGGCCGATCCGCCCCATGATGGCCCAGGAAATGTTTTTATCAGCCCGGTTTTTCGGCAAAGACCCGGTCCGCGCGCACCCCAGGAAACCCCGCCCCCGCCCCTGACGCCAACGTGTCTTCGGCGCGAGCGGGCCTGCGTGCTAGGCCCATGCCAGGACTGGCGGAGAACATGGACATGGAACAGGACCTTGAAAGCTCGGGCTGGGTGGTCCGGCGGGATTTCCTGGGCTTCGGTGCCGTTGGCGCTGTGCTCGGCATCCTGACCTGGCGGGCGGTGATGCCCCCTGAGCCCGCGTCTGACGAAACCCTGTCGGTGGCAGAGGCCCAAGCGCAAGCCCGGACCGGGCGCATTACCCTGGTCGACATCCGCACGCCCGGGGAATGGGACGCCACCGGTGTGGGGGAACACGCGCATCCGCTGGACATGCGGCGCGACGATTTCATCAGCGCCCTGCAGGACCTGGCGCCGAAGGATGCGCCCATTGCGCTGATCTGTGCGCGGGGCGTGCGCTCGGCCCGACTGGCCGCTGACTTGCGCGAGGCCGGCTTCACACGGATCATCGACGTGCCCGAGGGCATGATCGGGTCGTCTGCCGGGCCGGGCTGGATCGCGGCGGGATTGCCCTTGAAACCCCATGAAGGAGACGAGTGATGGGATGGAAACGCCTGCTGGCTGTCGCAACCATGGGACTTGGGCTGGCCGGGCCCGGGATGGCCGAATGTGCCGGGGCCGAAGGCACCTGCGCGACCGACCTGGGCGAATACCACATCCGCCTGCCCGCAACGCCCAAGGGCGCGCCCATGGTGATCTTCCTGCACGGCCACGGCGGGCGGGGCTCGGCGACGATGGGCAATGCCCGGCTGGTCGCGCCGCTGATTGACCGGGGGTATGCGGTGATCGCGCCCGAAGGCCTGGCCCGGGGCGGCAACGGGCCTCAAAGCTGGAGCTTTCTGCCCGGCCGGGGCGGGCGCGACGACACGGCCTTTCTACGCGGGGTGGCCCGAGATGCCGCGGACCGGTTCGGGCTGGATGCGGACATGGCCATTCTGTCGGGCTTTTCGGCCGGGGGGTTCATGGTCAGTTATCTTGCCTGCGACGCGCCCGGGGCCTTCATGGCCTATGCACCGGTGGCCGGGGGCTTCTGGCGGCCGCAGCCGGACACCTGTGCCGGGCCGGTGCGCCTGTTTCACACTCATGGCTGGCAGGACACGACGGTGCCGCTGGAGGGCCGCTTCTTGGGCGGTGGGGCCTGGCAGCAGGGCGACATCTTTGCCGGGATGGAATTGTGGCGTCAGGCCAATGCCTGTGCCGATGAAAAGCCCACGGGCTTTGCCACCACCGGAGCGTTCATGCGCCGACGCTGGACCGATTGCGCCCCGGGCAGCGCCCTGGAGTTCGCCCTGTTCCCCGGCGGCCACACGGTGCCGGCCGGCTGGGCCGACATGATGGTCGACTGGTTCGAGGACGTGACCGGCTGAGGCGCGATGCCATACAGTGTATGTAGAAAGGCCCGCCTTCGGTCAGAGGGCGGGCCGTTCGGTTTCAGTCAGCCGAGGACGCCGATCACTCGGCGGGTGTCACCACGGCGCTGCCATCCAGAAGCGATTTCAGCTCGGCCCGGTAATGGCGGGCGGCACGGGTGATGGCCGGTTCGACATATTCGTCACGCGTGCTCATCAGGGCGCCGGGGCGGCGGGTCAGGGTAAAGCCGCTCAGGGCCGACAGGGGCACTGCCAGGATCAGGCTCAGCCCGATCGGGCACAGCCAGACCGACACGAAGCCCGTCACGATCCCCAGCATCAACAGCGCACCGCTGACGGTTTCCAGCCAGTGGAACTGCAGCAGGGTGCGCAGCCCATAGGTACCGCCGTCACGGGTCTGCGGAGACCAGCCCTTTTGCAGGCCGAAGGCGGTGCGGAAGACGGCGATCATCTGCTGCACCATCAGGACGGGCGCATAGATCACCGACAGGCAGACTTCGGTCACGAAGGACAGGCCGACCCGCCCCCCCCCGCCATAGGCGCTGAACCGGTCTCCGGTCAGGCGCAGGGCGGCGATGCCCAGCAGCTTGGGCAGCAGCAGCATGCCGTAGACCAGCACGATGACGATGACGTGGTTGCTGTCGTCCGCCGTGGGCCACGTTGGGAACAGAGGGTTCGACGGCGAGAAATAAGTCAGGACCGACCGCTCTTCGCCCATGCCGATCACGGCCCACATGACCAGCAGCGCGAACCAGATGGGCGACATCAGGTAGCCCATCGCCCCGTGGAACAGGTGGAACCGCGACATGGCCGACAGGCCCCGCGCCCCCAGAAGGTGCAGGTGTTGCAGGTTGCCCTGGCACCAGCGGCGGTCGCGCAGGATGTGGTCGATCAGGGTCTGCGGCGTTTCTTCATAGCTGCCCCGGATGCGCGGCAGGAAGCGCACCGACCAGCCGGCCCGGCGCAGAAGCCCGGCCTCGACGAAATCGTGGCTCATGATCAGGCCGCCGCCGCGCAGGCTTTTGACACGGGGCAGACCGGCAGACGCGGCAAAGGCCCGGGTCCGGATGATGGCGTTGTGGCCCCAATAGTTGCCCTCGGCCCCGCACCAGCGGCCCATGCCCTCGGCAATGGCCACGCCGTAAACGCAATTGGCGAATTGCTGCATCCGGGCAAAGACCGACTGGGCCCCGATCAGCTGCGGATAGGACTGGATCAGCCCGGCCGACGGGTCACTGGCCAGCGCATCGGTCAGCTGGGCGATCGCGTCGCCCGTCATCAGGCTGTCGGCATCCAGCACCAGCATGGCATCCCAGTCGCCACCCCAGCGCACCACCCAATCGGCGATGTTGCCCACCTTGCGGTCGACGTTGTCCTCGCGCCGGCGGTAGTACAGCTCCAGCCCCGGGGAAAGGGACGCCTGGATCGCCTCGACGGCCGTCTGTTCCTGGCGGGCAATATCCTCGTCGCGGGTGTCGGACAGGATGAAGGCCGCGTAATGGTGATCGCCGCTCTTGTCGCGCAGTTCTTCCAGCATCGACTTGGCGTTGCCCAGAACGTACCAGGGGACCTCGTTGTAGACCGGCATCAGCAGCGCCACGCGCATCGGGTCGGACCGGCCCGGAACGGGCTGCGGCGCCCGCCGCGACAGCGACACCAGGCCAAGGGCCACGGTGCAGACCGTCTGGCAGATCCAGAAGAAGTTGAACCCGATCAGGACCAGCAGCACCACTTCCAGCCAGGTCAGCCCGTCAGAGGCAAACCAGCCGTGCATCACCCAGGCCAGGGCCAGGGTGCCAAGCGTGGCCGGGCTGAACGCCAGGATCCGCCACAGGGCAGTGTCGCGGGGCCGGTTGGGGCCCGGAGCCTGGTCGTCATGAAACCGGGCGGCGAAATCCTGAACCGGCATTGCAAGCGGCGATTCAGGGGGCATCGAATTCTGTTCGTTAACCATCATAAACCTCAAGCAGTCCAGCGGTAGAGCCAGACCTCGCTGGCGGCCGCTCCGTCCTTACGAAGCTGCGCGCGCAGCTCCACCATCGATCGGTCCTTCGGTTCAAAGCCGAAGGCCAGCCTGGGTCCGCCGGTCTCGGGGTTGCGCTGTATCACCCCTTCGGTTGTCTCGGCATGCGGGGACGCGACAATGATGTCGATTTTGTCCAGGCCATCATCGAAAATCGGATCGTTTTCAAAGTCGATCGCGACGACTTGGCCCGAATGCCAGCCGTCGCCCATCGCCGTGTTCAGCACCCGGGCCGGTCCGCCCGGCAAAGGTTCGTCCTGGCCCCAGGTCATCCGGTAAGCCAGCCGCGTCTGCTGGCCCGCCCGCAGCGATTCGGCGGGGCGCCAGTAGGCCACGATATTGTCGTAGACTTCGCGGTCGGCCGGGATTTCCACCAACGTCACCGACCCGCGCCCCCAGTCGCCCCGAGGCTCGATCCAAAGGCCCGGACGCTTGTGATACAGCGCCTCCAGGTCGTTGAAATCGGAAAATTCGCGCGGGCGCTGCATCAAGCCGAAGCCCTGCGGCATCTGATCAAGAAAGGACGAAATCTGCAGCTCGCGCGGGTTGTTCAGCGGCCGCCACAGCACCTCGCCATTGCCGTTGCGGATCAGCAGGCCGTCGCTGTCGTGCACGGCGGGGCGGAAATCGTGGAACCGGGTTCGGTCCTTGCCGTCGAACAGGAACATCGAGGTCAGCGGACCAAGGCCCACGTGATCCAGGTCGACCCGGGGGAAGAGCGTTGCCTGAACCTCCATCACGCAGGCCAGGCCGGGGGTGATTTCGAACCGGTAGGCCCCGGTGACCGACGGGCTGTCCAGCAGCGCATGGACGACGATCTCGCGCTGGTCGGGCTCGGGGCTTTCCAGCCAGAACTCGACGAAATCGGGGAATTCCTCGCCCTCGGGGTCGGCCGTGTTCAGCGCCAGCCCGCGCGCCGACAGCCCATAGATCTCGCCCGCGCCGATGGCCCGCAGGTAGCTGGCCCCCTGGAAGACCGCGAATTCGTTCTTGTGGCCCGACCCGTCCAGTTCCGTCCGCAGGCGCAGGCCGGTATAGCCCAGCGTCTCGTCCTGGGTCAGGTCCGGCACCTTGTCGGTCTTGTCGAAGCGCGCCATGTCGAAGGGCACCGGCTGGGCCAAGCCGTCCTCGACCGTGTTCACCCGGACCGGCTGGTCGTAATAGGCTCCGGGATGGAACAGGTCGACCTCGTAGGACCGGTCAGATCCATACCAAAGCGCCCGATCGTGGCGCGGCCAGATCGAGCGGTAGGTCTCATAACCCATATCCTGCCAGTCCTGCGGGACCGTGGGTCGCGGCTGATAGCGCCCCCCGGCCAGCTCGCGCGCGCGCGCGATCACGTCGTCATGGCTGAAGGGGACGGCCGGGCCGGAAGCCCGAGCCGCCCCGGCGGCAACGGCCGCCATCAAGGTACTCGTTAAAAATCGTCGTCGGCTAATCGTCATCAACGCTTGCTCCGCCAGGGCTGGGTTTTGAACCAGGAGGCCGTGTAGGCTACGGTTACAATCAGCAGAAACCCGATTAGGTTCCCGGCGGTTACAACAAAACCCGACCGCCCAAGCTGGTCGAAGACCACCCCGATCAGCCGGGCAAGGGCCATCGAGAAAACGAAGACGGCGAGACTCTGCTGACCGACCTTGGTGATGATCGTCAGCGCGAAATGGCCGATGCGCCGGTCGTAGAGGGCCGTCAGCCGGGCACCGCCCACCCCCGCCCAGTACCAGGCCAGGTAGGCGATCGACAGGAAGTGCACATAGCGTAACAGCCCGAATTCAGTCTTTATTCTGAACTCGGCCGTGACCGGCCAGCTGGCCTGGATCTGGCCCCCGACAGCCGGCCAGGCGTCGGTGATCCAGGTCAGCACCTTCCACGACCCGAAGGGCGAGCCCAGCAGCAGGAAGGCCGCAGCGGCCCAGGCGATCCAGGCCTTGCGGGGCGGGGACGGCAACCATCCGCGCATGAAGGCGAATCCGGTGAAAAACAGCAGCTGCCAGCCGAACGGATTGAAGAACCATTGCCGGTCGGACCAGGGTTCCGCCGGCAGGGGCAGCATCCCGAGGTTGGCGGCCAGCCAGATGACCAGGCTGGCGGCGATTGCGGCGGCCGGGTTGATCCGGGCCAGGCCCATGAACAGTGGCATCAGGGCCAGGATGACCAGGTACATCGGCAGGATGTCGAAATAGTTGGGCACGTAGGTCAGCGTGAACAGGCCCACGATCTGCGGCATCGGGTTGTTGAAGAAATGCCCGAGGTTCAACGAGTTGACGTAGCTTTTGTCGAACGCGCCATAGGTATCCAGCGCGGCCATGGTCATGGCCACGAAGAAGAACAGGCAGATGTGGGCCCAGTAGACCTGCCAGCAGCGGAACCCGACCCGGGCGGTGCCAAGCGCCCAGCCCTTGCGGTCGAAGCTGCCCCCGAACGCGATGGCCGAGGCCATGCCCGAACAGAAGACAAAGATCTCGGTGGCATCCGAAAAGCCGAACCGCGCCGGGATCCACAGGGTCCAGGGGTTGCGCGGGATATGGGCGATCAGGATGATGAACATGGCAATGCCCCGGGCCACGTCCAGCCGCAGGTCGCGGGTCGACGCCCGGGGTGGTGCCACCTCCGCCGCCTTGCTGGTGCTGGCGGCGGTGGGCCGGCTGGCGGCGCAGGCCGCTTCGGGCGACAGGCTGGTCATGCGCCTCCCCCTTCTTGGTCTTGTTGGTCTTGTTATTGAGCCGGTACGCTTTTGCGATCCGCACCGCCATGGCCACGTTCGGCAAGGATCAGATCCCGGCGGATTGCGGCGAAATGGTCGTCCCTCCCGGCGCGCGTCCGCCGACGATCGTTCAAAATGTCCTCGACGGCATCGAACCGCCCGGCCCGCAGGCCCGCGTCGATGGTGATCCGCTCGAACACATCGCGCTGAGCGTGGCTGCCGCCCGCCCGCTGCATCCGGTCCCGCACCCCGGCCAGGTCGGCAAAGGCCCGGCCGTATTCGCCCTCGCCAAAGGCCTGCAGCCCCCGCGCGGCGGCCAGGCCCGGATCGGCCATGCGCTCCTGGGTTTCGGTCTGTTGCCGCTGGCCGTCCCGGGCGATCCGGGCCACCAGGCGCGCCTGCCCGTCGCGGTCTCCGGTTGCAGTCAGGGCCAGAAGGTAGTGCAGGTCCGCGAAGATCAGCGATCCGTCATCGGTGCGCCGGGCGCAGAGGTCGGCCAGTTCGTCCCAGCGGTCGCCCACCGCGACGCCTTCCAGTTCCAGCCGGGCCAGCAGCGAGGTGGCGTTGGAAATGTCGCGGTAATCGTCGGTCCGCTCCTTGCGGACCTCGGCATCGTAAAGCGCCAGGACCTCGTCGACCTGGCCAAGGTCCAGGTGCATCAGCGCCTTGTGCCACCAGACATGGAAGCGGAAGTTGTTGCAATGGGCCCAGGCGGCCTCGCGCCCCTCCAGCCAGTCCAGCCCGGCCCGGGCATCGCATGTCATGTCGTGCACATGGGCCACGGCATGCAGCCCCCAGGCATCATCGGGCGCCATCCACAGTGCCTGCCGCCCGGCGATTTCGGCCTTCTGGTAATCGCCCGTTTCCTCCAGCGCGAAGGCATGGCAGCCCAGCAGGTAGCCACGCCCGGGGTGATCGGGCGCATAGGCCGGCATCACCCGCTCGATCGAGGCGCGCATCCCGTGGTTGTCCCCCAGCACGAAGCGGATCGCATGGCCCAGCTTCAGGGCCAGAATGTCGTCGGGGTGATCGTCCAGCACCTGTTCCAGCGCGGTGACACTGGCCGAGGGCCGGCCCTCGATCCACCGCGACAGGGCGGTCACGAACAACCGTTCGCGCGGGCTGACCTGGCCGTGTTTCAGGGCCATCAGAGCGGCGTCATGGGCCTCGGCCGCCACGTCGAGCATCTCGCTGCGGCCCAGAAGCAGCATGAACAGGCCCCGGACCGCCTGGCCCAGGGCGAAATGTGGCTCGGCCGCCAGAACGGCGCCCAGGTGTTTCGGCGTCGATGCCCCATGGGCCAGGAAGGCCAGCTGCGCCGCGTTCCAGTCCTCCAGGGCGTTGGGGCTGTCGAGGCTTGTCGGCTGGCCGAACAGATCGTGTCTCATGGCGGGTCCTAACATCGGAAAGGCTCGTGTGATCCGAAAGTTAGCAACTCCCGCCGGGCGCCGGGCAGTGTTTCAGCGGTTTTGACGCATTGGTGACCTTGGCATACCAGGCCGTGAGCGATTGAAACATTTCGGCGCCCGAAATATCGGCGCTGGCCGCGATCGGCCCCGAAAAGCGCCCTGCAAGCGCCCCGCACCCCCACACCCGCCCGAATTTCCGGCCCCGGCGGCGGCACCCTGCCCGGCCCCTGTCAAAAGCGGTTTCACCCAAGTTTGCCCCGCGTTAGAACGCACGGAACGCGCCAAATCGGAGCCTGCTTCATGCCCACGCCGAAACCCGTCGTCCTGTGCATCCTCGATGGCTGGGGCCTGTCCGAGGACACCTCGGCCAACGCCCCCCACCTGGCCAAGACCCCCAACATCGACCGGCTGATGGCCACCTGCCCCCATGCCACGCTGATCACCCACGGCCCCGACGTCGGCCTGCCCACCGGGCAGATGGGCAACTCGGAAGTGGGCCACATGAATATCGGGGCCGGCCGGGTCGTGGCCATGGACCTGGGCCAGATCGAGCTGGCCATCGAGGACGGCAGCTTTTTCGACAATGCCGCGCTGCAGGACTTCATCGCCACCCTGAAGAAAAGCAAGGGCACCGCGCACCTGATGGGCGTGGTGTCGGACGGCGGCGTGCACGGCCATATCGACCACATGCTGGCCGCGGCCAGGGCCACCTGCGACGCGGGCATTCCCACGGTCATCCATGCCATCACCGACGGGCGCGACGTGGCGCCGACCTCGGCCGATGGCTTCGTGGCCGACCTGATGGCCCGCCTGCCCGCCAGCGCCGAAGTCGGCACGGTGATCGGGCGCTACTTTGCCCTGGACCGGGACAACCGCTGGGACCGGGTGTCCAAGGCGTTCACGGCCATTGTCCGGGGCGAGGCCGAGGAAACGACAGCCACCGCCGAAGAGGCCGTGGCCATGGCCTATGGCCGGGGCGAAACCGATGAATTCGTGGCCCCCACGGTGATCGGCGACTACCAGGGCTTTGGCGAGGCGGACGGGCTCTTCTGCCTGAACTTCCGGGCCGACCGGGCGCGGGAAATCCTGGCCGCCATCGGCCAGCCCGGTTTCGACGCCTTCGACACCGGCCCCCGCCCCGACCTGGCGGCGATGATGGGCATGGTCGAATATTCCGACACGCACAACGGATTCATGACCACGGCCTACCCCAAGGCCAAGATCGTCAACACCCTAGGCGAATGGGTGGCCAAGCAGGGCAAGACCCAGTTCCGCCTGGCCGAGACCGAAAAGTACCCGCACGTGACCTTCTTTCTGAACGGCGGGGTGGAAACCCCGGCCGAGGGCGAGGACCGTTTCATGCCGAAATCGCCCGACGTGGCGACCTATGACCTACAGCCCGAGATGTCCGAACCCGAGGTGGCCGCGAAATTCGTCGAGGCGATCGAGGCGGATTACGACCTGATCGTCACCAACTTCGCCAACCCCGACATGGTCGGCCACACCGGCGACCTGGTTGCGGCGATCAAGGCCTGCGAGGCGGTCGACGACGGGCTGGGCCTGGTGCTGGACGCGCTGGACAAGGCGGGCGGCGCGATGGTGGTCATCGCGGACCACGGCAATTGCGAATGCATGGTCGATCCCGAAACCGGCGGGCCTCATACCGCGCACACCACAAACCTGGTGCCGGTCATCCTGGTCGGCGGGCCCGAGGGCGCGTCCCTGCGCGATGGCCGGCTGGCCGACGTGGCGCCGACTCTGCTGGCCCTGATGGGCCTGGACCTGCCCGAGGACATGACCGGGGAAAGCCTGATCGCATGAAACGGCTGAGCGCCGCAGTCTTTGTCGCGCTGGCCCTGGCCGGGCCACGCCATACCCTGGCGCAGCCCCAGGGCCCGGCCGAAGCGGCGCGTGCGGCGGCCGTCATGCTGGAAAACGCGACCCTGTCGCTGCAGGGGGCGACCTCGTCCCGGGACCGGGTGGCGGCGCTGACCGAAACCGTGCGGGCCTTCGAGGCCGGCCTCGCCGCGATGCGCGACGGGCTGCGGCGGGCCGCCCTGCAAGAGGCCAGCCTGACCGCTCGGCTGGCCGCCCGCGAAGACGATATCTCTCAATTGCTGGGGGTGCTGCAAAGCATCGGCACCGCCCCGCCCCCCGTGCTGATGCTGCATCCGTCCGGCCCTCTGGGTGCCGCGCGCTCGGGGATGATCATGGCCGAGGTCGCGCCCGGGCTCGATGCCCAGGCCGACCGGCTGCGCGCGGACCTGGACGACATCCGCACCTTGCGCCTTTTGCAGGAAACCGCCGCGAACCGGCTGGCCGAAGGGCTGGCCGGGGTCCAGCAGGCCCGCGCGGCGCTTAGCCAGGCCATCGCCGACCGCACCGACCTGCCCCGCCGCTTTACCGCCGACCCCGTGCGCACGGCGATCCTGATCGGATCGACCGAAACGCTCGACGGCTTCGCCAGCGGGCTGGCCGACATCGTCGAGGGCGACATCGCGGCTACCAATGCCGATATCTCGGGTCTGAAAGGGGAACTCCCCCTGCCCGTCCAGGGCGTCCTGCTGCACAAGGCCGGGGCTGCCGATGCCGCGGGCGTCACGCGCGAGGGCATCCTGGTGGCCACCCGCCCCCGCGCCCTGGTCGTCACGCCCACCGCGGCCACGATCCGCTATATCGGCCCCTTGCTGGACCTGGGCAACGTAACGATCCTTGAACCCCAGACCGATACGCTGTTCGTGCTGTCGGGGCTCGACCAGGTCTTCGGCGACGTGGGCCAGGTGCTTCCCCCCGGGACTCCGGTCGGATTGATGGGCGGGTCGGACCCCGAGACGGGCGAGATCGTGTCAACTGCTGGTGAGGGGTCTGGAAACGGGCGGTCAGAAACGCTCTATATAGAGGTCAGGGAAAACGGGCAGTCGGTGGACCCCGAGTCGTGGTTCCGGATCGAACAGGATGGATAACACATGAAAAAAGTACTGATGGTGGCACTTGGCGGGACCCTCGCCGGGATCGTCGCCACCACCCAGGTCGCCGGTCCGCTGCTGGCCCAGGAAAGCGAACGCAACGCAAGCGTCTACGAACAGCTTGACCTGTTCGGGGACATCTTTGAACGGATCCGTGCGCAATATGTCGAAGAGGTCGAACCGGGCGAGCTGATCGAGGCCGCCATCGACGGCATGCTGACCTCGCTCGACCCGCATTCCAGCTACCTGTCGCCCGACGACGCCGCCGCCATGCGGGTGCAGACCCGGGGCGAATTCGGCGGCCTGGGCATCGAGGTCACGCAGGAAGAGGGCTTCGTCAAGGTGGTCTCGCCCATGGATGGCACCCCCGCGGACGAGGCCGGCATGGAAGCGGGCGACTTCATCACCCACGTGGACGGCGAAAGCGTGCTGGGCCTGACCCTGGACGCGGCCGTCGACATGATGCGCGGGCCGGTGGGATCCGAGATCATCATCACCGTGGTGCGTGAGGGCGTGGACGAACCGTTCGACGTGTCGATCATTCGCGACACGATCAAGCTGACCGCCGTGCGCACCCGGACCGAAGGCGAAAGCGTCGTTCTGCGGGTCACGACCTTCAACGACCAGACCTATCCCAACCTGGCCGAAGGGCTGAAGGAACAGATCGAAGCCGCCGGCGGCATGGACAAGGTCAACGGCGTCGTGCTGGACCTGCGCAACAACCCGGGCGGTCTGCTGACCCAGGCGATCAAGGTCTCGGACGCGTTCCTGGACAAGGGCGAGATCGTGTCGACCCGCGGCCGCAACCCGGAAGACGGCGAGCGCTTCAACGCCACGCCGGGCGACCTGATCGACGGCAAGCCGATCGTGGTGCTGATCAACGGCGGCTCGGCCTCGGCCTCGGAAATCGTCGCGGGCGCGCTGCAGGATCACCGCCGGGCCATCGTCGTGGGCACCAAGAGCTTCGGCAAGGGGTCTGTCCAGACGGTGATGCCGCTGCGCTCGGACGGGGCGATGCGCCTGACCACGGCGCGCTACTACACCCCGTCGGGCCGGTCGATCCAGGCCCTGGGCGTGTCGCCGGACATCGTGGTGGAACAGCCCCGGCCCAATCCCAACGCCGAGGACGAGGAAGAGGCCACCAACCGCCGCACCCGGTCCGAGGCCGACCTGCGCGGTCGCCTGACCAACGACAGCCTGACCGAAGACGAGATCCGCCAGATCGAGGAAGACCGCGAGAAGGCCGAAGCCTCGGCTGCGCGGCGGCAAGAGGATTACCAGCTGGCCTATGCCATCGACATCCTCAAGGGTCTGTCGGCGCTGGGTCCGCAGGACTAGGACTGCCGTCTTTCCAATGAAAAGGGCCGCATCCTTCACCGGGATGCGGCCTTTTTCGTGCCCGAGGCACAGATCCAGTCAGGTGGTTTCGGTCAGGCGGTTTCGACGCAATGACGGCGGAACGCGCGCTTGAGCATGTCCAGCTCGGCGCGCAGCAGCTCGATTTCCACCCGGATGTCGTCGGACGCGGCGGCCCCGGCGATCAACGAAAAGGTGCCCAGCCGTTCCCCGTCCGCATCGGCGATCACGAAGGTCTGCACCCCGTCGGCCACGGCCTCGGCCGGGACGGGCACGGCCAGGTCCCACTGGCCCGGCTGGTCGCTGGCGGTCAGGGCAACGCCCTCGACGGGCCGGTCCTGCCAGGTCACGGCCACCTGCGGTTCGGCGCCGGTGTCCGGGGCGCCGGTCAGGCGGCCTTGCCAGACGCCGTTGCGCAGGGTGATCTCGGTCAGCTGCATGGCGGTCCTTTCCGGGTCAGAGCGCGGCGCGCGGCAGGCGCGCGAAGGTCAGGTCTCGTAGAACGACCTGGTTCATTTCGGGGCCTTCGAAGATCAGATCGACCCAGGCCCGTTCCACCCGCTTTACGTTCAGCTTGGAATAGGCCAGGTCGAATTCGACCACGATCTCTTTTTCGTCCAGGGGCAGTTCCCGCACGATCTGTTCGGTGTTCGGCCCGTGCTGGACGTTCAGCCGGGCGAAGATTTCCAACGGCTTTTCCAGTTCGACGATGGTGGACAGGCGCACCAGGTGGTCGCGGGTCAGCCCCTTGACCGCCCCGTCGGGCAGGTCGACCACCAGCGACAGGAAGGACCCGTCGAAGCGGAAGACATCCATGCGCAGCCCGAAGGGCGCCAGGTCTTCCTCGCGCCGGTTGCGCAGCTGGCGCAGGGTCAGCTCGCTTTGGCCGCAGTCATGGAAGACGGTCAGTTCGTCGCCGAACATGCTTTTGGTTTCGACGGCGGCCAGGCCGGGCCGGGCCAGCGGGCCGCGCCAGACCTCGGGCCGCCAGGACCAGTCGGTGCCATGCGGGCGCGGGAAACTGTTGGTGCCGATGGACGGCAGGGCCAGCCGGCCGTCGGCGATATGGATCAACCGGTCCAGGTGGTGGCGCAGTTCGCGCGCCTCGCCGCGCTGCGCGCGCAGCTCGGGCAGGTCGGACTTGCCGGCCGCATTGGCCATGCGCCGCCAGCGCCGGATGGCGCGGCGATAATGCACACGATCAAGATAGGTGTTCATGCCGTGTTCCGTTCCCAAACCCCGGGCCAGCCCCGGCGCGCCGCGCCGGATCCCTGGCACGTCCTTCTTTTTAACCAAGCGTAAGCCGGGCTGTAATCCGGCAAATATGCCTAGAGTTAAAATTTTCCATTAATCCGAGGAGGATCCGCCGGCAATCGGCGCCGCCGTGCCGGTTGTGACCTGTCGGCTGGCGGTTTCCGTCCGGCGGCCAAGGGCACTGACCAGGTTGGCCCCGCTGGCCCCCAGGGCCCGGCTGTCCTTGGGCGCGAACAGGCCGATCACCACAAGCTGGTCGTTGACGACGAAGGCGCCGCGCCAATGGGTGTCGTCCAGCGCCGAAAAGGCCCGGTCTCCGCGCGCCTTGACCATGGGCACCGGCCCGCCTGGACGGCGTTCGATGACGGCTCCGTCCGGATAGGCGGCCGCGATGGTGGCGTCGGTGATTTCCGTGTCGCCTTCGGTCCAGGGCTTGGTGGTCACGGTCATGACGGCCGGGCTTTGCCCCGACAGGGCGACCAGGGCCGTCTGGGGCGACAACTGCGCGCAGCGGGCCAGCATGGCAAAGCCGGTGCGCCCCGACGTGGTGACCGAGCTGGGATCGATGCAGAACCCGGCCGGCGCGGTCAGGGCCACGCGGCCCGCCAACAGGGCCGAGGTCTGACGGCCGGCGGATTGCGTCTTGCCGGCCCCTGCCCCGGCCGGGAGTTCGCTGCAACCGGCCAGCGCCAGAAGCGCCAGGCCGGTCAGGACCCGTTTACAGGTCCATGTATTCATGAGTCTCGGCCTGCGCACCGGGATGCGTCACCGCCCCCTTGTAGGTCGAGCCCACCAGTTGGGCGTATTTCCAAAGCGCGCCCGAGGCATAGTTCGTCGGGCGGGCTCCGGGCCAGGCGGCCTTGCGCTCGGCCAGCTCGTCTTCGGACAGGTCGACCGACAGCTCACCCGAAACGGCGTCGATGGTGATGATGTCGCCGTCCTTCAGCAGGGCGATCGGACCGCCATGGGCCGATTCCGGACCAACGTGGCCCACGCAGAACCCGCGGGTCGCGCCCGAGAACCGGCCATCGGTGATCAGAGCCACCTTCTTGCCCATGCCCTGGCCCGACAGGGCCGCCGTGGTGGCCAGCATTTCACGCATGCCGGGGCCGCCCGCGGGGCCTTCGTTGCGGATGACGATCACTTCGCCTTCCTTGTAGGTGCGCGCCTTGACGGCCTCGAAGGCCTCTTCCTCGGATTCGAAGACCCGGGCCGGACCGACGAACCGCTGGTGCTGGGTTTCGATCCCCGCGACCTTCACGATGGCGCCTTCGGGGGCCAGGTTACCCTTCAGACCCACGACACCGCCGGTCTTGGTCAGCGGCGTGTCGACCGGGTAGATCACGCGGCCATCGGCCTCGCGGGTGATCTTGTCCAGCTCGGCGCCGATGGTTTCACCCGTGGCGGTCATGCAGTCTTCGTGGATCAGGCCAGCCTTGCGCAGTTCCTTCATCACGACGGGAATGCCGCCGGCGTCATACAGGTCCTTGGCGACGAACTGGCCGCCCGGTTTCAGGTCGACGAAATAGGGCGTGTCGCGGAAGATGTCGCAGACGTCATCCAGGAAGAAGTCGATCCCGGCTTCGTGCGCGATCGCGGGCAGGTGCAGCCCGGCATTGGTCGACCCGCCGGTGCAGGCCACGACGCGGGCCGCGTTTTCCAGCGACTTGCGGGTGACGACGTCACGGGCGCGGATGTTCTTTTCGATCAGGTTCATGACCGCCTGGCCGGACGCCTCGGCATATTGGTCGCGCGATTCGTAAGGCGCGGGCATGCCGGACGAGTTCATCAGGGCCAGCCCGATCGCCTCGGACACGCAGGCCATGGTGTTGGCGGTGAACTGGCCACCGCAGGCCCCGGCCGAGGGGCAGGCCACCCGCTCCAGCATATCAAGCGCGGCATCCGACATCTCGGCGTTCTGGTGGCGGCCGACGGCTTCGAACATGTCCTGCACGGTCAGGTCACGGGTGCGGAAGTCTTCGGGGATCTCGTCGACCTGGGGCGCCTTGCCCGGCAGGATCGAGCCGCCGTAGATGAAGACCGAGGGCACGTTCAGGCGGACCATGGCCATCATCATGCCCGGCAGCGACTTGTCGCACCCGGCAAGACCCACGACCGCGTCGTAGCAATGGCCGCGCATGGTCAGTTCAACCGTGTCGGCGATGGCCTCGCGCGAGGCCAGGGACGAGCGCATGCCCTCGTGGCCCATGGCGATGCCGTCGGTCACGGTGATGGTGGTGAATTCGCGGGGCGTGCCGCTGGCTGCCTTGACGCCCAGTTTCACGGCCTGGGCCTGGCGGTTCAGCGAGATGTTGCAGGGCGCGGCCTCGTTCCAGCAGGTGGCGACACCCACCAGCGGCTGGTGAATTTCGGCGTCGGACAGCCCCATGGCATACATGTAGGACCGGTGCGGAGCGCGCTCCGGGCCCTCGGTCACGTGACGGCTGGGCAGTTTGGACTTGTCGAACTGGCGCTTGAGCATGGCGGCCTCCCCTGACTGGCGTTCCACAGCCAATAGACCCGTGCCGGGCAACAGACAAGACCACCGCTGCGCCCGTGCCAATCATGAATGGCTTTCATACCATTGTGCGCTAACTTGTTTTCGCGGTGGCCGGTCCCTAGTTACTGGCATTCCCCGGGCGGCCCCGCCCTGTTTTGCCGCCCTACGAACCGGATATTACCGCCATGGACCGCAGCCTTTTCGCCTTCATCTGGCGGTATTCCAAACAGGATCAGCTGATCCTGCTTGGCCTGACGATCCTGTCCTTCCCGTTCCTTTATGCCTCGCTGGAACTGCCCAAGCGGATCATCAACGATGCCATCGGCGCGGTGAACTCGTCGATCACGGTCTGGGGCATGCGGCTGACCCAGGTCGAATACCTGGTCGCCCTGTGCGTGCTGTTCCTGGCGGCCGTGCTGGCCTCGGGCGTCTTCAAGATGAAGATCAACACCTACAAGGGCACCGTGTCGGAACGGATGCTGCGGCGGCTGCGCTACCAGCTGCTGAACCGGATGATGCGCTTTCCGGCCCCCTATTTCCGCACCACAAGCCAGGGCGAGCTGGTGTCGATGATCACCGCCGAGGCCGAACCCATGGGCGGGCTGATGGGCGACGCGGTGGCCCAGCCGGTATTCCAGGCCGGGCAGATGCTGACCATCGTGTTCTTCCTGTTCATGCAAAGCGTCTGGTTCGGGCTGGCCGGCATCGCCCTGATCCCGCTGCAGGCCTGGCTGATCCCCATGCTGCAGCGCCAGATCAACCTGCTGAACAAGGACCGCATCGTCGAGGTCCGCCACCTGTCGTCGGAAATCGGCGAAACGGCGGCGGGTATATCGGACCTCCGGGCCAACGGCGGCTGGCGCTATCGCTCATCCCTTCTGACGGACAGGCTGGGGCGGATCTTCGAGATCCGCTTCAAGATCTACCAGAAGAAGTTCTTCATGAAGTTCCTCAACAACCTGATCACCCAGCTTACGCCGTTCTTCTTCTACCTCGTCGGCGGCTACCTGGCGATCAACGGCCAGATCAGCGTCGGCGCGCTGGTGGCGGGGCTGGCGGCCTACAAGGACATCGCCGCGCCCTGGAAAGAGCTGCTGGATTACTACAACCAGGTGCAGGACATGTCGCTGCGCTGGACCATCGTCATGGATCGCTTTGCGCCCAAGTCGATGATCGGCGAACGCCTGATCGACAACATCCCCGACGAGATCCCGCGCCTGAAGGGCGACATTTCGATCAAGGACGTCACCGTCACGGACGAGGACGGCAACCTCGTGCTCGAGGACATCTCGCTGGACATCCCCGCCGGCAGCCGGCTGGCGATCCAGGGCGGTAACGCGGCCGAATGCGCCGCGCTGGCCGGTCTTCTGACGCGTGAGGTCATGCCGACACGTGGCCGGGTCGAGATCGGCGGGCGCGACCTGTCCACCGTCCACCAGGCGGTGATCGCGGCGCGCATCGGTTACGCCCATTCGCAACCCTACCTGTTCGACGGCACGCTGGGGCAGAACCTGCTGATGCCCTTTTCGATGCATTCCGGCGACCCGAAGGATTCCGACTGGGCCAAAAGCCGCGCCGGGGTCGAGGCGCGGCGATCCGGCAATTGCCCCGATCCGGTGGATGCCGACTGGTTCGATCCCTCCATCGGCGGCTATACCGACCGGGACGACGTCGGCAGCTGGTGGTTCCGCCTGATCCAGGCCATCGGCCA
>PAQV01000077.1 GCA_002709405.1 Paracoccaceae bacterium
GGCGGCGACGTGAACCCCTACCTGCTGCTGGCCACCCTGCTGGGCGCAGCGCTGAACGGCATCGAAGACGGCACCGAGCCGCCGGCACCGATCACCGGCAACGCCTATGCGCAGGACCTGCCGCTGATCCCGGGCAGCTGGGAGAAGGCGATGGACGCGTTCGAGGCCAGCGAGGTGATGCCGCGCATCCTGCCCGAGGGGCTGATCCGCAACCTGCTGCTGACCAAGCGGCAGGAGCTGCATTTCATGTCCGAGCTCTCGCCCCAGGAGCAGGTGGAAATCTATCTCGACACCGTCTGAGGCCCTCTTGCCGCCCAAGGGCGGCAGGACTACCCTCCGGCCATCAACGATATCGGTGCTTCATGAAAATCGGCATTCTGCAACCCGGGCTCGTCCCGGACGTGATCCTCGAAGAGGTCGGGGATTACGACACGCAATTCCACGCCCTGCTCGACGGGCATGGCTTCGAGTTCGAGACCTGGAAAGTGGTCAACGGCGACTTCCCCGACGGGCCTGACGCTGCCGATGGCTGGCTGATCACCGGCTCGCGCCATGGCGCCTACGAGGATCACCCGTGGATGGCACCGCTCGAAGAGCTGATCCGCGCGATCCACGCCGCCGGCAAGCCGCTGATCGGGGTCTGCTTCGGCCATCAGGTCATCGCGCAGGCGCTTGGCGGCAAGGTCGAGAAATCCGACAAGGGCTGGGTCATCGGACCCACGCTCTACAAGTATCCCGACAGCACGCGGCTGGTGAACGCCTGGCACCAGGATCAGGTCACCGAGCTGCCGCCCGGTGCCGAGGTGGTGGCCTCTTCGGAGAAGTGCCACAACGCCGCGATCCTCTATCCCGGGCACGCCTACACGGTGCAGCCGCACCCTGAATTCCGCCGCAACTATGTCGACAGCCTGATCGAGCACCGCGCCCCGGGCGTGGTGCCGGCCGAGCTCATCGAAGACGCCAAGACCAAGCTCGAGATGCCGCTCGACAGCGGCGACGTGGGCGCCCAATTCGCGCGGTTCTTCAAGGAGAAGCGGCTATGAGCACCGAATGGACCGCCAGCCTGCCGGAATCCGCCGCCGCCTATCTCGAGGGCCGCAGGCTCGACGAAGTCGAGTGCATCATCTCCGATCTGCCGGGCATCGCCCGCGGCAAGGCCGTGCCGGCATCGAAATTTGCCCGGCAGGCGTATTTCCACCTGCCCGACTCGATCTTCTTCCAGACCATCACCGGCGAATGGGGCGAGGCCGCCGGCGAAGAGGGCTTCATCGAGCGCGACATGATCCTCAAGCCCGACATGAGCACCGCCAGCGCCGCGCCCTGGACCGGCGACTGGACGCTGCAGGTGATCCATGACGCCTTCGACCGACACGGCGATCCGATCGAATACGCGCCGCGCAACGTGCTCAAGCGCGTGGTCAAGCTCTACGAGGATCAGGGCTGGGAGCCGATCGTGGCGCCGGAGATGGAGTTCTTCATCGTCGCCCGCAACCTCGACCCGGCCAAGGATATCGAACCGATGATGGGTCGCTCGGGCCGCCCGGCCGCGGCGCGCCAGGCCTATTCGATGACCGCGGTGGACGAGTTCGGTCCGGTGATCGACGACATTTACGATTTCGCCGAGGCGCAGGGCTTCGAGATCGACGGCATCACCCAGGAAGGCGGCGCCGGCCAGCTCGAGATCAACCTGCTGCACGGCGATCCGGTGAAGCTGGCCGACGAAGTGTTCTACTTCAAGCGGCTGATCCGCGAGGCGGCGCTGAGCCACGATTGCTTTGCCACCTTCATGGCCAAGCCGATCGCGGACGAGCCGGGCTCGGCCATGCATATCCACCATTCGGTGATCGACACAGCCACCGGGCGCAACCTGTTTTCGGACGAAAACGGGGCCGAGACGGAAGCCTTCCACCATTTCATCGGCGGCCTGCAACACCACCTGCCGGATGCCATCGCGGTGCTTGCGCCCTACGTCAATTCCTACCGGCGGTACGTCAAGGACCATGCCGCGCCGATCAACCTCAGCTGGGGCCGCGACAACCGGACGACGGGCATCCGCGTGCCGATTTCCGACCCCGCCGGGCGGCGGGTGGAGAACCGGCTGGCGGGCATGGACTGCAACCCCTACCTGGGCATCGCGGCCTCGCTGGCCTGCGGCTACCTGGGGCTGGTGGAGAAGCGGGCTCCGTCCGAGGAATACAAAGGCGATGCCTATGACAGCGAGGGCGACATCCCCCGCGTGCTGGGATCGGCGCTGGACCTGTTCGACGATGCCTATGACCTGCACGAGGTCATGGGCCCGGAATTCGCGCGGGTCTACGGGATCGTCAAGCGGACCGAGTACGAGGAGTTCCTGCAGGTGATTTCCCCGTGGGAGCGGGAGCACCTTCTGCTGAACGTCTGAGCCCGTGGGGTCCCGTGGGGCCGGGGTATTTTTGAAGAGAAAGAAGCAGGAGCGCGGGATGGACTTGCTCTATGCCAATGACCGGCCCGGCCGGTATCCGGCATCGTGGTATGCGGCCAGTGTCGATCTGCCCGAGGCGCGGCCGGCGCTTGCGGGCGACGTTGTGGCCGATGTCTGCGTGGTGGGGGGCGGCTATACCGGGTTGTCGGCGGCGCTGCACCTGGCCGAGGCTGGGCGGCGTGTCGTTCTGCTGGAGGCGCATCGGGTAGGTTTCGGGGCCTCGGGGCGCAATGGCGGGCAGCTGGGCGGCGGTCAGCGGGTGACGCAGGATGTGCTGGAGGACCGGCACGGGCCGGATGTGGCGCGCAAGCTGTGGGACCTGGGGGTCGTGGCGAACGCGTTGGTGCGGGACCTGATCGCCCAGCACGGGATCGACTGCGATCTGCGGCCCGGGGTGGCGGAGCTGGCCTCGTCCGAAAAGGACGCCGGGCACGTGCACCGCTATGCCGAGCACCTGGCGACCGTCTATGGCCATACGCAGACCGAGGTTCTGGATGCGGCGGCCTGCCATGCCCTGTGCCCCTCGCCCGTCTACAAGGGCGGGCTGATCGACTGGTCGTCCGGTCATCTGCATCCGTTGAAACTGGCGTTTGGGATGGCCCAGGCAGCCGAGGCGGCCGGGGTCCGGATCTGCGAGATGAGCCGGGTGACCGGGATCGAGGACGGGGCGAATGTGCGGGTGGCGACCGAGGCGGGCCAGGTGACTGCCGATCACGTGATCCTGGCGTGCAACGGCTACATGGGCGACCTGGAGCCCCGGGTCGCGGCGCGGGTCATGCCGATCAACAATTTCATTGCCGCGACAGAGCCCCTGGGGCCCCGGACCGCCGAGGTGCTGACGCGCGACGTGGCGGTGGCGGACGATCTGTTCGTGATCAACTACTTCCGGCTGTCGGCGGACGGGCGGCTGTTGTTCGGCGGGGGCGAGAGCTATGGCTACCGCTTTCCGGCCGACATCGCGGCCACTGTGCGCAAGCCAATGGAACGGATCTTTCCACAGCTGAAGGGCGTGAAGATCGACCATGCCTGGGGAGGCACCCTGGCGATCACGATGAAACGGCTGCCCTGGCTGGCCCGGTTGTCGCCGCGGATCCTGAGCGCCTCGGGCTATTCGGGCCATGGGATCGGATCGGCCACCCAGGCCGGGTTGCTGATGGCCCAGGCCGTGCAGGGCCAGTCGGACGGGTTCGACACCTTTGCCGCCCTGCCGACCCCGGTCTTTCCGGGGGGCACCGCCCTGCGCAGCCCGCTGCTGGCCCTGGCCATGTCGTGGTATGCAATGCGCGACCGGCTGGGGATCTGACCCGGCCCCCATTGAGCCGGCCCCTGGGGCCAAAGCGCCACAGCCTTACCGACACTTTTAACGACGTTTTCATGACAGGCGCGCTTTCGCCTTGGATTGCGTGCCATCTTGTTTTAGATTTCCCGAAGGTCCAGTTAAGGAAATTGAAAATGGTTACCGTCCCGAACGTCCACGAGGCAGAGCCGATCCCCGAAGCCGCCCGCGCCGAGATCGAGGCTTTGCTGCAGTCCGGCGACCTGTTCCGCTATACCTCCGAGGGCGCGGCCGTGACCCTGCTGGAGGAAGACTTTGCCGCGATGATGGGCAGCCGCTATGCGCTGGCCGTGTCGTCCTGCTCGGCGGCGCTGTTCCTGTCGCTCAAGGCCCTGGGCCTGACGCCCGGCGCCCGCGTCCTGATCCCCGGCTTCACCTTCGCCGCCGTGCCGTCGTCGGTGGTGCATGCCGATTGCACGCCGGTCCTGTGCGAGGTCGGCGACAATTACCGCATCGACATGACGGATTTCGCGGCCAAGCTGGACGATGTCGAGGCCGTGATCATCAGCCACATGCGGGGCCATACCTCGGACATGGATGCGATCATGGGCCTGTGCGAGGACCGGGGCATCCCGGTCATCGAGGACGCGGCCCATTCGCTGGGCACGCTTTGGCACGGCAAGAAGATCGGCACGATCGGCAAGATCGGCTGTTTCTCGTTCCAGTCCTACAAGATGGTCAATGCCGGCGAAGGCGGGATCATGATCACCGACGATGCCGACCTGATCGCGCGGGCCGTGATCATGTCGGGCGCTTACGAACACAACTGGAAGAAGCACCGCGGCTTCGACCAGGGCAACAACGAATTGGCCGCCGCCTTTGCCAAGTGGCAGAATCAGCTGCCGCTTTACAACCTGAGGCTCAACAACCTGTCGGCGGTGATCAGCCGGGCCCAGCTGCCCGAGCTGGAGCGCCGGGTGACCGATGGCCGGGCCAACCACGACTACGTGGCCGAGCGGCTGAACGCGTCGCCCTTCATCAACGTGCCCGCCCCGCTGGGCCCCGAGCTGCGCGCGCCCGATTCGATCCAGTTCAACATGGAGAACATGACGGCCGACGAGATCCGCGCTTTTTCGGATGAATCGGCGGCGCGCGGGGTCAAGGTTCAGGTCTTCGGCATGTCGACCGACAATGCCCGGGCGTTCTGGAACTGGCAGTTCATTCCGGACCTGCCCGAGCTGCCCCAGACCCGGTCCATGCTGATGAAGGCCTGTGACGTGCGCCTGCCCGTCCGGCTGACCCGCGATGAACTGGACGTGATCACCGACATCCTGCTGGCCTCGGTCGAGGCGGTGATGGGTGACATGCGCGCCTACGGCACCTGACGCGCCAATGCGTCACCTCTGACCGAACCGCCCCTTGCCAACCGGTGAGGGGCGCGTGTATTTCGGGGACCGCATATATCGAGGAAGGCGGCCCGCGCCTTCGGCCCGTAGCAAACGCCGAGACAGAATGCCCGAAGTTCTCCTTCACGTCGGTATGGACAAGACCGGTTCGACGTCCATCCAGCACAGTTTCGAAGGATATGACGACGGCACCCTGGCCTATGCCCGCCTGGCCTCGTCCAACCATTCGATGCCGGTGCAGATGCTGTTCCGCGACCCGGACCGGCCGACGCGGGCGATCCGCGCCCAGGGCCTGGACCTGGACGAGATCCTGGCTCAACGCGCGCTGCACCAGGCGGACCTGGAAACTGCCCTGGACGGCCGGCACGACAAGGTCCTGATTTCCGCCGAGGGCGTGCTGGGCCTGAAATCGCGCCAGCTTGACGACCTTTACGCCTTCCTGTCCGCCCGCAGCACCCGGATCCGGGTCATGGCCTACGTGCGCGAACCGATGGGCTATGCCTCCTCGGCGTTCCAGCAGGGGCTGAAGGCGGGCAGCCACACGTTCCACGTGCCGCGCCCGCGCTATGCCGCGCGCCTGGGCGAGATCGAAAGCGTCTTCGGGCGCGAGAACATCACCTACCTGCGCTTCGATCCCAAGCGGTTTCCCAACGGGTCCGTGGTGCTGGATTTCGCCTCGCAGATCGGCGCCCGGCCCGAGCGGATCAATGAACAGCGGATCAACGAAAGCCTGACCCAGACGTCGGCCGCCGCCCTGTACCTGTTCAACCGCGAGCGCCAGAACCACGCCGGATCGCGGGCCTATTTCCGGGCTCGGGTGGTGCTGATCCGCCTGCTGATGCGCGAGGATGCCCGGCAGCAGAGACGGGCCAAGGCGCTTGCCGCCGAACAGGCGGCAAAGCGGTCGCGCCCCGGAGCGGCCCTGGCCGGCCTGATCTTCAACGGCTCCGCCCGCCCCGCGCCCACCGAGGCCGAGCTGCGGACGGCCAAGTTCCGCTTTGCCCCGTCGCTGGTGCATGCATCGGTGATGGAGGACGACATCGCCTGGATGGAACGGCGCAGCGGGCTGGACCTGATGCCCCCCGACCCCGAGCGGGACGGGTCCGACGACGACGGCATCCGCTCCGAGGAGCACCTGCTGGACCTTGCGGCCTCGGCCGGGTCCTACCTGATGCCGATTGCCGACCGGTTCAAAGTCACGCCCGCCAATGACAGCGCGCTTGCGGTGATGAACGCGGTCTTCGAAAAGATGATGGACCAGGGCGCGCGGCCCGAAAGCTGACCGGTTGTAGCCAAAGGGCGGCGTCACACCGCCCCCGGGCAGGATATCAGCTCATCTTGGACAGCTTGTCCTGCAGATCCGCCAGCTGCTTCTTTATGGCGTCGAGGTCGTCCTTTTCCTCGCCCGACCCGCCTTCTTCTCCGGGGCCTGACCACTGGCTGCCAAGCCCGCCGGTCATCGCCTTCACGAAGGCCTCTTGCTGGGCCTTCATCGCCTCGAACCCGGTCTTGGCCATCGGGTTCATCACCGTCATGTTGTCCAGCATCTTCGACTGGCTGTCGCGCAGCATGTCGAACGAGGTCTGCAGGAACTGCGGCATCATCCCCCCGCCCGGCACCATGTAGCTGCGCACCAGGTCGTTGAGCACGGTCACCGGCAGCACGTTTTCGCCCCGGCTTTCGTGTTCGGCGATGATCTGCAGCAGGTACTGGCGGGTCAGGTCGTCGCCGGACTTCAGGTCGACGATCTTCACTTCCCGGCCATCGCGGATAAAGCCGGCGATATCCTCCAGCGTGACGTAATCGCTGGTTTCCGTATTATAAAGCCGCCGGCTGGCGTAGCGCTTGATCAGAAGCGGTTTCTCTGTATCGGCCACCGTAGCCTCCCCGGTCATGCAGCATCGCAGCAAAGCCTATGCGAGCGCAGAACGAAAAGAAAGAGGCCGTTTTTACAATGCACTGCCGTCATCGCGCCCTCGTCGGGCGTGCCCCGGCGTCACCTGGCGGTGGTACATACCCCCCGCCCTGGCCGGCCGTGCAACCCTGGCGGTAGACCCCGGAGGCCGGGCCGCGGCCCCTGGCGGTGCCTCAGCCCTCCCCCCGAAAAAGAAAAAGAGGGCAGACCCTGCGGCCTGCCCCCTTCCTGCGATTGCACCTGAGGGGAGGAGATGGTGCAAATTGCCCGTGGGCAACCGAATTACTTCGCTGCAGTGGTCGCCTTCTTGGTGGCGGCGGTCACGTCGTCCGTGGCCTTCTTCATTGCGGCGGTGGCGTCTTCGGTCATGTCCTTGCCAGCGGCCATCATCAGTTCGACGGTGTCCATCTGGACCTTCTTGGCGATTTCGGCGAAAGCGGCCATGTGCTCGGCCGAGATTTCAGCGGTTGCCGAAGCGAAATCGGTCAGTGCCTTGGCGTAATCGGCCGGCTCTGCCTTGGCTTTCGACAGCTCGCCCAGCTTCTCGATGGTCTGCTTGGTCCACGCGGTCGAAACCTCGGCGGTCTTGTCAGCAGCTTCCAGAGCGACGCCCGACAGCTTTTCATTCAGCGTGGCGCTGGTCTTGAACGCGTCTTCCATGGCCGACGTGTCGACCGGGAATGCGCCCATCATGTCTTTCATCATTGCGGTGATATCTTGTGCGTTAGCCATAATACTCTTCCTGGTTCTCCGTCCGGGCCCACCCCGTCCTTCTTCCTGCCTAACAATATATGCTGCGGCGCAGCATTTCAAGTGAAATTGCTGCGCCGCAGAAAAAATGTCATAAAGGGCTGGAGGCGAAAGGCAAAGTTCCGCCGACCGGACTATCAGTCCGGCTCGGCGGGCACCGGGATCGACCGAACGTACTCGCCCGGGGCGGCGCAAAGCGGCGGATGCGCCTTGTCGCCGGGCTCACGCGCGGGAATCATCTTGCCCGACCGGCCCTTCAGCCAGGCTTCCCAGCGGGGCCACCAGGACCCTTCGGTGAATTCCGCCCCGTCCAGCCAGGCCTGCGAATCCAGCTTCAGATCCTTGTTGGTGAAATGGCCGTACTTCTTCTTGCTGGGCGGGTTCACGATTCCGGCGATGTGGCCCGACTGGGTCATGATGAAGGTCTTCGACCGAGACCCCATCTGCTGGATCCCCCGGTAGCTGTCGCGCCAGGCGGCGATGTGGTCGGTCTCGCAGGCGATGGCGCACAGGGGCACGTCGACCTCCTTGATACGCAGGGTGTGGCCCAGCATCTCGATCCCGTCCTCCGAGGCGAACTCGTTGCGCTGGCACAGCTGGCGCAGGTACTGCACGGCCATCTTCGCCGGCAGGTTGGTGCCATCGCCGTTCCAGTACAGCAGGTCGAAGGCCGGAGGCGTCTGCCCCATCATGTAGGACCGGATCGCCGGCGTGTAGATCAGGTCGTTCGAGCGCAGGAACGAAAACGTCCGGGCCATGATGTAGGACGGCAGGATGCCCCGCGACTTGGTTTCGACCTCGATCCCGTCGACGAAATCATCCTGCAGGAAGGGCGTGAATTCCCCCTGGTCGGCGAAATCGGTCAGGGCGGTGAAGAAGGTGGCCGACTTGATCGACTTGTCGCCCTTCTGCTTCAGCAGCGAAAGGGTCATGGCCAGCGTCGTCCCGGCGATGCAATAGCCCACCACGTTGATCTGCTTCTGGCCCGTGATCGCCTTGACCTCGCGGATGGCCGCCAGGTAGCCGTCCTGGATGTAATCCTCGATACCGACATCGGCATAGCTGGCATCGGGGTTCACCCAGCTGACCACGAACAGGGTATAGCCCTGGTCGGTCACCCACTTGATCAGGCTGTTCTGGGCCTTGAGGTCAAGGATGTAGAACTTGTTGATCCAGGGCGGGAACAGCAGCAGCGGCACCTCGTGCACCTGTTCGGTGGTCGGGCTGTACTGGATCACCTCCATCATGTGGTTGCGGTAGACCACGTCGCCCTTGAACGCCCCGATGTTCTCGCCCAGCCGGAAAGCGCTTTCATCGGCCAGCCGCACGACCAGCTCGCCGTTGTTGCACTCCAGGTCCCGGATCAGGTTTTCCAGCCCGTCGATCAGCGACTGGCCGTCGGTTTCAAGCGCCTTTTCCAGCGCGTCGGGGTTGGTCGCCAGGAAGTTGGTCGGCGCCATCATGTCGACGATCTGGTTGGCGAAATAGCTCAGCCGGCGCTTTTCGATCTCGTCCAGGTCGTCGACGGCCTGGACCGCCTGCTGGATGGCCTCGGCGTTGATCAGGTATTGCTGCTTGATGAAGTTGAAATACGGATGGCTGTCCCACAACGGGTTGGTGAACCGCCGGTCCGACGGGCCGGGATCGGCCGGAGCGGTCAGCTTGCCCCGGGCCAGTGCCTGCTGGGCCTCGACGAAATGCAGCACCGATTTCGACCAGTACTGGATCTGGTGTTCGATGATCTTGGCCGGGTCCTGCACGGCCTCGGTCCAGTAGGCCGCTGCTGCCTTTGCGAAAAGATCGTGGTTCGGCGCGTCCAAAGCGGGGTTGTGGGGCTTGCGGTGGGCCAGGACATCTATCAGTCGATGGGAGAGATCTTCGACCCGGCGCATGTTTTCCTTCAACTTGTCAAGGTGTTCGCCGGAGCCTGTAACCAATTCTTGAGTATCAGTTGTCATTCCAAGTTTTCCCCCATATTTTGCTGCTACGCAGCGTAGAGTCGCTTTGCTGCCGGAACAAAGCGGCGAATGGTCCTTTCTGCGAAGACCGAGTCAGGCCGAGTGTAATCGACCAACCGGCAAAAAGGAGTCCCCCAATGCGGTACATGATGACTTATGACGTCATGGAGACAGTCCGGAACACCAACCAGTGGCTTGGTGCCACGGCACAGGCGTTCGCATCCTACCCGGCCTTTGCCATGCTGCCCAACCCGATGCTGTCCTGGTCGGCCGCCTGGGGCGAAGTGACCGAGCGGACATTCTCGCGGATGATCGTCAAGCCGTCCTGGGGGATCCGCACGATCACCTGCGCCGATGGCAAGGACCACATCGTCGAAAAGGAAATCGTCGTCGAAAAGGATTTCGGCGACCTGCTGCACTTCAAGGTCGTCGGCCGCGAGGAAAGCCCGCGCAAGGTGCTGCTGGTGGCCCCGATGTCGGGCCATTATGCGACGCTGCTGCGCTCGACGGTGCTGTCGCTGATGCCCGATTGCGAGGTCTACGTCACCGACTGGCACAATGCGCGCGACATTCCCGTCAGCGCCGGCAAGTTCGACGTCGAGGACTATACGCTCTACCTGGTCGACTTCATGCGCCACCTCGGGCCCGACACCCACGTGATCGCGGTCTGCCAGCCGGCGCCCCTGACCCTGGCCGCCACGGCCTACCTGGCCGAGGAAGACCCCGACGCCCAGCCCCGCTCCCTGACCCTGATCGGCGGTCCCATCGACCCCGATGCCACGCCGACCGAAGTCACCGATTTCGGCCGCCGCGTCACCATGGGCCAGCTGGAGGAAACCATGATCCAGCGCGTGGGCTTCAAGTACAAGGGCGTCGGCCGGCTGGTCTACCCGGGCCTGCTGCAGCTTGCGTCCTTCATGTCGATGAACGCCGACCGCCATTCGAAGGCCTTCACCGATCAGATCCAGCGGGTCGCCAAGGGCGAAGCCTCCGACCACGACCCCCACAACCGCTTCTACGACGAATACCTCGCGGTGATGGACATGACGGCGGAATTCTACCTGTCGACGGTCGAGCGCATCTTCAAGAACCGCGAAATCGCCCGCAACGTCTTCGAGGTCGACGGCAAGAAGGTCGACATCGGCAAGATCACCACAGTCGCGGTCAAATCGGTCGAAGGCGCCAACGATGACATCTCGGCCCCCGGCCAATGCATCGCCGCCCTGGCCCTGTGCACCGGCCTGCCGGACGAGAAGAAAGCCAGCCACGTCGAACCCGGCGCGGGCCACTATGGCATCTTCGCGGGCAAGTCCTGGCGCAACAATATCCGGCCGCTCGTGCTAGAATTCATCGACGCCAACAGCCCCAGGCCCAAGCCCTCGGCAGCCAATTCCAACGCCGCCGCCTGACCCCGCCACCCCGCCCTGCGGCTTCTTGGGCGGGGAACCTCCCTTGTTCGATAGCGCGCTGCTGGCATCCGGTGCGATTGGGTATTTGGAAAGAGAAAGAAGCAGCAGATCGCGCCCCTGCTTCTTTCTCTTGAAAAATACCCCGGGGGAGTCCTCCAACGGAGGACGGGGGCAGCGCCCCCTACCGCAGCACCATCGGCGCAGACAGCCAGCTGCGCAGGGCGGCAACCACCTGATCCGGGGTTTCGATCATCGGCAGATGCCCCGCTTCGGGAATGACGGTCAGAGTGGCGTTGTGGATCAGTTCGGCCATGAACTCCTGCCGCTTGATCGGCGCCAAGGTATCGTGCGCGCCGCACAGCACAAGCGCCGGCACCCTGCATTTTCTCAAGGTCGATTGCTGGTCGCGGCGGCGCTGCAACGCCCGGGCCTGCCGGACGAAGACCTCTGGTCCCAATTCCGACGCCATTAAGTGAACCAGGGCCAGGACATCGCGCCGTCCGGTCCCCGGAGCCAACGCTTCCAGCGGAAAACAGGCGTCCAGGACATCCTCCAGCCGCCCGGCCCTGGCCTTGACGATCAGCATCTCGCGGGCGGCGGCCTCTTGCGGGGTCTCGGCCAGCGGCTGGGTGTCCAGAAGGGCAATCCGCATCACCCGGTCCGGCGCACGACGCAGCACTTCCATCGCCAGGATGCCTCCTAGCCCATGCCCTGCCAGCGCGAAACGCACCGGCAGCTGGTCCAGCAGGTTCGAGGCCATTTCCTCGACCCGTTCGCCCAGCATCGCCGGGGCCACCATCACCGCACGTTCCCGAGACAACACGGTGGTCTGCGCGGCAAAGGCCCGCGCATCGGCCAGCAGGCCGGGGATCAGCACCAGGGGTTCGTTCATGTCGACCTGCTCTTGTGGTTGCCCTGTCATGGGCCGGGATCTTGACCTGTCCCGTCACGCCCGAGTGTGCGGGCTTTCGCCCTGCCCCGCAAGGGCGATCACGGCGTCACGATCCCCCGGAACGGCGGGAAATCGCGGTACCGTGCCTGCCGCTCCGGCAAGGCTTCGCCGGGGTCCGCCCCGGGTTTCAGCAGGCATCCCTTCGGCGCGATGTAGCTGTCGATGCGGCGCAGCGGGGTCGGCCGCCACGCAATGTTGAAAGCGCAGAGCTTGGGAAAGAACCAGATCTCGGAGAAATCCAGGTGATCGTGCATCCACCAGGCCAGGTCGCGCCAATCCCGGCCCTTGGCATAGCGGTCGGCGAACCACGGAATGACGATCGAGGCCCCGGCCACACGCGCCTCTGCCCTGCCCCGATCCCAGATGTGGCATTCCAAGGGGTATTCGTTGCGCGCGCAATTCAGCCCCCGGGCATTGCCATAGGCATTCAGCCGGGCCGACCGATAGCCCGACCTGACCGCGATCCGGCCGAAGGTATCCTGCAGCGGATCCAGCAGCCTCTCGCACAAGGCCCGGCCACAGGCGATCGCAAGGTCGGAGTCGTCGGGGATGTTCTGCACCTCGTGGAAATTGCCGATCTCGGAATAGAGGAACTCGCGCATGTAGAAATGCCGCGACAGGCGCACGCGCCCCAGTGTCTCGAGGCTCCACATGCTGCCCGGCCGCCGCATCAGGTCCGGACCGCGTCCGGAGAACGGGGTGGGTGGGCGGGCGTTCTCCGGACGCGGTCCGGACCTGTCCGCCTCATCCGCCGATCCCCTGGGTCTCCAGCCAGCCAAGCATGTCCGTCACCGCCCGCTCGGTCTGGGCGGGCGACACCAGATCGCCGGCGATCACGTGGTGGCCCGGATCGTCCCCCGTTCCAAGCGTCACCACCTGGACCGTCGACGGCCCGCCCCAGGCCTCTGCCACCTCGCGGGTCCGCTCGGGACTTACCACCCGGTCGTCTTCCGAGAACCGGAACAGCGCGGGGATAGTGGCTGCCGAGACATCCTGCGCCAGGACCAGGTCAACCACGGCGGCCATCGGCAGGACGCCGACCATGGGATAATCCGTGCTCCAGTAGCGCCCGATCTCGGGCGTCGAGGGCACGTAGCTGCGCCGTTCGCCCGCCAGCAACGGCAGCCACCAGCGTGCGCCGGGCCAGGTCAGCAACCCCGCGCCGGTGGCCCGGGGCCCGAAGTTCGGGCTGACCAGGATCAACGCCGCCACGTCCCGGGACATCTCGGGGTCCAGGGCCGCCAGCACGGCCAGCGTGCCTCCGGTCGAGGTCGCGATGACCACCACCCGGTCGCCCACCGCGCGGCCGGCGGCCAGGGCCTCGGCGGTGTCCTCGACCCAGTCGATGGCCGTCACCTCGCCCATCACGTCGCCCGGGCGGCCGTGACCGGCCAGGCGCGTAAAGACCAGGTTGGCGCCCAGGGCCGCCGCCACCCGGTCGGGGACGGGCCGGATTTCCTCTGACGTGGCTGAAAACCCATGGATGTAGACCACCGACACCGGCGTGCGCTGTTCATAGGCCCCGTCGGCCCAGATCACCCGTTTCTCGACCCCCGGCGTGATGTCGTCAAAGGCGCTTTCCACGCTTTCGAAATAGACCTGCACGCCCTCGCCAAACTTGCGCGCATCGAAATCGGCCCGCAGGGCGACCGGTTCGCGCGGGCCAAGGAACCAGACAAGCGACAGGCCTCCGGCCGCCAGCAACAGGACAAGTCCGAGGATCCGACCGACCGCGCGCATGGGACTAATCCTCTCTGTGTCTCAGGTGATCCCTGGGGCAATATCACGCCAGCCATGGATCAGGCGCAAGTCCGGCAAGGTACAGGCCAGCACATTTCCCCCGCCATTGGGCGGCTGGTCCTGGTCCCGGCTGATCGCCACGCCCATGCGGTCGCACAGGAACAGCGCGCCCACGGCCCCGTGGGCCACGATGGCAATGTCGCCCCCGGTCCGGTCCGCCCCCACGATCCCCTGCACCGCCGCGCAGATGCGCGCCTGGGCGTCGGCCGCCCGTTCCCAGCCCCGCACCGAGACATCGGGCTGGGCAAAGAACGCATCCGCCATGGCCTCGAACGCCTCGCGCGGCAGGAAGCCCGTCGCGCTGCGGTCGTTTTCATGCAGGGCCTCGATGGTGGTGACCGGCAGGTCGCGGGCCCGGGCCAGGATCTCTGCTCCGTCCTGGGCCTTCTGTTCGGCGCTGGCATAAATGGCCGTCACGCCGGCCACCTCCTGGGACGCGGAATGGGCCTCGTGCCGGGCCCGGCCGCGTGCGTTCAGCGGCCAGCGGTCCACCGGCACATCCGGGTCGATCACCACGTCGGCATGGGTGATGAACAGCAGCCGGCGGCTCACCCCGAGACCTCGGCCACCGCCGCTTCGATCAGGCCCAGGCAGGTGTCGTCGGAGAACCGGTGATCGGCCTCCTTGACCAGCAGCAGGCGCATGTCGGGGCTGGTCGCGTGGCCAAGCAAGGCCACCGCCGTGGCGACCGAGACCGCCGTGTCGGCCGTGCCCTGCAACAGGCGCACCGGAAACGGCAGATCCAGCGGCGCGCGCAGCACCAGGTGGGCGCGGCCGTCCTCGATCATCTTCCGCGTGACGATGTAGGGGTCCATGTAATCCGAGGGCAGCTCGACCGGCCGGCCGGCCTCGATCTCGGCCTTCTGGGCATCACTGAACCCGGCCCAGTAGCCGTCCTCGGTGAAATCCGGGGCGGCGGCGATGGTCACCAGCCCGGCCAGGCGCGCGGGCCGGGCCCGGGCCAGCAGCAGCGCTTGCCAGCCGCCCATGGACGAACCGACCACCACCAGCGGACCCTCGGTCAGGGCGTCGATGGCCGCCAGCGTGTCCTCGTGCCAATCGGCGATCGAGCCCTCCTCGAAGGTGCCGCTGGACTGGCCGTGCCCGGAATAGTCGAACCGCAGGAAGGCCCGGCCGTTGGCCCGTGCCCAGTCTTCCAGGTGGATCGCCTTGGTACCCTCCATGTCGGATTTCAGCCCGCCCAGGAACACGACCATGGGCCCCGCGCCGTCTGTCCGGTGATAGGCCAGCCGCCGGCCCTGGGGCGTGTCAAGGAAGGTCGGCTCGGTCACAGGTTCGGTGGTCGGCTCGGTCATCGGCAGTCTCCGCTGGGGCATCTGCCCGCACCTGACCGGGGCCGGCCGCGAAGGTCAACACCTCAGTCCGGCTTCTCGGCCTCGGCCAGGCCCAGGGCCGCGACGGGGGCCAGGAAGGCCATGACCGCAAAGCCGATCAGGACGGCCTGCGGGCCGATCACCGACAGCGCACCCCCGAACGCCCCGGCGATCAGCAACAGCGTCCCGATGGCCGTGTTGGCCACCGCCGCCCAGGCCGCCCGCGCCTCCGCCGGAGATATGTCCACCAGGTAGGTCGACCGGCCCTGGCGCACCCCGTGATAGGCCAGCATCAGTACGAAAAGCGTGGCCGGCATCGCCCAGACCCGGTCGGCCAGGCCCAGCCAGGACAGGCCGACCGCCGCCAGCATCGCCAGGCCTCCGATCGCGCCGCAGGCCATCAGCACCTTGCGCGAGGACCGGTCGGCCGCCCTCCCCCAGATCCAGGACGACAGCAGCGACGCCCCCGCCGAGGCCAGCACAAGCGCGCCAAGCTTGCCAAGCTGGCTGTCGTCGCCGCCGCCAAGCATCACGAAATACGGCGGAGCCAGCGCCGTCGACACCAGCAAGCCGCGCACCAGGATGAACCGGCGCAGGGTGGCATTGTCGCGCAGCAGGGCAAGGTCCACGCCACCCCCGGCCTCGGGCGAGCTGTCCTTTTCCTGCAGCGTGGCGAACACCAGGGCCGCTCCGATCCACATGGCCGCCGCCAGGCCGATGGCCAGGATCAGCGCGCCTTTGGTCTGCGCCACGCCCGCGATCAACAGCCCGGCAAAGACGATGACCGCGGCCGAGGCGGCGGACCCGGCAAAGCCGGTGATCGCCCCCCGCCGGGTCTTGCTGACGGTCTTGCCCAGGATATCCTTGTAGGACACCGAGCACAGCGACCGAGCCACGGCCAGCACGGCCAAAGCACCACAGATCGACAGGCCCGCGACCCAGCCCGACAGCAGCAGGGCGGCCAGAGCGATGACCCCCGCCATCGCGCCCTGCACGGCCGACCCCACGACCCAGGCCCATTTGCGCTGGCGCAGGCCCGAGACATAGCCCGCGAACACGATCTGCGGCAAAAGCGCCCCCGCCTCGCGGATCGGCACAAGGGCCCCGGCAAAAGCCGCCGGCGCGCCGAGGGCGGTCAGCAGCCAGCTGAGCACCAGCTTGGGGTCGATCAGCCCGTCGGCGATCTTGGTCATGGACAGGGACGCCAGGTGGCGCAGACCGTTGCGCGCCTCGGTTGCGTCGCTCGGGTCGTTGCCGGTCAGGGTCCGGAACAGGGCGGTTTGCGCCATTTGCCTCTCGCGCCTCCTTGACAGCGTCGATGGGTAACGTCACTTGTCCCAACGCATACCCGCAACCGGGCGTTCCGTGGGCGCCAAACTGACGAGGAGAGCCTAACATGGCCCAGATCTCTCTCTCACTTCCCGATGGCAATTCGCGGTCCTACGACGCTGGCATCACGCCGGCGCAGGTCGCTGCCGACATTTCCACCTCGCTGGCCAAGAAGGCCATTTCCGCCACCGTGAACGGCAAGCACTGGGATCTTCAGTGGCCGGTCGACACGGATGCCGACATTGCCATCCACACGATGAAGGACGAGGCCCAGGCCAACGAGCTGGTCCGCCACGACCTGGCCCATATCATGGCCCGTGCCGTGCAGGAGATCTGGCCCGACACCAAGGTCACCATCGGCCCCGTCATCGACAACGGCTGGTATTACGATTTCGACCGGGCCGAGCCCTTCACGCCGGAAGACCTGGGCGA
>PAQV01000078.1 GCA_002709405.1 Paracoccaceae bacterium
CTGATCATGGCCGGGCTTCTTCTGCTCGGTCTCTTCATGGGCCATCCGCTGGCCTTTGTCCTGGGCGGCACCGCCGTTCTGGGCGCCCTGATCGCGGGCAAGCCGATGGTGCTTGGCATCGTGATCAACCGGATCTTCGGCGAGGTGCTGGACAATTACGTCCTGATCGCCATTCCGCTGTTCGTGCTGATGGCCAGGTTCCTGTCCGACAGTGGCGTGACCGACCGGATGTTCGAAACCCTGCGCCTGCTGCTGGCCCGCGTGAAAGGCGGGCTGGGCCTGGCGGTGGTCTTCATCTCGATCCTGCTGGCCGCCACGACCGGCATCATCGGCGCCTCGATCACCGTGATGGGCGTGATGGCCCTGAAGCCGATGCTGCAATACGGCTATTCCAAGCGCCTGACGACCGGCGTCATCGCCGCCTCGGGCTGCCTGGGCATCCTGATCCCGCCGTCGATCATGCTGATCCTAATGTCGTCGAACTCGGGCATCTCGGTGGGTGAATTGTTCGCCGGATCCATGGTGCCGGGCATCGTGCTGGGCCTGCTTTACGCCGGATACGTCTACCTGGTCGCCCTGTTCCGGCCCGACCTGGCCCCGTCCGTCACCATGGACGAACAGGTGTCCAGGGGCCAGCTGGTGCGCATGCTGATCCTCGAGGCCCTGCCCCCCCTGGTGCTGATCTTCGGCATCCTGGGATCCATGCTGGCGGGCATCGCCACGGCGACCGAGGCCTCGGCCATCGGCGCGGGCCTGGCCCTGCTGATCGTGATCTTCCGCGGCAAGTTCGAAATCCCGACCTTCATCTCGGCGCTGTACGAAACCGCCCGGACCTCGGCGATGATCCTGTTCATCGTCGTCGGCGCCACGGCCTTCACGGGCGTGTTCAACATCACCGGCGGCCTGCGGGCGGCGCAGGAATTGATGCGCTCGCTCGACATGGAGCCCTGGATGCTGATCACGGTGATGATGTTCATCGTCTTCCTGCTGGGCATGTTCCTGGACTGGACCGGCATCGTGCTGCTGTCCTTCCCGATCTTCCTGCCGATCGTGAACGAGATGGGCATCAGCCCGCTGTGGTTCGTCGTGCTGACCGCCGTGGTCCTGCAGACCTCGTTCCTGACCCCTCCATTCGGCTACGCGCTGTTCTACCTGCGCGCGCTTGCCCCAAAAGAGGTCAAGACATCCGACATCATCCTGGGTGTCCTGCCATTCATCGCCCTGATCGTGATGATGGCCATTTCGATCTCGGTCTTCCCAGAAATCGTGACCTGGCTGCCCGAGACACTTTACGGCCCCAAATGAGTATCCAAGTGAGTTAAGAGGAGAGGAGAACTCCATGACATTGCTGAAAAACGTGACCGCCACGGCCTTTGCAATGGGTGTTGCCGCAGCCGGCAGCGCCTCGGCCCAGACCGTCTGGCAGATGACCACCACCTGGCCGGCATCGCTGGAACTGATCGAGATGGACAAGAAGTTCGTCGAGATCGCGGAAAAGCTGGTGGGCGACGAGCTGACCATCGAATTCTTCGAAGGCGGCAGCCTGGTTCCGGCCGGCGAAGTCTTTGGCGCGGTCGAAAGCGGCATCGTGCAGATCGGCGGCGACTGGCCCGGCTACTGGGCCGGCCGCGACCCGGCGTTTTCGCCACTGGCCACCACGGCCAGCCTGTTCAACGCCGTCGATTACGTGAACTGGATCAACGAATGGGGCGGCCGCGAGATCTATAACGAGGTCTACGGCAAGTTCGGCATGGTCTACCTGCCCTACGCCGTCACCAACAACGAATCCGGCTTCCACACCAAGGAACCGATCCGCACGCTCGAAGACCTGCAGGGCAAGCGCCTGCGCGTGTCCGGCCTGGAACAGGGCCGCGTCCTGAACCAGCTGGGCGGCAGCCAGGTGTCGATGGCCGGCGGCGAGATCTACCAGTCGCTGGAACGCAGCGTGATCGACGGGGCCGAGTTCTCGACCCCCAACGTCGACTGGTCGGGCGGCTTCCAGCAGGTCACCGACTACTGGGCCACCCCGGGCTGGCACCAGTCGGCGTCGGTCTTTGGCGCGATGATCAACAAGCAGGCCTGGGACGCGCTGAGCCCCGAGACCCAGGAAAAGCTTGAACTGGCGTCTCAGGCGGCGATGCTGTGGTCGCTGTCCTTCACCGAACGTGCGGCCACCGAGGCCTACCACAAGTTCGACGAAGCGAACGAGATCACCCGGATGGACGATGAAGCCCTGGCCAAAATCCAGGAAATCGCGAATTCGGTCATCGAGGAAGTGGCCTGCGAGAACCCGACCTCGGCCAAGGTCTACCTGAGCCAGCTGCAGTACCTGGACGACTACGCCCCCTGGCGCGCGGCGTCGGCTCCGTTCAACCTGGGCCGGAACCCCGATGGCCCGGACCTGGAAAAGATCCGCGGCTGCGCCGAGTGATCCCCGCGCCCTCGGGCGCGCCCTGCTAAACTGAACATGCCGGCCCAGGGGCCGGCATGTTTCGTTTTGGTATCTGCCCCGCGTCTGGCACCCGGGTCCCGTGACTGACTTTCAAGCGCGCGTGTAGGGTGACCGTTCTCGGGCCACGTATTGGCCGCTCGGCGCGGCAGCGACGGGTTCACCGCCCTCGACGACGACGTCGCCGCCGAGGATGACCGTCACCGGCCAGCCGGTGATCTCGACGCCTTCATAGGGCGTGTAATCCGACCCGTGGTGCAGCTTGTCCTGGCTGATCGGTACGGTCAGGGACGGATCCCATAGGACAATATCCGCATCCGAGCCCGGCGCGATTTCACCCTTCTGCGGGTAAAGGCCATAGGTACGCGCATGATTGGTCGATCCCAGGCGGACGAATTCGGTCAGGGACAACCGGCCCTTGCTGACCCCTTCCGAGAACAGGATCGGCAGTCGTGTTTCGACCCCGGGAATGCCGTTCGGAATATGCTTGAAGCTTTTCTTGCCAGCCGGGTTCAGCTTGCCCGTCTCGCTTTCGAAGACAAAGGGGCAATGGTCCGACGAGAACAGCTCGAGCGTTCCGTCCTTGATCCCTTCCCAGCAGGCCACCTGGCTTTCGGCATCACGCGGCGGCGGCGAGCAGACGAATTTCGCCCCGTCCCAGCCTTCGGTATCCAGGTCGTCGGCGGTCAGCAGCAGGTATTGCGGGCAGGTCTCGCCGATCACCGTGTCGCCCCGGTCGCGGCCACGGCGGATTTCGTCGATGGCCGGCCCGTTCGAGACATGGACGATGACCACCGGCACCTCGACGATCTCCGACAGCGTCAGGGCGCGGTGGGTGGCCTCGCGCTCGGCCGGGATCGGGCGGGTGACGGCATGGAACTTCGGGCTCACGTTGCCTTTCGCCAGGTGCTTGTCGACCAGGAAGCGGATGGCGTCCTCATTTTCGCAATGCACCATGACCAGCGCCCCGCTTTCGCGGGCGCAATCCATGGTCTGCAGGATCTCCAGGTCGTTCAGGCGCAGCCCTTCGTAGGTCATGAAGACCTTGAACGAGGTGTAGCCGTCCTCGATCAGCGCCGGCAGTTCCTGCCCCAGAAGCTGCGGGGTCGGGTCGATGACGATCAGGTGGAAGGACACGTTGCACCAACTTTGGCCCTCGGCCTTGGCGTGGTACTCGGTCAGCACCTCGCGCATGGTCTTGTCTTCTTCCTGCAGGCAGAAGGGCATGACCGTGGTGGTCCCGCCGCAGATCGCCGACAGGGTGCCCGAGGCGAAATCGTCGGCCATCACCACGCCGCCGCCCTGAGGCTGGGCGATATGCACGTGGCTGTCGATGCCGCCGGGCACCACGATCAGGCCGGTCGCGTCGATGTCCCGCGTGGCGGGGCCAAGATCGGTGCCCAGCTCGGCGATCAGGCCGTCGCGAATGCCGATGTCGCAGGTCAGTTCCTCGGTCGAGGTCACGACCGTGCCGTTGCGAATGACGATATCGAAGCTCATGTGTCTGCTCCTGTGGGAATGTGGTGGCCTGCGGCGCCAGGGCCCCGGGCCAGGAGCCGTGCGGCCGCGGCCTCTCCGGACCGGGTCGCGGCATCCATGTTGGGAAAGTCCATCCAATCGCCGGCCAGTGCAAGGCCATTGGCCAGGCGCGCGGTCAGCCCCGCAATCGCGGGCCGGCCGGGATAGCCATAGGGCGCACCAAGTGGCCAGCGCTGGACGATGATTTCGCGGACGCGGCCCCGGGTTTCGGGGAACAGCGTGTCGAGGTCCGCGAGGAAGCGGGTCTCGATGGTGGTGTCGGTTTCCTGCATCAGCGCGGCCGCGCCCAGGGCCCCGCGAAACAGCATGAGGCTTTCGCCCTGCCCCGCGCGGACGGACGCCGGCACGGTCGTGGCCTGGTCGAACAGAACCGAAAAGGCGTGGCCTGGGGTCGCCACGGCATAGGTGCCGCGCCAGGGGTTGGAGGCCCCGGGGTTCAGCCGGACCGCGGCACTCAGGAAGGCCCCGTAGCGGATGGCCCCCAGGTCGGCCGCAATGTCCGGCGCGACGTCCCCAAGCAGTTTGGCGGCCACCGGCGCAGGCACCGCCAGCAGCACCTGTGCGGCACGCAAGCGCTCACCCGTGTCCAGGCGGATCTCCCACCCGTCCGACTGCCGGATCAGCGCGGCGACCCTGGCCTTCAGGCGCAACGTGTCCCCAAGTTCGCGGGCCAGGGCAAGCGGCAGACGGGCCGAGCCGCCCACGAGGTTGTTGCCCGGCGATCCGGCGGTCCAGACATTGGCGAAGGACCGGAACCCGTGGCCCGCCGACATCTGCGAGGGCGCGGCCCCGGTGCGCTCGGTCACGGCCTCTATCAGCGCCTCCAGCGAGGGGCTGAGCGGGCCGAGGGCCTCGGCCAGCGTCCGGTCGCTGTCGAATGCGGACAGGGCGGCGGAGCGTTCGGCGGGGTCGGCATCGGCCAGTTGCGCCTGAAGCGCCAGCACCCGGGACGACCCGCCGCGCAGTTTCAGGCCGGCCCGGGCAAACCCGACCCGGTCAGGAAGGCTCATCCGCATGGCCAGGGGATAAAGCTCGGGGCGCAGCCCCAGCAGCCGGCGACCGCCCTGCACCATGCCCATCAGGCGGCCGGCGATCGGCTCGGTCTTCAGCCCGGCCCGCGCCACGAGCCGGCCGACCGGGGTGCCCGGCCCGTCGACCATGTGACCGCCGAGGTTCAGCCACAGATCCTCGCGCGGGTGCGACAGCAGCCGGCCCCCGGGACGGTCCGAGGCGTCCAGCAGCGTCACCGTCTCGCCGGCATCCCGCAGCTTGAGCGCCGCCGCCAGTCCCGCCAGCCCCGCGCCGATGACGACCGTGCCGGCGGCAGGTCCCGACTCAGAGGCGGATTTCAACATCCAGCGCGCCGTCCCAAAGGGTCTTGCGGCCCAGTTCAGCCAGCTTGTCGAGGTCTCCGGTAATGGTCAGGAAGTGATTTCCCGCCAGCGGACCCGCCTTCGACGCGAAAGCCACGCCGCCGTAGGCCAGCAGGATCTCGGTTTCCGACACGCCGCCGGGATAAAGGATCATCTGGCCCGGCGCCGGATGGCTGGTCGCGTCCTCGTAGCCGACGCCGAAGTCCATGTCGCCAAGCGGCACCCAGATCGCCTCGCCCGACCAGCGGACATGCACGACCTTGCTGCGGAACGGCAGCCGGTCCAGCACGGCCTTGCAGGTGTCGGGGGCCTTGTCCGGGTGGAGCACAGCGGGGAAATCATGGCCGTCGATGGTGACGGTAACTGTCTCGGTCATCCGATGGATCTTTCTTCGGCTTGTCTTGGCTCGCGGGCCTTGTCCTGGCCCGCAGCGTGGAAAGGGCCTGGCCTTTGGCGGCCGGGCCCGGGGCCGGGTCGTTTCAGCCGGTCATCTTCTGGCGCGCGGCGACGGTATAGCGGTTCTCGGGGATCTCAAGGCCCAGGTTGCCGCGCAGCGTGCTGTCTTCGTAGTCCGTCCGGTACAGCCCGCGGTCCTGCAGGATCGGGACAACGTGATCGACCACGTCTTCCAGTCCGCGCGGGCTGATGTCGGTGGCGATCATGAACCCGTCCGAGGCGCGCGTTTCAAAATAGCGCTGCATCTGGTCGGCCACCTGTTCCGGCGTGCCGGTAAAGTCGGGCCGCGGGGCGGCCGCGCGATAGGCCAGCTGGCGCAGGGTCAGATTTTCTTCCTTCGCCACCTCCATCAGGTAGATCGACGAAGACCGCTTGGCATCCGGCAGGTGGCTGAGATCGGGCACCGGCCCGTCGAGGTCACACTGGGTGAAATCGAAGGCGGTGAAGTAGCGGTTCAGGAAGGACACCGCCAGCCAGGGATCCAGAAGGTCGTTCAGCTCCTGGCTCTTGCGCTTGGCCTCTTCCTCGGTGCTGCCGATGATCGGCGTGACCACCGGGAAGACCAGCGGCGCCGGGCGGCCAAGCGCATTGGCCCGGGCTCCCAGGTCGGCGCTGTATGCCCGGCATTCGTCGATGTTCTCGCGGTTGGTAAACACCGCATCGGCCAGCTTGGCCGCGAAATCCTTCCCGGTCTCCGAGGCGCCCGCCTGGAAGATCACCGGCTGGCCCTGCGGAGACCGCTCGATGTTCAGCGGGCCGCGCACCTTGAAATACTCGCCCTCGTGGTTCAGCCGGTGCATCTTGGACATGTCGGCATAGACACCGCTTGCCTTGTCGCGCGGGAAGGCATCGTCTTCCCAGCCGTCCCAAAGCCCCTGCACCACCTGGATGTATTCCTCGGCCATCTTGTAGCGTTCGGAATGGGCGTAATGCACGTCCTTGCCAAAGTTCGTGCCGACCTTGGACCCGGACGATGTCACCACGTTCCAGGCCGCCCGCCCCCCGCTGAGCACATCCAGCGAGGCCATCTGGCGGGCCGTGGTGAAGGGTTGGCTGTACGAGGTCGACATGGTCGCCACCAGCCCGATGTTCTTCGTCACCGCGGCCAAAGCCGACAGGATGGTGATGGGCTCGAAGTGGTTGGCCTCGAACGGGATGGGATGATCGGACACGACCATGCCGTCGGCCACGAAGAGGATGTCGAACTTGCCGCGCTCGGCGATCTTGGCAAAGTTGATCACCCAGTCGAGGTTGCTGGATCCGTCAGGCTGAATCTCGGGGTGCATCCAGGCACCGGAATTGCCGCCAAGGTGGATCGGGAAACAGCCCAGGTGAATTTGTCTTGGTCGAGTGGTCATGGAATATCCTCCTTCCGAAGGTCGGTGCAAACACCCGCCCGCCGGTATCGAAATGTCATTTGGGATCGGTGCGCAGACCGGAACGGGGCCGCAGCCGCGACCGGTCTGCGCCTGGCCATCGCGTCAGCCGGTCATCCGCTGGCGTGCCGCGGCCGTGTAGCGGTTCTCGGGGATCTCAAGGCCAAGGTTGCCGCGCAGGGTGCTGGCTTCGTAATCCGTCCGGTAAAGCCCGCGTTTCTGCAGGATCGGGACAACGTGATCGACCACGTCCTCCAGCCCGCGCGGGCTGATGTCGGTGGCGATCATGAACCCGTCCGAGGCGCGGGTTTCAAAGTAGCGCTGCATCTGGTCGGCCACCTGTTCCGGCGTGCCGGTAAAGTCGGGCCGCGGGGCGGCCGCGCGATAGGCCAGCTGGCGCAGGGTCAGGCCCTCGTCCCGCGCCACGTCCAGCAGGAAGCGGGTCGACGATTGCTCGGCATCCGGCAGGTGGCCGAGATCGGGGAACGGCGCGTCCAGGTCACATTGCGAGAAATCGAACGTCTTGAAGTAGCGGTGCAGGAAGGACACCGCCAGCCAGGGGTCCAGCAGGTCGTTCAGCTCCTGGCTCTTGCGCTTTGCCTCTTCCTCGGTGCTGCCGATGATCGGGGTGACGACCGGGAAGACCAGCGGCGCCGGACGCCCCATGCCCGCCGCCCGCGCGGCGAGGTCCGATGAATACGCCCGGCATTCGTCGATGTTCTCGCGGTTGGTGAAGACCGCATCGGCCAGCTTGGCCGCGAGATCCTTCCCGGTGTCCGAGGCACCGGCCTGGAAGATCACCGGCTGCCCCTGCGGAGACCGCTCGATGTTCAGCGGGCCGCGCACCTTGAAATACTTTCCCTCGTGGTTCAGCCGGTGCATCCTGGACATGTCGGCATAGACGCCGGTTTCCTTGTCGCGCGGGAAGGCATCGTCTTCCCAGCCGTCCCAAAGCCCCTGCACCACCTGGATGTATTCCTCGGCGATCTTGTAGCGCTCGGAATGGGCGTGGTGGACGTCCTGGCCAAAGTTCTTGCCGACACTCGACGTTCCCGAGGTCACCACGTTCCAGGCCGCCCTTCCCCCGCTGAGCACATCCAGCGACGCCATCTGCCGCGCCGTGGTGAAGGGCTGGCTGTACGAGGTCGACATGGTCGACACCAGCCCGATGTTCTTGGTCACTGCGGCCAGGGCCGATAGGATGGTGATCGGCTCGAAATGGTTGGTTTCGAACGGGATGGCGTGGTCCGACACCGTCAGGCTGTCGGCCACGAACAGGATGTCGAACTTGCCGCGCTCGGCGATCTTGGCAAAGTTGATCACCCATTCAAGGTTGCTGGACCCGTCGGGCTGGATCTCGGGGTGCCGCCAGGCGCCGGAATTGCCGCCAAGGTGGATCGGGAAACAGCCAAGGTGGATCTGTCTGGGACGTGCGGTCATTGTGCTGCCTCATCCGGAAGGTTGATACGAAGGCCGGTCCCCGCATCGAAAAGATGCAGCTTGCCGGGGCGCAGGCCGAAATGGACCGTCTGGCCGATGCGAAGTCCGTTGCTTTCATCCAGCCGCACGACGATGTCATGGGCGCCGGCCGTCACGGTGACGAAGCATTCCAGCCCGGTGGATTCGATCAGCGTCACGGTTCCCGAAGGGCCGCTGTCGGTCAGGATGATGTCCTGCGACCGGATCCCGGCTTCGACCGCCAAGTTTCCCGCGTGCAGCCCCGGAAGCGCAACCTCGACAATGCCATCGTCCGACCGGAACAGGCTGCCCCCCTCGCCCGCGACCAGCGCGCCCGAGAGGAAGTTCATCCGAGGCGTCCCCACGAAGCCCGCGACAAAGCGCGTGGCGGGCCGGGCATAGACCTCGGCGGGCGTGTCCAGCTGCTGCAGCTTGCCCCCGTCCAGCACCGCGATGCGCGTGGACATGGTCATCGCCTCGATCTGGTCGTGGGTGACGTAGACCATCGTCTTGCCCAGCTTCAGGTGCAGGCGGATGATCTCGGCCCTCATGTGCGCGCGCAGGGTCGCGTCGAGGTTCGACAGCGGCTCGTCGAAGAGGAACACGTCGGGGTCGCGGATCATGGCCCGCCCCAGCGCCACCCGCTGCTGCTGGCCGCCCGACAACTGGGACGACCGGCGATCAAGCAACGGCACGATCTGAAGCGTCTCCGAGATCTCGGCGACCAGGCGCTTGCGCTCGGATTTGGCCACCCGCCGCTTTTTCAGCGGATAGGCCAGGTTCTCGCGCACGGTCATGTGCGGATACAAGGCATAGCTCTGGAACACCATCGACACGTTGCGATGGCCCGGCGCGGTGTCATTCACCCGCTGCCCGTCGAACATGATGTTGCCGGCGGTCGGCTGGTCGAGCCCGGCAAGCATCCGCAGGATCGTGGACTTGCCGCACCCGCTGGGGCCCAAAAGGGTCAGGAACTCGCCGTCCTCGACCTCGATCGACAGGTCGTCGACGACCGTCTGGGTGCCGTAGGAACGTTTGATGTTGGAAAGCAGAATACTGGACATGTGTCGTTCAACCCTTGACAGAGCCCGCGCCAAGTCCCGCGCTGAAGTTGCGTTGCACGATGGCGAACAGCAGCAGGATGGGCAGCGTGATCATGACGGCCGCAGCCATCAGGCGATTCCAGTCGACCTCGTAAGCCTCGGTGACGATCTGGCTGACCCCAGGAGGCAGGGTCATGATTTCGGCGCGATTGATGAAGACCATCGCATAGAGATATTCGTTGTATCCCATGATGAAGGTGAAGACCGCGGTGGCCACGATGCCGGGCAGGACCTGCGGCAGGACGATCTCGAAGAAGACCTCCAGCCGGCTGGCCCCGTCGATGGCCGCGGCCGCCTCGACTTCGGGCGACAGCGCGCTGAGAAAGCCGCGCAGCAGCCACAGGGCAAAGGGGATCGCGAAAGTCGTGTAGGTCACGATCAGCCCCCAAAGGGAATCCCCCAGCCCCAGAGAGGCCACCACCACGTAAAGCGGCACCAGAAGCACGACCGCCGGCAGCAGGTAGGAAAACAGCATCATCTGGGCGGCGAAACCGCGGGCCGGAAACCGGTAGCGCAGCAGGCCGTAGGCCCCCGACGTGGCGATCAGGATCGCGATCAGCGTGCTGGCCCCGGCCACGAACAGGGAATTGGCGAACAGGTCCAGGAAAGGCGTGTCGAACAACAGCGAGCGGTAGTGTTCAAGCGTCAGCCGGTCGGCCAGCAGGCGCGGCGGGAAGGTCACCGTCTGGTCGCGCGGCTTGATCGACGTCAGCACCATCCACAGGAACGGGAAGGACAGGATGCCGATCACCAGCCAGATGACCAGGTCGCGCAGGATACGAAGCGGGGTCATTTCTGAGTGTCCTCCCGGTCGATCATTCGGGCATAGACCCAGAAGAATACCATCATGATCAGCAGCATGATCATCGCCACGGCGGCCCCACTGCCGATGCTGAGCTTGGGGAAGACCTCTCGGTAGATCATCAGCGGCAAGGTTTCGGTGCTCGCACGCGGCCCGCCTCCGGTGAACATGTAGATCAGGTCGAAATCCTTGAAGTCCCAGATCGCCCGCAACAGGATCACGGCGGCCAGCACGGGCTTGAGCTGCGGAAGCGTGATGTCCCAGAAGCGCGCCCAGGCGTTGGCACCGTCGATCCGCGCGGCATCATAAAGCGCGGGCGGGATGCTTTGCAGCCGGGCCAGCACGGCCAGCGTCACGAAGGGGAAGTGCTTCCACCCGGCAACGGCGATGACGCTGATCATGGCGTTGGGCGACTTGCCCAGCCAGTTGACCGGACGATCCACGATGCCCAGGTTCATCAGCGCGAAATTGAGATAGCCGTACAAGTCGTTGAACAGCCACTGAAAGATCAACACTGCCACGACCGTGCTGATCAGGTAGGGAAACAGAACCAGCGCGCGGGCCACGGGCCGCATGAACAGCGCCCCGTTCAGGATCAGCGCAAAGGCGATCCCGAGCGACACCTGCACGACCAGCGAGCCGGAGGTCCAGATGATGCTGTTCTTGAACGCATTCCAAAAGTCTTCGGACCGCATCAACGACGCATAATTGGCAAGACCCACGAAATCCCCCTGCCGGGTGATCGTGCTCATGCTGTGCAGGCTGATCCAGACCGTCTGCAAAAGCGGATAGGCCACCAGAACCAGGAAGAACAACATGCTCGGCGCGATCAACATCAGGCCGAACAGGGCATTGCGCGTCGCCAAAGGCAGGCGGGCGAGGCGTTTTTTCGCCCCGCTCACCGACCACGTGTCACCCATCGCGGTTTGTTCTGTCATCAGTTCAGGACTTCAGCAGCTCGGCGATCCGGTCCGCGCCACGCTGAACGGCCTCTTGCGACGAGACACCGCCGACAATGACGTCCTGCACGGCCTCGGTCATGATCCGGGCGCCGATGATCGCGCCTGCCGCCGGGTTGACCGGGTGCTCGGGCGTTTCCTTCAGCAGGGACCGGCCTTTCGAGGTCGCCTCGATCATCGTGTCCACCTCGGGGCGGTACTTGGTCATGATCGGGTTGTCGAAATACTCGTCCGAGGTCGCCACCGACTTCAGGTTCGGCAGGTTGTGGCTGGGCGTCACGTGCAGGAAGTGGATGTAGTTGTCGCGGCGCAGCAGGGCCAGCGCCAGCTTCTTGGCCGCTTCCGGATCCTCGCCGGTCACCGGCATGACCAGGGACTGGAAGTCTCCGGTAAAGACATCGCGGCCTTCCGCCGACTTCGGATAGGGAACGACCGACACGGCATCCACCAGCGACGGGTTCTTCTGCTGAACGTTGATCAGAACCCGCCCCGAATAGGGCGCCGATGCCGCGCGGCCCTCGACGAAGCCGTTGATCGTTTCGCTGTAGCCGTAGGTGACCGAACCCGACGGCGAGTATTCAGCCAGTTCCTTGACGAAATCGAAGGCGGCCACGGTTTCCGGCGAGTTGAAGGCCACCGACCCGTCGGGGTTCAGCACCATGCCGCCCGCGCGCCAGATCGTCTGCAGCAACAGCTTGTCGCCCATGTTCGTCTTGCCGAACGGGTAGATCGTGCCGAAGACGCCACCCTTGGTGGTGTCCTTGACCGTGCCCAGCATGGAGCTCCAGTCCGCCCACCCGGACGCGTCGGCCAGGTCCTTGCGGTACCACATCGCGCCGGTCGTGGTCGAGTTCACGATGGCCAGGCCGGGGAAATAGCCACGCTCGGCATCGTAAAGAAGCTCGGTCGTGTTCTCGTAGAAATCGTCCTTTCCGACCGTGTTGATCACGTCGTCGACCGGATGCAACACGCCCTGTTCGTTCAGGTGCATGACAAATTCCGGCGGCATGTGCGAAATCAGGTCGGGCGGAGCACCGGCAGCCAGGGACGCCGCCAGCTTCGGCAGTAAGTCATCTTCGCCCATGTACTGAAGGTTGACGGTCAGGCCGGGATTTTCATCTGCGAACTTGGCGAAGATCGCCTCGTAGGCGGCAACCTGGTCGGGCGAGCGCTGCGTCGACCACATGGTCAGCTGGCGCGTCTGGGCGCGCAGGATGGCCGGAGCGGACAGCATTGTTGTCGTCGCAGCAGCGCCGATCAGAAGTTGGCGCCGAGCAATTCGAAACGTCATGGGAAGAACCTTTCTTCAGACTGGGAGGACAGCGTCTTGCAACATCCGTACTCGGTAAATATGCATTCAGTATACCAAAAAAACTCCGAAAAATCCTCGTAATCTCACATAAATCCCTGGCTGAATATTAATTGTGCGACGAAGCGCGGCCGGCGCTCAGGTCTCAGGCAGCGCCGCTAAGCAGAGCCATCGCATGCGCCGAGAGATTGCGCAAATGAACACGCATCGCCTCGGCCGCGGCATCGGCATCACCGCTCATGTACGCATCGAGAATGGCCAGATGCTCGATCCCGTCTTCCTTCACCCGCGCCGTCGGCTTGGAGAATTCGAACAGCCGGGTCGTGACCCGAACCTGCCGGATCATCTGCGCCAGGACGAGGTTGCCCGACGCGTCCGGAAACATCTGGTGCACGCGGTCATCCGCATCCCAGTGAATCCGTTCCTGCTCCTTGGCCAGGGCCAGTTCGGCGATCTCGGACTTGATGGCCAGCACCTCGTGCAACGGGATCTTGCCCATCGCCAGACGCACCGCCTCGCATTCAAGGATCTCACGCACGCGCATGCACTGAAAGAACTCGGCGGGCATGATCCGGCGCACCGAATAGGACCGCGTGCCGTTCTTGACGATCGCCCCTTCGGCCGCAAGCCGCAGGATCGCCTCGCGCATCGGGGTGCGGGAAATGTTCAACTGTTCGGCAAGCTTGCCCTCGACCAGGAACGTCCCGCCCGGCAACTGCTTCATCTGGATCAGCCGGCGCAACTGGGCATAGGCCTGATCAGCCAGGCTGGGCTCGTCAGCGACGGTGATTTCAGACTTCATGCGGCAGCTACCTCCAACAAACCCGCGGCCTTCAGGGCCAGTCTCAAACGTGCAATCTCGGACTGGTCCAGCGCCCCGATGGGAAGCCGGCCCTGCCCGCTCGGCCAAAGGCCCATCAACTCCATGCACGCCTTGAGCCGGACTGTCGCGAAACCACCGGGTGCGGCGCCATAAATCGCGTTCGCGAGCGGTTGGATCCGTGCGTTCAATGCGCGTGCGGTAACCATGTCCCCCCGCGCAACTGCCCGCTCCAAGCCCACGATTTCATCGGGCATCAACACGGCCAAGCTGACCATGCTGCCATCACTACCGATAGCAAAACATGGAAACAAGTGTTCGTCGCCCGATGCCATCACCTCGACCGACGGTGCGACCCGGTTCACCAGGCGCCTGTTCGAATCATAGGCCGCGGTCTCCCAGCTGCCCTCCTTGATCCCCACGACGCGCGGCAGGCAGGCGAGCTTTTCCAGCGTGCCCGGAGGATAGGCCATCGCGCCCGTGCGCACGCCCGCCTGGTACAGCAGGATCGGAAGGTCGGTCGCTTCCAGCACCGCCTGGTGATGCCGGATCACCATGCCGGGCTCTTGCGACAGGGCCCAGGAAAACGGCGGAAAGACCAGGATCCCGTCCGCCCCGGCCGCCTGCGCATCCGCGGCATGCAGGCGCGCTTCGCGGCTGCTTTCGGCAAGCAGACCTGTCACGACGATCGCACGATCGCCAATCGTCTCGCGCGCGATTTCGATCACCCGCCGGCGCTCCTCGCGCTCCAGAAGAAAGACCTCGCCCGCATGCCCGTTGCACAGAACCCCGACGATGCCGTCGCGCGCCGCAAGCGTGCGAAAATGGTCCGCAAGAAGGTCTTCGTCCATCCGCTCGAGCCGATCAAAGGGCGTCAGCGTGGCAGCATAGATGCCGCGGAAGGGACGTGGAGAGTTGGAAATCACGTGTGAGCCTCCAAGTTAGGCAACGACCGCGACCTGCACGCTCTGGCTTCTCACCCCTCGGACAGGAGGGTCGTGCACCACCAGATCGGACCGCGCTCGGGAGATTTCAGCCCGGAGGCCGAGCAATATGATTTCTAGATCGCATACGTTTTGTATACTGTCAATATTTTGCGAATACGGGGCCTGCGCTCAGGCCCAAGATGATCACCGAAAGGGCTGATGGGCGGTGATTTTCCAAGCGCACCTGCCCATCAGAGCCATCTTCACGCGGACCGGGTCAAAGCCTCTCGGGGACGGGCAGCCCGGTCAGCCCATCAGGATCCTTGACCACCCGCCCGTCTGCAAGAATGACCCGGAAATCCGGACCGCCGCTGGCCAAAAGGCCGATATCGTCCAGGGGGTTTCCATCCAGCACCAGGGCATCCGCAAAGGCGCCTTCCGCGATCACCCCCAGTTCGCCAGGGCGGCGGACAACCTCTGCGCCGGCCACGGTTGCCTGGCGGATGATGTCCGCATTCGACAGAACGCGCGAGCGGATCTCGAATTCGTCGTTCTGGTAGCCATCCAGTTCCCCGATCAGGTCCGTCCCGAAGGCCATTGGCACACCTGCCGCGCGCGCAATTTCCAGCGACTGCGTCCCGACGCTGAGGACATGGGCGTTCTTCTTGAGGTTCTCCGCCGGATAGCCCTGGGCCGCGCCGTGTTTCATGGTCGCCTCGTAAGCCACCAGTGTCGGCACCATCAGCGCGCCGCGTTCAACCATCAGGGCCGCGGTCGGTTCGTCCAGGAAATTCGCATGTTCGATGCTGCGGATACCGGCCTCGACCGCGCGCGCGACCGCCTTCGCCGTGTAGGAATGGCAAGCGACGTAGGTGTCCGCGTTCTGCGCTTCCTCGACCGCGGCCCGCAGCTCGTCCATCGAGAATTGCACGAAATGGATGGGATCCGCGGGCGAGCCGACGCCTCCGCCGACCTGCAGCTTGATATGGTCGGCCCCCAGCCGGATCTCGTCGCGGACGGCACGGCGCATTTCGGTCACGCCGTCGGCAATGCGCTTGCGTCCGGAGGCGCCGGGATCCAGATGGAAACTTCCGTGAGGCGCGGAATGGTCGACACGCGTGCGCTGATCGCCATGGCCCCCGGTCTGGCTGATCGAACTGCCGCAGATGAACAGCCGCGGCCCGATGACGAACCCTTCCTCGACCGCTTCGCGATGCCCGCGATCGGCCCCGCCCACGTCGCGCGCCGTGGTGAACCCGCGCATCAGCATCTTGTGCATGCGCGACCAGGTATGCGCGGCGACCGTCGAGGGCAGCATGTGCATGTAGGACTTGTTCGCCCACTGCGTCCGGATCGAGGTGACATGGACGTGGCAATCGATCAACCCGGGCATCATGACGCGCCCACCGAGGTCGATGACCCTGGCACCCGACATCTCGACCGCGCCTTCCGTCACGCCGGCGAAACGCCGCCCCCGGACCAAGACCGACATTCCCGGGCGCAGGCGACCGGCCTCGGGGTCCAGGACCCGCACATTGCGAAACAGGATGTCAGTCATGCGCCTTCAGCTCCTCGAGACCCAGCCCGAGGCCGATCTCGTCCTTGTAAACCTTGCCGTCCTTGATGATCGCCCGCATATCGGCCCCGTCCGATGCCAGAAGGCCGATGTCCTCCAGCGGATTTCCGTCCAGGACGATGGCGTCCGCCAAGGCGCCCGGAGCGATGACCCCCAGCTCGCCCTCGCGCCGCAGAACCTCTGCCCCGCCGATCGTTGCCTGGCGGATGATGTCGTCGTTGGACAGGACACGCGCCCGGATCTCGAATTCCATGCTTTGGTACTCGTCGAGCTCGCCCATCAGGTCCGTCCCGAAGGCGGTCTTGACCCCATGGCGGCGGGCCACCTCCAGGGATTGCGCCCCGACCTCCAGGACCTTGGCGTTCTTGATCAGGTTCTGTTCGGGATAGCCCTGTTCGCGCCCGTAGCGCTGCGTGGCCTCGTAGGCGACCAGCGTCGGCACGAAATAAGCCCCCCGCTCTGCCATCAGCTCGGCCGACCGATCGTCGAGGAAATTGCCGTGCTCGATCGTGCGGATCCCGCAGGTGACCGCCCGGATGATTGCCTCGGCCGTGTAGGCATGGGCCATCGCGTAGGTCGCACCGTTCTCGGCCTCTTCGACAATGGCGCGCATCTCTTCAAACGAGAACTGGTTGAAGTGGATCGGATCCGCATCCGACCCGACACCGCCAGAAGCAAAGATCTTGACCTGGTCCACGCCAAGCCGGATTTCATCGCGGACCGCACGCCGCACCTCGTCGATCCCGTCCGCGATACGGGCAATGCCGCCGGTCAGGCCGACTGACAGGTGATGGCAGCCGCAGGGGTGCGCATGTTCGACCTGCGTGCGGAAATCCCCATGACCGCCGGTCTGGCTGATGCCCCGGCCCGACACGAACATCCGGGGTCCGATCAGAAGCCCCTGCTCGACCGCATCCCGGTGCCCCATGTCGGCGCCGGCCGCGTCCCGCACCGTCGTGAAGCCTCGCGACAGGATCGCGCGCATCTTGCGCGCGGCCCCGGCATTGGCCAGCGAATGCGGCATGTGCATCAGCGTATTGTTGGCCCACTTGGTCTTGATCGACAGCACGTGGACATGACAGTCGATGAGGCCGGGCATCAGAACCCGCCCGCCAAGATCGACCTCTTTTGCGCCTTCGGGTGCCTCTGCATCCGGACCGACGGCGGCGAAACGGCCGTTTTCGACCAGAACCTTCTGGCCGTCCAGACAACGCCCCGCCTCGGGGTCGAGCAGGCGCAAGTTATGAAGAACAAAGGATTTCATTTGAGAGAGCTTTCTGTCTAGGACAAAGCGCATCACGACGAAGCGCCCAGACAAATGCGGTTGGAATGAGGGTGATGCTGCGACCTTCAGGAACTGGCCGACGGGGAATGCACTCGGGTGTCACGAGGGAAATTGAGTGGCAGGCCTGTCTTGACGTCTCCCTGAAGCGGAAAGGCCGGCCGCACGCGCATCCTGCGCGCCGGCGGCACCAGAACCCGCCCCGGAAGACCTTTCCCGAGGGCCGGCGATACAGGCCGAACAATGCATACGCTCAGTATACTGTCAATATTACGAGACCCCAGCCCCTCTGATAAAGTCGTCCCGGCGTGATCGGCGAACAGCGGATGACGGAATTCTGCCAAACGAATGCGCACTGGTCATCGCAGCGCAATATGGGTGCCTCTGGTCCGGCGCAAAGACCACACCGCAGGATCGAGGCTTGTCGGGCACCATGACCGAACCATCTCGTGGCTTAGGCCGACGGCGCGGACGTGCAGCAGATCTTTGACATCCCCCGGTGACAGAGGTAACGGAAGTACATCATGACCGTCGGTCGGATGGGGGCCGGACTGGTCCTGGAATACGCGAACCCGTCTCGTTTCGGCATTCCATGACGCGATCGGTAATCCCCCCTTTTTTGCACGGGCTCGGTCGTGAAATTTCTGGCGCCGCACTTTCCCAAGTGCGATCCTGATGCCAAGGCTTCGCTCCTGCGGCGCCGCTCTATGCCAGTTGAACTCGATCACAGGACGCATACCCAGCAGGCGATCGAGAAGGTCTGCACATTTGGGCTTGCATGCGCCCCTCTCCCACGCTCGTCGCCGATTTCCGTCCGAGATCATCCAGTACGCCGTCTGGCTCTACTTCGGGTTCGCACCAAGTTGCCGCGACATTGAAACGTCCTTTAACCCGCGCTGAGGCCCAGACAACTCGGCAAGAGCGGCGAAGCGGATCAAACGGATGAGGCGCCCAACCTGTTCAGCCATTTCAGCAGATTACGGAGGTTGAACACATGCCAACGACCGCAACGTCAGGTCTGAACGCCCCGCGCGTTCAGCCGAGCTGCTTGTCTGCGGGTCCATGCACTTTTCATTTCAGAAGCGGACCGCTCTGGTCCAGGTACGCCGGATCGAAGTCCGCCAGTCTCACCAGCCCGCGATAGTCACCGAATGTCACCTGGCCGTCGCGGAAGGTCACCAGGCCGGTTTCCCGGAGCCGCCGCAGGACGCGGTTGATGTGCACGGCGCTCAGCCCCAGCGCATCGGCCAGGTGATACTGGGTCAACGGGCATCGGTATCCGGCCCTGTCACCCATTCCCACCAGCGCCAGCCGGGAACCGAGTTCCAGAAGAAAATGGGCCACGCGCGCATCGGCGTCGCGCCGTCCAATGCCCACCAGGTGTTCGACGACCATGGCCTCATCCCGCGACGCAGCCCAGAGGATCGCCGTGGCCAGGCGCGGCATCAGCGAAAAGGCGTTGATGAGATCGCTGGCCTGGACCTTGGCGGCCTGGATATCGGTGATCGGTTCAAAGGCGTGATCCGATGTGCGCAACAAGACGCTGCGCAGCCCCAGGAAATCGCCCGGGACCTGGAAATCCACGATCTGTCGGGTGCCGTCCGGCTGGATCTTGTAGGAACAGACCCAGCCTGCAGAAAGGATATAGGCAGCCCGCTCCGACTGTCCCTGATGGACAAGATCGGCCCCGATCCCGAATGACCGGCGGCGCTCATGCAATTGCTCCAGAAGTGCCAGCTCAGCGTCGTTCAAGGCAACGAATGCAAGGAGCTTGCGCGTCAGAGGGCTTATTTCGACTGCTGTCATGGCCCCTCTCGTGCCCCTAGAGCAGACGACGGATTTCGTCGGCGACACTGCTCTAGATCAGTCCATACTACATCAGTTTCCGCCATTGTCGTGCAATGTTTGCGGCCAGCTTTCTGGTCAGACGAACCGTTTGGAAGAAGGATGCCATGCATGGATGCGCGATCGGAACACGCGGGGCTGGCGGCGCTGTCGATTTGCGAAGCACTTCTGATTGCCCTGAACGAACGCGGATTGCTGCCCGATCACGAGGTCGCCGGCGTTCTGCACGATGCCGCAGCGACCCACGAGAATGCAACTGGCCCTGACGTCGATCTAGACGCGCATCGGGCTGCCGGTCAGCTGATCAGGGCAATGATGGCGATCGGGCCTGCCGCGCGGCACACGATGTGAGTTCCGACGCACCCTGCTCCGAGGAATGCTCCCGCCGGATCGCAAGCCGACCCGGCGGCGAAGTCATGAAATTCAACCCGAAAGGATCGAAACATGTCGAAAGGCAACAAACGGCGGGGCAACCGCGAGACAAAGAAGCCGAAGCAGAAGAAGGAGAGCGAGAAAGTCGTCGCCACCGCCGACTTTTCCAAATTCAAGCCTCCGCTCAATATCGGCGCCGCCAGGAAAGCATGATCCGGGAGGGCGCCGGGCAGGATCTAGCCGGCCGTGAAGTCATCCGGCAGCAGGGCCGGCCGTTGGCCTGATTATCCGGTCGGCTGGAACTGTTCCGAAGATGCATTCAGGGGGGCCGATCGCCGGGGCGGCGTGTCACGTGGCTTCTGAAATTCTCAACACACAAGGATCTGAAACAATGGGTTATTCCGCACCGAAGAAACAACTGGACCTCAAGGAATTCCTCAGCCAGCCGGCGAAAAATCTTCCGGTCAAACGGTTTGGCGTACGGAAGGCTCCGGCGAAAACGACCCAGCCCGCTGCAAGTGCGGCCCCGGTCAAGGACACGGGCGACGCCTGACATCCGATGTGCGCCTGACCCAGGTCGGGCATACCTTGTCCCGGATGTATCATGCACCGGTCATTGCCGATCAAGCCATGACCGGACCCCGATCAGATGGTCGATGCCGGGTGTCACGGCGCGGCCCCAAACTGGCCAGAGCAAGAAGCCGAAACTCAGAACAGGATAACCCATGGCATACACCAATTCCGCGCGTGGTTCGAAACCGGGCCTTGGCCATTTCAAGGACAAGACCAACAAGAAGAAACCGGCAGTCGAGGCAGCCGCTTCGCCTGTCGTCCAGTTTGGAGAACACGGGCGGTATCAGATCAAGTCAGGCTGGCTGTCCGGAACATTTGTCGCCCGCGCATTTCCCAAGCCGCCGACCCAGGCACGCGGCATGATCGCCGAGGCGACCGGCGCGACCGAAGAAGAAGCCATCGCCAGCCTGCAAGAGGCCATAGATGCCCGGGAGAACCGCAGGGCCGACGATCGGCGCGAGGATTCCAGGGCCGGGTTCGCCGTGCCGAGCACCGAAGAATATGTCGAGGCGATCCGTCACGTCGCACTTTCGCGACAGCAATTGGCCATGCTGACGGCCATGTCGCTTACCGAGGGCAAAGGGCTGACAGCCGAACGCATGGCGTATGCGGCAGGGTACAAGTCTCAGGCGGCAGCCTTCCGATCCTTCGCCGCCGCCGGAAATCTGATTGGCGCGTACCTGTCAATCCGCACGATATCGAGTAAGACATCTTCCGATCCGGAAGGAGCGGCATTGCTCGGATCCAGGACCGAAACCCTTGACGCTGACGACCCGGGAAACTGGGTGCTGCACGAGGAATTGCAAAAGGCTGTCCAGTTGGCGCTATGATCGCCGTGCTGCGACACACCAGGTTCGATCCCGTGTCAAAACCTGCGCCTTCTGGGCCGAGATGCGTCTTGCCGAGCCCCGCGTTCATGACATCGACGCTTCGATGAGAGGCGTGATGCACGCGTCTTGGCGGTGCATGCGAACCGCGTTTTGCGGCGGCTTCGGGAAACCGGGCTGGTGACGTTCCGGGAAGGCCACGTGACTTTCGACGAATACGTCGGCCTGGTCGCCTGCGCGGGTTTCGAGCCGGCCTACCTGGATCGGTTCGGCCCATTGCTGAATTGAGAAACGCAGCGGCGGCGCAGACCGAAAGATTGCCTGCACACCGCTGGGCTTCCCGGACCGTTGAATACGGCGCCTCGCTGTTGCACTCTTGAAAAGTCACGACGGGCCCGCATCGAACCCGGATGTCGGGTCCGTTCAGTTCGGGTGCACCGGCAGACCCGTGCCTATAGCCGCCAAACAAGCCAACATCGCCAAGATCAATACCTATATGGCAACTGGCGGAATCGTCGGCCCGACCGCCCTGCCCTGGGAAACCGGCGCCCCTGGCACCGGGTCGGGCAGCAGGAGGCCGAGTTTCCCTGCCAGCGACCCGTCACCGGGGCCATGCTCCAGCACATCGCCAAACCGCGACAGCAGCAGGCCCAACCTGGAACCGGCCACCTGCCTGCCAAGGTCGGTCACGTCGGTTGCCTCCTGTCACGGGTCGAGGTTCAGCCGCGCGAGCGTCGATAAGCCCGTCACGACCGCGCCGTTCACGTTCCCCCCCAGGACGCGTGGGGAAAGGGCTCGAATTCGCGCGTATGCGGTTGCGGCGAATGCACAGGATTGGCGGGGGGGATTCTTCATTCCTTCAGTTCGGCGGCGTCCATGCCGCGCTGCCGCTTTTGCGCAGGCCACTTGCCCAACAGGTCGGCATGTGCGGGCAGTTGCGATGACACCGTAGCCTATGACCACCGGGCGGGTCGCACACTGACCCACCTCAGTCCCGGCACATGATCAGAGAGAATTGCGCTCAAGACAGCCCCTCATCGCGGTACGTGCGGCCAGGTCCCACACTAACATGGATCAGCACGGAGCGCTTCGTCGGATGCTAGATAGGGATCACCACTTAGCCGGTTCGCCCGGCACCCCGGCGCTGGCCGGGCGTCTGCCGCCGGATCGCGGCTAAAATCCAGACATTGCGGAGGACGGGATGACCCTGCGTTCGTCGAGAACGGAAGTGACGTTCTGCCGCCCCTTCACCCTGTCCGGCTACCCCGACGAGTTGCCAGCCGGATCTTACGAGTTGCTAATCGAAGAAGAGCTGATCCAGGAGATCAGCTTCGCGGCCTACCGCCGGACGGCACTTTTCCTAATGGTCAGGCGCGTGGGCAGAACGGAACTGCGACCGATCACGGACGCAGACTTGGACATGGCCGGTGTCTCGCTCGGGGAGACCGGCACTTTAACATAGAAATGCGGCACTTTTCCCGCAGGAGAACCTGAAATGAAAACTCCCGAATGGCTCAAGCCAGGCATATGGGGCGCGATCGCCGGCGCCGTTGCGGTCGGTATTATCGGCTTCACCTGGGGCGGTTGGGTCACAGGCGACACGGCAAACGACCGCGCCATGTCAATGGCCCATGACGACGTGGTTGCGGCATTGGTGCCCGTCTGCCTGGACATCGCCCGGGCCGACCCGCAGCGCGCCGCCAAGCTGGACACGATCCGCTCGGCCTCGAGTTTCAAGCAGCGGGACGCGGTCATGGACGCCGGTTGGGCCACGGTGCCCGGCGCAGAAAGCCCGGATCGCGACATTGCCCAGGCTTGCCTGAAGGCGCTCGAACTCTGATCGACCGCAGCCCCAGCCCGCGGCACAGGTGCCGCGGCCAACGCCCACCAGCCCGACGCTCTGCGCGAACGGCTGCCCGAGACAATTCCGCCTCAACGAGGCACGAAAGGGAGCCCCCTATGACGTCCGGAAGAAAGGCGACGCTCGCGGCCCTGATCCGGCGGATGGCCTGGGCCTCTGCTGTGGCCGGTGTGCTTGCGGCGCTGGCCTTTCCGGTTTTCGCACAGGATGAAACCGACCAGATCCCCGCAAATGCGAAGGCGCGCAGTTACGGCAGCGGCTGGGACTGCACGACCGGGTACAGGGCGGATGGTAACAGCTGCGTCAGGATCGACCTGCCGGAGAACGCCTATTTCACAGGCCGGAACTATGGAAATGGCTGGGAATGCAAGCGCGGCTACACCGAGATCAGCGGAATTCATTGCCAGGCGATCCCGATCCCGGACAACGCCTTTCTACGCTCCTCCGGATACGACTGGGCCTGCGACCGCGGCTTTCGGCGGCAGCGCGATGCCTGCATTCGCATCGTGCTACCGGAAAACGCTTACCTGACGGAGGAACGCTCGGACACCGGGTGGGTCTGCGAACGCGGCTATGTGCAGCACGACTCAACCTGCGTGCCGATTGCAGTGCCCGAGAACGGATACCTCACCAATGCGGAATTCGGGGCCGACTGGGCCTGCGAAAGAGGGTTCTCGAAACGCGGGGACAGCTGCGAGGCCATCGCCCTGCCTGTAAATGCCTATCTTGACCCTGCATCAAGCGGGCCTGGCTGGCGGTGTGAACGCGGCTTTGCACCGCGCGGCGGGGCGTGCGTCGAATTGGACGTGCCCGAGAACGCGCATATCGACCGCTCCGGCAACAAGTGGCGCTGCGACCGCGGGTTCCGCTATGCCGGAGGGGACTGCTCTCTTGAATGATATACCCCGCACCACGCCAAGACTTTCGCCCACCCCGATGCGGATCAGCGTCGGCTGCCGCATGCGCTACAATCTGAGCCAGCCAACACCGATGATCGCGATGCTGAACGTCCATTATTCGCGCTTCGGCGACCTGGAGCGCGCCGATTATCTGGCCACCTCGCCCAGCGTGGCGTTGGAAAGCTATCGGGATGGGTTCGGAAACTGGTGCACGCGCCTGAACGCGCCCGAGGGCATTTTCACGCTGTCGACCGACGGCATCTTCCGGGACGAGGGCCAGTTGGACCCGGTATCGACCGGCGCCGGTCAGCACATGGTGCAGGACCTTCCCTTCGAGACATTGGTCTTCCTGCTGGGCAGCCGCTACTGCGACACGGATCTTCTGTCAGAGGAGGCATGGCTCCGGTTCGAGAAGACCGAACCCGGCTGGGCACGAGTTCAGGCGATCTGTGATTATGTCCACGGTGTCATCGAATTCGACTACATGAAGGCCAGCGCAACCCGCACGGCCTCGCAAGCCCTGGCCGGGGGGCACGGCGTGTGCCGGGATTTCGCCCATCTCGCGATCACCCTGTGCCGCTGCATGAACATCCCCGCGCGCTACTGCACCGGCTATCTCAGCGACATCGGTCAACCGGAGCCCCATCCCCCCGGCGACTTCGCCGCCTGGATGGAGGTCTTCCTCGACAATAGGTGGCATGTCTTCGACCCTCGCAACAACGCGCGGCGCTATGCCAGGATCCTGATCGCCAGGGGACGTGACGCTGCCGACGTACCGCTCACCCAGACGTTCGGCACCAGCACTCTGCTGGATTTCGAGGTCTGGACCAATGAACTGCCGAGAAGCACCGGGGCCAGGGTGCAGAGGGACCGCAATTGAGACTGCGCTGCTTTCCTCATTCGTCTTTGCCCGAATGGCCCCGAGCCGACGCTTCCCGAATGCCGAGGGCTGACAGGTGACGCGATCGAACAAGACGATTGCCGTGTTTCTCCACCCCTTCGATCTCGCCAGTTTCAACGAGACGCTGCCCGCCGGCGAATACGAGGTCGAGACCGAGCTGCACGAGCCGCTGGTTCGTCCAAACCCGGATAACTGGACCGCCTCAGTGCTCGTCCACCTCAAGCCACGGGCCACGCATCCGGGATTGAACAGGACGCTGTCGGTGCCGCTCGTCGAATTCGAACGGGTCTGCGCTAGGGACAAACTGACGGGCAAGGCGTTGAAGGATGTCTTCCTCGAAGAGATGCTGAGCGACCCGATGATCCAGCAGATCATGCAGGCGGACGGCGTGTCGGAGGACGAGCTCCGCGCGCTTTATTCAGGCCGGAGCGAAGAAGATCCTCGACAAGACGGTTTTGATCCTATCGCCGCGACAAGAGGTGATCCGGAGACCGGCACATGACACTGCGGCGCGACCGGACCGGCCTGCACCGGCAGATCGAACCCGCAATTCAAGGACAGACATGATGATAGTGACACGAGGGCTGGTCGATCTCGACAGCCGCAGGACAACGGTTTCGACTCTGGAAAGCCGATTGCGTCGGCAGGCTGCCAATCGGCAGTCGGCACCATCCCCGGGCCCGTTGGCGGGCACACCCGCATCGGGCGACCCGATCGGGCCGTCCGGTGGCGACGGGTCCGGCCCGACGGCTTGCCGGGACCTGACCCCATGACGAAAACCACGGATCTGCTCGGCGAGATCTCCAGGCCCCGCGACGATGTTCCGGCTCAGCGCAGCTGCCTGCGATGCCGGGCCGAATTCTGGAGCGACGGTTTCGGCCAGCGCATTTGTGGCCATTGCAAGAAAAGTTCGGAGTGGCGTTCGTCCGCCCCGATCGGATACGGACAAGGCCGGCGCCGGGGCGCCGCCCGGTCTTCGTGAAAGCCATCCATGCCAGTCCTGACGGTGACCCATGTCACCACTTACCGTTACCGATCCGCCGTCCGGCTCGGCCCGCACCGGCTGATGTTGCGCCCGCGCGAGAGCCGGGCCCTGACGCTGAACAGGTTCGATCTGTTCGTCATGCCGCCGGCGCGCGTCTACTGGTTCAGGGATGCCTCGGCCAATGACATCGCCACGGCCACCTTCGATGCACCCACGGACACCCTGTCGATCCGGTCACGCGCGATTGTCACGCTCCCGGACAACCCCTGGAATGACGCGGCTATCGCCGGTTTCGCGACCACCTACCCGTTCTCCTACACGCCCGACGAACTGGCCTGCCTCGGCCTGCTGACCGTGCCGCAATACGCGGATCGCGCGGGGCGGCTTGCAGTTTGGGTCAAAGGCTTCATCGCGAGACACCCGACAGGCACACTGGCACTACTCAGCGACATCAACACCGGTATCTCTCAGCGCATCGCCTACCAGTCTCGCGCGGCGGAGGGCACGCAGGGGCCGCTGGAAACCCTCGACCGGGGATGGGGATCATGCCGCGACTTCGCCGTTCTCTTCGCCGAAGCGGTGCGAACGCTCGGTCTCGGCGCGCGCATTGTCTCAGGTTACCTACACGATCCCGGCGGGGCTGGCCCGGACGCCGTGGCACTGGACACCACCCATGCCTGGGTGGATGTTTTCCTGCCCGGCGCGGGCTGGATCGCTTTCGACCCGACAAACCGCAAAGTCGCGCCGAACACCCTTGTCCCGGTCGCCGTGGCGCGGGGAATAAGGCAGGTCGCTCCGGTCACGGGCAGCTTCAGCAGCCTGACCGCCGCGGCTCATACAATGGACGTGGCCGTTAGCGTGCGGGAGACACTTGCGACCGGGGCAGCCATCTGAGCTCGCTGCGCCTTGCACGGACAAGCTGAGACGGGCGCGCCCACCGATCCGCGCCGCAAATGATTTTGCCCGGGTCCTCCATCGCCCTTGTTCCGAAGATCGCAAGTCCCTTTGTTCCCTGCAGCAAAGCATCATCCTTCGACCTTCTGTTTCTTTACCGCTTCAATTGTTCCCGAGACGGGACTGGGCCGGGCCGGCTGGATCATCAAATCCCCTCGATCCGCCGTTTCCGGATCACGAAGGCGGAAAACGGACCGATCCTGTGCCACCACAACCGCACCGTTTCGTGGCTGATGTCGATGCCGGGCTCTGACAGCAGATCTACGACAATCCGGAGCGTCAACGGGAAGCGGGTTTACTTCATGACCGGCGCCGGATGATCTCCGGGCTGGTCTTGAAATATTTGAACTGACCGCGTTTCGTTATCGGGGGACGCGACCCGAGCCCCCTTCCCTGACGCAAGCCAATTCCCCTTCACAGAGCCCCTCGGGCTTGTGCTTCTTTGGGAGCAGTCCTTCATCCTCCATCTGGCTGGACAGCTTACCCCAGGGAAGGCCATTTTTCAGGAGGCCGGCCGCGGTACAGGATAAAGTGTCACCCCCGCCCGACATCGATGGTGCGGGGGGATCAGCGAGGCCTGAAACGATATTTTTTCGCGGGCTTATGTCGGACGGGCCTCTTTTTCAGACGCTGCTGCGGCGTCCTTTTCCACTTCCAATAGGCAGTACTGGATCCCGACTTCGCCTCGCGCTTCATCGCGTTGGCTTTGAGAACACGCAACGAAGGCGCGCGCCGGCCCGTGGTGGGCGTTCCGGCCGGGATCGAATACCCGGTCGCGCCGTCCTCGAGTTTCAGCCAGGCGAACTGTCCTGTCGGGTTCGGTGTGGCATCCAGATTGATCCCATGCGTCCTGGCGAAGCTGCGCTTCATCAAGCCGACGACCCCTGCTATTTCACGGGTGTAGATCGAGCGGTCGTTGCCCGAGGAAATGAGATGGAACAAGCCCTCGTGCGTCCCGATGAAACCGCTTCTCGATGAGCCACGCGTCGCCATGGCGAAATTGTCGGTCGTCACCGCAAGGTTGGGACGCAGTTTCTTGTAGATCAGGTGATGCAGCTCGAACGGACGCGGCCCTTCGTGTGACGAGAAGTCGATGTTCGGAAACTCCTTTTCGACCGTCCTGTTGAATTTGGTCCGCATCGTCTTGTAGGCGTTGCGCTGATCCGAAGGCATGCCCTGATCCTTCGATCCCGCGTTCCGCAGGGCGGTCGCAAGCGTCTCGTTCGCGGCGGACAAGGCGCCGACGAAACGGTCGAAGATCTCCAGGATCTTCTCCTGTAGCTGAGACGAGAACTCCGCGGTTTCGTCAAGGAAAAGAGATTTCTTGTTGTAGGCCTCGTTGAAGATCTCGTTTGCGATCTGCGTCGACTCGTCCAGTTCCTTGACCATCATGTACCGCACGCTTTGGAACAGCTCGGCCTCATCGTCGGGGTTCATTCCGGTCGGATCGAACAACGTGACGGGGTTGTTGTCGGCGAACTCGTAGAGGTTGATCCGGTCGACGGTTCCCGCTGGGTCGCAAGACAGCCATCGACCCAGCCAGGGGGGATAATAGCGCTGGCCGTAGTAGTAGAACCCGGTTGCACCGTCGCGCTCCTTGCCCATGTAGCGGTCGCGCTTGTCCTTCGCCTCTCCGGCCGCGTCCTCGGCCAGAAAGGCCGACCCTCCGAAGGGTAGAAACTCCTGGTAGGTAATGCGCCGCCCGGCGGCATCGGTTTCCTGCGATACGCTCTGCTGCGGATCGACCATTTGGTAGCGCCAGGTCGGAGCGGCGGCCGACGCGCCCGACCAGCTTCGCATCAGCGCCACGTTGCGCCCGGCCATTTGCAAGGTCAGGGTGTGCCGCACGTCGCCCTTTTCCTTGCCGTTCCGCAGGGTGCGCCTTAGCTCGTATCCGCCGACGCAGACCGTTACCTCCGTCTCGGTCGCGCCCCCCGACAAAGTGCGCCGGTTCGCGCGCAGAACCCGCGAGCCCGCCGCGTCGTAAAGGTAGAATTCGGCGTCGTCCGCGTCGCCGTTTCGCGTCACGATATGAGCGCGTATCAAGCGGTTGCCCTCATCCCAGGCCAGCGACGAGACACCTTCCGTGGCCGTCATGTTGCCGTCGGGATCGTAGGATCCGTCAGCCAGCCGGTTCGAGCCCGCCGCGATCTTGTGTTCCTGCGTCCACCCCTGCCGCGAGGTGTGCCGGAGCCGGATCAGGTTGCCGCCATCGTCGTAGGAATAGGTCTCTTCGAACCGCTCCAGTTTGGCCCTGTCCGCGATATTGGGCGGACAGAATCCGATGACCCCGGACCGGCCGTCCGCCTGTGCTCCGGGCCCTTGCCGCCCGTCCGCCGCGCGCAGGCGATAGAGCGCATCGTAGCGATAACTCGATATGGGCGACACCTTCTGGTTGTAGCAGAACACTGTCTCCCATGAAGTATCGCTCTTGATCACCACGTTGCCTTGTGGGTCGTAGGTGAAATTGAGGCTTTGCAGCGTCTCCGTCTCCGTCTTCGTCCCCGGCCCCATGGTGTCGATCCGTTGGATCAGTTCGGTGGTAACCTCGTGCGTGATCCGCGTACGGGTGCCGTTGGCGAAGTCCAGCGCGCGCATAGCCCCGTAAGCGGTGTAGTCGGTCGCCGAGATCACGTCCTCGGCGGCTTTTCCCGGCCGCTTCAGACGCAGTTTCACCGGGTGATCGGCGCGGTCGCGCAGGGTCTCGGTCTCGCATCCGTCCGGTGTGGTTTCGAAGACGATGCGCCCGGCTGCGTCGCGCGCATAGCCGGTGACATAGGCCGCCTCTTCCGCGACGGCCTTGCGCGCCGCCTGGGTCCAGTTCGGCAACCTGTCGAAGTCGGCCCGCACGTGCCGGGCCTCGATCAGCGCCTCGCCGGTCAGCGCATAGGAAGACGTGACGACCAGCCCCGCACCATCATAGTGCCGGATCACCATGCCGTTGAGGTTGCGCCCGGCCCCACCGGACGCGCCCTCGCCATAGACCAGCAGTTGCGCCAGCCGGTCCTTCCGCGCGTCCGGGTCGCGCACCCGGGTCTCCGTCGCCCGTCCCAGCCGGTCGTACCGCGTGGCGATCCGGTGTCCGCGCGCCGTCCAGCCCAGCATCGGGCGATCGAAGGCGTCGGCCAGAGACCGGGCCGGTCCCGCATCCGCGCTGTCGGTGCCCAGCGGTTCGCCGTCCATCGGCCAGAGATACTCGAAATTCGCCGCCTTCCCGGCGCCGGTGACCTCGGCCCACAGCAGGCGAGGATCGCAGACGCGCATCTCGCGCCCCTCGACATCGCGCAAGGTCAGGGTCGTCAGGCCAGCATTCCGGAACAGCGACAATACCGCGTCCCCCAGCGCCGCGCCGAGCGCCGAACGCGCCCTTGCCCGGAAGTCGGGCAGATAGGCGTCGGCCCAAGGGGCCACCCGGGCCGACCTGACGGTTGCTCCCTCCGGCTGGAGATAGCCCAGGTCCAGCAGGCGGGTCATCAACTTGGCCCCGGTCGTCCCGTGCGCTGCGGCGATCTCCTCCAAAGTCTCGGCGGTCACCGCGCCCAGCAGATCGCGCCGCAGCCGCACGGTCGCGCCCAGCGGGTCGAGAACCGCCCGCTCCGGCGTGTCGAAGAACGGCAGCGTCTGCTCCAGCGCTGTCTTCTCGCACTCATCTTCTGGCGTCTTCGGCGTCTTGGGGAACGACTTGAAGAAGGGCGCATCGCGGATCGTGTCGTTGCGATCCCACCGCGTGACCTCCCACGGCGCGTAGGCGACCCGCTCCAGAAACCCCTTCGGTGTAACGAATTCGATCATCCGCCCCAGCCCGTCATAGCGAAAGCGGCGGGGCTGGGGCGCGCCCGGCTCGGGCACCGGGCTGTATGCGGCGGTGTCCGCGAAATAGGGGCGCCAGGATTCCAGCACCATCCCCTTGTTGTTGCGCCGCACCAGACCCGACACGATGAACCGTCGCGGCGCGGCCATCTCCCGGGACCCTGCAACAGTCTCCGGCTCGGTCTCGATCCGCAGGTCCACCTCCTGCCCGGTGCCATCGAAATGCCGGATCTCGACGCTGATCGGCCCCTTGCCCGCCGCTTCGCCGCCCCTCAGGAACCGCTGCCGCGTTACGTAGATCGCACGCAGCGGCTGGCCGTGCGCGGCCCACGCCTGCGTGTCGAACAGCTCGAAGCGCGAGATACGCTCGACAAATCGCGCCGGATCGGCCAGCACCTCGTCGAAATCCGGACCCGGCACGGGCGTGGACCGGCTCAACGGCTCGTCGCCTGCCGGCGCCCCGTTTTCGGTGCCGTAAAGCGTCTGTCGCGTGGCGAGGCCCAGCGGCGAGAATGCCGTCTCGGTCTCGTTGTCGTTCACGTCGGTCAGGCGGGCGATCTGCAGCGCCTGCCAATCCCAGTCCGCCCGCGTCACCAGCGCGGTAGAGCCATCCAGCACCTGCCGCACAGCCACCGGAACGATCCACTGCGGGTCGTACGCCACCTCGGTCGTGGGGTTGAGCGCCCCCGCCGGATCGACGCCCTCGAACGCGCCATCCGTCCGGATCGGCAGGAAATGCGCCTCCGACGCTTCGGCGTAGTGCTGGATCAGCCCGCGCCGCCACCAGTACCCGTTCGCCTTCTCGAAGCCGCCGTCGTCTGAGAGCAAAATGTCGTCGACCCGCGTCCCGAAGGCGAATTCGACAAGGTGCACGGGAAAGGCGGCCTGAGCCACATGGTGCACCAACGCCTGCGGGCCGCTCCGCCCCGGCTCGGTGCCCGAAAGACCTTCGTTCCAGTAGTGGCACCTGGCCCAGCTGCGCAGCTCTGCCTGTCGGGTGCCGGGAGTGGGCGCGGTGCCATAGGGGATGGTGTCGGCCAGCGCCTTGGCCGACTGCACCAGCAGTTCGGCACGACTGAAATAGCGTCCCGTCGATGCCAGACCGTGCAGCCGGTACGCCCGCTCCTGATCGCTCAGCCCGATCAGGCGCCAGGGCTCCGCCGCTGTCTCCGGGTGGTCGATGCTGGTGGAGACCTGCAGCAGGATCCGCGGCGCGGCCTGTTCGGGCGCCACGGTCCGCGCCTTTCCGTCGCGCCGCCCGTAGCTGACGGTGATGGACCGGCGCACCCCGCCCCAGCGGTCGACCTCCAGCACGGCTGTCTGGTCGATCCGCGGATCGTCGGCACGCCGCTCGTAGGTCGCTTTCACGCCGCCGGCGGTATAGGCGAAGACAACCGCAAGGCCGCCTGGCCCGACGCCCTGTTCCAGGCGCAGCGCGGTGGTCATATCCTCGACCGTCAGTGGAATGTCCTCTTGCGGCGTGCCGTCGCGTTGGTAGATCTCGCGCCGGATCGGATGCCCCGCCAGAACGCGCCAGGCCTGCTGCTGCAGCGGCCCGTCACCGTCCTCGATGGGGTGGTCGGGTTCCACGGCAGGCGGGCTCGGCGCGTCGGCGTCGCCCTGCCAGAACTCGGCCGCCCGCGCCGCATCGAGCGCCCGTGATTCTTGCGGTGACCCGGTGTGATACCAGGTCCGCGTCAGAACCGGCGGTACAAAGTCGTCCGGCTCCGGCGGCGTCAGTCCCGCACCCGAGCAGACCGCGACATGGTCTGCCAGCTCCAACGAATCCCAGCTGTCGACGCGGGCAAACCCCTCGAACTCCCGGTCCATGCCCGAGAACGTCCCGTCGCGGTAACGATAGCGCGCCGTCGTCAGGCATCCCGCGATCACGTCGATCGACCGCACCTGCGCCACCACCGCCATCGAGCGGTAAAGCCGCGTCACCCAGGGCCGACCCTCGGCCCGGTCCCGGAGCGCCTCGGCCGCCGAGGTCGTGTAGTCAAACTCGAGCGTCCGCCCGGCGCCGGTGTCGACCGTGCGCAGCATCCAAGGCCGGCATCCGCCTGCGAGGTCGAGCAGGAAGTGGCGCGGTCGCGGCCCCAGTACGGTCAGCAGCAGACTGGCGGTTCCCGTCCCCTTGATGTCGGCCACGCGCACCCGGCAAAGCTGTGTGAACGGCACCGGCAGCGTCAGCGTCAGCGGCTCCGAGAACCGCTCGCCGCCCTGATTGAACCAGATCGTCAGCTCGGCATCGCCCATCTGGAAAAGATCGGCGGTCCCCGTCCCGTCCAGATCCGCCAGGAACACGGCCCGCGCGTCAAGTCTTGATCCGAACGTAGGGGCACCTGCGATCCGCCGCGCCGCGCCGAACCGGCCGTGCCCGAGGCAGGGCCAGAAGGTTACCTCCCCGGGCCGGATCCGAACCCGGTGCGAAAGCCCGTCGCCTAGCACGTCGGCATAGGTCAGGATCTCGGCCGCGCCGCCGCTGCGCGCCAAGGGCAGGTCCGGCGGCGCGGCCGCGAGACGCGGGGCCGCGAACCCCTCCGACCCTTCGGACCGACAGACGACTGTCCCGCGCCGCGTCAGGACGGCCAAATCAGCCAGCCCCGACCCGTCCAGGTCGATCCACTCGGCGACGCCGCTGCCGAGCTCCGTCGGCACGCCTTCGAACCGGCGGAATGGCTCTGCCGTGCCGCCCCGGTCCAGCGTCCAGGCCCCCGCCATGGCGGGCACCGCCTGCACCAACGCGGGCTGCCCGTCGCCCGACAGCGAGGTGATCGACAGGCCGGGCGTCCGCAGGTCGCGCGCGATCGGCACCGTGGGCGGCACCACCGGCCCGGAGAACCGCCCATCGCCGATATTGCGCCAGTAAAGCGTCGTAGTCGCGTCGCTGTAAAGGATGCCGGGCACACCCTGCCCGTCGAGGTCGACCGGTAGGTAGTCGCCCTGCGCCAGATCCCCAAGAAACCGAGCGCCTGGATCCAGGAACACTTCCTCGAAGCCCTTTGCCTGCGGCGCATATCCGGAGTAGTCGAACCGCACCGGCGGCAGGCTCTGCGATTGCGTCGCCTGGTCGTCGGTCCGATGTCCCCGCTCCGTCACCGCTTCCAGCAACGACAGGCCGCAGTGTCGGCCTTGCCCCGCCTCCGCCGGGCGGTAGTCGAACAGCCAGTCCCGCGTCAGCGTCTCTGCGCCGCCGTTCAACGCCGGGAACCGCCTGTAGAGCCTCAGCGCCGCGCACCGCCGCAACGTGCGCAAGGCGAACCCGGCGCGGCAGCTGGTGAACGGATCGGGCCGCTCCTCGCCGCCATAGTCGAAGCGAAGGTCCATCGCCCAGCGCTCGCTCCCGCTCTCGACGTAGTTGCCCCACCGGATCGAGACCGGATAGCGGTTGGCATCCTCCGGCCCGTGACTGTCATAGACGTAGTGTGTCCGGTTGCCCGTCGCGTCCACCAGGCTCTCGATCTTCCACTCGAAGATCCGCGCCGGATCGTCCGGGTCCGCAACCCGCGCCTCTCTGGTGCTGCCGAAAAGCACCGTCGCGTTCTCGTTGGTCCGCTCCAGCCAGTGGCCGGTTCCGTCATCCAGCCGCGTCCACCGCTCGATCCGCACGAACGCGCCCTCAGCACGCGGCCGGTACGCCTGCACCCGCCACTCCGGGTCCGAGGCCGGCTCCAGCCGCGCGCCCGGCACCGGCACCAGCAGCCCATAGGCGCCATGCACGAACCCGTCACTGTCGTCGTACTGCGGCACCCCCAGCGCGGTGCGCCGGGTGATCGAACCCAGCGCCAGCGCGAATCCCTGCCCAAACAGCCCGTTTCCCCCGCCCGAGCTGTAGGCCAGCGCCAGGTCGGGCCTGCTCCCCCGGATATCGGGCAGGTCCAGAGGCAACGTGTATTCCGCAGCGCCGGAGTACCCTCCGCCGGTCGCCTCGCCACCGACCGCGCCCAGCCCCCCGCCAGTCTGCGGTGCGGAAAGCGTCGTCGCTCTGATACGCGGGCCGCCGTCCCCCTCGGGTCCGGGCGCCCCGATGCCGACCGCACCGGACAACATGTCCCTGGACGGGGCCGGATCCTGGCCCAGCGCGGGCGCCTTCGGCGGCCCGTCCACCGGGCTAACCCTTCCAGTCCATCTGACCGCGATAGGTCAGGACCAGGTTGATCCCGATCAGCTTCTTCGGGTCGATCCGGCCGTTGTCCAGCAGCACCGGCGGAACCTTCTTCAGGTCGAACGCAATACGCCGCTCCCCGGTGAGCACCTGTTCCAGTGGCACTGGCTTGTCCAGTTTCGGCATCGCAAAGCCCACGCCCCCAAAGTCAAGCGCCAGCGTGCCGTTGGTGCCATCGTCGAGCACCAGGTCGGCAAAGCCGGCCCGGGCCGGCAACTTGACGCCCTCGGCCAAGGCAAGCTGTACCACCGCCCCGGACACCTCGGGCTTGCCGACATGCGGCGGCACGATGCCTGCCGGCACGGCGAACCGGATGGCCTGGGTTCCTTCCTGGACAGTCGACAGAAAAGCCGTCCAGGCCGTCGGGAACATCTGCGCCAGCGGCAACAGCCCCCCGCCGTCCCGCGTCTTCAGCGCCGGGTTGGCAGTCACCTGATCGCGGAAGCCGTCCCCGCCGTCGAAGGCGCGATAGCGCAGCGTCACGATCACGTCGCTGATCGCGTCGAAGTCGAAAAGGTTGGTTTCGCGCGGCAGCGACAGGCGCCACGAGGACACTGCGCCGGTGTTCTCGAACGGCAGATAGCGGGCATCGCCGAAATTCAGTTCGAACACCCCGCTATCCGAGGTACCGCGCGACAGCGCCACCTTCTGGTTCGGCCACCAGTCGCTGCGCAGGCTGCCGGCGGGCGGCACCGCGCCACCCTCGAGCAGGAAGGCCACGGCCGCCGGATCGGGTTTCAGGACGACCTGATTGCTCAACTGTGTCAGTGTCGCCTTGAGATTCTGATAAGGGCCCACGACCGCCGGAATCGTGACAGAGACGGACGCGATGCGCCGCATGTAGTGACCCGGGTAATCCAGGTCGAACAGCCGCTCCGGGAATGCGAACTGGCACACCCCGGTCGTCTTCAGTTCCAGCAGCGCCTTGGGGTCCAGCTCGCTCAGCGGGATCGTGCGCTCGATCTCCATCGGCCGCTTGTTCGCCTCCAGATACGCCGCGTCCAGCCGGTTGATACCCATCATCAGCTGCTCGCCTGCGGTCAGGCCCTGGTGCAGGCTGTCCCAGGTGCCGCCCTGCAGGATCCGGTCGGTGCGGCCAAGCTCGAACTGGTACGCCCGCTCGGCCTGCGCGGCCAGCTGCGTCGCCAGGGCGTGGGCGTCAAAGAACACCGTCGACAGGCGCTTGGCCATCCAGGAATAAAGCTGTTCGTTGGTGAACTTCCTTTGGAGCATCGCATCGACCGCGCCGGCATTGGCCAGCCGCACCTTCTGCGCCTCCAGCTCGGCTTGCGCGATATCAAGCCGGATGGCGTTGAGCGCGATGTTGTTCTCCGCCTGGGCCAGGTCGTAGTCGGCGATTGTTTTCTGGTTGGTCCATTCCTGCTCTCGCCGGTCGTATCCAGCGATCGTGAGGCTGCGCTGCGCGACGAAGTTGGAAATGGTACTACCGATCTCGAACGCCCCGGCGACCGCCGTCAATGCGTTGCCGACCTGCTGGCCGCCATAGGTCATCGCGAAGGGCGAACCGACCTGCGGCACCGCATAGCCGATCGAGGCGGCGGTGCGTGCAACCACGGCCAGGGAGTTGAACACCACGGCCGCCGTCATCGCGTCGAGGTTGGTCTGCTCGCCCGAATTCAGCTCCTCGCTGATCAGACCCTGATAATACTCCCGCCGCGCCATAGCGCCGTCGCGCGCGGCGGACAGTCCCGCCTGTGCCGCGATCAGATCCTCGACCTGCCGCTCGCGAATACCGACGGTCAGGTCCTGGATCGCCACCTCCTGCCCGGCCCTGAGCGCCGAGAGCGCCTCCGCATCTCGCTTCTCAAGCGCCGACAACACGGCCGCGCCGAAGCCCGACACGGTCGCGACCAGACCGCGCGCCTTCTCTATCATTACGCCGAAGCGGTAGTTCGGGATCGCGGGCTCGGCCAGGAACCCACCGGCACCTGCCACGCCACCGGCGGCGGCGGCCTGCTGCAGGGCGCGCGGATCGATCGGCGGCGCAAAGAGCGCCAGGGTGCGCACCACCCCCTCGATGTTCATGCTGTGGCGGATCTTGAATAGTCGGTCCTCGACCAGATCCCAGTAGCCGATGAACTCGGCGTTCTCGGGCACCTGGAAATAGCTCGAGATGTCGTTGAACGGCGCATCCGACAGCTCGGCCGTCGCCAGTCCGACCGGCCCGTTCTCGATGTCGATGTAGAACTGCGGCACTCCCAGGACCCGGTACGTCGACGTCTCGTCGGGAGGAATATCCCAGGGCCGCGACACCGTCGCGGACCGGCTCGCGCCGTCGTAGCTGTCTATCATCCGGATCTGGCCGCCGCCCGTGCCCCCGGTGATCTGCAGCGTCAAAGTGTCGTAGAATCCGTCCAAGTCAGAGGCATTGGCCCCCATCACCAGCGTCGTCCTGGTCCCGCCGGCCGCCGTGCCGCTGGTATCGTAGGCCTCGGCAATCTCGTCGTAGCTCAGCGGCTTGCGCCGCGGAAACGGCCCCAGGTCGTCAGGGCGCGGCCCCAGCAGGCTTTGCGCCAGGTTATAGAGGTTGGTCGCCTGCGTGATGCTTTCGCGGGTGTCCTGCGTGAACAGCTGGTCGCCCCACCCGATCAGGTTGTCGATGTAGCGCATCACCGTCGTTTTCGCGTAGGCCCCCGGGCGCAGGCGCGCAATTGCGTCTGGGTCGAACGGGGTGTCGTTGTAGGCCGCGATCTGTGCGCGGTCGGTCAGGATCTCGACCAGGGTCTGCAGCGTCATGTTCCGGAAGGGGCGGAACCGCCAGTACCGGTCCGAGGGCGACGGGGCATCCCTGTCATCGGACGCAGTGGGATCAAAGATGTACTCGTACCACAGCTTCGCCTCCTCGAAGCGCTGGTTGGCGTTCAGCCGCTGCGCGACGAGAGAGACGTTGTGGTAAAACAGCTCCCAGAAATAGAGCCCCATCGCTCCGTTGAAATCCATCGTGTCGGCGGGAAGATGCGCAGTATCCAGCGCCGGTCCGGGCTCGGTCCCGCCCTTGGTGTAGAACCGTGTGAAGGGCTGCTCTCTCATCTCCTGGGACGACAGGTCTAGCAGCGCGTCCAGCCCCTTGCCGAAGAGGATGGCGTTAAGACGGTCCACCACCGAGGTCGACAGGCGCGCGAAACCGTACTTTACCTCGTTCGGGTTCACCACATGCATCGAGTACCGGCCTGCCGCGGCGATCCAGTTGTCGGCAGAGAACGCGCTGACCGGGAACGGCGACAGGGTGACGATCTCGGACAGCGGGCGCAGGCCGGGCTGCGTTGCGCGGGCCAGGAAGGTCTCGCTTTCGGTGCCGAAGATCGTCCAGCCCACCTGGTTCGCCACTTGGACCAGCGACGACGTTGCGCCGGGCACGCTGTACAGGATCACCCGCCCGCCCGTCCCATCCGCCGGCGACAGCGCATAGCCCGGCGCGCTGTTGCCCCAGCAATTGTCGGCCAGCGCATCGTTCGACACCCGGACATGCAGCAGCTCGTTGTTGCGATCGAGCTGCGCCCGGAACGGCTGGCGTGGAGGGCCGTCGGGGTTCTCGGCCCAATCCCAGTGCAACGACATCACCCGGCCCCGCGCCACCTCCAGCGTGTCGGTCATCATGAAGGCACCACCCATGCTGATGTGTCCGAACAGGCCGCCGGTCATCCAGGTCGGTGTGATCAGAAACCGCCCACGCGACAGTTCGGACACGCCTGCGGCGTTCAGCGACGCCGCGTTCTGCGCCGCGATAAAGGCATCACGCTGCGGGTTCTCCAGGGGTTTCGGGTTGATCGTCGACGCGCTTTTGAGCAGATCCGCGTCCGATCCGAACAGCACCATGATGCGCTCGCGCCCATCCTGGCGCGGCGTGATCTCCAGGGTCAGGTCCGTCTTGGGCGTGGTCCATGCCCGGTCGACGGTAACCGTCTGGGCCTCGACCTTCAGAACGAGCCGCGACTCGTTGCCGACGGTGACCTTGTCGCCGATGTTCAGCTGACCTATGAAGGTGTCCGTCTCGTCCACGGGCACCAGCGACCCGGGCATCGAATGGGCCGCGGGATTCGCCGTGGTCACCTTGAACCCGCACTCGTAAGGCTCGAATCCCGCGACCAGCGGATCGGCGGGCTGGATCGTGTAGCGCGCCGACCTCACAGACTCGGACCAGGCCTCGGTCACGATCAGTTCGACCTTTTTCGGATCGACCGCGTCGACCACCCGTTCCTGCCCGGCACAGCGGATCACGTCGCCCTTCTTGATCTCGCGTTGGAACATCGTTTCCTCGCCGTGGGCTATCACCGACCCCTTGTCGACGGTCAGCCGGCCGCTGCCGGTCAGGCCGCGGTCGATCTTCAGCGCATAGGGCGCGTGCCAGCCCAGCTGGTCCGGGTTGAAGAAGTTACCCCACCCGCCCTTGTCGATATCAGGCGTATTCCTCGACGGCGGCAGCGCCTCGGTCACGTGGTCCTCGATCAGGCTCTGCGGCTGGATCCACTTGCCGTTCGCCTCCTGGAACGAGAACCGCAGACTGGCCCGGCTGACCGACGTCGGTTTGGCCGTCCCATCTTCGACGAGAGACCCGTTTTCCGTTGTCAGCTCCGACCAGAACAGGAACGGCCGGCCGAACGCGTGTACCGGGGCGGCCGCGTCGGCGCTAATCGCCAAGTCCACCCGCTGCCAGGGAAACCAGCGTCCCGAGTCGGGCTCCCAGGTGCGCGTGTGATAGACGTAGGGCTCGGTCGCGGTCCGCCCGACCAGCATCAGCTCGGCCACCGTCCCGCCCTGGATCGGATCCTCTCGATGGTCCAGATAGCCCGAGCAATGGAACAGGTTCGCCAGCTGGCCCAGACTGGCGAAATAGCCCTCGAAGGCCTCCTTCACGTGCGCCGCGTCGACGGCGTTCTGCCCCAGTTCGTCCCGGAACGCCGTATAGATCGGCGACGCTCCCGTCAGCAGCTCCGGATCGACGTAGTTCTCGGGGTAAAGGAAGATGCGGCGGTTCGCCTCCCACACGCGATACGCACCCAACCAGGACCACCAGGCGGACGGGATCGGCACATCGTCCACCCCGGGCTCCAGGTTCAGCCGTACCCGCTGCAGATAGCTTTGCAGCGATGCGATGCCTTGGGCGATGTACGAGATGTTGTCGACCCCACCTTCCTGCACGTCGATAAGCAGGTGGTTCGACAGGTCATCAGCCGTGCGGATGAAGTTCAGATCCGTCGTCTGGCCGTAATGCCAGATCATGTAGCCGACGAAGGCCGTGCGCCGCTCTGCCAGCAACTCGCCCTCGACCTCGCGATCCGCGGTGTCGAACGCGGTCGCGCCCAGCCGCGCCGCCATTGCGGCGCCCACGGCGCGCGACGCCGTCTCGTAGGCCGCCCAGACCTTGGCGCGCTGGCTCCTGACACCCTTCAGTTGCAGCTTCGAGACGTCCGCCACGGCACAAATCCCGTCGAGGTCCATCCTCGCCGTCGCGCACAGATCGAACACGCGGGCCAGCGCCAGGACCCCCGCCAACGTCTTCTGCGGCTCGGGCTTCTGGCCGGATGTCGGCCAGAAATCGGCGATCAGCGTCTCGATCTGCTCGGCAGGCCAACCTGTTAGCGACGCCAGCGCCTCGACATCCGTTCCGACGCAGGCCGGACCGTCCACCGCGATGCCGAACCAGCACCGCAGCAGCACGTCGTTCACGTCGCCCAGCTGCCGCACCAGCCGCCCGAACGAGGCCAGGGCCAGGATATCGGAGAGACCCGGTTTTCCCACGTCCGCAATCCCGAAGACCTCGCCGGCGGCAAGTACCGCCTCGACCCGCCGGTCCGTGAAATCGAGAGCGTCGAACAGGATGCACAGCCGCGACAGCAACGCCACGGCCGAAGTGATCACCGCCAGAACCCCGGTCCCCGGCGTCAGCAGCGCCGCGACCAGCGCGAACGCGTTGTTCTTGCCCGAGGCAAGCGGCAGCAGCGCATCGATCCGCGCGGTCCCGACATCCAGCAGATCCGCCAGCCCGGTCGCGGCCTGATTGCGCTGCGCGGCCCGCGCGGTGTCGAGCGTCTCCCTCACAGTCCCGATGTCGCCTCGGGTGCGATCCAGAACCTCGGCCACCCGGGCGCGCATCTCCGCCGCCTTCGGATCACCGGCAAACAGGAATTCCAGATCCGTGCCCCGCTTCCAGCCAACGGCCAGCAGGCTGCTCTTTCCCGGTCCGGGCTCCAGATAGCCCTTGTCGCGCAGCGCATCGATCGCCTGGCCCGATTGGGTGGCGTCGATCAGCGCCTCAGACACGAACGCGGTCCGGGCGAGCGGCACCAACGTGGAAATGTCCTTGAACCTGGACGCAGGTGTCAGGACCAGGCCGATGGCCGAGATCTGCTTGGCCTTGACCAGCCCGCGATGGATCGCATCCGCCCGCTCCGCATCGATCGTGCCGGTCCGGAAGTCCTGCGGCACAAGGCGCAGGCTCTGCCCGGCCTCCGCCAGCCTCGCGTTCAGGTTGGTCAGCGTTTGGACCTGATAACGCGTCTGCACAGACGAGGCCGCCTGCCCCGTCGCCACGTAGCGCAAGGTCGCGGCGTCCATGGCCACCGCCGCCGCGTCGGTGGCGGTGGCCAGGATCTCGGTCACCGTCTCCGGCGTGAAGCGCACGGCGTTTTGGGGCGGCGTCGTTGGCGGGCTCTTGGGGTAGTACATCAGCCCCAGCAACGAATAGAGACCGTCGAGCCCGGCCCCCGTCAGCCCGGCCAACCGCACCAACCGGTACATCAGGCTCAGGCTCGCCAGCGTCAGGTCCAGCGTCTTGCCCTTGGCCCCGGTCAGGGCCTGCACGTACCCCGCCAACACCGTCAGCTCGTCGCTTGAGATACCAAGCGCCGCGGTCAGGCGGTGGCGGAAGGTGGTGTCCGGTTCCTCCTTGCCCGCGATCGTCCAGACGTAGGTCTCGTTGGGATGCAACCGCGCGCTCGGCCCGTCCAGCAGGCGCGGGTTGTTGAAGACCCGATCGAACAGGTCCGACGGTACCGGGCCGTCGCCCTTCCCGTAGGGCTTCGTATCGTGCCAGAGCGCCGTCAGCTCGTCGCGTGGAAGTTGGGTGGCCCGCGCGAGCGCCATGGTCGTGTCGAGCCCCCTGATCGTACCGGGCTTCAGCACATCCGCCCCGGTCGCCTTCATTGCCCAGTCGAGGTCCGCGAAGCCGCCCGGAACATGCGGCTCTAGCCGCAGGAAGCGGTTAATTCTGTCCCAACGCTTGACGCTGGTGTTTACGATCTTCTGGAACGGCTTCTTCGGATCGCTCTTGTCGATGACGATGGCCATCGCCGGAAGGCTCTCGCCCGTCGCATTGATATAGAAGTGGTCAGGTACGCCGTCAGCCTGCTCCGCTGGGCTGGTGCCCTGGGTCAGAAGCTCGGTCAGGTCGGATCGGGTCAGCCCGGTCTTCTCCAGGAACGTCGAGACTGTCGCAAGATCGTCCAGGTCCGCTGCCGCGGTCAGGCCGAAAGCGGTCTTGAGCTGCGGCACCGTCTGCTGCGGCGCGATCAGGATCTCGTAGAGCTCCGGCCCCAGCCCCAACCCCGCCCGCGCAACAGCGATCCGCGACGTCCTCGCGGTCCCGCCACCCGGCGGCGCATCAAACGCCGCATAAACGGACCGGAGTGTCGTGCCAATGCGCTCCAGCCGCCGTGTGATTGCCGACAGAGGCTCGTTGAAAGGCAGGCCGAAGGGATAGACTGCGCCCGCGACGACTTCCTCCGGTGCCGCCTTGCCCGAGGCCGTCTTGACCGCTCCGCCCAGGATCTCGGTCACGATCTGAAGGTACGGCCTCAGCGTCGTCGTGTTGTCGCAGTCGAGCTTCCGCATGAAGAGGTCTGGCCGGCGCGCGCGCAGTTGCAACTGCTTGGGGATCTTGTTGCGCGCGGTGATGTAGGTGTCGATCACCCGCATCACGTCGAGGAAATAGGCCCCGGGGCTGAAGATCGTATTGCAGTCTTCGGTGTCGAGGTAGTTGAGCGCCCCGAACAGGTCTTGGTAACTCGGCACCGCCTCCAGGACGTTTACGGCCTCGTCGGCGATGTTCTGGGTCGGCATCGATCGGGCGTAGGGCGCGGCCAAGTTTGCGCGGAACCCCTGCACGGTGTTCAGCGCCGCGTTGCGCCGTCTGAGGGCACGCGCGTGAAGCTCCGCCGCCGCTGCGTCTCCGCCAGGCATCGCCGCACCGACGTCCGCGACGAACGCGGTCGGCGCCTTCTGAGCAATCTGCACCGCCGAATGATACCCGGCCTCCTCGAGCGCGCGGATCACCGCGGCCTCGCGTCCGTCGGCGAAGTCGCCGTCCGGTGCACAATCCCCCGCATTGGCCGCCTCCAGCGCCTCGGGCGAGCTGACCAGACGCATCAGCCTCTGCCGCACCCGCACTTGGTCGAGGCTGACGCCAAGCGGCAGACGTTCCGCCAGCGCCTCGGTGTCCGCCGCGTTCAGGAAATCGTGTCGGTAAAGTCGGACGGGCCCATACGCAGCGACAAAGTCATCGAGGCTCATGTGCCACTCGCCTCCGACTAAACTGGCGCAACCACACCGATTACGGCGGGCGCACAACAGACCCCTTTGTTCTGCAAACGTATCATACCCAAGGACATCGGCCAAGACTTGGAGGCCCCCCGGCAACCTCGCCTTCTGCTGGTTCCAGGCTCACGGGCAATGCAGAAGGCGCTTTATTGTCGTATTGGGGGGACTTTGTGCTGCTTTCAGTGAGGCCCGCCTTTGGGGTCTTTCGGAGGCATGCGGGCTGACGCCGCCCGTCGAGCCATAACCACCGCCTCATGTTGCAGGCCATGTCGGCGGGCGTACCGGTTGTCGGGACACGAGCGGTGCTGATTATGCGGACGACAAGGCCCATGTGCGCGCGAGGTGAGGCCGTGCTCCAGATCGGAATGATTATGGACAGATGCAATTTGCTGCAGGCTTCGCATCCGCCTGAAGCGACGCATTGCCCGTTCTCGTCGTGAGCATGGCAAGTGAGAATTCTCGGCCTGGGTGTCGAGCCAGTGTGGGGTTTCTTGCCGCTTCGCAGTTAGGATATCCCTCCGTGATCCCGTGGGCCCGACGAGGATCAGTCCGGGCAAGCACCATGGCGTGACACCGGGTAGCGGGGCTTGTGCGGGGGCGGCGCAGGGTGCAGACCGGAGCAGGATCAAACCAGGAAGGCAGGGTCATGCATCGCGAAGCCATCACCTTTCCGGGCCATGACGGCAGCCGTCTGAGCGCTCGGCTCGATCTGCCGGACGGGCCGGTATTGGCCACCGCTCTGATGGCCCATTGCTTCACCTGTTCCAGCGGCATTCCCGCCGCGCGCCGGATCGCCGGGCGGCTGGCCGCGATGGGCATTGCCGTGCTGCGCTTCGATTTCACCGGGCTTGGTCATTCGGAAGGGGAATTCGCCAATACGTCCTTCCGCTCCAATGTCGAGGATCTGGTGCGCGCCGCGGAATACCTGGACGGCCGTGACATGGCCCCGGCGCTGCTGATCGGACATTCGCTGGGCGGGGCGGCGGTGATCCTGGCCAGGGCACGGATCGGTTCAGTCCGGGCGGTCGCCACCCTGGGTGCACCGGCCGACCCGGCCCATGTGCTGCACAATTTCGCCGGATCGTTGGACGAGATCGAAGAGAAGGGCGAGGCCGAGGTCGAGCTGGCCGGCCGGCGTTTCCGCATCAGCCAGGGCTTCGTCGAGGACGTGTCCACGGCCCGGCTGGACGACGCCCTGCGGGAGCTCGACGCCGCGCTGCTGATCCTGCATGCACCCAGGGACGAGGTCGTCGGCATCGACAACGCCAGCCATCTTTTCGCCGCTGCCCGGCATCCCAAGAGCTTCGTGTCGCTGGACGGGGCCGACCATCTGATCTCGGACCCCGCGGATGCGGAATATGCCGCGGGGGTGATCGCGGCCTGGTCGGCGCGGTATCTGGATCTGCGTCCGCCGGCGCCGCCGCCCGGAGCCCCGGAAGGTGTGGTGCGCGTGTCCGAGGCCGATCCGAAGGGGTTTCTGCAGGATGTCACCTGGGGCGATGCGCATCACATGCCGGCCGATGAGCCGGTGGCGCAGGGTGGCGCCGATCGCGGCCCCTCGCCCTATGGGCTGCTGGCGGCCGGGCTGGGCGCCTGCACCTCGATGACGATCCGCATGTATGCGCGGCGCAAGGGCTGGCCGCTGGAGCATGTCAGCGTCGATGTCACCCACGACAAGGTCCATGCCGAGGATGCCTCTGCTGGACGCGGGGCGAAGATCGATCTTTTTGTCCGGAACATCCGGCTGGAGGGGGCGCTGGACGAGGAGCAACGTCAGAGGCTGCTGGAGATTGCCGACAGATGCCCTGTGCACCGGACCTTGGAACTGGGGGCGCAGATCAGGACGGCTCTGGTCAGAGCATCGTCCAGTCCTCTGGCCGTTGAACGCGAGCAACAGCGCAGCTAGGGCTGATGCCGGAAAATCGCGAACCAGTCTTACCAAAGGCGGTATGGCTGTCCCCTCTGATGCGCTCGGCGAGAGCGGCGCGGTTTGAACGGACGGGACGCGCGCGCGGATCATGGCCCCTCCTGCGGGCGCGGCAGGGCCCCGGACCAGCCCGGCCGAGATACGCCATACCCTGGCCTCCCGCGAAGCGGCGTGACGGTCAATCATCGGGCGGTGCAAATCCGACAGTCTGATCAGCTCATTCATTATCTCGGTTTCGCTTGTCCGGTTCACCACCTTGGTACCGTCCCGGCCGGTCAGTTCCTGAACCGCCGTGTCTTTCCATCCCGCCCGGGTTTTCATCCGGAACATGGCCGCAGGCAGGCAGTCGGCATGGATCGCGCCGGATTTCAGCGCCTCACCCGAAGCCGCCGCGAACGCGAACGCGAACTTTGCGACCCCCGACTGGGCCCTGGCAACGGCGACATCGATCTCGTCGCGGTCGCACTTGCGCAGGGTTGGCGGCGAGATCCAGACGATTACGGCGATCTTGTCCTGCGGGATGCCAAGCGCGAAGCGGACATTCATCATGACATCCAGCCGGATGATCTCCGGACCGGTCTTGAAGTATTTGAACAGGGCGCACTTCGTAATCCGGGAATGGAGGCCGAGCCCCTATCCCATCTTAAGCCAGGTTTCACAGGCAAAACCGTCGGTTGCAGTGCCCGGCTGCTCTGCCTGGTTTCCGAAAAGACCTCATTAACTTTCAAAGGTTTGTGCTAACCCTTTAACAGGCATGAACGAATCGAACGAGCCGTGCGGAGATATGGAATTGAGAATTTGCGATCCAAGGTCCATCCGACGCCTTGCGCCGCGGTCGGCAATCCAGTGCGTTGTTCTGGCCGGGTTGATCCCGCTCGCGGGCCCGTTGCCCGCCCAGCAGGCGCCAGTGGTCGGCACCGTAGCCGTCAAGGCCCAGGACATCGCGCAATCGGGCCAGTTCACCGGGCGGGTCCAGGCGGTGGATCGGGTCGATGTCCTGCCGAGGGTCTCGGGGTTCCTGCTGTCGATCGGTTTCACGGAAGGCAGCAAGGTCAGCCAGGGCCAGATGCTTTTCGAGATCGAGCCAGATGCCTACCAGGCCGCGGTCACCCAGATCGAAGGGCAGATCAAGTCGGCGCAGGCGGAGAAGGCGCTGGCCGATATCGAGGTCGACCGCCAGCAGAAACTGGTCGGCGATCAGGTCACCGCCGAGAACGTTCTGCAGCAGGCCCAGGCCAAGCAGGGCCAGGCCCAGGGCACCCTGGAGGAATTGCAGGGGGCTCTTCAGGCCGCCAATCTGAACCTGTCCTACACGACGATCACGGCGCCATTCGATGGCCGGGTGGGGCTCACCGACATGTCCGTGGGGGCTTATGTCTCGGAAGCGACCGGCACGATGGTGACCGTAAGCAGCATAGATCCGATCCACGTCACGTTCCCGGTCTCCGAAGCCCGGTTTCTGGATTTCACTGCCAAGGATCAGTCGGATACGACGACGGGTGCGACTGATGGGCAACCGTCGGCCGCGTCGGATGCGCAGCCGTCAGTTGCCACGGATACCCAGCCTGCGGCCGCGACGGATCCCGGTCAGGATGGGGGCACCGGCCCAGCCGCGCCGATCACTGTCTCGATCACGCTGTCCAACGGCCGCGCCTACAACAAGCAAGGCACGATCGACGTGGTGGACACGCAGGTGCAGCAGGGCACCGACACGATCCTCGTCCGCGCGAGCTTTCCCAATCCCGACGGGCTGCTGCGCGATGGCCAGCTCGTGCGGGTGACGCTGCAGAAGGATACCGGCGAGACCTCGTTGACGATACCCGCACAGGCGCTTCAGCGCGACCAGGGCGGCTATTTCGTCTTCGTCCTGGGCGACGGCAACAAGGTAGAAAAACGCCAGATCACCTTCGGGCGCATGGCCGGGGCCGAGGTGGTCGTCGCCGGCGGTCTGAAGGAAGGCGAGCAGGTGATAACCGAGGGTGTCCAGCGCGCCCGGCCCGGAGAGGTTGTCACGCCGCAATCGGCTAGCGCGGCGCCGTCCGCTGGCGCCGCCGCGCCGGCGGCGTCGGAGTGACACGATGATCTCCAAGGTCTTCATTCATCGCCCGCGCATGGCGCTGGTCATTTCGATCGTGATCACGCTGGCGGGCCTGATTTCGCTCATGGCGCTGCCCATCGCACAATTTCCCGATATCGTGCCGCCGCAGGTTCAGGTCACGGCCAATTACCCCGGGGCCGGCGCGGAGGTGGTGGAAAGCACCGTCGCCCAGCCGATCGAGGCGCAGGTCGTGGGCGTGTCGGACATGCTTTACATGAAGTCGACGAGCGGGGCGAACGGCAGCTACACGCTGACCGTCACCTTCGCGCCCGGCACCGATCCCGATATCAACACGGTGAACCTGCAGAACCGGGTGAGCCTGGCGGAATCCTCGCTGCCTGAACAGGTGACGCGGATCGGGGTGAACACCAAGAAGAAGTCCTCGGCCCTGCTGCAGGTGATCAACATCACCTCGACCGATCCGACCCATGATGACCTCTTCCTGTCGAATTTCGCCACCATCAACGTGCTCGACCGGATCAAGAGGGTCGACGGCGTGGGTGATGCTATCCTTTTCGGAGCGCAGGATTATTCCATGCGCGCCTGGCTCGATATCGACGCGATGACCAATCTGGGGATCACGCCGGATGACGTGATCAACGCGATCAACACGCAGAACGTGCAGGCGGCCATCGGGCGCGTCGGCGCGCAGCCGATGACCAGCGATCCGGTCTTCCAGCTCAATATCCAGACCCAGGGGCGGCTTTCGACGGTTGAAGAATTCGAGCAGATCGTCATCCGCGCGTCGGAAGACGGGGCCTATGTCCGGCTTTCGGACGTCGCCCGCGTCGAATTGGGCGCCAAGACGCTCGACAGCGAAAGCCGCTTCAATGGCCAGCCGACAGCGATGATCGGCGTTTATCTCTCGCCCGGCGCCAATGCGCTGGATACGTCGAACCAGATCCAGACCAGCCTCACACAGGCCCAGCAGGCCTTCCCCGAGGATATCAGCTGGTCGGTGCCCTACAATTCGGTGAGCTTCGTCAAGGCCAGTATCGAGGAGGTGCTGAAAACCCTGGGCGAGGCCTTTGTCCTCGTGGTCATCGTCGTCTTCCTGTTTCTCGGCAGCCTGCGGATGACGATCATCCCGCTGATCGCCGTGCCGGTCTCGCTGATCGGGGCGATGGCGTTCTTGCTGGCGCTCGGCTTCTCGCTCAACACGATCTCGCTGCTGGCGCTGGTTCTGGCCATCGGGATCGTCGTCGATGATGCCATCGTGGTGATCGAGAATGTAGAGAAGGTCATGTCGGACCGCCCCGAGCTGACCGTGCCGGAGGCCACAGAGGCCGCCATGGAGCAGATCACCGCGCCAATCCTCGCGATCACTCTGGTGCTGCTGTCGGTCTTCGTGCCGGTGGCCTTCATCCCCGGGATCAGCGGCACGATCTTCCAGCAATTCGCCGTAGCCGTCTCGTTCTCCATGCTGATCTCGGCGCTCAATGCGCTGACGCTCAGCCCCGCGCTCTGCTCATTGCTGCTCAAGCGGCACCAGGGCGACCGCAAGGGCCCGCTGGCCTGGCTGTCGCGGCAGATCGACCGGGCGGGCATGGGCTATGCCTCCGTTGCCGGCGCGTTGGCGCGGCGGGCAATCCTGTCGCTGGCCTTCCTTGCAGCAGCGATCCTCGGCGCGGGCTATCTCTTTAAATCGACCCCGCAGGGCTTCCTGCCGACCGAGGATCAGGGCGCCTTCTTCATCGAGATGGCTCTGCCCGACGGCGCCTCGATCAACCGCACGCGCCAGACGATGGCCGATGTCTACGACCTGGTGAAAGACGGCCCCGGGGTCGAGAGCGTCGAGACCGTGACCGGCTACAGCTTCGTCGACGGGCTGGCGAAGTCCAACAGCGGCTTTGCCATCGTTATCATGAAGCCCTTCGAAGAGCGCACCCAGCCCGACGAAACGGTCGATGCCGCCATCGCCCGGACCCGCCGACAGCTCGCCCAGCTGACAACCGCCATCGGCGTGCCGTTCAACCTGCCGCCGATCATAGGGCTGGGCACGGGCTCGGGCTTCGAATATCAGCTTCTGTCGTTGCAGGGGGCCGACGCCATCGACATGGGCGCCACCGCGCACGGGCTGATCTCGGCAACCCATGACGATCCCCGGCTGGCCGGCGTCTACACCACGTTCTCGGCCACCTCGCCCGTGCTCAATCTCGATCTGGACCGCGAGCGACTGCAGACGCTGGGCGTCGACGTGAGCACGCTGTTCCAGACGATGCAGGCGACGCTGGGGGGCTATTACGTCAACGACATGAACCTCTTCGGCCGGACCTGGCAGGTCAATGTCGAGGCCGAGCAGAGCTATCGGGACAGCGTGCTGGATCTCAACCGGATCCACGTGCGCAACGCCAATGGCGAGATGGTCCCGCTCCAGTCGGTTGCCAGCATCAGTCTCGAGGCCGGCCCGCAATCGCTGACCCGCTACAACAACTACCGCAGCGTGACGGTCAACGGCGGCCCGGCGCCCGGAGTGTCCTCGGGCACAGCGCTGGAGGCGATGGAACAGGTCTCGACCAGCGCCCTGCCGCAGGGTTACGGTTTCGAATGGACGGGCACCGCCCAGCAGGAAATCGACGCCGCCGGCAAAACGCCCATCGTGCTGGGCCTCGCGGTGCTCTTCGCCTATCTCTTCCTGGTGGCGCTTTACGAAAGCTGGACGATCCCTGTCGCCGTGCTGCTCTCCGTCACCTTCGCCAGCTGCGGTGCACTTGTCGCGCTGCGCTTGTCCGGCTTGGCCAACAATGTCTATGCCCAGATCGGGCTGGTGGTGCTGATTGCGCTGGCCGCGAAGAATGCCATCTTGATCGTGGAATTTGCCATGGAGCGGCGGCAGCAGGGCGAGGACATCGTCAACGCCGCCATCGACGGGGCGCGGGCGCGGTTCCGTGCGGTGATGATGACAAGCTTCGCCTTCATCGCCGGGCTCTTCCCGCTGGTCGTGGCCGAGGGTGCCTCGATGCTCGCGCGCCGTGGCGTGGGTGTGCCGGTCTTCGGCGGCATGATCGCGGCTGCGGTCGTGGGCATCTTTGTCATTCCCGCGCTTTATGTGCTGGCGCAGAAATTCCGGGAACGGGTCCACGGCGATGCCGTTTGATAGTGGTGTCAGACAAATTCGACCTCGTCTCTACGTGGTCAGAATGCCTGTCCATTATTTGGCGCAAAGACCGCATTACCCATCGAAAGCGGCGGCACGGTTTTCTTGAAATAGGCACGTAAGGTGTGGCTGCGCTCCAGATTAAAATGGTCGTAGACCGAGGCATGTACGAAGGCGAATTTTCGTAAGCCCCCTGCCCCGCCGCGAGCCAAGCTCTCCTGACACCGCACGGGAACACGCTGCGAGGTCGTGGCAAATCCTGCCGGGTGCGCACCCCGGCCGCCACTGTCCGCACAGTGGACACATTCACCCGGCGATTTCCCGACCCGGTCGCAAACATTTTAGTCTTCCCGAAACGCGAAGGGGAGGACGGACATGGAGACGCGTAGCCGTGGTGCCTTGCAAGGCACCGCACCTGTTTTGGCATTCATCGCACAGGCTGCACCCGCGCGAGGGGCCGTGTGATGGCGAGCCTCACCTCCAGACGCGTATCCGAAGTGTTGCTGGCACTTGCCGGGGCGTGTTTTCTCGTTGGGATGATCGTGACAGTGGCGGACGTGATCCTGCGCGCCGTGGCCAACCGCAACGTGCCCGCCGCGATCGAGCTTACCTCTTTGTCCATCGGGCTTGGCGCGATCCTTTCGATCCCGGTCTGTTACGGCAAGCGTGCGCATGTGACCGCGAAACTTCTCTCCGAAGTCTCGCCCGCGCGGTTTTCAGAGCCGCTTGGCGTTGTCGGTGGGCTGGCCTCCGTGGTCTTTGCGCTGATGCTGTTCTGGATCGCGGTGCAGGACGCCCTTTCGCGGATGGGGTCCCCTGAAACGACCGCCGATCTGGGCTTGTCGCGGTCGGTCGCGGCCTGGGTCGTTACCGCGGCACTCGCCGCCGGTCCCGTGGCCGCCGTTGTTGCGCTTTGGTCCTTCGCCCGGGCTCGGAGGGTCTGGGAATGAGCGGGCTTCTCCTGGGCGGACTCGGATTTGCCGCCGCCATCGTCATGATCTTTCTCGAAGTGCCGGTCGCCGTGGCCCTTGGCCTCGTGGGGCTGATCGGCTCGGCAATGATCATCGGCGCCGAGGGCGCGACCGCCATTGGCGCGACGACGACGTGGGACAGCCTGACGAACTACACGCTGACCATGTTGCCGCTGTTTGTCCTCATGGGGGTGCTGGCAGACGAATGCGAACCAGTCTCTACAAGGGCAGGATGGCTGCCCCTTATGCCGTGCAGAGACGGCGCCACTCAGCGAGAGCAACGGCGCGGTTCTTCTTGAAATGGGCACGCGAGGTGAGGCTGCGCTCCAGATTGAAATGGTTGTAGACCGAGGCATGGACGGATGCGAATTTCTGTAAACTTTGCATCCGCCTGAAGCGGAGCATGGCCCGCTCCCGTCGTCGAAATGGCTGGTGCGAATTCTCACCCCGATTGTTCAGCCAACGGCCGGTTTCTTGACGAGCGGCCGCTCCAATTTCCCTCAATGCAGCTCCATAGGACCGAAGCTGGTCGGTCACGAGAACCTCCGCCGGGCCATGCTTCTTCATGGCTTTCTTGAGAAATTTCAACGCGGCCTTCTTGTCCCGTGTCTTCGTCACGAAGCTTTCCAGCACCTCGCCTTCGTGGTCGACGGCCCGCCACAGGTAATGCCGCTCGCCATTGATTTTCACGAAAACTTCATCCAGGTGCCACCGCCAATGGCTGGATCGCATACCCTCGATCCGCCGTTTCCGGATCTCGGACGCGAACAGCGGGCCGAACCTGTGCCACCAGAACCGCACAGTCTCATGGCAGATGTCGATGCCGCGTTCATGAAGCAGATCTTCGACATTCCGGAGTGACAACGGGAAGCGGACGTACATCATAACCGCCAGCCGGATGATCTCCGGGCTGGTCTTGAAATATTTGAACGGGTCGCGTTTCGTCATCCCGGGACGCTATCCGAGCCCCCTTCCCTGCCGCAAGCCAGGTTCGTCTGACACTGCCGATCAGCATGTTGCCGCGGTCGGTAACCCCGTCGTAGAAATCGGTCAGAGCCGTCTCCTTGCCATCCCGGGAGGCGGTGGTCTCCCCCGGATAGTGCAGGGCGATGTGATCGTTGGAGATGTCCAGCTCCATCGCCACGATACCAGGCTCGGTCAGGCGCGGCCCCCGGGTGTTGTCCCCGGTCGTTGAGGCCAAAACCAGGTCACTGCCTGCGTCGAGGATCTGGAAATGACCCGAGGTCTGACAGCTGTAGTTGAGAACCAGGGCCGGTTGGTTGGCGTGGGCAATATTGGGCAACAGCTGGTTCTCGTTGGCCGTCGAGCCGTAGAAGGTGTTGAACACGGCCGACTCGTCCTCGGGGATCGTCGTCTTGGCGGCGATCAGCATGGTCATGTCCCGGCCCGGCAGGTTCACCGGCTGGGGGATCTCGTAGGCGCAGCCGTCGACGTTGGTGATCTCGATCCCGTAAGAGCGCTGCACCGCCGGCGTCCAGCCGTCCAGCAGGGTCGCATGGTTGCCCCGCCCGCTGAAATCCGTCAGGCGGGTGACGTCTTCACCCTCGACCCCATCATTCATCAGGTAGAGGCCCAGCAGGTCCGTCGAGGGCATTCCGCTGGTGTAGCGGGTGACCCGGCCCAGGTTGGACCCCGCAAAATTGGCCTTGGGTAGCTTGATGAGCATGTCTCAGAACTCCGTGTAGGTGATGGGGCGGCAGAAGGCGGACGACCAGTTTTCGAGGGAATAAGCCTTGTCGACCAGCTCGGGGATGTCGTCCTCGGCATAGGCGCCGCGATCCGGCACATATTCGTAAGTGTCGATGGCAACCGACCGGTCGCTGTCGCGCAGGTTTCCGTTGCCGAAATGGTTGGTGTAATCGGCGTACCAGACCAGGGCGTCGGAGGGCGGCGCGCTGGCCAGGGTGATCTGGACCACCGTGTCGGCCACGATCGAGACGTCGAGGATGGTATATTCCGTCTCCCCGTCGGCCGACGTGACCCGGAACCCCTTGTCGTCGTACTCGGTCGGGGTCGCCACGACATAGGTGGGACCGAAGACAAGGGGCGGGACCGGGACGTGGTAGCTGATCAGGATGGTCTTGTCGGTCTGCTGGATCTCGATCGGCCGGATCGGCTGCCAGTCCTGGCCTTCCAGCAGAACCTTGCGCGCGACCTTCGCGGCCATGTGGCCAAACCAGCGCGACCCGTTCGATGACAGGTGACCGCCGCGATCCGGATACGGGTAGATCGGGCCGACCATGACCACGCCATCACGCTCCAGGTCCACATCCATCTGGGCCATACCGACATGCAGGCCGGGGTCGCCGTTTTCATCCTCGTCCCGGGTGTAAGACGCGCCGGTCTGGTAGGTCAGGAACAGCGGCGGCAGGGCCTGGCCGGTCCTGGACATCGTGTCCTCGGTGAGGTTGTCGAACATCGCGCGCTGCAAGGCCGCGTATTCATCCCGCAGGCGGGTGCCGCCGTGGTTGTTGTAATTGAACTCGCCCTGCATGAACAGGAACGCCGAGACGACGCAGGTGTCGGCCCCGGCCAGGGTCACCAGCTTGTCGATGCCGTCGGTCACGATGGAATAGCGATCGACCTCGTCCACGGTGTTCAACTCGCCCTTGGACAGCTCCTCGATGGTCTTGCCGCCGATGGCCGGCGACATGGCAACCAGGTTGCGCCCGTCGTCCTCGGCCAGGGCGCGGCGGTTCATGTAGCGTTTCAGGCCATTGGTCAGGCCGATGACCGGAGGCTCGCCCTTGTGCTGCGACCCGGGGTTCAGCGCATCTTCTTCCGCGCCTGTCAGGTTCACCGTGCCGTTGTTCGTGTAGGCCACCAGCGGGTTGAACTGCAGCGTTCCGATGATGCCGTAGGTGTCGGCCGTGTTCACGTTGTCCACGTTGTCGCCCACCATGAGCGCGCCAGGCTCCGGCGTCTTGGACAGGCTGGGAAAGCTCTGGTTGCCCTCGGCAAGCGACTGCCCGTAGCAGATGATGCCGTTATAAACGGCAGTCGGCAGCTGCACGCCCTGGATGGCGGTCTGCGCGATGCTTTCCGAAAATGCCTTGTTGCGCCGGTCCAGGTCGGCAATGCCCCCCTGGTCAAGCGACTGGCCCGGAGCATAAACCACCCCGCCCTTGATGCCCCAGCCGACATTGTCGTCGCTGTCGATGACAGCGATGTCCCAGTCGCTTTCGCCGCCGATCTCGACCGCGCCGCCCAGCAGGGCGGTGGCCAGGTGGGTGATCGCAAAGCCCAGGTGGTCGTTGGCGTCCACGATTGCGAAGGCATATTCCGACCCGTCGCGGTTGACCTCGAAGGTCTCGGCCACGATCCCGCCCAGAACACGGATGACATGGGCCCAGAGATCCCCGTCCACGTCCACGCCCAGACCGAAATTGCCATCCCCGTCGGCCAATGCGTAAACCAGCTCGGGGATGAGGGAGGACCAGGGGTGGGCCCCGCCCTCCAGCGTGATCGGCGCGTCCTGCCGCCCGTTCACGCCAGAGAGATCGGTGGCGATCTTGACCAGCGTGCTGACCAGGCTGGTGACGGTCTGCGGCGCCTGGGTGCCGGTGTGGGTGGCCCGGTCCCGCAGATCTGCCGCCGGCACGTTTGGCGCATCCCCGAGCCCGATCTGCTCCTTGGTGACGCCATGCGGGTTGTCGACGCGGGCGGTGTGGGTCGAGATCGCCGTGGCATTCGCCGCTGCCGCCGCCGCATTGGTCCCGGCTGCCGCCGTGTTGCCCGAGATGGACGTCGCCTGGGACGCCAACGTCGCGTTGGTCGCCGCCAGGTCGGTGATGTCCGCCAGCTCGATCAATGCAACATCCGTCTGGTGATCGCCCCCGTAGACCCGAAGGTAGGGCAGAGCGTAACGGGTGGTGGCGGGGTTCTGGTATTCTTGGCCGGCGTCCCGCGAAAAGATCACCTCATGCGTCTGGACGCCATCCGCCACGGCCACGGCCCCGAAGTCATGCACCTGCACGTTGGACAGGTTCGCACGGGCGGCAGTGAGGTTCTGCATCCGCAGTTCGATCGTGTGGCCGCTTGGGTCGGCCGGGTCGGTCGACCGCACGAAGGACACCCGCACGCGGTAGACCCGGCCGGCCTCCACCGCGATCTCCCGGCGCGGGGCGATGTCCTGGAAGCCGCCGCTGGCCTCCGCCCCGTCCAGCCGCCAGACAGCGCCGAGATCGGAATTGTTGGCTGCCGCACCAATGGCGATTTTGGCCCGGTCGGCACCGGTCAGCGCGGACGAAAACGCCGCCTGCAGCTCGGCCCGCGTGTCCTGACGGGTCACCGTGGCGCCGAGGGCGTCCATCAGCTCGCCCTGGGCGGCAGAGGCGAAACTGCCGGCGTCGGAGGGCTGCAGCGCCGTGTCCGCCTTCGCGCCCTGGGCGGCCGAGGCAAAGCTGGTGGCGTCTGCGGGCTGCAGCGCGGTATCAGCCTTCGCGCCCTGGGCCGCCGTGGCAAAGGCCCCGACGTCTTCGGACGCGGCCGTGCCGAGGTCTGCCGTGTTCGCCTTGGCCGACAGACCCGTGCCCGTCACCCAGACCCAGCGCCCCCAGGACAGGTTCCAGCGGAAGCGACCGGCATTGGGGACCGTGGCCCCGTCATAGCCGGTGGCCGTGGCCTGGGCATGCGTGCCACCATCGCTGTCCGGCACCTCGGCCCCTTGCTCGTCCACGGAAGGTGAGAGCGTCAGGAGCCCGGCCCAGCTTGCCGCCGGGATCAGGCCCGACAGGATCTGGCTTTCAACGTCGTTGAAACGGGCGGCAAGCGGCCCGCTGCCGACCAGCTGGTTGGCCAGGTTGTCGATCACGATCCGGCCGGACGACCCGTCCTTGTTGCCCAGCAGATCATCCACGGTGGAGACCTGATCCACTTCCGTCGATTTGACGCCGTTCCCTGCCATGCCATTCCTCGTGTTTACCCGCCCCGCGCGCGAGCGCGGAGGATCAGGTCACAAGGTGCCACTCTTCATGGACCTCACTCAGAGGGATGCAATCCGCGCGCCCACCCACGCCATGCGAGTTCCAGCACTACTGAATGATGATTTCGAAGGGACCGCTGGTGTCGCCGGGAAGCCCGGCTTCGCTTTGGGGTTCGAGCCAGACGAAGTGGCTGCCCTGATCGAGGCAAGCGGCCGTCTCAAGGTAGACGACGATATCGTCAATGGCTCCATCGAAATCGCTGCTGGCGAGAAATTCAATGGTATCGTTGCCTGTTACCGCCTGAATACGATCCGAGTGATCGCCGTCTGCCGAGACGGCGGCACCAGGCCGAATGGATCCGCCGGTCAGGCGGGGCGTGACGGACCCCGCGGTACGGCCGGTCACGGAAAAGGCTATGCGGTACCACTTTCCGGAGACGGCGGACAGGGGTTGGCCGATCGCAGCTGCGGTGCCCGGGCTATGTGCTGCAACGCCACTCGCAACGGACCAGCTGGCGTCGGCCGACCAGTCGCCGGCGTCCGACATGTCGCCGCCGGCGATGAGCGTCTGCCGTGTCGTGTCGCCGATCTCGAAGCCGTAGGTGCCCACGGGCGCCGTCGGCAATGGTGCTCCGACTGCATCGGTCTCGCGGTCCAACGACGACGTCGTCGAACGGTAGAGCTGCACCTGACCGGTCCCGGTGTCGGTGCCGGTTGCGAACTGGATCGTGGCACCGCCCAACAAGGCGGCGATGACGATGGCATCTTCGTCCAACGGGTCCGGAATGTCGGCGGGCGCGCCGCCGACCTCGATGCTGATGGTTGGCGTGCTGGGCCCGGCCACCGCTTGCGCGGAGACCGCATAGGCCCGGATGTGCACGAGGGTGCCGAAGGGGAAATCCGCCGTTTTTCCCCCGCCATTCGCGGCCGGGATACCCATGGCCGTCCAGACGCTGTCTCCGTCCGCCTGGTACTCGATCACGTAGGAAGAGGTCAGCACCGTCCCGTTGCCCGGCTCGATCAGAAACTCCACGGGCAGCTCCACGCCGGTCGGCGTCACGGTGCCGATCTCTCCATCATAGGTTGCCGAAACGGACGTGAACCGGGGCGCCGAAGGTTGCGCGAGGTTGGCATCGATTTCGTCACCGATGCGCCCGGACCAGGTGGGGATCTCGATGGTGGCGAGGGTGTCATCGATGTCCGGTGCGGCGTCGACCATCCGGATCAGCGAGCACATGTCCTCCGTCGCTTCGACCGACGTCACCAGGGCCGCGAAACTCTCGAGCCCGGCTTCACCAAACACGACCCAGTCGTCTTCGGCCGGGATGTCCCCATTGCCTTCCAACATCAGGAGATGGGTCTCTCCCGGCTGTGTCTTGACCGTGCGGACCACGCTGGTGCCGATCGTGTCCGGCGTTTCGCCTTGGGCCGTTGCGGCAAAGGTTCGGAAGCGGATGCCATAGGTTTTGCCCGCCTCCATGGTCACCAGCTCGTCCAGCTCGATCAGCGCATCCATCGACTGCACCACCCGGCCGGACACCTGTACAGCGTCGAGCACGTCGTAGGTCACCCGCACCGTGTCGCCCCGGGTCGCAACCCGGACGGCGCCGTCCTGGGTAACCTCGTAGACATCCGGGCGGTGGGTCACTTCAAGGGCACGCCGGTAGCCTTCCCGGTAGATGCTGTCAGGATCCGTGTTGCCCGGCTGCTCCAGCGTTTCCAGCAACTCCGGATCGCCAGTGAACCCGGGCCAAGGCACGATGCGCTGGGTGTCCTTGAAGTCGTTTGAAGCATCCTTGAACTTCACCACGAAGCCGTCTGGCGGATCGACATAGGTTCGGGTCATCGAGAAGTTCCACGAATTGCGCGGGTGGATGTGGTCGACGATCAGGTCGCTCGGGCGATCGATCACCACGCCCCAGCGCACACCGTCGTGCCGCGGGCCGGCCCGACCGGCGGCCGCGATTTCCGTCAGAATGTCTCTCAGCGCAACATCGGCGTCCTCGAGGACGCGGCAATAGGTCAGCTCGTTGTCCGCGCAGAAGTCGTGCCAGTCGGCCAGCTGCTCGAGATCGATACCGCTGTCATCGACCGGCTTGGGGTTCGCCGGATGCTGAAGCACCAGGCGGAATATCGACGCCGGGTTCGACGTGGCGCGTTCCAGCCAGGTCTCGGAGACCTGGTCCCAGTCCAGGCAGACCCGGCTGGCCAGAACCGAAACGTTGTCGAGCGCGCCATTGAGCTGGTGCGTTGCCTTGATGCGCATGGCCATCAGGGCCAGCGGTTTGGGGTAGTTGATCGGGTATTCGGGCCGCAGCGTCTGCAACGCGGCCCAGGACGTCCGGTCCTGCACCCGATCGTTTGTGTTTTCATCGGTCATCCGGGTCAGCCGCACCTGCCAGCGGCCGCGCGATGGAAACGTCCAGCTGTGCTGGCGATAAAACCCTTCGACCTTCTTGGCGGTGATCTCCAACGTGGTGACGTCTTGCCATTCCTCGCCTTCGATCAGGCGTTGTTCGATGCGGATGGATACGGTCCGCTCCCGCCGGTCTCCTTCATCGTTGAACCGGACCAGGCCGCCGGGCCAGGCGAGGATCACCGACGCTCCACTGGCGTCCGGTCCGCAGGTGCGCACGACAGGGGTTTCCTCGGCCGGCCCATCAATGACGTCGCCCAGGCTGTCGCGCGGCAACGGACGGACAAGTTCGACGCCGACGTTTTCTTCGACCACCTGTTGCGGGTAGAGGCTGCAGGGATCCTCGCCGTCGACACCGTAGCGGACCTCGGTTGCCACGTCGGTGAAGTTTCCGATATCGGTTTCCCCGATCCGTATGTCGGTGAACTGCACCTCGCCGTCGCCGACCAGGAAGAAGCCGTGCACGTATTGCTCGTCGCCCACGATTTCCGTGAAGGTGGTCGCCGCAAAAGGGGGGGCGACCCGGATCGTTCCCAGAACAAAGGGCACGGCTCCGTCCGGGTCCAGACGGTTGCGGAAGCCGGAAATCGCATAGCTGTTCCGGCCGCGATCGCCGGATGATCTGACGGGGGGCACCAGCGCGTTGATCAGCATGTTGCCGACCAGGTTCACCCCGAGAGACACCAGTGCGGTACCGGCTGCGACCGCGCTGGCCGATGTACCCAGCCCGATGGCGGCTGCCAGTCCCGGCCCGAAGTAGGCCCCGGCGGCGATAGCCGCGATCGCCACGACGATCGACAGGACGGATCTCAGGGTGTTCTTGCGCGGCGTGAGCCGGATCACCACCCGCACACCCGGGCGGGGCTTCAGGCGCGCCCAATGGCATGGCGGGACGATGGTCAGGCCCGCCGGGGTAGCCAGGGCGACGCGGCAATGGGCGAGATCGGCTTCGGTGGCCTGCGGCAGCGCCACCCCGAGGATCTCCGCCACCGTCAGCCCGTGCCCGAGTTCAAGATCGATCCGGTCGGCGCCCGGTTCGATGCCCGGCATGGCAAGGACGGGGACACGATGCGATGTCATCTGGCTCAACCTTCGTGGTGCACGGGGTGTTGAACGTGTCTGAACACCCCCTTCAACCGGTTGCCCCACCGGCCGGTGTCATAGCGTTCCAGCTTGGCGCAATCCTCGCCGACCATGTGGATCATGAGACCCGGTCGAACGACCACGCCCAGATGAGACGCCAGTTTGCCGCGCCGGAAGACGGCCACATCGAAGGGCCGTGCGGCGTCGGCCTTCACCCATGTCGGCGTCGCCTCGGCCGAGCCGATCAGAGCCGCGATCTCGTGATGTTCTTCGGCCGAGCCGTAGCCCAGGTAATCCGGAAGGGTGATCCCCAGCTCCTCGCGGTAGATCAGGACAACCAGGCCCCAGCAATCGCAGCCGGACCGGCAGCGGCCGAATTCGTCGTAGGAGATGCCAACGAAGCGATTGGACCAGGTCACAGGTGCAGCCCCGGAAAGTTGTTGCGGGTCATCCGCCCCGGAGGAAAGGCTTCGCTTTCGATGTCTTCCCGGCTGAAGCTCAGGGTGATTTCGCCGGCGGAAACGCTGGCTTCGGTGATCAGGAACCCGCTCCACTCGGCCTCGATGTCATCAGGCGACGAGGCCAGGACCACGGCGACATGGACTGTGGGAGGTGTGCGCACACTCCGGATCAGCGTGACCATGTCGCTGTCGAGATTCTCCAGCACGAGGGATCCGGAGCTGGACGCCTCGTCCAGGTCGGACGGGACAATGGCCGAGGCAACGGTCCACAGAAACGGCTCAGTCTCCGGGTTGCTGCCCCGCCAGCCCGAGCGCGTGCCCATGACAAAGGGATCTTCCGACAGCTCTTCGGTGTTGTCGGTGGACAGCCGGATGGGGCCCTCTTCCAGGTCTTCATGTTCGATCATGAACAGCACGACCTCGATCTCTTCGGAGGCCGGGTCATCAAGGGCCTGACGGGCGTTCAGGGATAGTCGTCTCATCGGATCACCACGATATTGAAGGACACGGAAAACTTGACCTGTTCCACGACGGTTTCGACGGGCATCTCTTCGCCCCAGGCACAGAGCCAGGTGCGGGCCAGCAGGAGCTTCTGGTCATCGCTTGTCAGGATCTGGTCGCCATTGCTGTCCAGGGCGGCCCAGCCGTCGGTGGACGGGTCGGGCATGCGGAAGAACCGAACACCCCATCTGCAGTCGTCCTGGAAAAAGGTGTCAAACACCCCCTTCTGGCTGCGGGTCAGAACCAGGGACATGGTCACCAGCCGGGCGGCGGACGAGAACCGACGCCGGTAGCCGGGCGGGCCGGTGTCGGCCTGCCGCCGGCGGCGCGGGTCCTGCCGGGTCAGTTGCCAGCTGTCGCGTTGCGGGCCTGGCAGGGATGTGGGCCAGGTGGGGATCATGAGCGCCGCTTGCTCCCTGGCCGAAGTCCGAAGCGGGCGTGCAGCGTCTGCCCGGCCTTGCCGGCCGGCGCGGAAATCCCGGTGGCGACAGCGTCAGACAGCGCGAGTTTGTACTGTCGCTGTCCGCGCGGCCCGGTGGTTTCCTCGATGTTCTCGCGGATCTGGGTCGAGCTGTTGTTTTGCACCGTGATGATGGGCCGTGCGTCGATCGGCGCGGCGTTGTTCGCCGCGGACCCGGGCGCCAGGAAAGAATAGGCGGAGGCATGGCTGACATAGCCGCCGCCGCTATAGCCAGGCATGCGGCCGCGGCGGATGGCTTCCAGGTTGGCAACCCCGATCCGGCGGGTTGACGCCGCATCGAACACGAATTCTTTCTCATGCACCAGCCCCGCCACGCGGGACGGATCGCTCCCGCCGGTCGGGCCACCGCCGTCGAAACCGGGCAGCCCCAGACCGCCCGCCAGGGCCGCACCGAATGTGCCCAGGAACCCGGTCAGCCCGCCTTGGACACCGCCGCCGGCAAACCCCTGGGCCGCTTGCGCCAGCGCGGCACCAAACGTGTCGAAGCCCAGACCCAGCGAGCCCAGGGTGGATGTGGCGTCGCCGGCAGTGGTGCCGAACCGGGCGAGCGCGGCCTCGGCCGAGCCAAGGCGTGTGGACCAGCTTGACGCCATTGACGCTTCCGACGGACGCTCGAAGCCGCGCATCCAGATCGAGGTTGCCTCTTCGACATTGGCGCTGGCGAGTAGCCGGTTGAGGACGCCATTTTCGGAGGTCAGAAGTTCGCGCCAGACGTATTCGAGCTGAGCTTCGACATTACCCAGTCCCGACATGCCGCCCACGGCGGACAGCAGCCCGGCACCGCGTCCGGCATGGTGCTGAAACAGTCCGAACGAGGTCCCGTTGTCGCCCACCGCATGGGGATTGAAGCTGCTTTCGCCTGCCGCGTTGCCGACGATCGCGGCCACCTGGTGCGGGGCAAGTCCCTTGGCGCGGAAGAAATCCCAGATCTGGCGCGCGACAGGACCCGAAGGCAGGTCGGTGTTGGCGGCGTCCAGTGTCCCCCTGGTGCTGAGATACTGGCTGACGCCGCTTCCGCCGATCACCACGCTGGCGGCCGTCACTTGCATCGTGGCCACCGAACGGGCCGCAGCCTGGGCCGCCACGCTGGACGGGTCGATCGCCGGCACGCCGCCGGTCAGGCGCGTCCAGACCCCGTTGAGCCCGCCAACGTCCCCCAGCGTCGGCAGACCGCTGTCCAGCAGTGCGTTAGTCAAAGGGTTGGTGATCGCCAGTTCCGCGAGGATGCCCTGGATGTCCTCGGCGATGCTTTCGAATACGCCGGGCAGATCTGCATCCAACGCGGCGTCCACGATACCGTCTATCGTCTCCTCCGCCGCGCTGCGGACGCTGTTCCAGGCATCGACCTGGCGCGCGACCTCGCTGGCCCGTTCGCTCGCGGCTTCGGCGCCCTGGCGGATCTGCGCCGCCAATTCGCTTTCGGCATCGATCCCGGCCCGGCGGATCTGCAGTTCCGCCTCGTAGAGGGCAAGGACGCGCCGTCGGGTTTCCTCCGTCTGGCCGATCAGGCTTTGCTCCAGCTGAAGCTGGGCGACCGAGCGGGCTTGCGTGTCCAGGATCGCCCGGGCGCTGGCAAGTGCGCCGAACGGATCGGGTCCCGCCAGCCCGTAGGTCTGATCCCAGCGGTCCAGAAGGGCCTGACGGGTGTCTTCCGTGACCTGCCGGGTGAGCAGGCTCTGTTCGTATTCGGCCCGGGCGGCGGCGATCTGCAGCCGCTTTACCTCCAGGCTTTCGCGGCCGTATTGCAGGATCGCCCGGGACAGGTCGGCCTGGCGGCGCATGGCGTCCAGATCCTGCCCGGCCTGCCGCTCGGCACGGTCGATCTGTGCCTGGCGCGCGGCCGCGCGGCTCTGGTCCAGCAGGTCTTCGGCCAGGCGGATCTGATCCTCCGTAGCGCCCAGCTCTTCAAGCCGGACCCGCAAGGTCGCGCGCGCCTGATCGGTCCGAAGCCGCTCCACCTCTACGCTGTGTTCGCCATGCGTGCCGATGGCCTGCGAGACGGCGAGCTCGTTTGAAAGGCCCGCCAGGGTGTCACGGACCGACTGGGCACGCTCTGCGTCCCGTTGGCGCGCCAGGTCCGCCTGTGCCGCATCGAAGTCCGCCAGCACGGCCTGTTCCCGCGCGCTGTCTTCCAGGAAACCCATCTCGCGTAGCCGCACCTGCAGACCCTCGCGGGCGTGGCGCGTGCGGACCGCCTCCACCTCGGCACTGTTTTCCCCGAACTGCACCACGGCCGCGGCCAGCTCGGACTGCCGCTGGAACGTGGCGGTCAGCTTGGCGGCCTCCTGGTCCAGCCGCCGACCAAGTGCGGTGCCGTTGTAGGCAGCCTCTAATTGTGCGGTTCCAACAACGGCCTCTCCCAGGGTCCGAAGCATCACCAGCAGGGTGGAGTTCATGTCGGATATGGGCCCGCCATCAGCGAAGTCGTTGATCAGTGATCTGACCTCGGCAGTGACCGCTTCGATCTCTCCGGCCTTTGCCATATCCAAGAGTGACTGACGCCTGTTCGAAAACTCCTCAAAGTCCGGCCCGCGGCCGCCAGTCAAAACCTGGAAGTTTTGTTGCTCAAGGTCCTGTCCGGCCAGGTAAGCGCCGGATTGATAGCCTCCGCCGGCCATGGCCAGGCCTGCAGTAAAGTTCTGACGCGCCCGTTGGAGAAGGGTTGGATCGATGTTCTGACTGAAAAGCTGATCGAGCGTATTTTGGAGGGTTTCAAGCTCGGCGGCGCGGTCCAGCGCGAGAAGATCCTCGGTCATGGCCCGGATGTCATCGGACATGTTGCCGAAGGTGAGGGACAGGTTCTGATCGCGCAGGATCTCAAGGTGGCTCGAAACGGATTGCAGCGATCCTTCAAGCTGGCCAAGGCGTTCATCGAAGGTCTGGGTCGCGTCGCCCGCATTCAGCAGCATCGTGACCAGCGGCGCGCCCACGGCGACCACGGCGCCCATGACCGCGCCCATCATTCCCATGCTGCCCAGGAGCTGGGGGGCCTGCTGGGCAAAGACGATCGAGGCGGCGGTGCCGGCCTGCAGCTGCACGGCCGCGTCGGCGATCTGGAAGCTGGCGTTCTGGATGGTGCCGCGCATCGCCCCGCTTGTCCCGCCAACCCGGCCCTGGGCGGCGGCCACCGCGTCGTACCGGCCTTTCAGGATCTGCAGGCTTCGGGCGGCCTCTTCCTGGCTGGCCACGCCCGAGGACACCGCCGTGTTCACCACCTTCTGGGCCGCGGCCAGTTCGCGTTCGGCCCGGATCAGCGGGTCGATGCTTTCTTCGAGCGCGCGATAGGCCGCCTGGGCCCGGTAGGCCTCCTCGAACGCGCCGGCGCTTTCCCGGGCGGATCGCGAGGCCGCGCCGAACCCGTTGAACGTGGCGTTGAGCCGCTCTTGCATGCGCTCGGCCGCCCGGCTTTGCGTCGCCACCTTCTGGAACGAGGCGGCTGTCTTGTCGGCGGCGCCGGAAACGGTATCCAGCCCGCCGGACACCCGCTGCGTTTCGCTGACGGCAGCGGACCCGTCAGCTTCGACGATCAGACTTGCGCGCATCTCGGTCATTTTGCGTTCATCACCTTGAGGGCCGCCCGTTCGATCATTCCCATCCCGTCCAGCAGCTCGGGGTCCGGCGTGATCCCCAGCCAGCGCGCCGCCACGTCGACCTGCGCCAGGTCAAAGCCGAGCGGGCGGATCTGCCCGGTCCATCCGACCGCAACGCGCCACTTGCCGACCGTGGCCAGCGCCAGGTCGATCACATCCCGCTCGCTGTCCGGCAGACGCAGGGGCCCCGCCTCGGAACCCAGCAGGGCCTCGGCCTGCAGCCGCGCCGCATCACGCGGCAGGCCGGTTTCGGCCATGAGATCGTCCACGAGATCGTCGGAGACGGCCGCGCCGCCATAGATGGCCCGCGCGGCCGCGGTCAGTTTTTTTCCCGCAACCCCAGCACCGCCTCCGACAGCGCCCGATCGACCGCCTCGCGGACCGGCCGCTGGCGCAGGAGCTTGTCCCGCGCCTCTTCGGAAAACGGCAGCTCGCCACCTCCGCGCACTTCGATCCCGTGCCAGCCGACCCAGTACCGTGCCAGCCGGCCGCGCACGGCCGAGATCACATCGGTGATCGAGACCTGTTCGCCGCGCTCGTAGATCTCCAGCTCGTCCTCCGGCATGCGGAACACGCCGGTGAACTCGCGGACATCGTCCCGGCCGGCCGCCGGATAGCTGACCTTGACCGGCCATTCGAAGGTGTAATCGGGGTCGAAGACAAACATGTGGACCTCAGCTGAAGCGGATTTCGATTTCGTCGTCGCCGGCGTCGGGCAGGAAGCGCAGGTCGAGCCGCAGCCCCACATCGCCGTTGATGTCCTGCTCGGCCGGTGCCTTGATCTGGACCTTTGGTGCCGTGATCGTGAGGATCTTCCCGGCCACCTTGCCCAGGGTGAAGATCAGGGGTTCGGTGACCACGTCCTTGACCATGCCCACCAGGTTCTTGGTTGCGATGTCGGGATGCTTGACCGTCATCGAGCCGGTGAACATCCGGGGCGTCAGCTTGGTGCCTTCGCAGTTCATGTAGTCGTTCACGCGTGGCTCGCGGCCATCGGTGAAGCTGAAGCTGGTGGCGCAAAGCTTGGTACCGCCCAGCGTGAAGGCGAACATGTTCTCGGGCGTGCATTCGAGGCCGCGGGCCCAGCCGGCGAAGGCGTGGGCGGACGGAACGAAGGCCACCGGGGCCTGGTACTGTCCCTGGCGGGTGAATGTGAAATAGGCCCGGCGGTTCACTTCGGCCGTGAAGCCGAACGACCCTCGCACCCCGATGACCGTCTGCATCTGCGCGCCGTTGCGCAGCTGCATGGTGCAGGAGGGGATTTCCGTGCCGACGGGCAGAGGCGTGAAGACGGTATCATCGGCGTCGCTGGCCATGGCCATGGCCGAGCTTTCCAGGAGATGGGCGTAGGCCGGCGGGGTCGCCACGGCACCGGGCGCTGCCGCTTCGACCTGGTACTGGGCCCCGGCGCGGACATTGCTCAGGTCCTCTGCCTGGGCGCCCTCCCGACCGGTCAGGAAATCCAGTTCGGTGTAATTGGCGTCGAGCGTGTTGAAGGTCACCTCGCGGCACAGGATCGCGTCCGTCGCCGCGGTCGCCTCTTCGGTACCCGGCGTGGTTTCCTTGACCTCGCGGATCAGCCGCTGTTTCCAGGTCGCCATCGTTTCAACTCCTCACGTGATCTGGATGCGCCTGTCGAAGCGCAATGTGTAATCGTCCTGCCAGAAGAGACCGCCCTTCGCGTCGATCCCGCTCTGCAGGGCTCCCTTGTGGAACCGGAAGGCATGGCCGCCGGCCTCCGGCACAAACCGGCAAAGCGATAGCAGCACTGCCTCCCGGACCGGCTGAAGGGCTGTGCTGGCGCGCGCGCCCGTCGTGTCGGCCACATCGCGGATTGCCATGATCACGCCGACGCGGGCGGTGATGACCTGGTCGACAAGATCCTCGGTCATGTACCGGGTCTCGCTGGCCTGCTCTCCCAGCAAGACGACGAAGGCCGAAGGGTAAAGCAGCGTTCTCGTCGTGATGCCCCCGAGATCGGCCGAGAGCCCCACGTGCCTGAAGGCTGCGACCTGGTCCTTCAACCGGCCTTGAACGATTGTTGGATCAAGCTGCAACATCAGCGCAGCTCCGCATCCAGCAAGTCCGCAAAATACTGCACCGACACCTCTTCGGCCTGCATCCGTTCTTCGTCCGAGATCCCGAGATAGGGCCGGGCCGGGATCTTGACCGATCCGACGATGGCGCTTTCGCCGTTCGCCAGGGTGAACGCGAGCGCCTTGCCGTTCTTCGCCTTGATGGTCCCGCCGGTCTGGTGGATGCCCGCGTAAATCATGTTCGACCCGACCTCGACCTGGTCGGACGCCGCCTCGTGGGTGATCGAGCGCATCAGCTGGCCGCTGTCGTGCAGCGTGATCCCATCGTCGAGCTGGGCGCGCAGGCTCTTGGGCCAGGGGGTTCCGTCCGGCGCGACATTGGTCTGGCCGATCCGTTCGACGGCACCGTTCACCAGCACCGTCCCGATCAGGTCCATGAGCTGGGAGAGATCGCGCGCGCCGAATGCGGCCCGGGCCAGCGCGGCCTGTGGTGCTGCGTCGTCGAAACGGACCTTGAGCGTGACGGCCATGTCAGAAGCCCTTCAGGCTGTCGCGGGTCAGCTGGCGCTCCGGACCGTCCGTCATCGCCACGCCGGGCGAGGTCCGCTCGGTCTCGCCGTCCCCGTCGTCGCCGATCGATACCCGGCCGGCGGCAATGCCTTTCAGGGTGAATAGCGCCGCGGCGCGCAACGCATCGAACGGGTTCTCGGCATGTCCGAGGTTGACGTAGAGGCGGTGCATCGCCAGGTCCCGGCAGATCACCACCAGGATATGTGGCGGGTCCGCCAGCGGCAGGGAAACCGCCTTGGCGATGTAGGTGTTGATCTCCGCCGTTGCGTCATCCAGCGCCTGGTCAAGCCGGGCGTCCGACGCGGTTTCTCCTCCCGCGAAATCCGTCAGCAGGGCCAGATCGGTGTCCGGGATCACCGCCTTCAGCTGGTCGACGCTGGCATAGGGCATGGGTCAGCCTTCCTGGCCGGCCGGGCGTTTGACGGTAAAGAGCGGGTCGGCTTCGAGCTGGGCCAGCTGGAACGGCGTCAGATCCCCCACCGGGACCGTGGACACACCGGCAGGCCAGCGGGTTTCGCTGCGGCGGCGCCCGTCCGGATGGTGGCAGATCACGGTGATGACGGGCACGTCTTCGTCCGAACCGCTCTGATCCTCATCCGGGTCCGGTGCGGGTGCGGCGATGACGTCTCCGACCTCGGCGGGGGCTGTCCCTGTGCCCCCGCCGCCGGTGGCCTGCGGCTTATTCTGGTCCGCAGGCTCTTCATCGGGGTTTTGGGCCGTCACGGCGGCCTCCTCCACCCCCTGGGTATCCTCGCCGGATTTCGTATTCGTCTTCGCGGCCTCGGCCTTCGCAACGCGGTCGGCCAGTTTGTCATCGCCGATGTTGGGCGCAAAGCTCACGCCGGCCGCGGTGGCCCGCGCTTCAAGCGCCAGGCGGTCTTCGGACTTGGACATGTCGGGTCTCCTGTCAGCTTATCGAAGGGGCCGGACGGACCGGCCCCTCTGGAAACGGACGAATCAGAGCGTCAGCCGGCCTTCGACATGCAGCTCGGCCGTGTTGCGCCAGGTGTTGGTCGCCCCGGCGGGGTCGCGTTCGTTCATCAGGATTTCGCGGGCAGCCCCTTCGTTGGCGGCAGAGACCACCAGCAGTTTCGGCCGGAGGTTCAGCTTGCGGCCGCGATGGCCCCGGGCCGAGATCATCGCGGCGCGGGCCGCGGCATAGTTCGCGGGGGTCAGGTCCTGACGGGAGGCGTAGACCAGCTGCCAGGCCCCGAAGCCGGCAGCCGCCCGGCGCTTCGCCCCCCAGATGAACTCGTCCTGCATGAACACGTTGTCGTCGGTGAGCGAGGTCTTCGGCACGATCTTCGCGGCTTCGCGATCCTGGAAGATCAGCGGCTTGATCGCCCGGCTGTCGTCGATCAGGTACCACGGAGCGCCGGCGCCGCCCTGGAAGTTCGACACCGAGATCTCGTTTCCGTTGACGTCTTCGACCGGATGGTCGGTGTCGAAGAAGTACTGGCCGTCGTAATGCTCGGTATCGAAGCCCTTTTCGAGCTGTTCCCAGATCAGATCGTCGGGCAGTTCCGCGGCAGTCTGGCCCATGTCGCTGACCAGCGGTGCATAGATCCCGACCTGGTCATCCGAGATATCGTCCACCTGGACAGCGACGGTCTTTTCGAACTTGCGGTTGCGGATCAGGAAGCCGTCGGTCTCCAGGCGTTCGATGAACCGTTCGCCGACCCATTCGCGCATCGGCCCCAGCTCGGAGAGCTTCGGATAGGCCTGGTTGCGCGTGTTCGACATCACCGTCATGGCCACCCGTCCATAGGTGGTCTCGGTGCCCGTCAGGCGCTCATTGAAGGCGGTGTTGAAGGCGGTGTTGAGGGCCGCCAGCGCGGCGCGGGTAATATCCATGGCGGAAAGCTCCTAGAGGATTTCGACGACGACGCCGGCGTCCACGACGTCGAGACATTTGCCGGCGATCAGCGTGCCCGCGTCACCGACCGTGTTGTCGTCGACCACGTAGACATCGGCGCCGATGTCGGTGCGATCGAGGCTGCCATCGTTGGCAACCAGGAAAGGTCCGCGATCGGTTTCGACCGTGATGTCCCCGGCCGCGCCACCGGTGTTGTCGGCCTCGTCCAGCGCCACACCGCGCATCACGGTGCCCGTGGGCGCCGCCGGCAGGGCGTTTCCCGACGCGTCGAGCGCCACCATCGACCCGTTGAAGATCCAGGTGTCGGCGGCGACGGGGTTCACGAACCGGCGGCCCTCGCCGACACGGGTGCGGGGCGTGTTCTTTGCAAGCGGGGCCATCTCAGCTCTCCTTGATCGCGGCGTTGCGGGTGGCGAGGAACGCGTCGTCGGCAAGGCCCATCATCGACGCGACCTGGCGCTCGGTTGCATCCAGGGCGTCGGTCTTGACCGGCGGCGTGCGCCCGGCATGACGCGGCGCCCCGAGGTTGATCATCACCGGCGCGGCGTCGGCCCAGGCCTCGAACTGTGCGAGGTCCTTCGAGGCGAGCTGGGTGGCCCAGCCTTCCATGGCAGGGGTCAGCTTGCCCGCGTCGCGGGCACGCTGCAGAGCCGCGTCGGCCTTGTCGTCGCCGACCGTCTTTTGCAACGAAGCCAGCTGGCGCTGCATTTCGGTGAAGGTGGCCATCGGCACGAATTCCGCCGGATCAACTTCGGGCGCGGCCGTGAGCTTGGCGCAGATCCGGGTGGTCAGTTCGTCACCTTCCCCGGTTTCCCCGGCCGCGGTCGCGATCGAGGCCAGTTGGGTTTCGGTTTCAACGAGCGCGCCGACGCGCGTCACGATCTGGTCGGGCGCGTCGGCTGAAAGGCCGAGCAGCTCGGCCAGCTTCTGGATCGGGTCCATTGTGATGTCCTTCGAAGCGAGTTGACGGAGAGCGGGAATAGACGGGTTGTTGACAAGACCCGCGCCTTCGATGAGCGCGACCCGGCCGTCCGGCCAGGTCTTGAAGACGGGCGAGACGAACCGATAGCTGCGTCCCTCGAGCGCGCGGCGCCCATCAGCAGTCCAGTCGACGGAGGCCATGATGCGATCGCCCTCGGCCTCCATTGCTGTGACCCAGCCCGCGGCGGTGGAATTGGCCGTGCCCTGGGGCGCAAAGCTGCGATGGTCGAAATCGATCGGCAGCACGCCCCCGGGCGCGCGCCGGAAGCTGGCGGCGATCACCTCGGCCGCGTTTTCCAGCCGCATGGGCTGGCGCCCGCGCGCATCGGCCAGGCGGAATGCGCCGACCGGGATCAATTCGATCCGGTCGCCGGGCTCTGCCGGGACAGGGGTCAGCGCGCAGATATGACGGGTCAGCTTGTCCATGACCCCAAGTGCCACGGAGGGGGGCCTAAAGGGCCGGGGATGCAGTTTCGGGGGTGTAGAGCGCCGGGGTGTTGCCGGTTGTCCGGCGGATCAGGTCGGGATGGTATTCAAAAACGCCGGAGCGCGTTCAAAAATGGCCTCTTCCGATTTTCGCGGGGGACGGCCGCCCCTCCATCTCAACGCGCCTGGTAGCGGCTCTCTGCGGCTTGTGACTTGAGGGCGGCTTCGACCGCCTCTGGGGAAAGTCGCAATTCATGCCGAGAGCCGCCCGATCAGGTCCCCGAACCGGGCAAAAAGATCCCGCAAGCGTCCCGTCACGCGGAAATCGTACCGAATGACACCCCGCCGCTCAAGATATAGACCCAGCGCATGGTTCACGATCTGCTGCCGCTCCTCACGTGTCAGGTCAACTGCCTCTTCCGCGACCAGACGCGCCGCGCGATCGGTGAAGGCGTCGATCTTGCCGATGAATGATTCGGGTCCCGGCCGGATGCGCCAGAGCGCGCCGCCCGGCGACACGGCGGAATAAGAGGTAACGCGGGGATCGGTCAGCACCTCAAGGTCATCGCTCGTGAAGGGCGCTTCGGTTGCGCGGCTGCGCAACAGGTCCAGCCCCGTGTCCGGACCGCGATCCCCGGCGCGGTCCAGCGCCGAAGCGACGTCCAGGTCTTCGGGGCGATCGGCCGGGGCATCTTCCAGAAGGGGAGCACCGCCGGAGGCGTCGGTGACCAGAAGTGTGTCGCGCCCGATCGCCGTTTGGCGCAGGCGCAGGGCCTGCAACCGTCCCCGGTCCCTGGCCCGGCGCTCTTCGGTCAGATCGGACGCGACGGCGTCGACCCCCTGTTCGAGATCGAGCCAGGTCGCCCCCGGGTTGGTATCGAAGCCAGGATGCACACCGCGAGGGATCCGGAAGGTTTCCCCGGTGCGCTTGTTGGTCCAGGACACTTCGTCCAGGTCGGGCGGCTCGGAGACCTGACGGCCGTTGCGCTGCATCCAGCCTTCGGTGCGCTGAACCACGTGGCACCCGCAGAAGAAGCCGTTCGGCGGATAGATCCGCAGCCAGACCGGATCGTCCACCCGCCAGATCTTGTCATGGAAGCGCTCGTGATCGTGCCGTTTGCTCGGCCGTTCGATCTGGATGTAGTGGAGGTAGGGAAAGGCCTTCTTCGTGCGCTGGATCCTGGCCCAGTGGCCGGCTGCATGGGCGGTGCGCATGTTCGTGTCGTAGATGGTGCGCAAGCGGCGCAGGGATCCCAGCTGCACCTCCTGGGTCTCGCCGGTCAGCGGATCGGTCATCTGCTGGCGGCCCCACCAGCCCGCCTTGCGCAGGGCCGGCTCCAGATCGGCCTGGAACCGCGCCAGCGTCCCGCCCTCGCTCAAGGCCAGATCCATCTCGGTTCGGATCAACTCCAGGATGTCGTTGCGCATGGCCTTGGCCACGACGAAGTCCCGCGCATGATCCTCGCGGAAGTGGTCGAGATGATGGAACCGGGACAGCTGCTGCGCATAGCCCTTGGACCGGAAATACGAGATCGCCTCGGCATGTGGCAGGGGCTTCAGCTCGATCATGGGTTCGTCACGTCCGCACCGACTTCACCCGCAAGCCGGGCGGCCAGCGTCGCCTGGGTCAGCTGGTCGAGAAAACCCGGCGAAGGGTCACCCGTGGCGAAGGCCGCGAGGATGTCGCGCACCTGGTCCATGTCCGTTGCCCCGGCCAGCGCCTCGATGAGCGGCCCGAGCTCTTCCTCCATGGCAGCTTGCATGTCCCCGCTGGAGATCAGTTCGTCGACCAGCGCGTCAATGCTGTCCTTGGGCCCGGCGTCGCTCTGGCGGGACGCGGCCACGCGCGTGTCGGGCGGCGGGGCATCTGCCGCGGCGCGCTCCACCTGGTCATTCGGATCATCCTGCTCCGGCGGTGCCGGTGGCATGGGGGGCTCGGGATCATCGAGAACGTCTTCGTCATCGTCGGGCTGGCGCAGGTTGAAGGCGCGGTAGACATCCGCCGTCGCGATCCGCAGGCCTTTGGGCCGCCGTTCCAGCAGGCTCAGAAGCGTTTGCGGATCAACACTGTCTTCGACCTCGAAGCGGATGTTTGGCAGCGCGACGTGCTGCCGTGCCTCGAAACAGACCCGGGCCAGGGCCCCGGCCACGTCCCGCTGCAACGTCGCGGCCAGCTGCTCGGCATCCGCGTCACGGATGTCGTCGCGCACGTTTTCGTGGATCTTGCCGACCGCATGGCCGCCTGCGATCGCGTCGGTGGTCGCGACCTGGCCCAGCACCCCCTTGGACATCTGCTCGTCCCACCAACGCGCCTTGCCCTCGTAGAGCTTGTCCACCCCGGTTGCGGCGGGCGCGACGATCTCGACCTCCATGCTCTTGGGGATGATCGCCGCCATATCGACGCCGATCTGTCGCACCGCGCGCAGCAACGTCTGCCGATCTTCTGCCTTGGCTCCGGTGTCGTACTTGCCGAGCCTCAAAGGGTGGCCGTAGGCCTCGCAGAAGATCGCCCAGTCCTTCACCGTGAAGTTCTTGAACATGTAGGCCCAGGCCGCGAGGCGGGCGAGCCCGCCCCGGATCGGCAACCCGGACTTGGCCTTCGCCATGTGGATCACATAGGTGTCCGGCCGCAACGGTTGCGGGCCGGCATTGTCGCGAAGGTACAGGTAATGTCCGTTTTCCCGGTCGAACTCGAACCAGCGCGGATCCACCTGCAGAAGATCTGCAATCCGGAGCGACTTGCCCTCCCGCTCCCATTGGATTTCGCAAACGGAAAACCCCTTGCCGATCGCGTCCATCATGTCGATCAGCGTGGTCCGGACGGCCGAAGACTGCAGGACGGAGCGAGTCATCTCCGCCAGTTCGCCGGCGGCTTCGCTCTCGTCTCCCGGCTCGACATGCAGTTCAAGCGATCGGATCGCTCGTTTCCGCACGCCCAGGACAGCGCCGTAGTGTAGGTCTTTCTCCTCCATCTGTTCCGCCAGTTCGAGATAGGCGGTCGCATCGCCCATCTCCGCCGCGCGCAGCAGGGCTGTCAGGCTGACCGGAGACAGCCCATCGGCCGGGTGACCGGTCTGGATCTGCCGGATCGAGCCCAGGGACGGCACGGCCTGCCGTTCCAGAAGCTCCGCCGCCGGGACTGGCGCCATGGGGCGCCCGAACTGATCGAGAATGGCCATTACCAGGTCCCTCCGCCATTGCCCCAGCGACCCTGGGACATCATGTCATCATCGTCGTCTTCGCGCGGCGCGTAACGCGAACGGGCGCCCGACACGGCTTCATAGCCATATTCCACCGGGCCGCTGTCGGCGGCCGTCACTGCCAAAGCGGCGGCCCAGAACCTGTCCGCGTGCCCGTCGCTGTCCGCGTCGGCGATCAGGCGGCGGATCCCCGTGACCCCGACCTGTGACTTGATCGAATGCAGATCCGCCCGCAGCACCGGATCACCTGCCGGGATCCTGGTCTTTCGGTCCTGCATGCTTTCCTTGAGCCGGGTGGCCATGTCGAGCTTCGCGGGCACCGAGAACAGAACGCCGTCGACCCGATCCTCGCCGTGGCTGCGCTTGGCGTCCTCGACCGGCTTTTCGCCCATGCCGGTCTGGTCCATCGCCACCCGGACCACGTGGTAGCGGCGCATGACCTCGTCCAGAAGCGCATCCTGGTCCGCAAAACTGATCCGCAGCTTCGCAATGATTTCCCGGGTCACCAGGGCCTCGCCAACCTCTTCGACCACCCAGATCACGAAAAGGTCGTTGCGCGCGGCGATGTCGACACCGGCAAAGCAGCGCCCGCCAGCGTAGAACTCCGGCCTGCCTGCGGTCGCCTCCTCGCAGGACGAGATCAGGTCATAGTCCAGCCACGAGCTGGCCTCGTCCAGCCAGGCCAGTTCGAACTCCTGTGACCAGGCATCTTCATCCGCCATGCCCTGGCGCAGCTCATCGATGTTCACGTCGAGCCCCTGGGCCACCGCCTCGTAGATATCGACGTGATGCTTCGACCAGCCATTACCGTCGGTGGTCATCAGCTCGTAGAACTTGTTGCCCTTGCCGTTGGGCGTGGAGATCACGCGGATCTTGTGCCCGCCGCGCGCCGCCACCGGGTAGGCCGACCCCCAGATCCGCCGGCTGTCGGCGTGAAAGGCGAACTCATCGAGCAGAAGATTGCCACCGAACCCCCGCGCCGCGTCCGGGCTGGCGGACAAGGCCACCACCCGGCTCCCGCCCGGGAAATGCACCTCCTGCGTCTTGTAGCGCGCCTCGGGCACGTCGATCGACACGATCTCGCTGCCCTGGCGTACCTCCCGTGCATGGGCCGGGACGTGGAACTCGTCCTGGACGAATTCCGGCCGACCAAGCCGGGACAGCCCCGACAGCACCGCGTAATAGGCCCGGGTCATCGGCTTCAACGCGTCTTCAAGGGCCTCTTTCGCGGTGTTCTCCGATCGCGACAGGATCGTCCACCGGACCCGACGGCGATCGATTTCGGCTTTCACGCAATCATCCACGATCTCGCCACAGGATCCGAACGTCTTGCCGCCCCGGCGCGTGAACATGCCGATCTTGAAACGGCTCTGGTCCTCGATCCAGGCCCGCTGGTAGGGCAGGAAGTTGATGACGGGATCAGGCAAGTGAACTCTCACCCCCCGGATAAAAATTGCTGATCAGCAATTCACTTGCGGTCGCGCCTCTCCCGGCACGTGCCACCGAGTATGACGTGCGCACCGGAGACTGGTGCGCCCAGCTGAACATTTCCCGGATCTCAGGTACATCGTTGATCGACAGAAGAAAGCGCCCTCGGATACCACTGAGTTGGTCCGCGAGCTCTCCGAAACGTTCCCGTGAAAAACTCCCACGGCCATAGTCTTCTTCACTCCCCCAGTAAGGCGGATCCAGATAGAAGAGGGTCTCGGACCGGTCGATCCTTTGGATGAAAGAGCCAAAATCAAGCCTCATCACGGTTACCCCGGAAAGCCTTGAATGGAGAGCCTCCAAGTCCGGTTCCAAAGTTGTGAGATTGAACCGGGCCGGGCGATCGGCTGAAACTCCGAAACTACGCCCTGTGACTTTTCCCCCGAAGGCGCAACGCTGAAGGTAAAGAAATCGTGCCGCCCGTTGCAGATCAGTCAGAGTGTCCGGGTCGACTTGCAACAGCCGATTGAAATTCTGTTGTGTGGTGATCTGGAACCGCAATAGGTCGAGAAAGGCGACGTAGTGCTCCTGCAAAACACGAAAGAGCGTGTAGACCTCTCCATTGAGGTCATTGATGTACTCAGATTTTGCTGGATAGCGGCGCCTCAGGAAAATCCCGCCCATCCCGACGAATGGCTCGGCATATGTCGTGTGTTCATTTGCATCAATGATGCGGCACACGCGCTGTGCAAGGTTACGTTTGCCGCCCAGATATGGAGCGATGGGTTTTGCTTGGCGCTGGTTCACGCGAATTGACTCTCGGACACGTCGCCCCGGATGGTTGGCAGGCAGGGCGGCCTTGATTCTTCTGGGGTCGGCGGGGTTCGTTAGAAGGTCCCCCGTGTTGAGAGCTGCTTCTACAGCTCTTGACCCCTGCACCCTTTTCCTGGACCGCAGGGGAACGTCTTCTGTTTCAGAGTTGGGCTTGAACCGCCGCGCTGAACCCAACATCACGCAAACCCCATGATCTCGCGCGCCTGCTGGCGGAAGTCGGAGGTGATGTCCCCCGCTTCGACGGCGGCGTCGAGCTTAGCCGCCTGCATTTCCCGGTCCTCTTTCCGGATCGCCTCTCGAAGCGAGGTCGACCGGATCAGGTTGTTCATTGCGGATGTCAGGTCCTTCATGCCGCGCGGGTCGGGCATGTTTTTCGGATCGGCCATCGCCATCTGCAGCTTCCACTGGATCGTCGTCAGCTGCTGGAACAGGGCCTTGGTAACGTCCGCCTCGTCCGTCATGCTGGCCTCTTGCAGAAAGGCGCGGATCTCGTCCTGGGCTTGTTCCTGGATGCGGGCATAGTCGCGGAATTCCTGGCCGAAGGCATGGATCGCCGACTTCCCCACGCGAAACTCGACACCTTCTTCCTCGCACCGCCAGGCCAGATCCTCGGCCAATTCTTCGTAGCCGGAGAAGTTCCGCTTCTTCAGTTCTTCCTGCAGCCATTGCCGGAGCTCCGCCGGCAGCCTGTCGATCTTGCGCAGGGGAGGCATGGCTCAGACCTCCGGAATGTCCCGGGAGATCCCCGCATCGATGTTCTCACCCCGTGCGATACGCCGCCCGGCAGGCGTCGCCGTCGCGACCACCGTGGTGTCCCCGGTGATCGTGACGTAGCCCCTTGCCTCCAGCCAGCGCAGGTCTTCCACCGCCTCGCTGTAATAGGCCGTGAACCCGTCCTTGGTACGGTTGATGACGCGCATCAGGATGTCAGCGTTGGATACGTGACCCTTGGACGCTTCAAGGAACGCCAGGATAATCGCGCGCCGAACCGGCTTGATGTAGTCTTCGGTGTAACCGCTCATGAGCGATCTCCCATCAGATGGTCCTCGTGACGGCCGACGATCTTTTCCGTTCGGGCCATGCTTTCGGCCATGCCTTCCATGGTCGCCGTCATCGCCTTCATGTCGCCGGACATGCCGGACAGGTGCAGTTCCAGCCGATGCAGATCTTCGCGCCCGGGCAGGGTACCCAATCCCTGTTCCAGCGCTTGCAATCGCAGATCGTGCCGGTCCATCCGCTTGCTGCCCTCGTAGAACCGGCGGTCCACATCCTTGCGTCGGTTGGCAAACCAGGAATAGGCCAGCGCCACAGTCGACATGATCAGGCCGACCAGACTGAGGACCCTGTAAAGGCTATCCAGGTCGAACGTCATCTCGTCTCAGCCCGCGGTCGTATCCGGAAGGGTTCCCCCTGCGCCGCCAGTTACCATGCGCAGCTTGGCTTCGGCGATCCGCTGCAGCACCTTCAGGTTCGGTTTCAGAACGTCGATCGCATCGGGCGTGCTTTCGTGGGCATGCCGGATCGCATCGGATACCGCTGCATTGTGGCCGAGGCCCCGTGCCAGCGCGGCTTCGATCCCAGACATCAGTGCGGAATGCAGCGCTTCCCGGTGGCGGGCCTGGATTTCAACGCCCCAGCGGTCGCGCGCCAGGCTCGCAAGCCAGCCCAGGATGGCCATCACTGCAAGGTTCATCAGGTCGAGCACAGTGGGCAGGATGGCCCCGATGAAGGTTTGAAACAGATCGCTCATGTTGTCCTCGTCTTGTTGGAAAGCCCCGGCCAGCCAGCCTTCTGGGGGCAGCAGGCGACGGGCCGGGGCACCGGGTCCGGCGGGGACCCGATTACGTGCAGATGATATCCACCGCGTCGGTGTAGCTGGCGACGATCCAGCCCTCATGACCGCCGTAGATCACCCGCAGCCAGCGCCGGCCATCAAACGCTCCCTCGCGAAGAACCGGCACCAGCGCACCATCTGGAATGGTCGCGATGACATTCGGATTGAAGCTGGGCCAGCGGCGCAGGTTCAGCGTGTCGCCTTCGGTCTCGACCCGGACCGCCTCCGGCGTGCCGGCGGGGTCGGCGATAGACCCGGCTTCGGCCGCTGCATCCGCCGGATCGTCACGGCCAAGCACACGGGCGCGGACATGGTCCAGCGGGAAGAGCGGGTTGGTGTCGACTTTCCGGCCGGGGCTGACATACCAGTGGGTGGTGATGTCCTTCAGTGTCGGCACATCCCGGAAGAGGGCATCCAGCAGGTTGATGAGGGCCGTCAGCTGCCCTTCGGTGTAGGCCATCCAGAAGCCGGAGCCGTGGTTCTGCGTCTTGACGTAGCGAATGTCGTATTCGGCTTCGTTGAAGACTTGCCCCCACCAGGCACTGGCACCGCCGGCCGCGCGGTCCGACGCGGTCATCCGTCCCGGATTAACCATCTCGATCCCGATGGAAAACGCGTTGCACCATTCTCGACCGTGGTAGTTGGAGCGCCCGGCGTGGTTGGCCCGGCGATTGGTCTGAACCAGCTGCACGATGGTTCCGTCACGCTCAATGACGAAGTGCACGCTGACCTCGGCCGGGTTCTTGGAGGCCAGGTAGGCAGCGGAATTTCCCTTCGTCAGCCGCCCGGCGGTGTCGTGCAAGATGACGATTTCCGGCGTGATGACTTCGCCGGTATAATGGGCCGGCAGAAACTCCGCACCCTCAAGCCTGTGTTGTGTGATCCGCATATGCGCGCCCCCTGTCATGGAAAGCCACGACGGCTTCCGCACAAGACGTGCGTGCCACGGTGCCGCGCGCATTGGCCGGGGGATGCAGTTTGGGGGCTACCGGGGGGTGGTGTCGAAAAGGGGCAGAAGCAGCTGGTTGTCCGTGCCTTCACGTCGCATCTGCGTCCGAAGTTTATGGACCCAGGCGGCTGTCACACCGAACTCGGCCGCTATGAGATTGGCCGATCGCGTCGGAGCGGTCAATCCGGCGTCGAGAATGGCGGCCCGGAGCTCAGCCGCACGGTCCTGGCGCCGCCGCGCTTCATAGCTCGGGATATCGACCGCAGTGCCGCCGAACCGCGCCGATAGCCATTCGACCACATCGATCCCGACCTCGGTCACAAGACGGGAGCCCGATGCCCGCTTCGGGACAACGCGGCGCTGTCCGCCGGCATTTGCAAGCAGGCGCAACGCGGCAGCTTGCCCGAGATCCCGTTCCAGCTCATCGATCCAGACATCGCGCGGTGCCTCAGGCATCGGCGCGGCTCCCATGGGCGGATTTCGCGGCGATCATTGCAGATCCACCCCGTGCCGGTGACACATATCCTTCAGCGCCCGGATCACATCGTTGATCTGACCGGCGTCCCGGAGCGCATCCACGTCCAGGGGCACGAACTGCCACTTGCCCTCGAAGCGCGACCTGATGAAGGCGTTGAGGCCGTCGCGGTCAGGCCGCTTCAACGCCCCGGCCACTCTCAGTTCCCGCCACAAGACATGGATCAGGCGAAGATCAGCACGTGGTGCCAGTGTCTTTCCACGGCCCTTTGAACGCCCCTTGTAACCTGGTTCAAACCCGCGAGACTTCAGGTCGGACAGCACCGCATTCAGCTCCGCATCGGTCATGTCCGACATGCTGGCCTTGCCCGTCACCTGGAGCTGCAACTCGCACCGCAGATCGGTGTCGAGCCCCAACTCACGGCAGCCCACATGGATCATCTTTTGAAGGGCACGATCGGTCATGAAATCAGAACCTCCAGCTCACCCGGCATGTGAACATCTGGCGCAAAGGCCGTCGCTTTCGGCCGTTGCCTTGAACACACGGCCGCACAGGCGGCATTCCTCCTGATCCAGCGACACCGGGCCGGTCGCGGGATCGGCCGTCGCCTGTTCATTCTGACGGCGCTTGAAGTTCGCATACTTGCCGCGGAGCTTGTAGAAGTTGACGTTCAGGTCTTTTGCCACGTCTTTCAGATCCGCGCCGTCGGACAGCGCTATGAAGGCCTGGGACCATTCCTCATCGGACGGGGTCGACCATTGTGGCTCGGCCGCTGGCGGTGTCGAAGTCTGCTTTGTCGCAGCCCCGACCCGCACCGTTTGCGGCTTGGGGTTCGAGGCCGGTTTCGGCTCGGGCATCGGTACTGCAGGAGGCGCGGAAAGCTGTTGCTCCAGGGTTCGCAAGTCGACTTGCCCCGGCGCGCCTTGGTCCGCCACCAGGATCCCGAAATAGTGTTGAGCGTGGTCCCTGTCTTTGAAAATCGCGATCACGTCGCGGACGATCTCTACCAGCTCGATCGTGCCGTCGTCCTTTTCTTTCAGTTCATAGGCCATCGTTCCCTCCGGCGGCTGCTCATCAGGTCCGGGCCACCACGCCCGGACGACGCCCCTGGCGGGGCGTTTCGCTCAGCTCCGGGCCTTCGAGGCCTTGAAAGCCAAACGGCGGCTTGCAGGGATCTCCATCGTCTCACCCGTGTGAGGATTGCGGCCCTGGCGCGCGGCGCTTTCCCGCATCCGGAAGGAGCCGAAGCCCTTCAATGTGACGTTCTCGCCGTCCTGGGTCTTGCCGATGATCTGCGCCAGGATCGCATCGAGGACGCGGGTAGTGGTTGCGGTCGTGGTGCCGAGTTGTTCGGCCACGTCCTTGATCAATGCGGTCTTCGTGTAAGCTGCCATGGGATTTCTCCTTCGCTGGGCATGCCGGCCGGACCATCCGGCCGGTCTTGGAGATCAGGCCTTCGCCAGATCGATCGTGATGGGTTGCCAGGCGGCGTTGGCCCGGACGCGCCAGTAGCAGCGCACGTAGGTTTTCGAGCCGACCACCCTCATGGCGTCGCGGATCGCGGCCATGCCCTGCTTCCAGCGCACGTCCTCGATGTCGAGCCGCAGCAGCATGAAGATCTCGGAGCGGTTGATCTGCCCGGCCTTGTCGGTATTGAAGGCCCGGGTGACGATCGCCTGGATCTCGGGGCGGCTGTCAGCGGCCCATTCGTTCAGGCATTCGTCGATCAACTCTTTGGCGATCTGCAGTTCCGGCCCGAAATCCACGTAATCGGCGACCTGGACCTGCACCTTGTAGAGCCCGTCGTAGGAGAGGAACGTCTTGTTCCCTTTCTCACCGCCGCGCGTGACCCCGTATTCCTGGGCCAGAAGTGCTTCGAAATCGCCGAGGTCCTGGAAGGTGTGCGCCTTGAATCGGGCGACCTGGTCGCTCAGCGCCTGGGCGTAACCGATGATCTTGCGCACGGTCTCGTCCTGCAGCTGGTCCTGCGGCCGGACCAGGTCGATCGGCACCAGGGAACCTTTGGCATCTTCCATGTAGTCGGCGCCGTTGACCGTCCGACGGCCGGGCGGAATGGGGGCGGGTTGAATGCCCGTGGCCTGTGCGCTCATGATGATGTCTCCTCGAATTTCGTCAGAATGTGCTCTGGCGCCGGAGCGCCCGGAGGAATGGGGGTAACGCCGCACAGCGCAAGCGTGCCGGCCATGGCCTCGATTTCTTCTTGGCTGACCAGCGTGGCGCCGCGCGGGCCATAGGCGTCGACCTTGCCAAGGCCGCGCGCTGCTTTCTGCACCATGTCGTTGAACGTCCACCGGTCAGACATCGGCGACCCCCATCAGCTCGATCCGGCGGCAGGCGGTGGCGACGCTCATTTCGCCCAATACGGCGAACATCAACTGGATGAACTCACCGCCAAGGGTCGCGGCAGCATGGGCCTGGTTGGCATCATTGCCTTGGCACTTCCGCGCCAGAAGCGTTGCCGCCGCGACAAGGACGACGATCCCGTCTTCTTCGTCAGCGCTGGTGTTGACCAGGTTAAGAAAGTCCTGGACCGACTGGTCCGACCAAGTGGTGCTTTCGACCAGCTCGGTGAGTGTTGCGGTGTTCATGTCGCCTGATCCTTTCGGTTGCGCGGACAGCCATTGCAGGCCCGGTACATCCGCTGCCGTTCGCTGTTGACGTTGGAGTAGACGCGAGCCATCTGCTGCCACTCCCGGCAATGGCTCCACGCGATGGTGCCGCGCGCAGGGCAGGTCACGGTGGCCCGCTCAAAGGTGCCGCGCACGATTTCTTCGACCGCCGCCATGTCGCCGCGGTACTTGTTGCGCAACACGGCCGACACCAGGGATGCGGACCGGTTCATGCGGTTCGCCACGCGGTTCTGGCTGGTGGTCTCGCATTCGATCGCCAGTCGCTCGATCCAGCCGGGCATCGCGTCGCCCCACGCCGCACGCGCGGTCTCCACCGGGCCGCTCATGCACGATCACCCAGCGGGTAGACGTCGCCCGTGTTCGGATCGAACACCCGCTTGACCCTTTGGACCTGCGGCGGTTTTGGGCCGGATTGGCGGATCAGTTGATAGAGCGCGATCCGGCCCTTCGCCGGCTCGGCCTTGCGCAGCACCTTCAAGTACCCGGCCGCAAGCAAGGTCCGGCAATAGGCCTTCGCCGTGCCCTCCGGGATCTCGATCGTTGCCGTCTCCATCAACTCGAGAGACGTGAACCGCTTCAGGATCCGCATGCTGGTCCACAGCTGTTCTGCCGCCTGGCCTTGGGTGACCACGCTGCCATCCTGCCGAAGGCGCGGCGCGTGATACCCGGTGTCCTTCAGGAGCGTGTACCTGGCAGGCTGGCCGACGCTCTCGGGCGGCGTGCATGACACGTATTCTCCCGCCGCCAGGCACTCCAAGTACCCCGAAACCGTGCGCCGGGACGCGCCGCACGTCTCGACGATCCCGGACACTGTGAACGCACCGGTTTGCCGCCGCACCGCCTCCCAGATCTCCTGCCGGCCAGGCTGGCCCGCGTCGGCCGGCCTGCGCCCCGCTTTTTTCGCCTCGGCCATCAGATGTTCCCCCGGGGTCGGGGCGCTTCGCCGGTGAACAGCTTCAAATCGGCGATGTCCGCGATCCCGACTGCCGTCTTGTCCGCCTTCAAGGCATGTTCCGAGATCTGGCTGAGGCTCACGACGATCCGTCGCGCCCGGGCTTGCGACTGTTCCAGAACATGCTTCAGAACATCCTCGGAAAGCCTGATGTCAGGGCATTTCAACTGCGCCAGCAGCGCCACTTCTCGCAGATCGCAGGGTTGGGCCTGGACCCAGTCAAGCATCCGGTTATGGACCCGCTCCCAACGGGCCAGCGTTTGCGGCAGCATCTCTTCGCCGATCAACACCACCGTGCCGCCGGCCGAGCTTTCATAAAGGTCGCGCACGATCCCGATCAGCCGCGGCTTGGCCAGCAGATGGGCTTCATCCAGAAGTAGCGGGCGCCCTGACTTCGCCAGCTCTTCCCCGGCCTGGTCCACCATGTCGCCGATCGTGCCCGACGGCTTCATGCCCATGGCTTCGACAATCTTGGCCACGAACTTCTTGGCCGACCAGCTCTCCTTCATCTCTACGTGGTAGCAGCGGTATTCGTTCGCGCTCCACGCCGCGGCTTTCGTCTTCCCCAGGCCGCTCGGGCCCGAGAAACACGCCATGCCCGGCAGATCCGGGTCGCGCGACCGGACCCGCTCAATCAGCTCCGCCAACAACATCACGTTCCGCAAGGGCATGATCGTTGTCACGCCGGTGATATGTCCTGCTCCGTCCATCCGTTTCTCCTTGCTGTCTTTGGCCACCGAAGGTGGCGGTCTTGTCATCCGATCGCTGTCGCGCCGAACTGGTCGTATGCCCTGCGCTGCGCGCGGTATTCCGGCAGCTTCTGCATCCGGGCCAGAAATGCCGCCTCGACATCCGTGACCTCGTCCCCGGCGTCCGTGCGCCGTTCGATATCCAGCGCCTGCCAGAACAGATCGGCCGAGGATTTCGTGCTGGGGGCCTCTTCACGCACGTCACGAGCGCCGAAGGTCGCCTGGAACACCTTCGCGCGGTCATCGCTTTCGGGGTCAGGGGTTGGCAGAGGCTTCTGGACCAGGGGCTTGCGGACGCGCGCGGGCAGCATCTCGACCACCTTCGCTTCCACCAGCGGATCGCTTGTGGGTGTCGCGTTCACGCGGTCGATTTCCGCGGCCAGCTCGTGCACCGACACCGGACGCATCGCATCCAGAAGCGCCTTCTGAGCCTTCCTCCGCTGGCGCTCCGCCCGGGCATGAAGCTTGGCCCCGACCAGGTCGAAGAACCCGACTTTCTCTCGGCACTCAGCCATGCCCAGGTACTCGCCCGCCAACGTGTAGATGTAGGTTCCCGCGTGCAGGTTCTCGGGATCGAACCGGGCAACCACATGCTCTCCGGCATGCTCGTTCATCCATTCGCCCCAGTACCGGTTCTTGTGCAGCGTGACCCCGCCGTGATGCTTGTGCAGCTTCCGGACCTCCTGGCCCATCAGCCAAAGGCGATGCTGTTCTGCGGTGGCCTTGCGGATCTTGGACACCGCATAGCTTTCGGCGAACGTCTGGTCGAAACTGCGTCCTGCGGCGGTGTCGCTGGTGCGGCCCTCCCGGGCATTGTGCTTGCGCACGCCCTCGTCCAGCACCCTCAAAAAGGTGTCCAGCGGGATGGCCCGCGACCCGTAATCCTCTGGCTTGGCATCGGGCGCCTTGCCGACGTAGGCACCGGCAAAACGCGGATCCAGCGCAATCCGGTCCGCAAAGTCGCGAAAGCCCCGCTCGATCGGCTTGGCCTGACCATGCCCCGGTGTCGCCCAGTGGATCTTGATGTTCATCTGCGGCAGGACACCCAGTGGATCGTCCTCGCGGACCTTGAACCTGAACCGCGTCGGGGTCCCGCCAGACAGCCATTTGTTCGCGAACTCCCGGCCGTTGTCGAAGAGGCAATGATGCGGAATGCCCCATGTCTCGATCAACTCGCCGAAGGCCGACATGACGGCCACCTTATTCGGGGTCAGATCGACGCGCCAGGACAGGATCTTGTTCGAATACAGGTCCTGGAACGCCACGATCTGCGGCCGGACCGGTTTGTCTATGTCCGGCCATTTCACGAAGACATCGATCTTGTGGCAGTCCGCGTTCACGCCTTCCAGGGCGGTCAGGGTCGATCTGTCCCGGATCTGCGGAGGGAAACATTTGGCCAGCCCGGCATCTCCCTCGCGCGCATGGATTTGCACCACACGCGGCACGTTCTGGTCGAGCCAGCGATAGGCGGTGCGAAGTTGAAGGTAGCCAAGGCCGTGCGCCTGGCAGAGCTCCACGGCCCGATCGTAGGAGCTGCGGAACGTATGTGGCCCGATGCGCAGGTAATCCGCTTTCAGCCAGTCGAAGAATTCGGGCGCCGCATCGGACTTGATGCCCCTGCTCTGGGCGCCCCGGTGGCGCGGCGCCAGGTACGGCAGCCAATCCGCCGGATCGACGCCCTCGATCCGCTGGTAGAGGCTCCAGATCGTCCGGGCGCTGCACCCCTTCTGCTTGGCGATCATGCCGACCGCCAGGTATTTGGTCGTGATCGGCAGCAGGGCCTCGACGTCCTGAAGGATGCGCAGGTTGCGCTTCGCCTTGTCCTTGGACTTCTCCGGAAGCCCGTCAAACCAGGACCAGACCCCGTCGCGGTCCTGGTCGGGCTGCGCGACCTCCTGCCCGTCGGCTCGGCCGATCAGCGCGCGCTGCGCACGGCTCGGCAACAGCCGCCAATGATACTCCCAGCCCCCGCCGCGACCGCTGCGCCGCCGTGCGAAACCCGGGTTGCCGCGCCAGCCCAGCCGCTTGGCCATGGCTTCGATCCCTTGCCGACTGTCGGGAATATCGGGCAGATCTGCACCAGCCAGTTCGGCCGCCGTCCACCATTCTTTCTCCCTGCCGTCAGTCATGGTCACCACCGACGTCTGTGAGCATCTCGCCAATGGCTTCGCCACGTTCGGTTAGAAACCGCACACGCGCGTCCTTCGGCGCCCGGTCCCAGGCGTCCAAAAGCTTCGTGAAAGCAGCGTCAGCGGGGCTTGTCGGAGCCGGTGCGAGGCCTTGCTGAGCCTTCCAGGACTTGCGGGCAGCAGCGGCGTTCTTTGCGGTGCCTTCAGCCAGGCAATCGACAACATGATAACGTTCAGCGGTTTCCGACACCTTGGACAGAACAAGCAGATCGGTGAACTGAACATCCTTCTCGGCCCGGCTCAAACGTCGATATTCGTCCGGATCCAGCTTCTTCCCTACACCCATCAGTCGATAGACGTGCCGCTCGGAAATACCGCGCTCTTTGGCAATCACTTTAGCAAGTGACATCGTGTCAGTTGCTGAACCCTGACGAGCCAGCCCGCCAGCAACGCCGGCTTCGGTTTCTGGATGAAGCTTCAGAAACATCTCCCGCCGACGTGCCAGAAAATATGCCAGCTCCAACGCAGTCATCTTCGCGCCGGCAAGGTTGCCATCCAGTTCGAACATCCTGGCTTCATCGTCGCTGCAACGAAGCACGTCACACGGGATTTCTTCTTCGCCCAGCTCCATCATAGCGGTCAGGCGATGAGCGCCATCCAGGACAAAGTCACCTTTCTTGGTTCTCCGCACGGTGATCCGCCCGACAAATCCCAACTCCTGGATCGCTTCCTTGAGGGTCGCGACGCCTTCGGGGCGAACGTCGCGCAATCGTTCCGCGATCTGGATCTCGGAAACCGGCAAGTGGGTCACGGTCTTCAGTCGTTCTATCAACCTTGGTCCTCCGGTATCTGGACGCGAAGGTCTGCCAAGGATGATCGAAGCACGCCGAACCCGTAAGCCATTGCCTCGACCCAATTTTTGATCTCAGCAGCATCGTTCTCATTGAAATCGGCCCGGCCTCGGGCAACATCTTCCAGTGCTGTCGCCCTGGCCAGCATGTCAGGGAGCGTGTCGACCATCAGATCAACAGCCCAGAGGGCCGTCTTAAGCGATTGATCCAACACTTCTTTTTGGTCATTCCCCATTCGTCGGTCCCTTGGTCATTGTGTAGTAAAAGCGGATGGCATCGCCCACGCGGCGGCGCTCACAGGTGATTTCGGCGCAGTTCTGACACGCAGGCGTTCACCGCCATGACCCGGGCCTTCCTCACGATCTGTCGCGTCGTGTGCGGCTGTCCATCACGCAGGACCGCCAGCACACGCTGCAACCTGGGGGATGAAAGCCCGGCCGCGTGCATATTCAGATCCCCCCCGCCAGCACGCCGCCAGCGATCAACAGGACCAGCCAGCCGATGATCAGGAAGATCATGCCGATCAGGTCCCCCCAGAAGCTCTCGGAAAACTGGCGCTCAGCTGTCTTGATAAGCGCCCAGGCCGCGCGAAGGGAGGAAGGGCCGCGCGACCTGGACATCCCGGCGGTGCCTCTCCCGCCGGGGTGACGATCGGCCGACTGCTCGTGAAAATGGTCGATCGTCACATGTTGAAAGGGGGCTTCAAAGCCATCGTCACAGGTCCGCAGGGCCTCTGACAAGAGGGACTGGCCGTGATCGCGCACCATCCGTTCGGCGCATGTCACGGCCGCGAAGCTGTCCGGAGCCTCGGCCATCTTGATCAGGGTCACGCCCAGGGCGATTCGCTGTTCGTCTGGAAGCGGCTGCCCAATCTCACGGGCAGCGCGGATCAATTCGGCACGACAGGTCAGCATCAGGCCCCTCCGGAAACTGGAAAAATGGCTGCAGGGAATTGGCCGAAAGTCCGCATGTTGGCGGGACATTCCGGCGCAATTGAGTGATTTCCGATTGCCCGTCGCCCGATGTGGTAGACGTCCCAAAGGACAAGCCCAGCATATTGTGCTAGGACAGCCATAAGCTCTTGGCGGAGCCGAGAAGTGTTGGCGCACTTCCCGACCCCTTCATCCCCTTCTGACGCAACCAAAAGAGGACGATGCGAAATGAACTTAGAGGCCATCACTGCCCTCATCGGTGTCGGCAACAATGCTGCCGGAATGACCAAAACAGCGACGGATATTGCCCAAAATCTCCGAGCTCTCCTCGCTAAACCGGACCCCGACACCCAGGCGTCCAACCGTCTCGTCTCCGAGCTTCTTGAACGACTGATCGCGCTGCAAACGGAGCAACTCGCGATGAAGAACGCGATGCTGGATTTGAGAGAGGAACAGCATCGCACCGAGCGCTTTAAAGCCAATGCGGATCGCTACACCCTCAAGCGGACGGAACAGGGATCTCTTGTTCGCTAGCTGAAGCCCTCTCATGCCAATGACGATCCCGCTCATTGCGTGTGTGCAGAGTGCTACGAGAAGCAGGTCATATCGCTCCTGCAGCTTGTCTCGCACAACACGTTCAAATGCGGAGCGTGTGACGGGATCGTCTACATGGACGACGGGCGAGATAACGGAGCCGTTGTCGTCCCTGTCATCAGAAGCCGCCGCTTCGACGGTGATGGGTGCATCTGACCAACCCGATTTGGCGCGCGGCGGTTCATTAGGCGTACTTTCCATCGAGTTGTCCCCACTGATCCGCCGGCCCGCCGCCCGCTCATCGGGCCGGCCGGCACCATCCGGTGATCCCAGAGGCGGCGTCATGCCGCCTCCTGGGGCTTGCTCTTCGGCGGGCGGGGGATCCCGTCCGGCCACACAAGATCGTCCGGCCAGTGGTCGCTGAACCATTGTTCGGCCGCTTCCACTGTGTCCGAGCGCGGCCTCATGCCTTTCTCAAGTCGGCTGAAGTAGTCACCTTTCCCAAAAATCCTCATGGAAATGGCCCAATGCGTTACGCCCTCGTGCTGCGCGATGGATGCGCTCAGGGTCAGAAGATTTTTTTGTGCTCTGCTCATAGGCACAAGTTAGCCTTGTAAGGCCGATATAGTCAAGCCTTGTAAGGCTAGTGAATTCCGTACTTGTTCAAATTAGCCATGCTAGGCTAACAAGCGGCGTGGACGACATTTTGGCGATCATCGAAGAGGCCCTGCGACGGAAGGGCTACTCAGCATCTGCTGCGTCGCAGCTTGCTGTTGGCAATCCTGCATTAATCAAGAACCTAAAAAATCGCAGAACGGACAGAGAGCGATCCCACCCGATCGACAATCTAAGATCACTGGCTGAGGTACTTGATCTCGAATTCTATTTTGGGCCGCCACGAGATCGCGGACCCGTACCGCCGGCTGCTTCCAAGGAGGTGTTCGTAAATGTCCCGCTGTATGACGCGGGACTTTCTGCGGGGAATGGCCAGATCAACTCGACCGAGGATGTAGTCGACTATCTTGCGTTCCGTCAGGATTGGCTTCGCAAGATTGGCGTGGCTCCCTCCAACGTCGTTCTCGCAAGAGCAAGCGGTGAGAGCATGACGCCTACGATTTGGCCGGACGACATCATCCTTATCGATACAAGTAGAAAAGAAATCCCAGTTACGGTGCCTCACGGGACATCGAGGCGTAGATCATTGATTTACGCAATCCTCGAGAATGGGGAGGCCAAGGTAAAACGCGTCGAAAGGCCTAGGGAAAATCAAGTCTTTCTTGTTTCAGACAATCCTGAATTCCAAACTGAGTTGGCCGACCTGAATAGCTTAACGGTAATTGGAAAAGTCCTGTGGTGGGGCCACACAAATAGGGAATGGTAAGAAATGATGTTTAAAGCGATATCCGCCACCACCTTCTTCCTGCTTGCAATGTCGATACCGATAAAAACTCAGGCGGATTGGATGTATTCGTCTTGGGGAAGTTCCCTGGCCCAACTCATCGAGGCCGCGAAACCTTACGAAGGTGTAACCTCTGTGGATGATGTTGTCGCTACGCCATTTGGGGAGCTAGCCGCTTCGGCAAAGCACGAGGATCTAGGGTTGGAAGGCATCGCCTTCTTTGCGTTTAAGGAAGGAAAACTGAGTGCCGTTCTCTTCACTCCAGCCGGCTTCAACCAAGAGCTCTTGTTGACTCGTCTCGTGGGTAGATACGGGGCTCCCATCCAACGTCCAGCACCTGGCGACTTCATCAAACAGACATGGCTATGGCGCGACGAAGACAACGGTAACATGGTCTCTTACAGCCATTTTCCCGCGGCGCTTGTTCAGGACCAGGTGACCTACATGCCGATAGATGCCAACCCAGCCCCAAGGAACCGTGTTCAACCCGTCTCGGAGGCGATTTCCGACAACTAAAGACGCCCCGCAAGCCATCTGGGGTCCAAAATCGTTTGCATGTTCGGGAAGGTGCACAGCTCCACCCAAAACTCACATCTATTTGATTTCGTGTCGTTTTATTGAACATGCAACTGGGCTTGGGAACATGCAAGCTCAGTTGCATGTTCCCAAGATCTTGTCCGTGCGAACAACAACGGCTCACAGGTTGATTTCCCTTTTCGGTTCCGCACCTTAACCAGTTCCTGAGCCTCTTCCGCCGACCTTCCCGCATGGCCGTTGAAGTCCCGTTGAACCCCGGTTTTCCGGTTTACTGAATGTCACGCTCTTTCACCGGCATAACGGCCGCGTATCCATTCTAACCCCTTGGAACAAAGGCACATCCGGCTTCTTCCGGCCTCATCCCGCCTCTTCCGGTACCACTGTAAGAATGTCTGTCACGGCACATCCGCAACGCCCATCGCTGGGCCGCCGCCCTCAGGTCCGGGACACCGCTGAAGAGACTCGTTTCTGACGTCGGAAATTCGGAACGCTATGTCGCGCGCGTCATCGCGCTGTCCGGTCTCTCGCCCAGGATCCAGACCGCCATTATCGAGGGCACGCAGCCTGTCGATCTGACCCTCAAACGGCTGCTGGCCACGACCCTTCCTCTGGACTGGACTGCACAGGAGCAAGCCCTCGCCTTCGAGGTCTGACGGCCTTCCCTGATGGCACGGAAGGCCTCCCTGTTCCGTGGCAACAAGTTCCCTGTTCGGCTGAAAAAATTCGCTGTTCCGACGAGCAGGGAAATTCGCGTCAAGCCATTGATAATTTGCAGGTAATCAACCTGCTCACAGGCGACATTCGCTGCAAATGATCAAAGTTCCCTGTAAATTGGCCCAGATCAGGGAAAACCACCAGAAAGCGGACCTCGGTTTCCGGGCAACTGAGACCGGCGCGGTTGATCAGCGATATTGGCTAGGAATGGTGCGTCTCACACCACGATGAGCCACAATAACCCTCGGGAACGCGCAAACCATCTGCAACGACGAAATCCTTTGATCCCTATACGAGTACTCACTGGACGCGGGGAAGGTAGTCATGGCCTGAGAGGTC
>PAQV01000079.1 GCA_002709405.1 Paracoccaceae bacterium
CATTCGGCCACCGTTTCCGCCAGGCCGCGCAGCGAATCCTTCAGCGTGTCCATGTCGTTGGAATTGTACCCGATCATCAGGCACAGCGTGCGCGCGTCGATCTGGTGGCGGCTTTGGCTGGTCAGCGTGTCGTAGGCATTCACCAGCAACACGTTCGACAGCTTGCGCTGCAGCAGCGTCAGCTTGCCCGACACGTGGATCGCCGCCACGTGTTTCTTGACCGCGGGTCGGCGCAAGGGCCCGCTCAGTCGCTCGCGCGGAATGTCGTCCATGTCTGCCTCGGATCTTTTCTGCGAAACTGCCACAAAAGGCACCTTTTCGCAATCTTCCCCCAGGTACCTTTGTTCCGGCGTCCCGGGTCCCGTAAACGGGTGCCCAAAGGCTCAGGGACCCGCGTCACCCTGCCCAAGGGGACCCTTTTACAGGACGCATTCACCCCCCTGCCCCGCTTCTGTGGCGTCCGGGCCCGACTTATCCACCAAATACGGTCCCTGGGGGCCCTTTCCCCGCGAATCGGGCCCCCTCGCACCGTGTTCGGGTCCCCCTCATCCCGGATCCGGGTGCCCCTTGTCCCGTATCCTGACACCTTTGGCGATCCAAGCCATTGGAAATAAGTAAAAATCAGGATCCAAAGACTCTAAAGACTCCAAAAATATCAAACAGCCGTCGTGGTGTTTTGGATTATTTTCAGGGGGTATTTCGCCGCGAAACCGCCTGTTAGGATTCTCAACCGGCCCGTCATGTGCGATAGTTGCAGGCAAAGCAGCAAATCACGCGCACATCGCAGAGGATCAAAGATGGCATCGAGCAAAGAGCCCCTGCCCCCGTATTTCAACATCGACCCCGCCGCCGCCGCCGCCAAGCTCTCCGAGCCTATCGACACCGCACGATTCGCAAAAGCCGCGGCCTTCGCCATGAAGGGGCGCGAGGATCTGGCCCGGCGCGGCTATGCGCCCGACGGCCAGAAACGCCTGCGCCGGTTTTCCACGTGGGAGATCTGTCGTTACCTGATCCCCGTTGCGCCCGCCCATTTCCGGCGCGTGATCAAGAAGCACCCCGATTTGCCGCAGGGCACCGGCGAAGGCAATTCCAAGTGGTTCACGCTGGACGACGTGCTGCGCCTGCGCGCCCATTTCGCCGCCGAAGGCGCGGCCGACCGCGAATACCTGCCCTGGCGGCCCGAAGGCCTGCCCGCCAAGATCGTCGCCGTGTCGAACTTCGAGGGTGGCACGTCGAAGACCACGACAACCGCGCACCTGGCGATGTCGGCGGCGCTGGACGGCTACAAGGTGCTGGCGATCGACCTGGATAGCCAGGGCTCTCTGACGTCGATCATGGGCGGCAACATCAGCGACGAATGGTCCACCGCCTTCCCGCTGCTGGCCAAGGATTACGCCCAGGCCCTGCAGGAGGAAAACGCCATCCGCGAGGCCGGCGGCCAGCCCCCCCTGCCCTTCGACGAGACCCTGACCGAAGCGCTTGGCGTCTCGGCCCGCGACATCATCCAGTCGACCCACTGGCCCAACATCGACTTGATCGGCGCGCAGCTGAACCTCTACTGGGCCGAATTCCAGATCCCGGTCTGGCGCATGGCCGCGCGGGGCTGGAAGCTGTGGGATGCGCTGACCGATCGGCTGGAGGCCGACGGGGGGCTGGACGAGTACGACGTGGTCTTCCTCGATACCCCCCCTGCCCTGGGGTACCTGACGATCAACGGCCTGGCGGCGGCGGACATCCTGCTGGTGCCGCTCGGCGCGTCGTTCCTGGAGTTCGACAGCACGGGCCGGTTCTTCGACATGCTGCATTCCACCTTCCAGTCGATCGAAGAGGGTGAAAACATCGCCGCCCGCGCCCTGGGGCGCGAAGAGCTGAACTTCGAATGGGATGCGGTGCGCGCGGTGATCACCCGCTACGACGGTGCCCAGCAGGGCGAGCTGGCCGCGCTGATCCAGGCCTACCTGGGCCGGACCCTGTCGCCCCACCGGCAGGATTACACCGCGCTGATCGGCCAGGCCGGTGAACAGGTCTCGGGGATCTACGAAGCCGATTACCGCGACTTCAACCGCGAGACCTATGCCCGGGGCCGCGAAACCTTCGACGCCACCTATGCCGCCTTCAAACGGCTGCTCATCGGAACCTGGCGGCGGGACATGCCGTGAGGTCGGACTGGGGTATTTGGAAAGAGAAAGAAGCAGCAGGGCGCGCTCTTGCTTCTTTCTCTTTCCAAATACCCTGGGGGAGTCCGCCGAAAGGCGGGCGGGGGCAACGCCCCCGTCTCTCACGCAATGATAACCGGGACCGGAGAGGAGGCCCGACATGGCCAAACGCAAAAGACTGACCCCTGCCCAGGGCGATTATCTCGCCTCCCCGCCCGCTCCGTCCAAGGGGTTGGGGCCCGCGCCGATCGCGAGCGTGGCCGGCGAGGCGGCTTCGGCCGCGGCTCTGGCGGAAGTGTCATCCGCCCTGCAGGCGGCTCGCGACGAGGGCCGCCTGATCGAGGCGCTGCCCCTCGACGCCATCGCGGCCGGCCACCTGGTGCGCGACCGGATCCAGCTGGACGAGGACGAGATGAGTGCGCTGATGGCCTCGCTGACGGCCCGCGGACAGCAGACCCCGATCGAGGTGGTCAGGCTGGGGGAGGGGCGCTATGGGCTGATCTCGGGCTGGCGGCGGCTGACGGCGCTGCGGCGGCTGTACGAAGGTACCGGCGAGGCCCGGTTCGCCACGGTCAAGGCTTTGGTGTCCGCCCCTGAGAGCGCCGAGGCGGCCTACGTGGCCATGGTCGAGGAAAACGAGATCCGGGCCAACCTCAGCCATTACGAACGCGCGCGTATCGCCCACAGGGCCGTGGCCGAGGGGGTCTTCGAGACCCCGCGCGCGGCGCTGCAGGGGCTTTACGGATCGGTCACGCGGTCGAAGCGGTCCAAGATCGGCTCTTTCATGGGGCTGGTCGAGGCGCTGGATGACGTGCTGCGCTACCCCTGGGCGATTTCCGAGAAGCTGGGCCTGGCGCTGGTGAAGCGGTTGGAGGAGGGCGGCGCAGAGCCCGTGCGGGCGGCGCTGGCCGCGGTGGACGGGCAGGGCGTGGCCGAGGAGCTGGCCGCGCTGCAGGCGGTGCTGGAGCCTCCTGCCGCCCCGGCGAGGGAGCCCGCCGTTCAGGACAAGGCGGCGAAACCGCTGCCGGACCTGACCCGCTATGACATCACCGCGGACCTGGTGTTGCGGCATTGGCCCGACAGCCGGCGCATCGAGATTTCGGGCGGGCAGGTGGATGACCGGCTGCTGGCCGATCTCAAGGACTGGCTTGAGCGGAGGTAGGATGGGTTTTCCAAACCCATCTTCCCCATTTTTCCCGGGCCCGGACAGGCGATGGGTTTGAAAACCCATCCTGCGCCCGCGGCGAAAATGTTTCGCGTGCGAAACATTGCCGGCCCCGGCCCGTCACCGTCCGGGCCTGCCTCTTGCGTTCCCCTCCGGCAGGATGGCACTAGGGTCTGCACAACACGATCTCCGGCCCGGGGCGCTGATCCGCCTTGCCGGCCCCTATGGGAAAGACCGCCATGGCAGACCTTCCGGAACTCATCGTCCATATCGGGGCGGGCAAGGCCGGCTCGACATCGCTTCAGTTCACGCTGCGGCGCAATGCCGAGGCCCTGTCGGCGGCCGGCCTGTCCTACATGGGCCTGGCCCTGGAAGAGATCCCCGGGGCCGAGCGCCACGGCTGGTGTGAACGCGACCGCCCCCAGCTGTTCTTTTCTTCCGGCCCCGACGATTACATCGACGACCAGATCGTGGCCCTGCTGCGCGGCGAGCTCAAGCGCCTGGCGGGACTTGGCGTGCGCCAGGCGGTCTGGAGCAACGAGGCCTTCCTGGTCCAGAAGTGGCGGGTGCTGCGCGTGCTGGCGCGCCTGGCCGAGGAGGGCGTGCGCATCCGGCCCGTCGTCTACGTGCGCCGCCACGACAAGCGGGCGGTCAGCGCCTTCATGGAATTCGAGATCCGGTCCAAGCGCCACAAGGGCGGGCTGCATCCCTTCGCCCAGTGGCTGGACGGGGCCGCCGGATCGCTGACCTATGCCGACCACGTGCAGGCCTGGGCCGCGCGGTTCCCCAATACAGAGATCTACAATTTCGACGAGATCGGCGATGTCGCCCAGCATTTCTGCAAGACCCTGCTGGGCATCGAGGGGCTGGAGAGTGAGCGGGCCAACGAGGCCCGGGCGCCGGGGCTGATGACGGCCTGGGCGATCTTCAGCGGCTCGCGGAACTTTCCGACATGGTCGGTGGCCTTCCGCCGGCTGGCCGGGCCGCTGCTGATTCTGCACGGCCACCTGCGCCCGGTGCCCAAGCCGCAGGAGCTGATGCCCAAGGAGGCCGATATCGAGGGCGTGCAGGCGCGTTTTGCCGAGGACCTGCAGAAGGTCAACGCGCTGCTGGAAGCGCAGGGCCAGCCGCCGATGGCCTTCGACAAGGTCACGCCACCCAACATCGAGGCCACCGACTGGGAGCTTCAGCAGATGCTGTTCAACATGGCCTTTGCCTTGCAGGACCAGGTGCTGACGCTGAAGGGAGAGGTTGCCGAGCTGCGCGGCCGGCTTGATGCGCTGGAGCCGGGCGAGGGCACGACAAAGACAGGCGCGGAGACAGGGACGAAGGTGGGCTGAGGCCGCCGGCCTGTGCCTGTGCCGGGCAGGGGGCGCTGCCCCCTCTTGGCCTGGCGGCCAATTCACCCCCGGGGTATTTTCAAAGAGAAAGAAGCAGGGGCGGGGTTGCGCCCTACCACACCGCGCCTGGCTGCTTGTCGCAGACGCGGTGTGGTAGGGCGCGATGTGTCCCCGCATGTCCCCACGTGGGGACAACCTGGGCCCTGGGGCGAATGCTCAGCCGAATTCGCGCAGGGCGGTGGTGTAGATTTCCATGTCGACCTCGACCCAGGGCAGGATCGCGGTCATTTCGGCGTGGGACAGGTCCTCGACCGAGCTGCGCCGCTGGGTGACGTTGATCTTGCGGTTCTCGATGTCGAGGGTGAAGCGGTCGTTCAGGGCGCTGACGAAATCGCCGTAGCGGTCCTGGAAACCGACCACCGCGAAGCGGCGCAGGTTGGCCATGGTTTCCTCGAAGAGCATCGCTTCGGTCAGGTTGCGGTCGCGGCGGTGTTCGAAGCGGTGCATCAGCCGGTAGCTGGAATGCAGCTGCCAGGCCATGCGGTTGTAAAGCTCCGAACACAGCTCCGGCTCGTCGAAGGCCTGGGCGAAGTCCAGCAGCGACAGGGCATGGGCGACGGTCGTCTTGCGGGTGCGCTCGATGTCCTTTTCGTAGAGCTCGCGCCAGAAGTAGTAGATCGACACGAAGCGGTCGACCGGATGGCGCAGGACGGTGACCACCTGGTCGCCGAAGCGCATGGCGTCATCGTAGGAGAAATGCCCCGAAACCACGTCCACATCCGGGCCGACACTGTCGGGCACGGCATCGACGATGCCCTTGATCACCAGCTCGGGATGGGCCGCGGCGAGGCTTTCGCGCAGCGAGGTTCCGGCGGTTTTCGGGATGTGAAGATGGATGAATTTCATGCGGTTCGTCCGGTTGTTCCCCTCGGGTCCGGCTCTGCGGCCCGGATCAGCCATAGCCTGTGGGGGGGGGAGAGGGCAACAACCGCTGGTGTCCCAGGGGCAGGGCGGCGGGGTGCTGTGCCGTCCGGGGCGCGGCCGGGCGTAGGATGGGTTGTTTCAACCCATCTTTGCCGCCGTTTCGGGCACGCGCGTGCATGCGCGGTTTTGCTCGGTCGCCTTCCTTGCTAAGGAATGGAACAGCAAAAGCCCCGGAGGAGCGATGAGCCAGGATCCCGATGACGAAACCGCGCTGCTGGAGCAGCTGCGCCGGATCCGCCTGCACAGCCGGATCGAGGGCCCCAAGATCACCCTGCCCCGCGACGTGCTGGCCGATGTGCTGGCCCGGGCCTTCGGGGCGGTGGTCGACGAGGAGTGGTACCTCGAGCGCTATCCGGACGTGGCCGGCGCGGTGTCGCGCGGGGTCGTCGGCTCGGGGGCGGACCATTACGTGCAGGCGGGCATCTACGAGGGCCGCATGCCCTACCGGGTGGCCCTGGACAATGCCGGCTACCTTGAAACCCATCCCGATGTGCTGGCCTCGATCCGCGAAGGTGCCTTTCGCAGTGCACTCGACCACTTCGTGCAGGTCGGCTTCGGCGAGGGACGCACATTCGCGCTTGCATCCCAAGACAGCCCGGATCCATAGACCGGGATAGACCGGGACGGACACCCTTGACGGTGAGGAATTGATGAAGACGACCTTTCTTTTCAGGAATTACGCAGAAGCCAATCCCGACCTGGCCGAGCTTTACGGCAACGAGGACGAGGCCGCCCTGCGCGAGCATTACGAGAAATACGGCTCGGTCGAGCGGCGGGGGGTGAACCTAGAAGACTACCTGCGCGTCGAGAAGGTCCTGCTGTCGGAAGAGGGCCATATCTGCATCGCGGGCTGGGCCGACCGGCGGATGGCCGAAAGCATCGCGGTGACCCTGGTCGTCGGCTACACGATGTACGAATTCGGCGAGCTGCGCGACCAGTTCTGCTGGTACCACCGCCAGGACGTGGCCGAGGTGATCGGCGATTTCGAACGCCCCTCGGGCTACCTGTTCCTGGCCCAGATCCCCGACTTCCGGATGCATTCCGAGGTCATGGTCCTGGTCAACGGCAAGAAGTACTATTCCAGCGAAGCCATGCGCTGGATGTCGGTGCAAAGCTTCATGACCGACGCCCTGGCCACCTGCGCCGTGCTGGCCGACCGGCCCGTGGGCGCCACCTTGCCGCTGACCGAAAAGCTGGCCCCGGGCTTTTCCCAGGTCTGGACGTCCTACCTGGACCGGCTGGGCTTTTCCTGCCTCTACGAAACCGGCACCGACCGGGAGGTGGACCGGTCGATCATCATCACGCTCTACCGCGATACCTCGATGCTGATCTCGCAGCTGGAAACCCTGGCGCCGGCGCTGTCGGGCCAGCCGGTCGAGCTGATCGTGGTGGCCAATGAATATACCGGCGAGACCGCGCTTTTGGCCGAACAGCTGGCGGCCTTTTCCCAGCTGCACGATGTCTGCCTGTCGATGCACCTGTGTTCGGGCAATTCGGGCTTTTCGGCGGGCAACAATTACGGGGCCAAGATTGCCCGGGGCGAAACGCTGATCTTCATGAACCCCGACATCTTCCCGCCCGAGGGCCAGGAGGACCAGGCCTTCGCCTTCCTTGCCGGCGATCCGGGCGAGGGGCTGGACGGGGCGCTGCTGTACTACGGCGACGGCTCGCTGATGCATTCGGGCATGTACACCACCGCCGACCAGGCCGTGGATGCGCGGATGGGCTTTTCCCAGCCGGTGCTGAGGGTCGAGCATTACGGCAAGGGCCTGACCGCCCATGTCGACGACACCGAGGCCGAGCTGGCCGAGGAACTGCGCGAGGTGCCCGAGGACGGTCTGCTGGTCACCGCCGCCCTGTGGCGGATCCGCAAGTCGGTCTTCGAAGAGGTCGGCGGGCTTTCGACCGATTACATCATCGCCTATTACGAAGACGCCGATTTCTGCCTGAAGATGCTCGAGGCCGGGCGGCCGGTGCGCCTGGACCATTCGCGCTGGATCCACATGGAGGGTGTCGGCAAGCCCAAGCCGCCGATGCTGCGCACGGTGATGTGGCTGAACCGGGCGCTCTATTCGCGCCGCTTCGCCGACAGCCCGTTCCTGGCGCCCGCCGCCACCGACCTCTTCCAGCTTTAAGGCCAGCCCCGATGAAGTTTCTCACCCTTTCGCTCTACCATCCCCGGGTCATGAGGGGCGGCGCGCAATACGTGGCCAAGGACCTGCACGATGCCGCCGCCGCCGATCCGGAGGTCGACGCGGTCATGCTGGCGGCGATCGACAGCCGCATGTTCCCGCAATATTCCAAGACCGGCGCGTCGATCACCGCGCTGCCCGACACCGACAACGAATTCCTGATGCCGGGCCGGCGGTTCGACGATTTCTTCCACCGCATCTACGATCCGCGCCGCAACAAGGCGCTGAAGCGGTTCCTGGAAGACCACAAGCCCGATGTCATCCACCTGCACCATTCGCTGTGGGTCGGCCTCGAGGTCATCGACCTGATCCGGAACACTCTTCCGAATGTGAAAATCATCTACACGCTGCACGAATACCTGGCGATCTGTCACCGGCAGGGGCAGCTGTACCGCTACCACGAGGGCGGCATCTGCCAGGATACCCGGCCCGACCAGTGCGTCGGCTGCTTCCCCGAGCGCAACGTCGATGAATTCATCCTGCGCCGGCGGGGCTTCAAGCGGGCCTTTGCCATGGTCGACGAATTCATCTCGCCGTCGCAGTACCTCAAGGACCGCTTCGTCGAATGGGGGCTGGACGCAGACAAGATCACCGTCATCGCCAATGGCCACCACCGCCGCCGGCCCGAGGGCTGGGTGCCGAAACACAGCCCCGAGCTGAACGTCTTCGGCTTCTTCGGCCAGTTCGTCGATGCCAAGGGGATCGACGTGGCCCTGAAGGCCGCGCGCCGGGTGGCCGAAACCACCGAGCGCGAGGTCGAGATCAAGGTCTTCGGGGGCAACAAGGAATATGCCACCAAGGATTACCTGGCCAAGATCGAGGCGGTGCTGGACGACGCGCCCGAGGAACTGATCGTGACCGAGGTCGGGTCGTATTCGCGCGACAATGTCTTTGAACTGATGTCGACGGTCGACTGGGTGATCACGCCCTCGATCTGGCCGGAAACCTTCGGGCTTGTCGTGTCCGAAGCCTGGGACGCCCGGCGTCCGGTGCTGGCCAGCCGGGCGGGTGGCCTGGACGGGCGGATCATCGACGGGGTCAACGGGTTCTCGTTCCTGCCGGGGTCCGACACCGGGCTGGCGCAACTGATGGAATTCTGCATCGGCAATGCCGAGGTCTGGCAGAAGATGGCCCACGAGATGCCCGACGAGATCACGGTCGACGAGGCCTGGGCGGCGCACAAGGCGTTGATCGCGCGCTAAACCGCGCGTTTGGAAAAGGCTGCGCTGACCGCGCCCTGTCCCGGGCGCGGCTGCGCCGGTCTGATGCGCAGGTTTGATGCGCAGGTCTTCGGGGGCCTTTGGGGGGTGTCCTGTGACATGGCTGTGCGGTGCCGGCAATTGCGCGTCGGATTGGCCGCATATTGCGGGCGGGCAGGGTTGACAGAATCCCTGACGGGGCGATCATGACACCCGGTTTTCTCTTTCCCCGTGTTTCGGGGCGCATGTTGCGGCCAATATCCAGGTAAGGTTTTTAGGCCCGTTTATTTGGGGTCCGATTTACCGGCCAATTCGGCGGCTCATTCGGCGGCCAGTTTCTGGGACCAGATTTTGGATCCCGGCGGATGGAACAGGAAAACCGGGGGACGCCCTTTGGGGAGGGCGTGACAGGGACGGTGACGATGGTAACAGGTTCTTGGCAAACGGCCCCTGTGGGGGCCAGTTCGGATCATGGGGCGGATCATGATCCGGATCAGCATCCGGATCGGGTGGACGATCAGGTGGACACGGATGCGGCGGTGCTCGCCGGTGTCGGGGTCACGCTGGATCCCGCCCGCTTTCCCGAACCGCAGCTGGCCCTGACCGACGAGGTCCGCGCGGCCATTGCCGCCATCCTGCGCCAGAGGGTGGACCACGTGGCCGGGGAACTGGGCCTGGCGCCCGCCGCGGTGATGGCCCGGCCGGGCACCTGCCGGCGGGTGATGCTGGAAGGCGTGATCGCCCTGCACGACGCCGAGGCCCTGGCCGCCTGCGCCCACCTGGCGGCGGCCTCGGGGCTGACCCATCCGCGGGTGATCATCCTGTGGGTGCGCGCGCTGGAGGCGCTGCGGGCGGTCAGCTCGCTCGTGGAGCTGATCACGCGGGTGGAATCCGATCCCGACCTGCCCGCCAAAAGCCGGCGCAACCTGCTGGACCTGCGGATGCACAACCAGACCGGGCTGAAGGCGGCCGATCACCATGTCTTCGTGCCCGGACCCGTGCCCGGCACCCTGGCCGAGGCCCTGGCCCGCCTGCCGGCCCCCGGTATCGACTGGGTGCCCCGGGCGATGGCCGAGGCCCTGGCCGGCCAGCGCGGGCTGAGCGGGGCGGCGGCCGAGGATTTCATCGCGAAACTGAACTGGGGCCGGGCGGCGGTCGATTACCTGACCTTCCTGAAATATTATGCCTGGCCGGCCTCGGGCGGGCCGGAACCGGGCCAGGGCGGGCCCGAGGACGCGGCCGTGCGGGCGCTGACCCGGCAGCTGAAGGACTTTGTCGTCACCCCCGACCCCAACCCGATGGTGGCCGCGGCGCAGGCGGGCCGGTCGATCATCCTGACCTCGGCCCATGCCGGGCTGCCGGTGGTCGCACCCTGGATCATGACCGACCCGGGCCTGCCGCTGATCGGGATCTCGGCCAAGTCGCCCACCGACCTGGCCCATCCGACGGAAAAGACCCTGGGCACCCATGGCAATTTCCAGGCCGATTTCCTGCGCGCGGTGAAATTGCTGCGCCGCGATCCGCACCTGGTGCAGCTGATGCCCGACGGCGGGTTCGGAGGCGCCAGCACGACGCACGCGTTCCGGGGCCGGCCTTTGCCGCTGGGGCAGGGGGCGGTGACCATGGCCTGGCAGGGCCGGGCGGCGGTGTTCTTCTTCAACACCCGCTGGCGGGCGGACGGCCGGCTGGAGGTCTACATCTGCGAGGGCCCGGTGGCCGAGGCCGGGGGCGACCGGGCGGCCTTCGACGCGGCCTTCCACGCGTTCTACCTGGGCTGCCTGGACGACATCGTCATGGGCCCGCCCGAGGACATGGCCCCCGGCGGCGGCTTCTGGCGGCACCTGCTGGCCGAACCGGCCCAGGGTGCGGGGTTCTTCAACCTGGCCGGCCCGGCTACACTGGCGGCATCCGATTCACGGAACTGAAGAACGGCAGGAGCCCCGTTGACCCGACCCCTTGATTTTCTCGTCTATGGCCTGGCCCGCAGCGGCACCTCGGCCGTGGCCAGCTACCTGTCGGCCGTGCCCGGCGTGCATTGCGGGGTCGAGGTCTTCCCGACCTTCCTCGACCACGGGGCGATCCGCGCGCCGCGCGATTTCCTGTCCCACGAGGACCCCTTGTGGCAGCCCAGCTCTGTCCGCAAGGTGGAAATCCTGGGGGCCTCGATCCGCGTCTGGGGCAACAAGACGCCGACCTATTTCTACAACCTGGCCGCGCTTTACGACCAGCTGGGCCCGGTGCCCTCGCTGCTGTGCCTGCGCGGGCTGGACAAGGTGGCCGCGTCCTATTCGATGCGCGCGGCCGACCCCGAGGACAGCTGGCCGCGCGGGCGCACCGGGCTTTTCGCCTATGGCGATGCGCTGGTGCTGTTGCATGCGCTGACCCAGCTGGACCGGTGCGACCATATCCTGACCGTGCCGCAAGCCGAGCTGACCCGGGACTGGCGGGGGGGGATGGACACGGCCCTGGCCCATGTGACCCGGGGCGCGTCGCCGGCGGTGGCGGCCGATTACGATGCGGGCGACCTGGCCCGGATCGAGCGCCGGCGCGAGACCAGCGCCGCCCGGCGCAAGCCGGCTCCGCGCAAGATCCCCCAGGTCGAACGGGATGCCTTCGGCAAGATGCGCAAGATCGGGGCAGCGGCGTTCTTCGACAGCGACATCATCGCCCCGGTAGAGACCCGGCGCGACGAGATCCGCGAGATCCTGGCCGCGGCCCCGCCGGACCCGGTGCAATGGATGCGCCGGGCGGTGGCCCGCCATCCGAACCGGGCGGTGGCCGATTTCCTGACCCCCTGGACGGCCCACGTGGCCCGCGTCACCCGCCGCCTGCAGAAGGTCGCCGGGTGATCCCTAGTTGATCCTTGTCTGATGCTTGTCTGATCCCCCGTTTCGATCCGGGGGTCAGACGGGCGCGGGGAGGGACGGGGTTACTCTGCCGTCGATCCCGCCTGCGCACCCATCTTCGCGGCCGCCTCGCGGTACTGGTTCAGCAGGTCGCGCAGCTGTTCGGACCGTTTCAGCTCGGCCCCGATGGCGGTGGCCAGCACCTGCAATTGCGCCGCCGAGAAGGTGTAATCGGACAGGCTGTCGGGATCGGGGAAACGGCCTTCGAAATCGGCGGGGGTGCCGATCCGGGGGCGTTCGGCCTCGGGCACGGCGGCGGCATAGTCTTCCGACCCGATGACCTCGGTCATGGCATCCAGGAAGCTGGCCAGCGCGCCCGGCGCCAGCGGAGGCTGTTCGGACCGGATGTCGGGCAGCTTGTTGCACAGCGGATCGCTGACCGCGCGCCAGCTTTGCTTGGCCTTCGAGGTATTGACCAGCCGCTGCAGCTCCAGCTCGGCCCGGGTGGGCGAGCGGTTGACCTGTTCGACGGGCGGGATGGACAGGGTGTCGGCGGGCAGGCCCAGCCAGTCCTCGACCGATCCCAGCAGCCGGTCGCGGTGGCGCGAGTAATTGCGGATCGTGACCTCGGCCCCGCCGTCGCGCAGGGTGTTCAGCACGCGCAGGGTCAGGCCGGGGGTGTTATAGGTGGCCAGGCTGTCGGCCAGGGTGCCGGTATAGTTCCCGCGCTTGACCACCTGCTGGTAGAAGGACACCGCGTGATCGAGCGGATCGCGCAGGTACAGCAGCACCTTGACGGGCACCGCCTCGGGGTCGGGCCCGCGCAGGACGGCGAGCTCGTCGAAGAAGGTGTCGGGCGATTTCAGGATGAAATAGAACAGGCTTTCGGCCGAGATCAGGCAGGCCTTGTCCTCGGGGACATGGGTGCTGGCGGCGAAACGCGCGAAGGCGCCGGGCTGGCCCTGGATATTGCCGCCGGTGATGTTGCCCTGGCTGGCCGTGCGGGCGGTCTCGGCGTCGATCGGATAGCTGTAGCCGGCCTCGTCCAGGGCCTGGCGTGACAGGGCCAGGGCAGATTGCAGGTAGCTGCTGCCGGTCTTGCCGTGGCCGATGTGAAGATAAAGTGCGGTGGGCATGGCGTCTTCCCGGGGTGATGCCGGATCTGGTCCGAGGGTTTTCCTTCGTTACCAGACCGGCCCGGGAAGGCAAGCATCGGGCGGGAGGGGCGGAGCGGTCGCCGCCCCTGCTCGCCCCCCCTGATCGTCCCCGTCCCGGGGGCGTTTCAGGACGCTGTCAGGAGGCCATCAGCTCCAGCGGCCGATCGCGGTGACCCGGCAGGCGGCGCTGTCGCCGCTGGCGAAATCGGTGCCCCCCGCGACCCGGTAAAGCCGCAGGTTTGCCCCGCTGGCCGAAATACCCTGCACGCAGGGCGCCAGCACGCCGTCCAGGCCAGGGCCGGTGACATTGGCCGCGAAATCGTCGGCATCAAGCAGGGCGGCAAAGCTGATGTCGGCGGCCGCGTCGAAGGCCTGTGGGAAGCTCCAGCTGGCCTCCAGCCGGCCACCGTCGACCCGGGTCAGGGTGATCTCGGCGGTGCAGACCTGGGTGCCGTCGGCCCAGCGGACATAACGGCCGCCCCCGGCGCTGCCGCTTTCGATCACCGCCCCGGTGGGGGTGCCCCCGGTTTCCGAGACGGTCCCCAGCAGGTTGCCCGGCCCATAGGCGTAATCGGCCCGGGCCAGCCGGCCGGCGGTGATGTCGGTGGCCCCCTGCTGGACGGCGGCCCCGCCGGCGGTGCCGCTGGCCGCGTCGAAGCTGAAGGCGGTGATCCAGGCGCTGCCGTCGGCGCTGATCTTGATGGCGAAATCGTCGGACCCGGTGGTGCCCATCTCGGCCCGGCCGGACCAGCCGGTCTGGAACAGCAGGCTGGCGGTATCGCCCGACGCGGCCTTGTTGATCTTCAGCTGGTGCCCGGCGCCGACATGGGTCAGCAGCGTGGCATCGCCCGCCACGGCCAGCGGGTTGGCCGCATCCGATGCGGTGCCGATGCCCAGCCCCGACAGGTTGTCGAAATCGGGCTGGGCGGCGATCCAGTCGGTGCCGTCGAAGACCACGTCGAAGCCGTCGGCCAGCACGTGCACCCGCCAGCCGGCCTTCGGCGCGATGAACCGCCATCCGGTGCCGTCATGGCTGGCCAGTGTATTGTCCTGCCCCGCCCAGGCCGATTGCCCACCCGGAGCCACCAAGTGCACCGCGCCGGCGGACACCGGTTCGGGTGGGTCGGTCCGGTCCCGGTCAAGCGCCACCGCCTGGACCAGCACGTCAAGCGTGGCCAGCGCCGCGTTGTGGGTCACGTGCTTCTGCGCCTGTGAGGGCTGGATATAGGGCAGGGAGAGGACGGGAGAACTCTGGAGGGTCTCGGACATGAAAAGGCACCTTCGCGCTGGCAGATGACGGCGGACAGGGCTAGCGCCCGAGGCTGAACGCTTCGTGAGGACAGCGCACGCAGGGTGTTGCGCGCCGGCGCCCTTTTCTGAAACGACGCGCGGCCTGGTGACGTGGCGCCGGGGTATTTTCAAAGAGAAAGAAGCCCCATCGGGGGCCCTGGTGTCCGCGGATGTGCTCTGATTGTGCCGGGCCCCGATCTGCTGCTTCTTTCTCTTTCCAAATACCCACTCTCCTGCGTCCGGGGCCAACGCGGCGGCCGGGGTATTGGCGGGGCAGAAACGGTGGGGCGGGTCTTCGTGCAGCTGTGGGCGTCCTCTGGTGCCGTTTCCAAAGAAGGCGCGGGAGACACATGATGGACACCGGCGGCTCTTCCCGTTACGTCCGTCGGGACCCGTGCCTGCGTGGCGCGGCGCCAGACGACAACAGGAGCATCCAGCGGCGTGTTCAGAAGAGTGCTTGACCTGTTCAGGCTGTATGCCCGGCATCACCGGCGCCTGATCGTGACCGGCTTTTCCTTCGGGGCCTACAGCGATCCGAAGACCAAGAGGCTTGATACCGCCCGCCTGACCGGCCACGTGGACCGGGTGGTGATGAACGGTGACAGGCTGACCTTTTCGGGCTGGACCACGGCCGAGAAGATCACCCTGGTCTCGGCCATGGGCAATGCCTCGATGCGGCCGAACATCCTGCGCACGGATGTGGCCGAGGTGCATGGGATCAGCCCCCGGGTCGGGTTCGAGCTGACCCAGCCCTACGGCAACAGCCGGTTCACCATCGTGGCCGAGGTCGGCACCCAGAAGGTCGAACACCATTGCGCCCCGATCAGCCGGTTGCGGCTGAAGCGCAACAGCGTCGGCCTGTTCCTGCGCTTCCTGCGCGACTTGGCCCGGGCCGCGCCCCATGCGCTGAAGGCCCGGTCGGGCGATGCCATCGCCCGCAGCAAGGTCAAGCAGATCCTCGGGCTGGAAACCCGGCTGGAAGCGGCGCCGATGGAAACCATGCTGTTCGAGGACCCGCGCTGGCCCGTCGAGTGGCCCGATCCGCAGCCCGTGACCATCGTCGTGCCGGTCTACAACGCCTTCTCGCTGCTGCCCGAGGTGCTGGGCCGGGTGGTCAGGAACACCGACCTGCCCTGGCACCTGGTGGTGATCGAGGATTGTTCCTCGGACGCGCAGGTCCGCCCCTGGCTGACCGACTGGGTGGCCCGGCAAGAGGCCGAGACCCCCGGCCGCATCACCCTGCTGCAGAACGAGGAAAACCGAGGTTTCATCGCCTCGGTCAACCGGGGCTTTGCCGAGGCCATCAAGCGGGGCCACCACGTGCTGCTGCTGAACTCGGACGCCTTCGTGCCGGAAAAGTGGGCCAGCCGGATGCTGCGCCCGATCCTGATGCACGACAACATCGCCACCGTCACGCCGATGTCGAACGATGCGGAAATCTTTTCCGTCCCGGCGATCTGCGAACGCACGGTGATCGAACCGGGGCAGGGCGATGCGATGGATGCGCTGGCCCGCACCTTCAACCCCGAGGCCACGCTGTCGGTGGTGCCCACCGGCGTCGGCTTCTGCATGGCGATGAACATCGACTACCTCAAGAAGGTCACCGATTTCGACACCTCCTTCGGCCGGGGCTACGGCGAAGAGGTCGACTGGTGCCAGAGGATCCGCGGCCTGGGCGGCAAGCACCTGGGCCTGCCCGGGCTCTTTGTCGAACACCGGGGCGGCGAAAGCTTCGGCAGCGCCGAGAAGCTCAAGCTGGTCGAGAAGAACAACAAGACGATTTCCACCCGCTACCCGGATTACGACATGGAGGTGCAGACCTTCATCGCCGCCGACCCGCTGATCACCTCGCGGGTGGCCCTGGCCGTGGCCTGGGCCATGAGCCGGCCGGGCGAGGCGGAGGAAGAGACCGGGTTCCCGATCTACATTGCCCATTCGCTGGGCGGCGGGGCCGAGAAATACCTGGAACGGCGGATCGAGGCCGACCTGGAGCGGGGCCGGCCCTCGGTCGTGATCCGCGTCGGCGGGCCGGCGCGCTGGCTGGTCGAGGTGGTGTCGAAATCGGGGCTGGTTTCGGGGATGACCGACGACTGGACCTTCGTCAAACGGCTGCTGGACCCGATCGCCCGGCGCCACGTGGTCTATTCCTGTGCCGTGGGCGACCCGGACCCGGCAGTGCTGCCCGAGGACCTGGTCGAGCTGAAGCGCGAGGGCGACAGCTTCGAGGTCCTGTTCCACGATTTCTTCCCGCTGACGCCGTCCTACACCCTGCTGGACGAGGACGGGTGCTATCGCGGCCCGGTGATCGAGCTGCGCGACGACGCGGCCCACACGGTGGTGCGCCCCAACGGCGACCTGATCGGCCTGGCCGGCTGGCGCGCGGCCTGGGGCAGGATGATGGCCGCGGCCACGGAAATCGTGGTGTTCTCGGAAGACAGCTATGCCCAGGTGGCCCAGGTCTACCCGGCCCATGCGGACAAGCTGGTCCGGCGCCCGCACAAGATGCTGGCCGAGGTGCCCCGGATCGATCCCCCCGACACCGGCATCCGCACCGTCGGCGTGCTGGGCAACATCGGCTACCAGAAGGGCGCCGCGGTGGTGGCCGAACTGGGCCGGCTGGTGGAACCCGATGCCTCCATGGACCTGGTCGTCGTCGGCAATGTCGATCCGGCCTATACCCCGCCGGCCAATGTCACGGTGCACGGCGATTACACGCTGGACGAGCTGCCCGACATCGTCGAGCGCTACGGGATCACCGAATGGCTGATCCCCTCGATCTGGCCGGAAACCTTTTCCTTCACCACCCACGAGGCGCTGGCCACCGGCCTGCCGGTCTATGCCTTCTACATCGGTGCCCAGGGCGCGGCGGTGGCCCGGGCCGACAACGGCCGGCCGATCCATTTCGACGCCGACAGCCCGCTGGCCAGCCACGTGCTGAACACGCTCCGGGGCGAAACCGGCCTTGTCGGGGAGGACGACACCCCGGGGGCCGCCGCCGAAGACAGCCTGACCGCGCCCGGAACACGGGCGGGCCTGGTCAATGCAGCCAATGCGGCTAGTGCGTCCAGTGCGGCTGGGGCATCCGGGCCGGGCGCAACGACCGGCGGAACGACGGGGGCAACGACGGGCGCGGGCGCGCGCAAGAACGAGGCATCATGAGCAAGATCAGCATTCCCATCAAGCGGCTGCAACAGGCCGGTATCGAGGTGCTGCCGCGCGGCAATGGCTCTCAGGTGGGCCTGCCCCGGCATACGGTGCTGGAAGCGCCGGGCAGTCTGAAATGGACCAATTACGAACATTCCATCGAGCTGGGAGCGTTTTCCTACCAGGTCTCGGGCTATTGCTTTGCGGCCCGGATCGGGCGCTATTGCTCGATGGGCGAACAGGTCCAGATCGGGCGCCAGAACCATCCGCTGACCTGGGTGTCGACCTCGCCGGCCTTCTACCTGGGCGACCAGCTGTTCGGGCTGGGCGGCGGGTTCACCGGGGCCAAGGACTACCACGATTACAAGTTCACCTTCGAAGGCCCGCCGACCAAGGCCAAGATCACCACGATCGGCAACGATGTCTGGATCGGCCACGGGGCCTATATCGCCGCCGGCGTGACGATCCACCACGGCGCGGTGGTGGCGGCCCATTCGGTGGTGACCAAGGACGTGCCGGCCTACGCGGTGGTGGCGGGCAACCCGGCCACGATCAAGCGCTGGCGGGTGGATCCCAACATCATCTCGGGCATGCTGCGCTCGCGCTGGTGGCGGTTCGCGCCCTGGCAGCTGACCCACCTGGACCCCTCCAAGCCGCACCAGTTCGTGACCGGGGTGCTGAACATGACCGACGAGCCCGAGTTCGAGCCGGACGTTTTCGACCTGCGCGGCAGCTGAGCCGGCCGCGACCCGCCCTCCTTTCGGCCCGCCTTCCTTTCGGAGAGACCATGCCCCGGACCCCTTCCCTGACCCAAGTTTCCACCGTCGACGGCGCGGCCCTGGCGGCGCAATCGCCGATCGTCTTCCTGCACATCCCCAAGACCGCGGGCCAGACCATCCACAACGCGCTGGCCGCCATGGTCGGGCGCAAGCATGTCAGCCCGATCCGCACCCACACCCAGGCGCAGGGGGCGCAGGCCCGCCAGATGCCCGAGGGCTATGCGCTCTATTCCGGGCATATCGACTGGACGGAACTGGACCGGCTGCCCAAGGGGCGGTTCACCTTCACCGTGCTGCGCGACCCGCGCGAACGGATCGCGTCGTTCTACTTCTTCCTGCTGAAAGAGGCCGAGGCCCTCGACGCCGAGGCCCTGAACCAGCCGCAGAACTACGGCAAGAAGCTGATCCTGCAACGCTCGGCCGAGGATTACTTCTTCGGCGGCCCGGACCACTTCAAGACCTTCATCCTGGACCATTACGACAATTTCTACACGTCCTACCTGGCGACCCGGAAAATGCGCGGCCGGCCCGAGCTGAAGGACCTCTCCATCGCCGACCGGATCGCGCAGGCCAGGGCCAACGCGGCGCAGATCGACCGGATCTACCCGATCTCGGGGCTGGGCGGCCTGGAAAGGGACATCGCCGGCCGGTTCGGCGGCCAGATCTCGGTGGCCGAAACCTACCACAACGCCGGCCCCATGGCGCGCGAGCAAAGCCGCTGGCCAAAGCTGCTCAACCGCATGGCCACGGACCAGGGCCGCGCCGCGCTCGAAGCCTTCGCCGCCGCCGACCTGGAGCTGATGAGCTCGCTCGGCGTGGCCCTGTGATCGCCTGAAAGCCCGGGCGGTGCGTAACTTGCGGGCCGCCCGCCGTGGGTATTTGGAAAGAGAAAGAAGCAGCAGGGCGCAGGTGCCGCTTCTTTCTCTTCATAAATACCCGGGGGTGAATTGGCCGCAGGCCAAGAGGGGGCAACGCCCCCTCTACATCCGTTTCGTCAGCGCCAGCGCCGGGAGGATCAGCCGTCCGGCCATGTCCGAGCGCCGGGCTCCGCTTTCGCGCAGGGCGCGCAGGCGGACGGGGTCGTGCAGAAGGCGTTCGGCGGCGATGCGGTGGGGCGGCAGCAGGCCCTCGGGCCGGGCGATCAGGGCGGTGAGATTCTGTTTCACCCAGGCGCGGTAGCGGCCTCCGGCCAGCGCGCCCATCCGTTGTGCTCCGGCGATCAGGCCGCGGTGCGCGCCCAGGGTCTGGGCGCCATGCTGGCGATAGTAGAGCACCCGTTCATCGTGGATCTGCACCATCGCGCCGACGCCCGTCAGCCGCAGGTAGATCCACCAGTCGTGAAACGGCACATGGGCCGCGCCGCCGTGGCGCAGGGCGACCAGGGCCGGCCCGTTCAGCGTCAGCGTGTTGCCGGCCAGGATGTTTTGCACCAGCGCGTTGTGGAACGACGGCGGCGGCAGGCGCCGGGGCTTGCGCCTCGTGGGGATCAGCTCGGCATCGGTTTCCACCGTATGCGCGGCCGAGACCATGGGATGCGCCCGGTCGAGCCCGTCGAGCCCCACCGACAGCCGGTTGGGGTGCCAGACATCATCCTGGTCCGACAGGGCCACCGGTCCCACCGGCAGGTCGGGGTCGCACAGCAGCGACAGGAAATTCGCCGCCGATCCGCGTCCCGGCCCCCGTTTCAGCACGATCTCGCGGTCGGGATGCATGGCCCGGAAGGTCTGCAGGATCTCCCATGTGCCATCGGTCGAATGGTCGTCCGACACCCACAGCGCCCAGTTGTCGTGGTCCTGGGCCAGGTAGCTGTCCAGCTGGGCCTGCAGGTACCGCGCGCCGTTCCAGGTGGCCAGGAGAATGCGGACGGGCCCGGGGTGCGGCGCGGCCATCGGGCTCAGATTTCCAGCAATTCGCGGTAATGGCGCGACAGGAACAGCATGCCGACGACGCCGATGACCGTGGCCACGGTGTAGACGTAGAACTCGTCGATGTAGGGCGGGCTGTAATGCACGTAGAAGCCGGTCCGGACCCGGGCGATGGCATGCACCAGGGGGTTCCATTGCAGCCATTCGCTGTAGGGCTTGGGGATGTTTTCCACCAGCAGGATGACGCCCGACACGAAGACCAGGGGCCGGGTGACGATGGCCCAGACCCGGGCCCAGAGTTCGTAGCGCATGAACAGGAAGCCGTTCATCAGCCCGATGCCCGTCCCGATGCAGATGATCATCGCATAGCCTTGCAGGATGGTGGAGAACTCCAGCACCGTCTGGGTTTCATAGACCGCCCGGATGAAGCTGATCAGGATGAAGGACACCAGCGCCTGGGTCAGCACCGTCAGCACGAAGCGCGCGATCAGCGTGTCGACGAAGGTCACGCCGGGATAGGCCAGCAGCGAGCGCGAGTAGCGCACGGCGCTGGATATGTTGTTCTGCAGGGCGCTGTACATCTGGAACGGCAGCAGCCCGGTGGCATAGAAGATCGCGAAGTTGGTGCCCAGCGACGGGGTCCGGAACCCGGCCGAGAAGATCGCCGTCAGCAGGGCGATGCCCAGCACCGGCTCGACGATCATCCACAGGTAGCCGCCCGGAGATCGCCCGTAGGTGGCCGACATCTCGCGCAGGATCAGCGCCGCGATGGTCCGGTAGCTGGCAAAGCGCCGGTTGGTGCTGGGCGGCGGGACGATGGCCACCGGCGGCGGAACCAGGTCCGCGGGTCGGAGCGGGGCAGGGGCGGGCGACGAAGGGTCGGAAGTGGCCGTCATGGGAAAGGGCGATACATCTGTGAAGCGGAATGATCCAGAGCGGTGATCCCGGTGGGGACGATATGACCGGCATTATGACCGGCTGGCGGGACCTGGCCCGGACATCCGGTCCGGGTGACTTGGCCGGGTGACTTGGGGGGCTGTCCGCCCTGCCGCGCGACCGGCCCCGCTGCCCGTGCTGTCGGCTTGCTGAATAAAACTCCTGCGTTTATGTAGCAAGGCGTCCATTCGTACAATGACTTGATCAGCGCGGAGCGCCTCTTTGACCGCATCCTCTTCCGCCGGCCCCAATCGGACGGCACAGCCCGAGGCCGGAACTGAAACCGAAAACGACCGGCCGGCCGACGGCATGCCCGAGACAGGACCAGAGCCTGGTCCGGAGTCTGGAGAAGATTCCGGGCAGGATACTGGACAGGACACCGGGACCGGACCGGACGACGCGCGGGCAGCCGCACGCGAGCAGGTCTCGGAACGCCGGGCCGCCGCCCTGGCCTCGCGGGCCGAGGCCGAGGCTGCGCTGAAATCCCGCCAGGAGGCCCGCGCCGCCGCCCTGGCCACCCGGGCCGAGGCCGAGGCTGCGCTGAAGGCCCGCCAGGAGGCCCGCGCCCTGGCCGAAACCACCAAGGCCGAACGCGAACTGGCCAAGGCCGAAGCCGAGGCCAGCAAGGCCGAGGCCATCGCCAATGCCGCCCCGCCGGTGCGCCGGGCCCGGTTCAAGATGCGCCATTACCTGCTGGTCACCAGCTTCATCTTCCTGGTGGCCCTGCCCGTGGCCCTGACCGCCTGGTACCTGTGGGAACGGGCCGTCGACCAATATGCCTCGTTCGTGGGGTTCTCGGTGCGGACCGAGGAACAGGGCCCGTCGATCGAGGGCCTGTTCGGGGTGACCGACCTGTCGGGCTCCAGTTCGTCGGACACCGACATCCTGTATGAATTCCTGCGCAGCCAGCAGCTTGTGGCGGCGGTCGATGCCAAGCTCGACATCCGCGAGATGTGGTCGCGCCCGGGCCAGGAGATCGACCCGGTCTTCGTCTATGCCGGGGGCGGCACGATCGAGGACCTGGTGGATCACTGGGAAAAGAAGGTGAAGATCTACTACGACAGCAACTCAGGCCTGATCGAGCTGCGGGTGCTGGCCTTCGATCCGAACGAGGCCCAGCAGATCGCCGAGGCGATCTATGACGAGAGCAGCGCGATGATCAACCGGCTGTCGGCGATCGCCCGCGAGGATGCCATCGGCTATGCAAGGGACGAGCTGGAAGAGGCCCAGGAACAGCTGCGCGAGGCGCGGGTGGTGCTGCAAAGCTTCCGCAACCGCACCCAGATCGTCGACCCGACGATTCAAAGCCAGACCCAGTCCGGCCTGATCGGGGCGCTGGAAACCGAACTGGCCCAGGCCCAGATCGACCTGCAGCTGCTGCGTGACACCGCCCGGGCGACCGACCCGCGGATTTCCCAGACCGGACGGCGGATCGAGGCGATCGAGAAACAGATCGCGGCCGAACGCTCGGTCATCGGGGTGGAAGGCGCGGATCAAAGCGCGACCGTGGCCGACCTGGTGGGCCAGTACGAAGCCCTGGCCGCCGACCTGCAATTCGCCCAGGAGGCCTATACCGCGGCCCGGGCGGCCTTTGACAGCGCCCGCAACGAGGCGCGCCGCCAAAGCCGCTACCTGGCCGCCCATATCCCGCCGACCCTGGCCGAGAAGTCGGGCTACCCCGAGCGGGGCACCGCCCTGGCGGTGGTCACGATGTTCCTGATGCTGGCCTGGGCCTTCCTGATGCTGGCGGCCTATGCGCTGAGAGACCGGCGCTGAGCGGCGGGGCCGGGCACACGACATGATCGAGCTGCGCAACCTGACCAAGATCTACGGGGCCGGCGGACAGTCGAAGGTGATCTGCGAGGATCTCAACCTGGTGCTGCCGTCGAACCGCTCGGTGGCGCTGCTGGGCCGCAACGGCACCGGCAAGTCGACGCTGCTGAACATGATTTCGGGGCTGGTGATGCCGACCCGGGGCGAGATCGTCACCACCGGCTCGCTGTCCTGGCCGGTGGGCTTCGCGGGGTCGTTCAACAGCGACATGACCGGGGCGCAGAACGTCAAGTTCGTGGCCCGGGTCTACGGGGCCGACACCGACGAGACCCGCGATTTCGTCGAGGAATTCGCCGACCTGGGCGAGCATTTCCACATGCCGGTCCGGACCTATTCCACGGGGATGCGGTCGCGGCTGGCTTTCGGGCTGTCGATGGCCTTCCAGTTCGACACCTACCTGGTGGACGAAACCACCGCCGCCGGGGACGGGTCGTTCAAGGACAAGGCCAACGCGGTCTTCCTGGCCCGGATGCAGCATTCGGGCGCGGTGGTGGTGAACCATTCCATGCGCACGATCCGCGAACTTTGCGACGTGGGCGTGGTGCTGGAAGGCGGCCAGGCCACCTATTTCGACGACATCGAGGATGCGATCAAGGCGCACGAGGAGAACATGCGCCGGGCCACCCGCACCACGATCGACAAGATGGTCAACGCCGCCCGGGCCCGGTCGGGCCAGTAAGTTTTCCAGTAGGTGTTCCAGTAGATGTTCCGTCAGGTGTAACGGTCATCGCCCCGGGGCCGCCTTGGTGGCCGCCCCCATGGTGCCGCGGGGGAATCGCGGATCCGGGGGGACCGGGATCCTGCGCCACATTCCCGGGCAAATTTCGGCGAATTTTCAGCACTGGCCGGGGGTGGGGTTGCAAAACCGGCGGGGTTCCGCCCAAAAGCGCGGCGCGCGGGGGGGTCATGCTGCACGCGCATAATTTACCTTTGGTGGTACTCTTAACTTGGGGTATTAAAAACTGCGTGCTATTTGCCCACCTGCTTGTTTTTGCTGCATTGACTGAACTGTACTCTCACACGACGCCCCTTCGTCCGCTGCGCGACGGCCGGGGCACAGATAAGGCTCTTTCGGGAGCAGAGACCTGAATATGCTGAGTTTTCTGAATTCCCTGAGCCGCCGTCAAAAAGGTTATGTCTTTTTGGGCATAGACCTGCTGCTCATCCCACTCGCGCTTCTGTTTACCTTTGTTGTTCAATCCCTGCCGATGGACCCGATTGCGGCCCTGAAGGAAACGGGTCCGATTCTGCCCTACCTCCTGGCTTCGAGCGCGGGGCTGTCGCTGTGGCTGGGCATTCCGGCGATCCAGCTGAATGCCTACGAACGACATGCCATCGGGCTGACCGCGATCTTCGCCCTGTTGACCGCCGGCGCCTCGGCGGTGCTGTCGGCGCTGTGGGCGCTGCCGTTCCCGCCGGGCACCCACGTGATGTTCGGCATCATCTACTTCCTGTTCGCCGTGGCCGCCCGCGCGCTGCTCTACCAGGTGGTCATGGCCGTCTATACCTCCGCCAAGCCGCGCTGCCGGGTGCTGATCTACGGCGCCGGCACGACGGGCATGCAGCTGGCCACCGCGCTGAAGCCGCACCAGACCATCGACCCGGTGGCCTTCGTCGACGACAACACCTCTTTGCAGGGCATGATGCTGGCCGGCCTGCCGGTCTGCCCGCCCGCGCGCATCGCCGAGCTGGTCAAGGAACGCCGGGTCGACCGCGTGCTGCTGGCCATGCCCTCGCTGAGCCAGCCGAAACAGGCCCAGATCGCCCGCCACCTGCAGAAGATGGGCCTCGAGGTCCAGGCCCTGCCAAGCTTTGCCCAGCTGATCGGCGAGGAAGCCCTGATCGACAAGCTGGCCCCGGTGGCGCCGCAGAACTTCCTGGGCCGCGCGGCCTCCGACGTGTCGCTGGGTGATGCCTGCGACAGCTATCGCGGCAAGGTCGTGCTGGTCTCGGGCGCCGGCGGCTCGATCGGTTCGGAACTGTGCCGCCAGGTGCTGTCGTGCCGGCCGGCCAAGCTGGTGCTCTACGAGCTCAGCGAACTGGCGCTTTATACCGTCCACCAGGAGCTGTCGCAGCTGGTCGAGGGCACGCGCATCAAGCTGGTGCCGGTGCTGGGCTCGGTCACCGATCCGCGCCAGGTCAAGAAGGTGCTGTCGGATCACGATGTCCGGGTCGTGCTGCATGCCGCGGCCTACAAGCACGTGCCGCTGGTCGAGGCCAACCCGCTGCCGGGCCTGGCCAACAA
>PAQV01000080.1 GCA_002709405.1 Paracoccaceae bacterium
CGGCTGCAGGGCCGCGACGTGACCGGGGCCAAGAACCCCGACGGGCCGGCCGATCCGCTGATCGTGCATCCCGACATCCGCCGGTCGCTGATGGACCAGAAGAGCTTTGCCGAGGGCGCCCGGGCGTTCGTGCTCTGGGGCGCGGTGATGATCGACCGGGCCCACCGGCTGGAAGACGCCGATGCCGACGGGATGATCTCGCTGCTGACGCCGGTCATCAAGGGCTTCCTGACCGACAAGGGCTACGACATGACGGTCCAGGCCCAGCAGGTCTATGGCGGGCATGGCTACATCGAGGAATGGGGCATGTCGCAATTCACCCGCGATGCCCGGATCGCGATGATCTACGAAGGGGCAAACGGCGTGCAGGCGCTGGACCTCGTGGGGCGCAAGCTGGCCCAGCAGGGCGGCAAGCACGTGATGGCCTTCTTCGAGCTGGTCAAGGGCTTCTGCAAGGAAAACGCCGGGGCCGACGAGGCCTTCGTGACGGGCTTTGTCGAACCGCTGAAGGCGGCCTCGAAGGACCTGCAGGCGGCGGGCATGTACTTCATGCAGAACGGCATGAAGAACCCCAACAACGCGCTGGCCGGATCCTATGACTTCATGCACATGTTCGGCCATGTCTGCCTGGGCCTGATGTGGGCGATGATGGCCAAGGCCTCGACCGAGGCGCTGGCGGCCGGCACCTCTGACGCAGCGTTCCACGAGACCAAGCTGGCCACGGGGCGCTATTACATGGCGCGTCAACTGCCGGCGACGACGATGCACCTGGCGCGGATCCAGAGCGGAGCCGATCCGGTCATGGCGTTGGAGGCGGCGAACTTCTAAGGTTCCGGTGTGATGGGTCAAATGACCCATCCTACGCCAACCGGATGAGGAGCCCAAATGCCCAAACGTTTTCGCCTGACCCGCCGTTTCCCGGTCGCCATGACAGAAGACGGATATCGCCGGCTGCGACGGTTTTCCGCCGAGGCGGGGCTGGATGAGGGCGAGGCCCTGAGCTTCCTCTTCGAACATTTCGACAGCGTCACCGATACCGAGGCGCTGTCACACAGGTTGCGGCTGTTCAACTCGGAACTGGAAGACAGGAAACGCTGAGCGGGACGCGATCGGGGAGGGTCGGGCATGTGGAGATCGGGAGAGACACGGACGGGCAGCCAAGGCGCGTGCCTTTCAAACCCTGTTCTGGCTGAACCTGCGGGACGCCTTCGGCGCGCGTATTTGGGCAAAGATGAAGGCAAGACGTTGGTCTGCCGTCCACCCCGCCGCCTGGCCCGACCGTCAGACGGAACGCAGGCCAGGCAGCGGGGCTTCACCTTTGACGGCCATCGGCTCGCCAGCCTGTACCGCACCTTCGAGACTGCACTCTCAAGGTTAACATCCGGTTACGCGCCCCTGTCTTCATCTTTGCAAAAATACGCATTTGCGCCCTCTGCCACATGCGCCACGTCAGGAGAAATCGTCACATGACCATCCAGCTCTATTGCTTCGGCGAGTCCGGGCATTCCTACAAGGCCGCTCTGGCGCTGCAATTCTCGGGCCTGGACTGGGAGCCCATCAAGGTGGACTTCTTCAACGGGGAAACGCGATCACAGGCCTATCGTGCCAATGTCAACGAAATGGGCGAGGCGCCGGTTCTTGTCGACGGGGATGTCAGGCTCACCCAGTCGGGGGTCATCCAGCAGTACATCACGGACAAGACCGGCAAGCTGGGCGGCGACGGCATGGACAAGTACGAAGTGCTGCGCTGGGTACTTTGGGACAATCACAAGCTCAGCTCTTTCGCGGGCATCACCCGGTTCCTGATGAACTTCCTTCCCGAGGACAAGCAGCCCAAGGAAACCATCGCCTTTCTGCAGGGCCGCCTGAAAGGCGCCTACGACATTCTGAACACCCATCTGGATGGCCGCGACTGGCTGGTGGGCGACGGTGTCACCAATGCCGACCTGACCTGCTGCGGCTACCTCTATTACCCTGAACCCTTCGGCTTTGACCGGGCGGAGTACCCCAATATCGACGCCTGGCTCACCCGACTGAGCGAACAGCCCGGCTGGAAACACCCCTATGATCTTATGCCCGGAACCCCCTCGGACCGGGCCTGAAGGAGACGCACATGACCGACGCCTATATCTACGACGCGCTGCGTACCCCCCGCGGCAAGGGCCGCAAGGATGGCAGCCTGCACGAGGTCACCTCGCTTCGCCTGTCGGCCCTGACGCTCAACGCCATGAAGGCCCGCAACAACCTGGACGGCCATGCGGTCGAAGACGTGATCTGGGGCAATGTCACGCAGGTCATGGAACAGGGCGGATGCCTGGCGCGCTCGGCCGTGCTGGCGTCGGACCTGGACCAGTCCATTCCCGGCCTGGCCATCAACCGGTTCTGCGCCAGCGGCATGGAGGCCGTGAACCTGGCGGCGAACCAGGTCAAGGGTGGCGCGGGCGAGGCCTATATCGCCGGCGGGGTCGAGATGATGGGCCGCGTGGCCATGGGATCGGACGGGGCGGCGATTGCCGTGGATCCCTCGGTCGCCATGGACACCTACTTTGTGCCCCAGGGCATCAGCGCCGACATCATTGCCACCAAGTACGGGTTCACCCGTGACGAGGCCGACGCCCTGGCCGTGGAATCCCAGCGCCGGGCCAAGGCGGCCTGGGACGACAACCGCTTTGCCAAGTCGGTCATCACCGTGACCGACCAGAACGGCCTGCCGATCCTGGATCACGACGAATACATGCGCCCGGGCACCGACATGCAGGCGCTTGGCGCGCTCAAGGCGTCGTTCCAGGCCATGGGCGAGGTCATGCCGGGCTTCGACAAGGTTGCGATGCTGAAGTACCCCGAACTGGAGCGGATCGAGCATATCCACCATGCGGGCAATTCATCGGGCATCGTCGATGGCGCCGCGGCGGTCCTGATCGGCAACAAGGAATTCGGCGAGAAATACGGGCTGACGCCGCGTGCCCGCATCAAGGCCACGGCCAAGATCGGCACCGATCCCACGATCATGCTGACCGGCCCCGTCCCCGTGACCGAGAAGATCCTGAAGGACAACGGGATGGAGATCGGCGATATCGACCTCTTCGAGGTCAACGAAGCCTTTGCCGCCGTCGTCCTGCGCTTCATGCAGGCCTTCGGGGTGGATCCGAGCGTGGTCAACGTCAACGGCGGGTCGATCGCCATGGGGCATCCGCTGGGGGCCACGGGGGCGATGATCATCGGCACCCTGCTGGACGAAATGGAACGGGCCGACAAGGAAACCGGGCTGGCCACGCTGTGCATTGCCTCCGGCATGGGCGCGGCGACGATCATCGAACGGGTCTGAGCGGTGAAACTCGATCTCGACGCCCTGTCGGCGGCGGCACAGCGGGATGCGGACGAGCTGGGCGCATATGAACGCGTCACGCTTGGCGATCCCGGCGGGCTGACCCAGTACGGCGTCGCGATCGAAACGCTGATGCCCGGCGCCCGGTCGTCGAACCGGCACTGGCATTCAGACCAGGATGAGTTCCTGTGGATGATCGAGGGCCGGGCCGTGGTGGTCGAAGAGGCCGGGGAATACGACATCACCCCCGGCGAGGCCGTCTGCTGGCCGGCCGGCGCGCCCAATGGGCACGTGGTGATCAACCGGTCCGACGCGCCGTGCCGGTTTCTCATCATCGGCACCCGCACCGACCGCGACATCTGCCGCTATCCCGACCTGAAGCGCACCCTGTATTCGGACGGGCCGATCTGGCGGCTGGTCGACGACGTGACCGGCGCGGTCCTGGAACACGGCACCCGGTAAACGCGTAACCCGGTAAGGAGACCTGCAATGCCCAAGATCGACCTGTCGACACTCGAGCTGCGCACCGGCTCGATTTATCCCGAACCCTTTGCCTCGCAGATGGCCGGGCGGTCCTCGCTGCGGATCGGCACGGCGGGCGGGCTGACGCAGTTCGGCGCGAACCTGGTGTTCCTTGAACCCGGCGCGTCGTCGTCGCTGCGCCACTGGCACCTGAAGGAAGACGAATTCGTCATGGTCACCGAAGGCATCCTGATGCTGCACGAGGACGAGGGCGAGACCGAGATGCGCCCCGGCGATTGCGCCTGCTTTCCGGCCAACACGCCGAACGGCCACCGGTTCGTCAACCGCAGCGATGCGCGGGCGGCCTTCCTGGTGATCGGCACCAAGGCGCCCGAGGAAACGGCGACCTACTCGGACGAGGACTTATTGATCCAGATCAAGGACGGGCACCCCACGTTCCACTATAGGGACGGCACAGACTGGGAGGGCCCGCGGTGACGGCCCCTGTCTCCGGACCGACTGTTGGCCCGAACCTGCTCCTGATGGGACGCGGTTTGCTTGCCATGGCCGGCACCTCCTTCCTTCGGGAGCGCTTTGCGTTGCCGGGGAGGGTTACACGCATGACGCCCGAAGACTTCATCATCATCGAACGGACCCTCACGCGGGCTCTGATCTCGGGGGATTACGCGCTGTTCCGCTCGTTGGTCTACCTGCCCATCGTCATGGTCCCGCGGGGTGGCGAAGCCTACGAGCTGAAGACCGAAGACGAGCTGCGGGACGATTTCGACCTTTATCACCAGGCCCTGACGATCCAGCGGGCGACGGACATCTACCGCAAGATCCTGACGTTTTCGCACATGGAAGACGACTGGGTCGAGGTCACGGTGGAAACCAACATCCTTGGCTCGACCGGGCGGATCGTCGATCCCTTCCACACGCAATTCGTCCTGCGCCCACAGGACGGCACGTGGCGGATCATCCTGATCCGCAGTTCCTTCGGCCACATCACCTGGACGCGCGGCAAGGGGCGGATTTCGCCCGAAGGCCGTTTCGAAGATCTCAGCGGCGGAGGCGGCCTGGTGCCCCCGGCCGTCCCCACACAAGACAATTGACGGAGACAGCAATGACCGATTTCACCATGGCCAAGGGCGACGACGGTGTCGCCGTGATCACCTGGGACGTGCCCGAAAAGTCGATGAACGTGATGTCGCTGGCCGGTCTGGGCGAACTCAGCGACCTGGTCGACGACGCGCTGGCCGATGAGGCGGTCAAGGGTATCGTGATCACCTCTGGCAAGGAAGACAGCTTTGCCGGGGGCATGGACCTGAACGTGCTGGCCAAGATGAAGGAAGACGCGGGCGACGACCCGGCGCGCGGGCTGTTCGAGGGCACGATGCAGATGCATGGCCTGCTGCGCAAGATCGAGCTGGCCGGGATGGACTTCAAGACCAAGAAGGGCGGCAAGCCCATCGCGGCCGCCCTGCCCGGCACCGCCGCGGGCATCGGCCTGGAACTGCCCCTGGCCACCCACCGCATCTTCGCGGCCGACAATCCCAAGGCCAAGATCGGCCTGCCCGAGATCATGGTCGGCATCTTCCCCGGCGCCGGCGGCACCACCCGGCTGGTGCGCAAGCTGGGGGCCATGGGTGCATCGTCCTTCCTGCTGGAAGGCAAGATGGTCGACCCGAAGAAAGCCAAGTCGGCCGGCCTGATCGACGAGGTCGCCGCCGACCCGCTGGCCGCGGCCAAGGAATGGGTCCTGTCGGCCAAGGATGCCGACCTGGTCAAACCCTGGGACGCCAAGGGCTACAAGATGCCCGGCGGCGCGCCCTATCACCCGGCAGGATTCATGACCTTCGTGGGCGCCAATGCCATGGTCAACGGCAAAACCCAGGGCGCCTTCCCCGCGCCGAAGGCGCTGCTGTCGGCCGTCTACGAAGGCGCGCTGGTCGATTTCGACACCGCCCTCAAGATCGAGGCCCGCTGGTTCACCAACGTGCTGATGAACCCCTCGTCGGGGGCAATGATGCGCTCGCTGTTCCTCAACAAGGAAGCGCTGGAAAAGGGGGCCGTGCGCCCCGCCGGCGTGGCCGACCAGACAGTGAAGAAACTGGGCGTTCTGGGTGCCGGCATGATGGGCGCGGGCATCGCCCTGGTTTCGGCCATGGCGGGCATCGAGGTCGTGCTGATCGACCGCGACCAGGCCGCCGCCGACAAGGGCAAGGCCTATGCCGAAAGCTATGCCGACAAGGGCATCAAGCGCGGCAAGTCCACGCCCGAAAAGAAAGAGGCCATGCTGGGCCTGATCAATGCCACGCCCGACCTGGACAGCCTCAAGGGCTGTGACCTGATCATCGAGGCGGTCTTCGAGGACCCATCGGTCAAGGCCGAGATGACCCAAAAGGTCGAGGCCATCATCCCCGAGGACTGCATCTTCGCCTCCAACACCTCGACCCTGCCGATCACCGAACTGGCCAAGGCCAGCACCCGGCAAGAGCAGTTCATCGGCATCCACTTCTTCTCGCCGGTCGAAAAGATGCTGCTGGTGGAAATCATCAAGGGGGCCAACACGGGCGACCGGGCGGTGGCCAAGGCGCTGGATTACGTGCGCCAGATCCGCAAGACGCCCATCGTGGTCAACGATGCCCGGTTCTTCTATGCCAACCGCTGCATCATCCCCTACATGAACGAGATGCTGCGCATGATCACCGAAGGTGTGTCCATGCCGCTGATCGACCACGCGGCACTGCAACTGGGCTTCCCGGTGGGGCCGGTCCAGCTGAACGACGAAACCTCGATCGACCTGGGCGCCAAGATCGCGCGGGCGACCAAGGCTGCCATGGGCAATGCCTATCCCGACAACCCGGGCGACGAGCTGATCTTCTGGATGGAAGACCAGGGCCGCCTGGGCCGGAAGGCCAAGGCCGGGTTCTTCGACTATGACGACGCCGGCAAGCGCCAGGGCTACTGGCACGGGATCTACGACAGGTTCCCCCTGCTGGACGAACAGCCCGACCTCATCGAAGTGCAGGAACGGCTGATGTTCACCCAGGCCCTGGAAGCGGTGCGCGCGCTGGAAGAAGGCGTGCTGATGGACATCCGCGAAGGCGACGTGGGCGCGATCCTCGGCTGGGGCTTCGCCCCCTGGACCGGCGGCCCGCTGTCATGGCTCGACATCATCGGCACGCCCTATGCTGCAGAACGCTGCGATGAACTTGCCGCGACCTACGGCCCCCGCTTCGCCTGCCCGCCGCTCTTGCGCGAGATGGCCGAAAAGGGGCAAAGCTTCTACGGACGCTTCAACCCCGGAGCGGCCCAGGCCGCCTGACCGCCCCCCACGGAGACCGTCGCGATGACCACCCTTCCCTGGCCGGCCGTCGCGATCCTCCTGGGCACACCCCTTGGCGCGGCGGGTCTTGCGGCCCTGATCACCCCCGCCGCCGCCCTGCCCGCCCTGTTCGGAGCCCTCGCCGGCGTGGCCGGCAGCGTCCTGGCGCCGGCCAAAAGGTCGCTGGCCCCGATGCTCGCCGGGCTGATCACGCTGGGCCTTCTGCTGCTGCATCCCTCCCAGCCGGTCCTCTGGGTCATGGCCCTTTGCCTTTGTGCCCTGGCGGGCTGGGAAACGGTGCGGACGGGCGGTCGCGCTATGGTGCTGGTCATCTATGCCTGCATCGGCCTGCACCTGGTCCCGGCCATGCCCCCGGTCTCCATCGCGGCCCCGGTGGCCGCGGCGGCCCTGCTCGCCGGCTGGGCCATCGCCCAGATGACCGGCCTCGCCGGCAAAGCCGCCCCAGCCCCCGCGTCCCCCCTGCATGGCGTGATGCTGGCCAGCTACCTGGCCATCGGCCTGGCCCTGTCGCTCTTGGTGATGCAGGTCATGCAAAGCCCCTTCGCCCATTGGGTCGCCATGATCTTCACCATGCGCGCCCTGGCCCCGATGGACATGACCACCACGTCCACCCTGCACTTCGGCCTCGGCGCCACCCTCGGCTGCCTCGCCGCCATGGCCGTCATCGCCCTGGGCCTGCCCGAACCGCTGCTCATGGCCCTCAGCCTGCCCGCCGTCATCGCCGCCTTCCGCCTCGTCCCCCATCCCCGGCCCTACACGCCCGCCCTGGTCTCGGCCGCCGTGCTCTTCCTCGCAGCCCCCGACCTGAACGACGCCCTCGTCCGGCTCGAAGTCACCCTGGTCGTCGTCTTCCTCTCCCTGTCCCTCTCGACCGGCCTGGCCCTGCTGCTCCACACCGGCCCGGCCCGCCTCCTGGCCCGCAGATCCGACCTCCCCGGCTGACCCCGCCCTCCTGCTTCTTTCTCTTCACAAATACCCCGGCCCGGCCTCAACCACCGGGATCGAACGCGTAAGAAAAGCGCGCCACGTCCTCACGACAGGCCGCCCCCACCGCCGCTGCTGACCGGTCCGAATAATAGCCCCGGAAATCCCGCGCCCGGTCCGATACGTTCTCCACCGGCAGCTCCAGCCGGAACCCCAGGTGGTCCCAGAACGGCGCCGCATCCTCGTCGAAGCGCTCCAGCCGGATGTAGGCCGCGCATTGCTCGATCCCGTCGGCCCGCCGCATGTAGGACGCCGCCGGCGTGGCTTTCAGGGACGCCAGGATGCCCGCATCGGTCGCGAAGGTCTCGAAATCCATGCCTTGCGCCTTGGCCACGGCGGGATGGACAAAACGCTGGTCCCGCAGCCAGTGATAATAGCTCACCATCCGGTCCCACGGGTTGCGCACCAGGGTGACCGCGAACAGCCCGGCCAGCTCCCCTTGCGTCACCAGCCCGTCGATATCGGCCAGCGTCGCGTGCTTCCACAGCCGCCCGCGGCTTTTCACACCCTTCACCCGGTGCCGCCGCCGCTTCGCCTTGGGCGTATCGCCCAGCAGGATGTCGTCCTTCATCGCCCGGGACTCCAGGGCCAGGGCCAGCGCCGTGCCCCCGGTCTTGGGAATGTGAACAAAGACATAGCCCCGGCCCCGGCTGAGGATCATGCAACCTCCTTGCGGCCCTTTCCATTGCCGGGCGAAGCCCGCATTATGCCGCCTTGTCAGCACCATAGATCGTGCATCGAGGGAGGAAAACCATGGGGTGGATGAGCGACGAGACAGGTCTTGAGAAATGCGCGGCGAACCATGTTCCGCTGACGCCGCTGTCTGGCCTGCGCCGGGCGGCCGATGTCTACAGGGATGACCTGGCCGTGGTTCATGGCGCGCATCGCAAGACCTATGCGGAATATGTCGACCGGGTCACGCGCCTGGCCTCGGCCCTGGCCGCCATGGGCATCGCCCCCGGAGAGGTCGTGGCCGCCATCCTGCCCAACATCCCCGCCCATGCCGAGGCCCATTTCGGCGTGCCCGCCTGCGGCGCGGTGCTCAACTCGATCAACACCCGGCTCGACCCGCATACCGTCGCCTATATCTTCGAGCACGGAGAGGCCAGGGTCGCCCTGGTCGACAGCCAGTTCATACCCCTCGCCGAAACCGCCATCGCCGAGATGACGGGCCCCGGCCCGGTGATCATCGAGGTGCCCGACGAGGCCCACGGCCACCCTGCCTCGGGCCGCCACACGACCTACGAAGACCTGCTGGCAGGCGCAGATCCCGCCTTTGACTGGGTGATGCCAGCGGACGAATGGGAAAGCCTGGCGCTCAACTACACCTCCGGCACGACGGGCAAGCCCAAGGGCGTAGTCTATTCCCACCGGGGCGCCTACCTGAACGCCATGGGCCAGGTGATCAGCTGGAACATGGTCCAGCGCCCGCGCTACCTGACCATCGTGCCGCTCTTTCACTGCAACGGCTGGTGCCACACCTGGATGATGCCCATGGTCGGCGGCACCGTCGTCTGCTGCCGCGACATCACCGCCCAGAACATCTTTGACGCCATCGCCGACGAAGGCGTCACCCATTTCGGCGGCGCGCCCATCGTGCTGAACATGCTGATCAACGCCCCCCGCCACGAACACCGCGATTTCGGCCACGTGGTCGAGGTCTTTACCGCCGGCGCCCCCCCGGCCCCCTCGACCCTGGCCCAGATCGAGCCGATGGGCTTCAACGTCACCCATGTCTATGGCCTGACCGAAGTCTACGGCCCGGCGACCGAATGCACCTGGGGACCGGGGCTCGACCGGCTGACCGGCACCGACCGCGCCAAGGCCAAGGCGCGCCAGGGCGTGGCCATGCCCTTCATGGAACATGTCACCGTGGTCGATGAAAACATGGGCCAGATCCCCATGGACGCCACCGCCGACGGCGAGATCGTCTTCAAGGGCAACGGCGTGATGAAGGGCTATTACAAGAACCCGGAAGCCACCGTCGAGGCCTTCAAGGGCGGCTATTTCCATTCCGGAGACATCGCCATCCAGCACCCCGACACCTATGTCCAGATCACCGACCGGGCCAAGGACATCATCATCTCGGGCGGCGAGAACATCTCGTCCGTCGAGGTCGAGGCCGCACTGATGGGCCACCCTGCCGTGTCGCTGGCCGCCGTCGTGGCGAAGCCCGATGACAAGTGGGGCGAGGTTCCCTGCGCCTTCGTCGAGCTCAAGGACGGGGCAGAGGCGACCGAGGCCGACCTGATCGCCTTCGCTCGCGACCAGATCGCCCATTACAAGGCCCCCAAGAAGGTGGTGTTCCAGGAGCTGCCCAAGACCTCGACCGGCAAGATCCAGAAGTTCGAACTGCGCTCGGTCGCCAAGGTCCTGTGACCCGCGCAGTCCCCATGGTGGGCAGGACGACGGGCGGGGCGGAAATCGCCCCGAGGATTGCCGCCATCACCGGAGTATGTTTGCTGCCCGGGCGCGAGCCATGATAGGCTCGCGCAAAACACCGAGGCAGCAGACCCCAAACGCATGACCGCGCTCACCCGCTATCAACGGATAGAAGCCACCGGGCTTTGGCGCGCCCGGCCCGACGACCAGCGGCGCGAGGTGATCGTGTCGCTTGGCGAAGCCACGCTTGTCATCACCGACACCAAGGACCAGGCCCTGACCCATTGGTCCCTGGCGGCCGTGATCCGCAAGAACCCGGGCGAACGGCCGGCCATCTTCCATCCCGACGGCGATCCCGGCGAAACCCTGGAACTGGCCGAACCCGAAGCCGAGATGATCGAGGCGATCGAGACCCTGCGCAAGGCCATCGAACGCTCGCGCCCCCGGGCCGGTCGGCTGCGCATCGTCAGCGTCGTGGCGTCGGTTCTGGCGGTCGGGCTGCTGGGGGTCTTCTGGCTGCCCGATGCGCTCAAGCGGCAGGCCCTGACGGTGGTACCCGACATCAAGCGGCAGGAAATCGGCGAGGCCCTGCTGGGCCGGATCGAACGGCTGTCGGGCCGGGCCTGCCAGCTGGAGGACGCCGAGGGCCCGCTGGACCGGCTGGCCCTGCGCACTGGCCTGCGCCAGATCGAGGTCCTGCCCGACGGGGTGCGCGACACGCTGCTGTTGCCCGGCGGTCTGATGCTGCTGAACCGGGGCCTGATCGAGGATTACGAGGATCCGGCCATCGCCGCGGGCTATATCCTGGCCGAAAAGGTCCGGGCCGATACGCGCGATCCGATGGACGATCTGCTGAGCTTTGGGGGCGTGGCGGCCTCGTTCCGGCTGCTGACCACCGGGGGCCTGTCTCCCGACACACTGACCGATTACACCGAATACGTGCTGACCCGCCCGCGCAAGGCCCTGACCGAGGACGAGGAACAGACCCTTCTGGCCGCCTTCGCCGAGGTGCGCGTGCCCTCGAAACCCTACGCCTATGCCCGCGACATCACCGGCGAAACCGTGCTGGGCCTGATCGAGGCCGACCCGATGGCCGGCCAGACCGCCCCGGCGGTGATGACCGACCGGGACTGGGTGCTGTTGCAGAACGTCTGCCTGGCGGACTAGGCGCCACCCCGGCCGGGGCAGACTAGGGGGCCAGCCAGTGGCGCCCGGGCGGAAATCAGCGCAGCATGCGCGCGCCGGAATACCCTGCCTGCCGGGCCTTTTGCAGCGCGACTTGGGCCGAGACGTCGTCGGTATAAGGGCCGGCCAGCACCAGCTTGTAGGTCTGGTTGCCCTTGGTCGCCGACCCGAGACGGACGGTCAGCCCGCTCTGGCGGGCCAGTTGCTTGGCCGCCCGGCGCGCATCGGCATCGGACGCAAAGGCCCCTACCCGCACGTAGTTCGGGGCAATCGCCTTGGCCTTTGCGGGAGCTGTTTTGGCGGCCGAGGTCTTGGCGACCGAGGTGCTGTAGCCCGCCGAGCTGTCCAGCCGGGTCACCGTATCGGCGCTTTGGACGCGCTGGCTTTTGGGAATGCGAACGACGCGGGTGCCCGGCGGCAGGATGACCTGGCGCGGCACACCGTCCTGCCAGATCGTCGCGGTCTGGGCATTGCCGGTGGCCGTGGTCACGCCGCGCATTGGGTTCAGCCGGTCGTCATCCCAGGCCCGGCGATAGCCCTGGGGCACGGTGGCTGCGCGCTGGGTGGCCGGGGCCAGGGTGCGCTCGGCCCGGTGCGGGTTCAGCCGGTCGTCTTCCCAGACCGGGCGGTAGCCCTCGGGCACCGGCAGGTTGGTGGCATTGGCCCGCTGTTGCCAGACGTGCAGGGGCACGACGCGCGTGCCCGGCGGCAGGGTGGCCGCTTCGGTCCGGCTGTAGACAAGCGGCCCGCGCGTGATCGGCGATTCTGCCTGCGGTCCGCAGCGCACGCTCTTGGGGTGGCCATTGGCGAAATACTGGTTGCTGAGCGCCGAGGCCCCGGGGCACGGACCCGCGGCCGTCACGGTGGTCGTCGCGGCGGACGTCGCTGTGGTCGGGGCCGGGGCGGCCGTCACCGGGGCAACGCGGGTCGTGGTGGTCGTCTGGGGTGCGGGCGCGGTCCGGACGGGCGCCTGGTAGACGGTCACGGGAGCGATCACGGGCGCGGGCCTGGGGGCCGGTGCAGCCACACGGGCGGTGGTGGTCGTCGTCGTGGCCGCCGGCTCTTCGGTGCGGGTCGACGGGAACACGGTCGGCGGCGGCGACGGAGACGGCGTGCGCGTCGAGGGCTTGATGCCGAACAGCGCCAGAAGCGGATCCTTCGGAGGCTGCGACGAGGTGGTCGCCGAGGACGTCGCGGTCGACGTCGCAGTGGATGCAGAGGACGGCGCAGCCGCGGCCGGGGCCGTGTTGGCCGCGTCTTCGGGGGCCAGCGTGATCTGTTCGACCCGTTGGGTCTGCGCGGCCGGAGCCGTCTGGGCGGTGGTCGCCGTGGCCGTGGGCTTGTAGCCGCAGACCAGCTTGCGGTCCCGCGACACGCGCGGCACCCAGGTCACGTTGCCGTCGATCCCGGCGCGGATGTAGACGCAGCCCTTGCTGTCGACATACTGGTTGCCCGTATAAGACGCCGGCGGAAATTCGGCCGGCGTGGACCCGTTGCGCAGGCTTTGCGCATGGGCCATTCCGACAAGGCTAACCGACAGCAGCAGACCTGCGACAGGTGTCGTAATTCGCATCAATGCCCCCACAAGATGTAGGCTGGATGATGACGGATAAGCGGTGGCCCGTAAAGGGCATACCGCAGGGGAAAGACCTTGCTGGCCGCAAGCGGTCAGGGTCAACAACCAGGGTCAACAACCGCAAGCGACAGTTCTGAATGGCCGCAAGCGGCGGGACCCTTACTGGGTTCCGAACATCCGGTCTCCGGCATCACCCAGCCCGGGCACGATATAGCCTCGGTCGTCCAGGCACTTGTCCACGGACGCGGTGACGATATGCACGTCGGGATGCGCCTCTTTCATGCGCTCGATGCCCTCGGGCGCGGCCAGCAGGCAGAGGAACCGGATATCCCTGGCCCCCGCCTTTTTCAGCAGGTCGATGGCCGCGGCCGAGGAATTGCCCGTCGCCAGCATCGGGTCGACGGCAATGACCAGCCGTTCGTCCAGCCCTTCTGGGACCTTGAAGTAATATTGCACCGGCTGCAGCGTTTCCTCGTCGCGGTAGAGCCCGACAAAGCCCACCGGGGCCGAGGGCACCAGCTCCAGCACGCCGTCCAGCATGCCGTTGCCCGCCCGCAGGATCGACACCACCGCAGGCGTGCGCCCGGCCAGGACGGGGGCGTCCATCGGCTCGATCGGGGTCTCGATGGTGTTGGTGGTCATCGGCATCTCGCGGGTGATCTCGTAGGCCATCAACAGGGTGATCTCGCGCAGGAGCCGCCGGAAATCGGACGTCGGCGTGTCCTTCTGGCGCATGCGTGTCAGCTTGTGCTGCACCAGCGGGTGATCGACGACGGTAAGATAGTCTGACATGGGGCGGCCTCCGGCAGTTTGGTCCGTTTTGGGGCATGGCGCTTGTGGTATCAAGCCGCCATGATGGTGGTGGCCCCTATGGTCGCGGGCCCAGCCATGCCGGAGACCGAACATGTCGCACCCTGCCCTGCCCCTGCCCTTGCCTTGGCCCCTGCGCCTCACCGCCCTTGTTGCGGGATGCGCCGCCTTGTCCGTCCTGGCCGCCTGCGAAGACCCGGGGTCCGAAACCCAGGCCGTCGGGCTGGCCAACCCGGCGTCGGTCTATTGCGTGGACAGCGGCGGCCGGTCCGAGATCCGCCAGGACAGCACCGGGGCCTACGGGGTGTGCGTTCTGCCCAACGGGTCAGAGGTGGACGAATGGGACTATTACCGGGCCAACGCCGGCGGATGAGTCGAGGACCGACGGGGGCCTGATCAGACCGGCAGGAAAGACCGCCCCGGCCCCTGTGCAGGCACGCCAAGATGCGCGGCGACCGAGGCCGCGACGTCGGCAAAGCACACCTGCCCGATGCTGCCTGCCCCGTAGCCCGCAACCAGCACCGGCACGCGTTCGCGCGTATGATCGGTGCCGGGCCAGCTGGGATCGTTGCCGTGATCCGCCGTCAGCACCAGCATGTCGCCCGGCCTCAGCCGGGGCAGGATCGCAGCGATCCCCGCGTCGAACCGTTCCAGCGCGGCGGCATAGCCCGACACGTCGCGCCGATGCCCGTAAAGGCTGTCGAACTCGACGAAATTGGCAAAGGTCAGGCTGCCCTCGGCGGCGGTATCGACCAGGTCCAAAAGATGGCCCATCAGGGTCGCGTCATCCCCTTTGCGCAGGTCATCGATCCCTTCCATCGAGAAGATGTCGCCGATCTTGCCGATCCCGTGGACCGTGCCTCCGGCGTCCTGCACCCAGTTGGTCAGGATCGGCGCGGGCGGTGTCACGGCATAATCGCGCCGGTTGGTCGTGCGGGTAAAGCCGGTCTCGGGCGTGCCCACGAAGGGGCGCGCGATGACCCGGCCAACCTTCATGTCGTGCAGGCGCGGGGCGACAGCGGCACAAAGGTCCAGCAGCCGTTGCAGGCCAAAGGTCTCTTCGTGGGCGGCGATCTGGAAGACGCTGTCGGCCGAGGTGTAACAGATCGGCCAGCCGGTCTTCATGTGGGTTGCACCAAGATCGCTGAGGATCATCGTCCCCGAGGCATGGCGATTGCCCAGGATTCCGTCGGTGCCCGCGGCCTTGGCGACGTAGGCCGTCAGCGCGTCGGGAAAGGCGGGCACCTCGTCGGGGAAGTAATGCCAGTCCCAGGGCACAGGCAGGCCGGCCAGCTCCCAATGGCCCGAGGGCGTGTCCTTGCCCTGCGAGCTTTCGGTCGCGGCCCCCCAGAGGCCGGACGGCGTGGCCTCGAGCCCCGGAGCGTCCATGCCGGAGGCCAGCGTGACCGCCGACCCCAGGCCAAGCCCCGCCAGCGCCGGAAGATGCAGCGGGCCGGTCCGTCCGGTCTCGGCCGCGTCCTCGGCGCAGGCCTGGGCGATATGGCCCAGCGTGTTGGCCCCGGTATCGGGCACCGTTCCGTTGAAATAGGCCCCGGCGTCGGGCGCACCGCCGATGCCCACCGAATCCATCACCACAAGGAAGGCGCGGGCCATCAGCCCAGAGTCTCGTGCACAAGCGCCGGGGCCTGCACCGGCGCGTCGCCGATGGTGATGGCAGCGCGGATGGCCGCCACGGCCTCGGATGCGGCGTCTTCGCGGGCGGCGTGGACCAGGGCCAGGGCGCTGTCGGGCTCGACCTTCGCGCCAAGGCCCACCACTCGGGAAAAGCCCACCGCCGGGTCGATCATGTCGCTTTCCACCCTGCGCCCGCCGCCCAGGGCGACAGAGGCCAGCCCAAGGGCCTGGCCGTCGATGGCCGTGACATAGCCCGACTGCCCGGCGGTGGCCTCGGTGATGACATTGGCTTCGGGCAGGAACCGCTGCCAGCTGTCGGCAAAGGCCAGCGGCCCGCCCATGGCCACGATCATCTGGCCAAAGCGCTCGGCCGCGGCACCGCTGGAGACGGCGGCGCGGATCTTCGCCTCGCCGTCGTCGTCGGACTGCGCCAACCCCGAATCGGCCAGCGCCATGCCGCCCAGCCGGGCGCTGAGATCCAGGAGCGGGCCGGTGGCCTGGCCGGACAGCACCTTCATCGCTTCTTCTATTTCCAAGGCATTGCCGATGGCCGGCGCCAGGGGCTGGCTCATGTCGGAAATCACCGCCCGGGTCCGGCAGCCGGCAGCATTGGCGGTGTCGGTCAGGGCGCGGGCCAGGGCGCGGGCCTCGCCGGCCGATTTCATGAAGGCCCCCGAGCCGGTCTTGACGTCCAGCACCAGCGTCTGGGTTCCGGCCGCCAGCTTCTTGGACAGGATCGAGGCGGTGATCAGGTCGAGGCTGTCGACCGTCGAGGTCACGTCGCGGATCGCGTAAAGCCGCTTGTCGGCCGGAGCGATATCGGCCGTCGCCCCGACGATGGCGCAACCGGCGGCGTCGATGATCGCGCGCAGTTTCTCTTCGCTGACCTGGGTCGACACGCCGGGGATGGCCTCCAGCTTGTCGAGCGTGCCGCCGGTGTGTCCCAGCCCGCGCCCCGAGAGCAGCGGCGCAAAGGCCCCGCAGGCGGCCAGGGCCGGGGCCACCACGAAGGACACGCAATCGCCCACCCCGCCGGTGGAATGCTTGTCGACGACCGGCCCGCCCAGGTCCCAGTTCAGCACGTGGCCGCTGTCGCGCATGGCAAGGGTCAGCGCGGTGGTGCCCTCGGCGGTCAGGCCGGTGGTGCAGATGCCCATGGCGAAGGCCCCGGTCTGGGCGTCGCTGATCGCGCCGTCGGTCAGGCCCTCGATGAACCAGGTCAGCGCCTCGGGCGTGGGCGACACGCCATGGCGGAGATCGGCAAGAATGCGGCGGGCGTCCATGGTGTCAGTCCTTGTCCATGTGGGCCGGAGTAAAGGCGCCGGGCAGCAGGTCGCCCAGGGTGGTGCGGAGTTCCTCGCCGGCCAGGGTGGCCAGGATCACCGGCGTGTCGGGCGCGCCGAACTCGGCCAGCTTCTGGCGGCAGCCGCCGCAGGGGGGCACCGGTGCCGGGCAATCGGCGATCACGTAGACCTCGGTCAGGCGGGTGTCGCCGCCCGCGATCATCGCGGCGATGGCCCCGGCCTCGGCACAGGTGCCTTCGGGATAGGCCGCGTTTTCCACGTTCACGCCCGGGTAGACGGCGCCCGATTCTCCCCGGATCGCGGCCCCCACCTTGAAGTTGGAATAAGGCGCATAGGCCCGGTCACGGATGGTCGTGGCGGCGGTCTTCAGATCAAAGGTGGACATGGTGTCTCTCGGAGGTCGGTGGGAGTTCAGATGTAGCGCAAGGCCAGGGACCCGTGAACCGGTTCCGGCGGGACGGGCGGGCGAAATCGTGCGGCGGGCCCGCGACCGGCCAATCCGGCGGCACCCGCCAGCCCGGTCAGCCCGGCCGGCCATCGCGGTCCTGCAAGCCCTGCCTGGGCGCGCGCTTTGGCCAGCCTGTTGCGGTCACCTTCGGCCATGGGTCCCCCTGTCGTGGACGAAGAGTGGCGAGGCACGCGGCAAACATCAAGCGATGGCATATTCGCGGGCAAGGCGGGATCGCCGGTTCCACCCCGCCAAGATATAGTTTAAGGCTAAACTACCTTTTCTGCGGAGCCCGCCCCCATGGTTGACCAACCGTCCGACAACGAGACCCTGCGCCAGGCCGCGCTGTTCTACCACGAACATCCCAAACCCGGGAAACTGGAGATCCGGGCGACCAAGCCGATGGCCAACGGCCGCGACCTGGCGCGTGCCTATTCGCCGGGCGTGGCCGAGGCCTGCCTGGAGATCAAGGACGACCCGGTGAACGCCGCGCGTTATACCTCGCGCGGGAACCTGGTGGCCGTGGTCACCAACGGGTCGGCCGTTCTGGGGCTGGGCAATATCGGCGCGCTGGCCTCCAAGCCGGTGATGGAGGGCAAGGCGGTGCTCTTCAAGAAATTCGCGGGCATCGACTGTTTCGACATCGAGGTCAACGAAACCGACCCCGAGAAACTGGCCGACATCGTCTGCGCGCTGGAGCCCTCCTTCGGGGCGATCAACCTGGAAGACATCAAGGCGCCCGATTGTTTCATCGTCGAAAAGCTGTGCCGCGAGCGGATGAACATCCCGGTGTTCCACGACGACCAGCACGGCACGGCCATCGTCGTGGGGGCCGCGGCCAAGAACGCCCTGCACGTCGCCGGCAAGACATTCGAGGACATCAAGGTCGTGTCCACCGGCGGCGGAGCGGCGGGCATCGCCTGCCTGAACATGCTGCTGAAACTGGGCGTGAAGCGCGAGAACGTCTACCTTTGCGACCTGCACGGGCTGGTCTATGAAGGCCGGACCGAGGACATGAACCCGCAGAAGGCCGCCTATGCCCAGGGCACCCAGGCCGGATCCCTGGACGACGTGATCGACGGGGCGGACATGTTCCTGGGGCTGTCGGGGCCCAACGTGCTGAAACCCGAGATGGTCGCCAAGATGACCAAGCAGCCGATCATCTTCGCCCTGGCCAACCCGAACCCCGAAATCCAGCCCGCCGCCGCGCGCGAGGTCGCCCCGGACGCGATCATTGCCACCGGCCGCAGCGACGTGCCGAACCAGGTCAACAACGTCCTGTGCTTCCCCTTCATCTTCCGAGGCGCCATCGACGTCGGCGCGACGGAAATCAACGACGCCATGCAGCTGGCCTGCATCGAGGGCATCGCTGAACTCGCCCGCCAGACCACCAGCGCCGAGGCCGCCGCGGCCTACCAGGGCGAGCAGATGACCTTTGGCCCGGACTACCTGATTCCCAAACCCTTCGACCCCCGCCTGATGGAGGTCGTGTCGACCGCCGTGGCCAAGGCGGCGATGGACAGCGGCGCGGCCACCCGGCCGGTCGACATCAAGGCCTACCGCGAAAAGCTGCAGGGCTCGGTCTTCCGCTCGGCCCTGTTGATGCGCCCGGTCTTCGATGCGGCCACCTCGGCCTCGCGCCGGATCGTCCTGGCCGAGGGCGAAGACGAACGCGTGCTGCGCTGCGCCCAGGCGATGCTGGAAGAGACCACTGAAAAGCCCGTGCTGATCGGCCGTCCCGAGGTGATCGAGATGCGCTGCGAACGGCTGGGCCTGAAGGTGCGCCCGAATGTCGATTTCCCGGTGGTGAACCCGGAAAACGATCCGCGTTACCGGGATTACTGGGAAACCTACCACGGCATCATGTGCCGGCGCGGCGTGACCCCCGACCTGGCCCGGGCGATCATGCGCACCAACACCACGGCCATCGGGGCCATCATGGTGCACCGCGACGAGGCCGACAGCCTGATCTGCGGCACCTTCGGCCAGTACCGCTGGCATCTCAACTATATCCGCCAGGTGCTAGGCACGCCGACCCTGCGCCCTCATGGCGCGCTGAGCATGATGATCCTGGAAGACGGCCCCCTGTTCATCGCCGACACCCAGGTGCGCCCGGAACCCGACCCGCACGAGATCGCCGAAAGCGCCATTGGCGCGGCCCGTCACGCCCGGCGCTTCGGGGTGGAACCGAATGTGGCGCTGTGTTCGCAATCGCAATTCGGCAACCTCGACACCGACAGCGGCCGGCGGATGCGGGCGGCGATGGAGATCCTCGACGCCAAGGAGGTCGATTTCGTCTACGAGGGCGAAATGAACGTCGACAGCGCGCTTGACCCCGAGGCCCGCGCCCGCCAGCTGCCGCACAGCCGGATGGACGGCGCGGCCAACGTGCTGATCTTTGCCAATGGCGACGCGGCCAACGGGGTGCGCAATATCCTGCGGCTGAAGGGCAACGGGCTGGAGGTCGGGCCGATCCTGATGGGCATGGGCAACCGGGCGCATATCGTGACGCCCTCGATCACCGCGCGGGGCCTGCTGAACATGTCGGCCATCGCCGGCACGCCGGTCACGCAATACGGCTGATCGCCTGAAAGACGCACCAATCGGGGCCGGTTCACCGCCGGCCCTGGTGCAAATGTGGCCTGAAAGCTGGGTGATTCCACCGGGTCGACCTTGGCAAACACGGGATCGCGGATCAAAGCGCCCAATGCCCCGGCGAAACTGGAAAACAAATTTCCAAGCAATAACAGTATTTGTAAATACGTTTTGCCTTTCGTGAAAATCCGCGATTGATATCGCAAACAGCGACAGAGACGCACAGACTCGCCGCTTGCACGCTTGCCCTCTCCACCGTTTACTCTTTCGAAACGCCGGGATCACGCGGGATGGAGGAGCATCGCGATGAGCTACGCAGACGTCTACCAGTCATGGAAATCCGACCCCGAGGCCTTCTGGATGGAGGCCGCCAAGGCAATTGACTGGGTCGAGCCGCCGTCAAAAGCGCTGAATGACAGCCAGGCGCCGCTTTACGAATGGTTCACCGACGGCAAGGTCAATGCCTGCTGGAACGCCGTGGATCGCCATGTCGAAAACGGCCGCGGCGACCAGATTGCCATCATCCACGACAGCCCCGTCACCGGCACCGTGCGCAAGATCTCGTACGTGGAACTGCGCAACCGCGTGGCCTCGCTGGCCGGGGCGCTGCGCGACAAGGGC
>PAQV01000081.1 GCA_002709405.1 Paracoccaceae bacterium
CCTTCGGCGCACGCTGGTTCGACGAAGACTGGAACGCCCAGTTCGACACCGAGGCTTGGGCCAACACCACCAACTTCTACAAAGACCTGATGGATGAAAGCGGCCCTGCGGGCTACGCCTCCAACGGTTTTAACGAAAACCTCTCGATGTTCCAGCAGGGCAAATGCGGCATGTGGATCGACGCCACAGTGGCGGCGTCCTTCGTGACCAATGCCGATGATTCCACCGTGGCCGACAAGGTTGGTTTTGCGCTGGCACCGGACACAGGCCTTGGCAAACGTTCCAACTGGCTCTGGGCCTGGGCGCTGGCGATCCCGGCGGGCACCGACAATGAAGGTGCCGCGAAGGAGTTCATCGAATGGGCCACCTCCAAGGCCTATATCGAGCTTGTGGCCTCGGAAGAGGGCTGGGCCAACGTTCCCCCGGGCGCGCGCCAGTCGCTGTATGACAACCCGTCCTACCAGGAAGTCCCCTTCGCGGACATGACGCTGAAGTCCATCCTGTCGGCCGACCCGCTGAACCCGACGGTCGACCCGGTGCCCTACGTGGGCGTCCAGTTCGTCGCGATCCCGGAGTTCGCTGGCTTCGCCACGGAAGTCGGGCAGGAGTTCTCGGCCGCGCTGGCCGGTCAGCAGACCGCCGAAGAGGCGCTTGAAAAGGCCCAGGCGCTGACCACCGACGCGATGGAAGCCGCGGGCTACTGAGTCCTCCTCCTTGTTCGGGGGGCGCTTCGGCGCCCCTCGGGCACCCCCCTGATCTTTTCAAGATCCCCCTCGGACCGCGGCACCCGTTGCCCGCCAGCAGAGGATATGTCCCCATGGCAACCCAGCATTCCCGCTCCGCCGCCCGGCTGATGATGGCGCCCGCCGTTGTCCTGCTGCTCGGCTGGATGCTCGTGCCGCTGATCATGACGCTCTACTTCTCGTTCCGGAAATACCTGCCCCTGCGCGGCGGTGACCTGGGATGGGTGGGCTTCGACAATTACGTGCGCTTCATCACGTCGAGCGCCTTCTGGCCGGCCGTCCAGGCCACGCTGATGATCGTGGGCGGTGTCCTGCTGATCACCGTGGTCCTGGGCGTGGTGCTGGCCCTGCTGCTGGACCAGCCGATGTGGGGCCAGGGCATCGTGCGCATCCTGGTGATCGCGCCGTTCTTCGTGATGCCGACCGTGTCGGCCCTGGTCTGGAAGAACATGTTCATGGATCCGGTGAACGGGCTTTTCGCGCATCTGTGGAAGGCCTTCGGGGCCGAACCCGTGGCCTGGCTGTCCGAGGCCTCGCTGCCGTCGATCATCATGATCGTCAGCTGGCAATGGCTGCCCTTCGCCACGCTGATCCTGCTGACGGCCATCCAGTCGCTGGACAGCGAACAGCTGGAAGCGGCGGAAATGGACGGGGCGCCGGCACTGAAACGGTTCTGGTTCATCATCCTGCCGCACCTCAGCCGGGCGATCACCGTCGTCGTGCTGATCCAGACGATCTTCCTGCTGTCGATCTTTGCCGAGATCTTCGTGACCACCCAGGGGTCCTTTGGCACCCGGACGCTGACCTACCTGATCTTCCAGCGCGTGCTGGAAAGCCAGAACATCGGGCTGGGCTCGGCCGGCGGGGTCTATGCGATCATCCTGGCCAACATCGTGGCGCTCTTCCTGATGCGCATCGTCGGAAAGAACCTCGATGCCTGAGCACCCCCCCATCCACGCAGTACGCCCCAGAAAATTCGCCGAATTTTCTCGGCCCCAGCGGAGAGCTTGAGCCATGGCCCGTGCCGTCACACCGCAACGCAAGGTCATCAACACCGCCCTGGCCTGGGGCGTGGGATTGCTGATCTTCTTCCCGATCCTCTGGACGATCCTGACCAGCTTCAAGACCGAGGCCCAGGCCATCGCCGATCCGCCGCTGTTCCTGAACTTCGACTGGACGCTGGAAAACTATGCCATCGTGCAGGAACGCTCGGACTACATGCGCTTCCTGTGGAACTCGGTCATCATCGCCGGGGGATCGACCCTGCTGGGCATCGTCATCGCCGTGCCGGCCGCCTGGTCGATGGCCTTCGTGCCGGGCCGCTGGACCAAGGACATCCTGCTGTGGATGCTGTCCACCAAGATGCTGCCCGCGGTCGGCGTGCTCTATCCGATCTACCTGATCTTCATCAAGCTGGGGCTGCTCGACAGCCGGGGCGGGCTGGTCGTGGTGCTGATGCTCATCAACCTGCCGATCATCGTCTGGATGCTGTACACCTACTTCAAGGAGATCCCCGGCGAGATCCTGGAAGCCGCCCGCATGGACGGCGCCGGCCTGCGCGAGGAGCTGCTGTATGTTCTCACGCCCATGGCCATTCCCGGCATCGCCTCGACCGTGCTGCTGAACATCATCCTGGCCTGGAACGAGGCCTTCTGGACGCTGAACCTGACCGCCGCCAAGGCCGCCCCGCTGACCGCCTTCATCGCCAGCTATTCCAGCCCCGAGGGTCTGTTCTACGCCAAGCTCAGCGCAGCTTCGACCATGGCCATCGCGCCGATCCTCATCCTTGGCTGGTTCAGCCAGAAACAGCTTGTCCGTGGCCTGACCTTCGGCGCCGTCAAATAAGGAAACCACACCATGGGACGCATCGTACTCGACAAGGTGACCAAGAGCTTCGGCGACGTGCAGGTCATCCCCCCCCTGGACCTGACCATCGAGGACGGCGAATTCACCGTCTTCGTCGGGCCCTCGGGCTGCGGCAAATCCACCCTGCTGCGCCTGATCGCCGGGCTTGAGGATGTCTCGACCGGCCAGATCCGCATCGACCGCCAGGACGCCACCATGGTGCCGCCCGCCAAGCGCGGCCTGGCCATGGTCTTCCAGTCCTACGCGCTTTACCCGCACATGTCGGTGCGCAAGAACATCGCCTTCCCCCTGCGCATGGCCAAGCTGGACCAGGCCGAGATCGACCGCCGGGTGACCGGCGCGGCCGAGGTGCTGAACCTGACCGACTACCTCGACCGCCGACCCGGCCAGTTGTCGGGCGGCCAGCGCCAGCGCGTGGCCATCGGCCGGGCCATCGTGCGCGAACCGGCGGCCTTCCTCTTCGACGAACCGCTGTCGAACCTCGACGCCGCCCTGCGCGTGGGCATGCGGCTGGAGATCTCGGAACTGCACGAGCGGCTCAAGACCACGATGATCTACGTGACCCACGACCAGGTCGAGGCCATGACCATGGCCGACAAGATCGTCGTGCTGCGGGCCGGCAACATCGAACAGGTGGGCAGCCCGCTGGAGCTGTACCGCGAGCCGCGCAACCTGTTCGTGGCCGGCTTCATCGGCTCGCCCCGGATGAACTTCATCGAAGGGCCCGAGGCCGCCAAGCTGGGCGCCAAGACCATCGGCATCCGGCCGGAACACATCACCGTGTCGGACAGCGAAGGCCCCTGGTCCGGGGTGGTCAGCGTGTCGGAACACCTGGGCTCGGACACCTATTTCCACGTCCATGACACCGGCCTGGCCGAAACCATCACCGTGCGTGCCGATGGCGAGGTCGGATTCCGCCACGGAGACCGCATCCACCTGACCCCGCGCATGGATGTCATGCAACGGTTCGACGCCGAAGGACTGCGCATCGCATGACCCGTCTTGCCGGAAAAACCGCCCTGATCACCGGGGCCGCGCGTGGCATCGGCCTGGCCTTTGCCAAGGCCTACGTGGCCGAAGGCGCCAAGGTGGCCATCTGCGACATCGACATCGCCCGGGCCACCCAAGCGGCCGAGGACATCGGCGAGGCGGCCATCGCCGTGGAAATGGACGTCACCCGCCAGGACAGCATCGACGCGGGCGTGGCCGAAACCGTTGCCCGGTTGGGCCGGATCGACATCCTGATCAACAACGCCGCGATCTTCACCGCCGCCCCCATCGTCGAGATCGAGCGGGCCGATTTCGGCCGGGCCTTCGACATCAACGTGGCCGGGGCGCTGTTCACCATGCAGGCCGTGGCCCGCCACATGATCGCCCGGGGCGGCGGGGGCAAGATCATCAACATGGCCAGCCAGGCCGGCCGCCGGGGCGAACCGCTTGTCGCCGTCTACTGCGCGACCAAGGCGGCCATCATCAGCCTGACCCAATCGGCCGGGCTGAACCTGATCGAGCACGGCATCAACGTGAATGCCATCGCCCCCGGCGTCGTCGACGGCGAACATTGGGACGGGGTGGATGCGTTCTTTGCCAAGCATGAAAACAAGGCCCCCGGCCAGAAGAAGACGGAAGTCGGCGCGGCCGTGCCCTACGGGCGCATGGGTACCGCCGAGGACCTGACCGGCATGGCCGTCTTTCTGGCCAGCGACGCCGCCGATTACATCGTGGCCCAGTGCTACAATGTCGACGGCGGCCAGTGGATGAGCTGACGGAGACCCGGGATGCAACTCTGCAACGACACGCTGGCCCAGCTGCCCGACACGGTGGCCCGCCCGCGCTATGACCGCTCGGCCCTGACCCCCGGCATCGTCCACATCGGGCTGGGCAATTTCCACCGGGCCCACCAGGCCTGGTACCTGCACCGGCTGATGCAGGACGGCCTGGCACAGGACTGGGCCATCCTCGGCGCCGGGGTGCGGCCCTATGACAGCGCCATGCGCGAGCGGCTGCTGGCCCAGGATTGCCTGACCACCCTGATCGAGCTTGACCCCGCCGGCACCTCGGCCGAGGTCACCGGCGCGATGATCGACTACCTGCCCATCGAAGAGGGCAACGGCCCGCTGATCGCGGCTATGGCTGATCCGGCGATCCGCATCGTGGCTCTGACGGTGACCGAAGGGGGCTATTACATTGACCCGGTCACCGGCGGGTTCGATGCCCAGCACCCCGACATCGTGCACGACGCGGAACAGCCCGACAGGCCGCGCACGGCCTTCGGGGCGATGATCGCGGCGCTGAAACAGCGGCGGGCCGCCGGGCATGGGCCGTTCACCGGCCAAAGCTGTGACAACCTGCAGGGCAACGGCGACATCCTGCGGCAGACGCTGGTGTCCCTCGCCCGCTTGTCCGACACTGGCTTGGCGGGCTGGATCGAGGAAAACTGCAGCTTTCCGAACTCGATGGTCGATTGCATCGTGCCGGCCACCGGCCCCGCCGAACTGGCCCTGGTGCGCGAGCTGGGCATCGAAGACGCCGCCCCGGTGACGCACGAGAACTTTCGCCAATGGGTGATCGAGGACGCTTTCTGCGCCGGCCGGCCCGACTGGGACAAGGCAGGCGCGACCTTCACCGACGACGTGCATTCCTACGAGACGATGAAGATCCGCATCCTGAATGCGGGCCACCAGGTGCTGGCCAATGCCGGAGAGCTGCTGTCGGTGGAAACCATCGCGGACTGCATGGCCCACCCGCTTGTGTCGGCCCTGCTGCACAAGGTGGAACGCGAGGCCATTGCGCCCTACGTGCACGCGGTGCCCGGGATGGCTCCGGCCGAGTATGTCACCCTGATCGAAACGCGGTTTTCCAACCCGGCGATCCGGGACACGACGCGGCGCGTGGCCTTTGATGGATCGTCGCGCCACACGGGGTTCGTCCTGCCGATCCTGCGAGATGCGCTGGCGGCCGGGGGTCCGGTGGACGGGCTGGCCCTGGTCGAGGCGCTGTGGGCGCGGATGTGCGCGGGCACGCGGGAAGACGGGTCAGAGATCGTGGCCAACGACCCGCATTGGGAGGCCCTGGTGCCGGCCGCCCTGGCCGCCCGGGACCACCCGCAAAGCTGGCTGGAACAGGACCACATCTATGGTGACCTGGCCAAGGATGCGCGGTTTGCCCCGCAATTCGCCGACTGGCTGACCCTGATCTGGTCCGAGGGCACCGCCGGGGCCCTGCGCCGCTACACCGGCCAGGCCTGAAAAAATGCCGCCCGCGCGGGGACGCGGGCGGCTTGATGGTGTCACGCTGGCCCAGGTTGGCCTGCGTCGGTGGTCATTCCACCAGCTTTTCCTCTTCGCACAACAGGTCGTTGACCTTGGCCGACACCCGGCCATCGGCCTTGCCAGCGGCCCGCCGGCCGGCCTTCCGCTTGCCGGCCTTGTCGAAGTAGTTCTCGGAGAAGCAGCGCATCACGTGGGCGACCCCTTCGGGCTTCACGCTGCGGAAATCATCCTCGTAATAGGCGTTGCCCGCGTGCTGGCCGGTGATGATCTCGTAGGACGGGAAGTAGTCGCACATCTCCAGCGCCTGCGAGACTTCCTCGGCCGCGACCCGCAGGACGGATTTCGAGTAGATGGTCGAGGTCAGGACGTGGCGCGGTTCGGCCGTGGCGATCAGGGGCACGGGCGAAACGGTCAGCAGGACCTTGATATCCGGGTTGCGCGCGCGCATGAATTTCAGCGCCGCAAGCAGATCGTCGCGGACCTCTTCCATGCGGAAGTTCTTGAATTCATAGCGATCTTCGTCGAACGTCCCGGCCCCGCAGCCCGGGCAGACCGGGAAGACGATGCCTTCGTCCTTGGACACCCAGGCCTCGGTCAGGCCCAGGGTGAAAACGAAGACCGACGATTCCTCGACGATACGCCGGATGGACGCGAAGTGGTGTTCCTGGTCGCTGTCGAAGGCGGCCTGGGTGGCGAAACCGTCGGGCTGGATGAATGGCCGGAACGGGTCGATATAGCGGTCCCCGTCTTTCCAGACGCGTTCCTTGGGTTCGAATTCGCCGTAGGCCCGCTGGAATGTCTGAAGCAATTGGCGGGTGGTGTAGATATTGGCGTACCGCGCCGAGAACACGCCATAGCCCATCTCCTGGGCGATATGGGGATTCACCATCCAGTGCGGCTCTTCGGGGACGAAATAGCCGAAGCCGGACCGCAGCAGGTGCTGGGCGATATGCTGCGCGAAACAGGATCCGGCCGTGGAAATGAGATCCTCACCGCCGATGGTAAAGGACCCGCCCTGAACGGGCTGGACTTTCGCCATTCTCGTTTCGGCAACGGAATTGCGCCAGTAAGAGGTTTCGGGAAGCCCGCGATAGGGGCATGTCGCGTGTTTGTCCTGCTTGGTCATGTCCGTTTACCCCGCCGCCTGTTCGATATGGCCTTTGAGCTGCCGCAAGATTTCCAGGCCCCATTCGGGCGTGCAATGTGCCGGATCCAGGGAACTGTCGATCCCGCGCATTCCGTCTTCGCCGATCATGTGATTGTCCGAGACCAGGAAATCGACCTCGGCTTCCTCGGCCACGATCTTGCAGGCTTCGAATTCCATGTCCCATATTTTCTTGCGCAGCTCGACCGGGTTCACCTGGATTTCGTCGGCCGTGACACCCCGCGCGGCCAGCCGTTCGGGGAACTGGCTGAGAAGTTCCACGATCTCGTCCGGGTCCCGCATGATCGGGTAGGGCGCCAGCTGGACAACCCGGTGGGGTTTCAGGGACTTGAGGGTCTTGAGCCCCTCCTTGTGGCTTTCCAGCCGGGCCAGGTGGCCGCGCTTGATCAGGTCTTCGTCGATGACGCGCCCGGAGCCGACAACGGTTTCCGTTCCGTCTTCGGCGCGCGAGGCGACCGCGAACGGAGCCGCCGAATCCCGGAACATTCCGGTGGTGTTGGCATTGTTCATTGCCAGCACGCTGATCAGCCAGATCCGGTTCCCGCGCCGCATGTTGGCGGCCTGGGTTGCGTAGTCAATCAGGGGATTTGGAATTTTCTCGCCGGCATGGTTCGTGACGCAAAGGCCGCCGGGCAGACCCATGGGGCCACGGGCAACCACTTCGAACGAAATGTCGTCACCAGCTTCCTTTTTGAAATCCGGAAGAGCTCGGGCAAGGCAATTTGTATGGCTTGTCCCGAAAATCAGAACCTTATCCATAGACACCTCAATATCAATTCATAGACCTGCGGCCCATCGCTGTGGGCGGGGCACGCAATAAACGATCGTCGCGCTGGCGTGATCGTTTCCGGGATCCTGCACTTGATTGACAACCCCACAGGTAATGGCAAGCGCCTGTTCCGCGCCGGACGCGGATCATCCGTCGCACGGCCTTACTTGGCACGGTTTGACGCAGGCTCGCAAGATGTAGCTGCGCCGCAGCGTCCTGCCCGGCGGCGGGCAGCCAACCGCCGCCCGCAAAACGCGCCCGCGCGCCTCTCTGGCCAGATGCGCCGACACGCAACGCACGCAGCTTTAAGGGCGAAATAGGGTTCTGGGCGGAAGTTGCCTGCGGTTTCGAGGCCCCGGCGTGCGTTTTTGCCGATTTGTTCTCTGCGCCTCGATTGAACAAATGACGGGACAACTCATGGGAACGAGCTCTTACTCTCTTGAAGGCGAATGGACCGAAACGAACCGCCATATCGCCGCTGAAGATTGCGCAGCCCTGCTGAGCAACGCGTCCGGACACGATATTCGCTGGGCCCGCACGCTGGACAGCCTGCCACCTCCGTTTGCACCGGCGAGCGCGCATATCCTGCGGCCCGGCGGCACCCAGGAGATTCCGCTGACCGATGGCGAGATCCTCTGGATGGCTGGCAGTCCGAATGGCAATTCGGTGGTCGACGTCTATTCCGACAAGGACGACACCGGCGGCGCGACGGCCATGCCCGCGACCCGGTCCGAACTGGCCACGATGGCCGCGACAGAACCCCGGCCCGATGGCCAGGAGGTCCGCATCGGCGGGTTGGGTTTCATCTGGCAAGAGGGCGCCTCGGCCATTCCGGACCTGCCCGGGCTGGTGCCGGATGACGTGGTGACGCTGGAACATTTCGGCGCGTCCGGCGACGGGTCCAGCGACGACACCCCGGCCTGGAACGCCGCCAACGATTACCTGGAAAGCATCGGCGGCGGAATCATCCAGGGGCGGCGCAACGCCACCTATGCCATTGCCGAATCGACCATCGCCAGCAACGTCACCTTCCGGGGGGCCGGGCGGCGCAGCACGACCCTGAAGGTGCACCCGAACACGACCTATGGCGTGACCTGGCTGGAAAACCGGGACATCAACAAGACGACCGCCCCGCGGACCGCCTTCAACATCGCGCTGCGGAACCTGACGATCGACGGCACCGAGTTGCCGTACAACCGCTGGCTCAGCCAGGCGGACGGTACCCTGATCACCGACCCCGAGGCGGATTACGTCATGGGCTCGGGGGCGCTTGGGTCGGGGATTTCGGGTGTCAGCCTGACCGCCGTCCTGACCGGAGACGAGGTGACGTCGGTCACCGTCAACTCTGGCGGGACCGGGTTCGGCGGGCATCCCACCTACCCTTACGGCCGGATGGAGGCCCTGACGATCACCGGCGACGGATCCGGGGCCAAGGCGCATGGCGTGATGGATGCGACCGGCGCCCTGACATCGGTTGTCGTCACGGACGGCGGGTCGGGCTACACGACCATTTCGCTCGTGCCCAAGACCGTGGACGGCGCGACCCTGACCGGCAGCCTGACCGGCGGCGCGCTGACCTCGGTGTCGGTCGATGTCGCGGGCACTGGCGGGGATGTCGAAAACACCGTGCAGATCCATTTCAGCGGCGGCGGCGGCCATGGCGCCTATGCGGTGGGCACGTTCGATGAGACCGGCTCGCTGGTCAGCGTCGCGATGCGCTCGGGCGGCGGTGGCTACACATCCGCGCCGGCGGCCTTTCCGTCGGGCGGCTATGCCGACATCCGGCTGCTGGCCACTCCGGCCGTGGACCGGCGCAACGGCGATTTCAACGGTGTCGGGCAAGGTGTGAACTTTGCCAAGGTCGTCGATCCGCTGATCGAGGACGTGGAGTTCGTCGGCTTCAAGTGCAGCACGTTCACCGATGGCGGGTGCCTGAACGGCGTCTATCGGCGGATCAAGTTCACCGATTGCACCAAGGACGACGGCCCCTACGGCTGCATCGTGGTGCAGAGCCGGGGCAACCCAGAGAACCAGACGGCCAGCTATTCGCCGTCGGAAAACACCCTGGTCGAGGACATCTACATCGAATCCGCCGAGCGGGTCGGCGTGATGTTCGCCCCGGCCAAGGGTGGCACCATGCGGCGCGTCCACGCGAAGGATTGCGGCGAGGCCTGTGTCACGCTGTCGACCGATGTGAACTTCGACGGATCGACCGTGCTCGTCGAGGACTGCGACCTGCGCTATCCTAAGATGACCGACATCGCGGGCGACGTGCTGGAATGCGATTCCCGGAACGTGACCTTCCGCCGCTGCCGGTTCGAAGGCGGCGTCACCGGGGCGATGCGGATCACCGGGGCGCGCAACACCCTGATCGAGGATTGCGAGTACCACAATTGCGGAACCGCCCTGGCCGATGGCGCGGTCGGCTTGCAATACACCAAGCCCTACGGCCCCTATTCCGAGCGCTACCAATATGCCACCGGATCGCGCGCCGTCTGCGGAGACCAGATGTTCGAACGGGATTTCTCGTGCCTGCGCACGGGGACTGTCAGCGGACATGGGGCTGACGGCCTGACGATCCGCGGCTGCCGGTTCTTCGAGGACAGGACGTTCCACCCGGCCTTCCTGTTCAAGCAGGCCAGGACCGGCGACACGTTCCAGACGGCCGACGTGACGATCGAGAACAACGATGTGCGCAACATCCCGGCGACCATGGGCTTCTGGGACGTCGAGAACGCCAACCAGGTGTTCGAAACGAAGATCCCGCTGCACATCCGCCACAACCTGGGTCATGCCTCGGAAGGGCCGGTCATCCTGAGCCACCAGTGGACGACCACGGGCACGCATCACTTCGATGTCGGCTTCCGTCCCCGGGTGGTGGAAATTTTCGCGGACACCTTCGCGAATGCCCGGTCGCGGTTTTCCTACGGCCGCCTGATCTGGAAAAGAGAGTCGCCGTTCTACGACCGGATGACCCACTCGGTCTCGATCGACAGCAGCGGTGGAAACCAGCGCGCCCGGTTGTCCGACGCCTACCTTGCCCAGATCGAGGAACCGGATGGCACCGACGACGAATTCATCCTGGAATTCGACAGCTGGTCAGAGCTTGGCTTCACGCTTGACGCTACGACATGCACCGTGACGACGAATATCCGGGTCGTCTGCCACCCCTGATACCCCGGGCCGAGATTCTGATCGGCCCCCGGATGTCACACCGGCCTTTTCTGCCGGTTGGATAAAGTACCAACCGAAGCCCGCTCCGTGCGGGCTTCGTGCGTTTTGGGAGGGTGGACTCGAAGAGGACATGGCATTGCGGGAACAGACCCGGCAAGCGATCAGCGACCTGATCCGGCCCCGATGGCAAAACGGCCCGTGAAATCGCGAATCGCGCGCGCCCGGGCGTCGCGGCAGGACCTCGCAGACGGATGCAGAACAGCCCGCGTCCACACCGGACATCCCGGCATAACGCCCTGACATAATTCATCATATTGGTGTCAGTGGTGAGCCGTGAAGGATTCGAACCTTCGACCCACTGATTAAAAGTCAGTTGCTCTACCAACTGAGCTAACGGCCCACAGGGGGGCTTCCTACTGATAGGGCCGCGGGGCGTCAAGGGCCGATCAGTGGACTTTTTTAAAGTTTTGCGACAGGGTATCAAAAACCAAAAAAGGGCAGTGGGGCACGGATGCGAAGACACCTGCAGCGGATGTGGGGTCTGGCGGTCATGGGGCTGTGGGCGGCAGGAGCCGCCTGCGCAGGAACGCTTGACCAGACGGACGGAACGTTTTGCGACTGGACCCTGTCCGGCGCGGTGGCCGAAGGGGATCTTGACCGCGTCCGGGGGATGTCACCCTCGGCCCTGGGCACGACACTTTGCCTGGACGGCAGCGGCGGCGACCTGGTCGAAGGCCTGGCCATCCTGGAACACGTGCGCAGCCGCAATATCCGGACCCGGGTGCTGCCCGGCCAGACCTGCCAGGGCGCCTGTGCGCTGATCTTCCTGGGCGGCTCGATGGTCGATGGGGCGGGGCTGGTGCGCTTCCCCCACCGCGAGATCTGGGCCGGCGCCCGCCTGGGCTTTTCCGGAGCGGGGCGGACGGTCGACAGGGCTCTGGACGTGGTCGAGGGGCTCTTCGGGATCAAGGTGACCGAGGAACAGGGACACCGGCTCCTGGAAGACCACCTGTTCCTGCAGATCCTGCGCCACCGGGGCCAGGATCCTTACGTCATCGACACGGTGGGCGATGCCTACCTGTCCAATATCCCCGTGATGGGCCTGGCCGCCCCCGACGTCATCGAACCGCGCCACGTGATCAACATCTGCGATGCGGTCTACCTTCGGCACCGGCTCCACGACGGCACCGCCGGGCCGCTCGACACCGATTTCCTGAGCACGGCGCACAGCATTTCCAACCTGCGCCGCAACCGGATCGCGCCGGTGCGCGGGGCGGTCAAGGTCTCGGACGACGTGGTGCAGGGCTATGCCGGGCCCTATTGGGCCGGATCCAAGTACTGGCGGCGGGAATGCTACGTCACCATACGTCCGGCCGACGTGGCCGCCTATGCCGGGGACAACGCCGCGCTGGGAATCACCGGCATCGCGGTCGAGTTCCGCGATTACGGCGGCGGCGACCGCGACCCGGAGGCCTTTGATCCCGTGGCCTGGCCGGGCGCCACCCGGCTGGTGGGGGCCTATGACGTGCCTCCGGTTCTGATGCACCCGTTCCACGCCCGGCTGGATGCGTTGCCCGGCACTGCCCGGGCCGCCACGGCGCGGGCCGAGGGCGGGCCCGTCCTGCCCCCTGCCCCGCCGGGCTTTGCCCGGTTCGACGGGATGGACATGGCCGGGGGCGACATCGACAGCCGCCCGGCCGACAGCGGCACCGCCTGCATGGAGATCTGCCGGACCACCGCGGGCTGCGACGCGGCAACCTATGACCGGTGGAACCGGATGTGTTTCCTCAAGGACGTGACGCGCAGCGCCAAGGCCTTGTCACAACACCCGAAATCGGACCTGTACGTGGCGGGCGGACAGATCGACGGGATCCACAGCGCGCCTACCGACCCGGTCATTCTGCGCCGGGCGGGCAAGGGGTTCTTCGACCGGCCGGCCTTCTACCTGCAGGGCAAGGACTTCCAGGATTGCGCCGATCAATGCCTGACGGACTCGTCCTGCCATGCCTTCAACTACATCGCTGAAACCGGCGCCTGCCAGGTGTTCGACCGGCCCGGCGAGTATTTCGACCGCGCGGGCACCGAGGCCGGGTTCAAGGTGCAGCCCTTGTAAAAAGCGCGCCCCAGGTGACTGGCCGGCCCCGCGACGTTGCGGAGCACGGCCGGGATTTCACCACAGGCGCACGGCAAGGCTGGATTGACCCGCCGGGGATCGCTATATGCCCGCCATGCAAGACACCGGCGGTTTGACCTTCATGAAGATGCACGGGCTCGGCAACGATTTCGTTGTCGTGGACGGGCGCGTGCGCGATGTGGACATGACCCCGGCCCTGGCGACCGCCCTGGCCGACCGGCATCGGGGCGTGGGGTTCGACCAGCTGGCCGTGATCACCGAGGGCGGCAATGCCGATGCGCACCTGACCTTCTACAATGCCGATGGGTCGCTGTCGGCCGCCTGTGGCAACGCCACCCGCTGCATCGCCCGCCACATCATGACCCAGACCGGCCAGACCGCCCTGCGCCTGACCACCGACCGGGGCGTGCTTCTGGCCGAGGATGCGGGGCATGGGCTGACCTCGGTCAACATGGGCCCGCCACAGCTCGACTGGGCCGACATTCCCCTGGCCGCGGCCATGGACACCCTGCACCTGCCGATCGAGGGCGAGCCCGTCGCCACCGGCATGGGCAACCCGCATTGCACCTTTTTCGTGGACGACGCCGAGGCGGTCGACCTGGCCAGCTTCGGGCCCATCCATGAACACCATCCGCTTTACCCCGAACGCACCAACGTGCAGGTCGCCCAGGTCATCGGGCCGGATCGCATTCGCATGCGCGTCTGGGAACGGGGCACGGGGATCACGCTGGCCTCGGGGTCGTCTTCTTGTGCCACCGGCGTGGCCGCCGCCCGCCGAGGCCTGACCGGGCGCAAGGTGGATATCGTACTGGACGGCGGCACCCTCGTCATCGACTGGCGCGAGGACGGGGTCTGGATGACCGGCGGCACCGCCCATGTGTTCGACGGCGTGCTGACCCCCGCCTTCCTGGAGGCGTTATGACCGCGCCCAAGTTCACCACCCTGGGCTGCCGGCTGAACGCCTATGAAACCGAGGCCATGAAGGCGCTCGCCGAAGAGGCGGGCGTAGGCAATGCCGTGGTGGTCAACACCTGCGCCGTGACCTCGGAAGCGGTGCGCAAGGCGCGCCAGGAAATCCGCCGCCTGCGCCGGGAAAACCCCGATGCGCGGCTGATCGTGACCGGCTGCGCCGCCCAGACCGAACCCGAAACCTTTGCCGCCATGGCCGAGGTCGACAGCGTGATCGGCAATACCGAGAAAATGGCGCCTGAGACCTGGAAGGGCATGGCGGGCGATTTCATCGGCGAGACCGAGAAGATCCAGGTCGACGACATCATGTCCGTGACCGAAACCGCCGGCCACCTGATCGACGGCTTCGGCACCCGGGCGCGGGCCTATGTGCAGGTCCAGAACGGCTGCGATCACCGCTGCACCTTCTGCATCATTCCCTATGGCCGGGGCAATTCGCGGTCGGTGCCCGCCGGAGTGGTCGTCGACCAGATCAAGCGGCTGGTCCAGAAGGGCTATAACGAGGTCGTGCTGACCGGGGTGGACCTGACCTCGTGGGGGGCCGACCTGCCGGGCGCACCGCGCCTGGGCGACCTGGTGATGCGGATCCTCCGGCTGGTGCCGGACCTGTCGCGGCTGCGGATCTCGTCCATCGATTCGATCGAGGCGGATGACAACCTGATGCTGGCCATCGCCTCTGAACCCCGGCTGATGCCCCACCTGCACCTGTCGTTGCAGCATGGGGACGACCTGATCCTGAAGCGCATGAAGCGCCGCCACCTGCGCGACGATGCCATCGCCTTCTGCCAGGAGGCCCGGCGGCTGCGGCCCGACATGACCTTCGGGGCAGACATCATCGCCGGCTTCCCCACGGAGACCGAGGCGCAGTTCGAAAACTCGCTGCGGCTGGTCACGGATTGCGACCTGACCTGGCTGCACGTCTTCCCCTATTCCCCTCGCCCCGGCACCCCCGCGGCGCGGATGCCCCAGGTGAATGGCCGGGCGATCAAGGACCGGGCGGCCCGGCTGCGCGCGGCCGGAGCGGCCCAGGTCGACCGGCACCTGGCAGCCCAGGTCGGCCAGACGCACGACATCCTGATGGAAGGCCCGACCCTGGGCCGCACCCGGCAATTCGCCGAGGTGACCTTTGACGCGCCCCATGCCGCCGGCCAGATGCTGACCGCGCGCATCGCCGGGCACGACGGCGGGCGGCTGATCGCCGCCTGACCCGAGCACACAGGGCTTTAGGGGGCTTTTGGCCCCCTTTTTCCGACATCCTGCCACAAATTATTTTCATGTGATGCGCTTCACAGACCCGCGAGGCGTGACGCGATTAACTGATCCCAGACGTTACATGGACAAGGATGGGAACATGAAAATGAATGGGATCACATCAGATTACGACAGCGCGGTGGCGCGGTTCGAGGCCCTCAAGGCCCATGAAGAGCTCTGCCGCACCAAGCTCGACAGCCTCAACCGGATGCTTCACCGGCTGAGCCCCAGCGACCACCTGTTCGGGGGTGTGCTGCGGTCGATCTCGAAATGGTCGAACGAGAAGATCGAAACCCATGACGCGCTGTGGGAGGCCCTGTCGGACATGAACCGCTGCGCCCAGGCCAACAGCACCGACCGCCCGCGCCTGCGGGCCGTGAAGTAAGGACCGGATCGCATGGCCGACGGATATGTGTTGATGACCGGGTTGTGGTGGGTGTCCATTCGGGCCCGCCACGAACTCCAAAGCCGGCGCGTGCGGCCCGCACGCGCGCCGCGCTCCGCGTAACCGACGGCCCGGCGGCCGTCCCCATCGCACACCCAGACGACCGCCAGATGCGAAAAGGGCGTGAGAGGATCCCCTCTCACGCCCTTTCAATTCAATCCGTGGGAAAGTTGCTCTTAGAGGACTTCCTTGCCCTTCACCGGCGCCCAGAGGCGCTTGTTGGTCAGGTACAGCAGCACCGACAGGATCGCCAGGAAGACGACACCGGTCAGCCCGGCCTGCTTGCGCGCGGCCAGCTTCGGCTCGGCGGCCCACATCAGGAAGGCGGCCACGTCCTCGGCCTCGTGGTGCAGCTCGTTGGAATGGCCGTCGGCGAATTCCACGTCCTCGCCGTAAAGCGGGGCGGCCATGCCGATCCAGCCGCCCGGGAAGGCGGTGTTTTCGTAAAGCGTGACACCTGCTTCGACCTTTTCCTCGCCGGTATAGCCCGTGAGGATACCGACGATGTATTCCGGTCCGCCGATGCCCTTGAGGAACTGGTTGATCCCCAGGCCGTAAGGCCCGTGGAACCCGGCCCGGGCCTTGGCCATCAGGCTGAGATCCGGAGCGCCCAGCGAATCGTTTGCCGGGAAGTTGTCGTTCGGGGTCAGCGCCCGCAGCTCGCCTTCGGCGGCATCGTAAAGGTGCATGTTTGCGCCTTCATCCAGCACCGCCAGTTCCGAGGCATAGGCCCGCACCTGGTCTTCCGGGATCCCCGGGCCGCCCTCGTCGGACAGGGTCCGCAGGGGCACGAACTTCAGCCCGTGACAGCCGGCGCAGACCTCGGTGTAGATCTGCAAGCCGCGTTGCAGCTGGTTCTGGTCGTAGGTGCCAAACGGACCGTCGAAGGAAAAGCGCACGTTGTGGATGTGGCCGCCTTCACCTCCGGCTGCCAGGGCAGCCAGGGGCGAGAGAGCCAGGGTCGCACCGATAAGAAGCGTTCTGAACATCATGATCGTCCTTGTCTCTTATTCGGCCGGGGTGGCCTCGGCGGCGGATCCGTCGGAACCGGCAGCCTTGGGATAATGCGCGTTGAAGTCGTCCTCGATGGTGGCCGGCATCGCGTCGGGTTTCTCCAGCACGCCCAGCAGCGGCAGGATCACCAGGAAGTAGGCGAACCAGTAGGTGGCCCCCAGCAGCGAGATGCCCGAGTACGGGGGTTCCGCCGGCATGGCGCCACACCACATCAGGACGAAGAAGTCGATGACCAGCAGGTAGAACCACCACTTGAACATCGGCCGGTAGCGACCCGAGCGGACCGACGAGGTGTCGAGCCAGGGCACCAGGGCCATGACCGCGATCGCGCCGAACATGGCCAGCACGCCGAAGAACTTGGCGTCGACGATGCCGCCGGTGACAAAGCTGGCGATCTGCACGACCCAGACGTCGGCCGTGAAGGCCCGCAGGATGGCGTAGAACGGCAGGAAGTACCATTCGGGCACGATGTGCGCGGGCGTCGCCAGCGGGTTGGCCTCGATGTAGTTGTCGGGGTGGCCCAGGTAGTTCGGCATGAAGCCGACGATGGCCCAGAAGATCACCAGAACGATGGACAGGCCGACCAGGTCCTTGATGACGAAGTAGGGCCAGAACGGCAGGGTGTCCTTCTCGGCCTCGGCCTTGGATCCCTTGCGCACGTCAACACCGGTGGGGTTGTTGTTGCCGGTCGAGTGGAAGGCCCAGATGTGCACGATCACCAGGCCCGCGATGACGAAGGGCAGCAGGTAGTGCAGCGAGAAGAAGCGGTTCAGCGTGGCGTTGTCCACGGCGGGTCCGCCCAGCAGCCAGGTCTGGATGGGCTCGCCGATGAAGGGGATGGCGCCGAACAGGCCGGTGATCACCGTGGCCCCCCAGAACGACATCTGGCCCCAGGGCAGAACGTAGCCCATGAAGGCCGTGCCCATCATGCAGAGGTAGATCAGCATGCCCACGATCCAGGTGATTTCGCGCGGGGCCTTGTAGGACCCGTAGAACAGGCCGCGGAAGATGTGGATGTAGACGGCCACAAAGAACAACGAGGCGCCGTTGGCATGCAGGTAGCGCAGCATGAAGCCGCCGTTCACGTCACGCATGATGTGTTCGACCGAGGCAAAGGCCAGGTCCACATGCGGCGTGTAATGCATCACCAGCACGATGCCGGTGGCAATCTGCAGAACCAGGCAGAAGGCCAGGACAATGCCCCAGATCCACCACCAGTTCAGGTTTTTCGGAGTGGGGATCATCAGCGTGTCGTAGATCAGCCCGATGATCGGCAGGCGGCTCTCGACCCACTTCTCGCCCTTGGTTTTCGGCTCGTAGTGATCGTGCGGAATTCCGGACATGAACTGCTTCCCTTATCCGAGTTTGATCGTCGATTCGTCCTGGAAGGCGGCAACCGGAACCGGCAGGTTCTCGGGTGCGGGGCCCTTCCGGATGCGACCGGCGGTATCGTAGTGCGAGCCGTGGCAGGGGCAGAACCAGCCACCGAAGTCGCCCGCACCGTCGCCCAGGGGCACGCAGCCCAGGTGGGTGCAGACGCCCATCATGACCAGCCATTGCTCGGCATTCTCGTCACCGGGCTGCGGCAGGGCGCGGTTGATGTCCGTTGCCTCGGCGCCCGTCGACAGGTTGGCGTTGCGGGCATCGGGGTCGGGCAGATCGGCCAGCGGCGTGTCCCGCGCGGCGTCGATCTCTTCCTGGGTGCGGCGACGGATGAACACCGGCTTGCCCAGCCACTTGACCGTGATCTGCGTACCGGGTTCCACCCCCGACACGTCGACCAGGATCGAGGACAAAGCCTGGACGTCGGCGGACGGGTTCATCTGGTTCACCAGCGGCCAGACAGCCGCTCCGGCAACCACGGCTCCGGCGCCGGCCGTTGTATAATAAAGAAAGTCTCGCCGGGAACCTTCGTGATCATCTGCGTGGGACACTGGCCTTCGTCTCCGATTTCAGCTCCCCGGACCCGGGGGCGGTTCACCTCTCGCCACGCGCAACAGGGGCGTGGCGCCTCAACGCGGTTGCATAATGCCGCAGGCGGCTCACGTCCAGCGGTCATAGGCGCGCAGGGCGCTCCCGGTGACCAAGATGCTTCACTTTCCGGACGGATCCGCGTCGATCAAGCCGTGCATGTCCGCGCGCGCTGCGTCAAGCGCTGACACCATTTCTGCCCGAAGCTGGTCCCGTGACAATGCTTCTTCGAGCTTTACGAGCAGAAAGTCGGTGCCCGCGCCCACGGCCAGCCCGCCGATCAGGCCGCCGATGACCGCCCCCGCGGCCGTGCCGATGCCGGGCACGACAGACCCCACGATCGCGCCGCCGGCCGCCCCGGCCCCGGCGCCCGCAGTCCCCCCCGCGCCCTTCGAGGCCGCAACTTTCAGCGCCGCCTTGGCCGCCAGCTTGGTCACGCCCTTTGTGCCCAGCTTGACCATGACCGCCGTGGTCAGGGCCGCGGCCAGCCCCGCCGTGCCCCCGGTGATGGCCAGCCGGGTCGTCAGCCGGTCGGAAATCGAGGGCATGGCCCCGAACACCGCCGCCTCGGCGCTGCCCACGATGGCGATGGGCTGGCCCGGCGCGATCTCCACCCGCCGGGCGCGCGCCAGCGATTCGAGCTCGGCTTCCAAGGCCGGTTGCATTGCCTCTTCGGCGGCCTCCCACCGGGCCAGGGCCGTATCCAGCCCGCCGAAGGGATCGCCTTCGGACAGGTACTCGCCCATTTTCCCGGCCAGGTAGCTTTCGAAATCGCCCGCCAGAAGGTGGGCGATTCGCCCGTATTCCGCCGGCAGCGAGTAATACCAGTCGAGGAACGGGTCGATATTGGCCTCCATCGCCGCAAAGCCCGCGTCGACCTGATCCAGCAGCGCGGCGCGGGCCTCGGGGGCGGCATTGGCCTGGGCCTCGATCCGGCGGCCGGTCAGCTCGGCGATGGTGCCGGGTTCAAAGAACTGGCCGCCGATCTGCTCGACCTGGGTGACAAAGACGTCCGAGGGCCGGTTTTCCGCCGGCACCGCGCGCAGGGCGGCCTCGGCCATGGCCAGGACCGGGGCATAGACGAAGAGTGTGATCACAGTGGCCAGGGCGGTCATCCAGCCGATCGCCACGGGCGCCGGCCGGTCCGCGCCGACCGGGGCCAGGGCGCGGCGCAGGGCATCGCGGGGCAACATCAGGCCCGCGGCGATTCCGGTCGCCGTCCAGACCAGGGCCAGGTTGCCCAGGACCGACACCAGCACGGCGGCCCAACGGCCCCAGTCGCCCAGGACCGACAACTGGCCGAGGGCGAAATCCTCCAGCAGGCGCCATTGCGCGCCCAGCAGCACGGCCTGTTCGATCAGGGGGCTGCGGAAGGGACCTTCGGGCGGGGGCACGGGCAGATCGCGCAGGACCAGGTAGGCCGCCAGCCCCAGCGCCGATCCGATGTAGCGCCCGATGCGCAGGGTGCCGGCCAGCCGGTGAGGCGTGGCGATCTGGGCCCCGACCACGCGCTGGCCAAGGGCCGCCCCCAGGGGCACGCCCGTGCCCGCGACCACCAGGGCCAGCCAGTCCGCCGGGATCAGGGCGATCACGCGCACCAGCAGGACAAACGTCAGGATCAGCGCGCGCACCAGGGCAAGGGTCACGCGCAACACCGGCCCGGAGAGCGCTCGGTGCAGCCAGCCGTCCTGGTTCAGGATCAGCAGGTTATGACTGCGGCGCGTGGCCGCCCAATGGGCCCGGACCAGCGCCAGCGGCACGGCCAGGATCACCCCTGCCAGCCCGAAGGCCCAGGCCCCCAGCCCCGGCGCGGCCCGGGCAAAGACCCAAAGCGCGGCAATCATGGCCAGCGCCGACAGGCCCGCGACCATACCCCGCGCCGACAGGGCGGCGCGCATGGGTCAGCCCTGCGGCGCGGTGGCCCGCATCGACGACCGGGCCGAGAACCCGTCATACCAGGCCGCCAGCGCCGGCCGACCCGTGCGCCATCCGCGGTCCGCGTGGCGAAAATCGAGATACCCCAGCGCGCAGCCCACGGCGACCTGGCCAATGTCAATCGGCCCGCTCAGATGCGGGATCCAGCGCGATTCAAGCGCCGTCAGGGCGCGATCGACCTTGGCCCATTGCGCCTCGACCCAGGGGGCGAACTGCATGTCCTCGGGGCGCACCCGGCCCTCGTAGACCATCAGCACCGCGGCATCGAGCAGCCCGTCCGCCGTCGCCTCCAGCGTCAGCTGATCCCACTTGCCCGGCCCCTGGCGATACAGCCGCCCTCCGGACAGGTCGTCGAGATAGGCGCAGATCACCCGGCTGTCATAGATCGTCGGCCCGTCGTCGCGCTCCAGCGCGGGGATCTTCGACAGCGGGTTCTTGGGGATCAGCGCGTCCGACGGGTTCAGCGCCGTCACCGAGACCGGCACCAGCTCGACCGCGTCGGCCTGGTCGGTTTCATGCAGGACAACCAGCACCTTGCGCACGAAAGGCGAAGCCGGGGACATGTAGAGTTTCATCTGGGGTCTCCTGTTTGGGCTGACCCTATAGGGAATGTCGTCCCGGACAAGCGTCATTGGCAGCTAGCCGCGCCCGGGTTCCCGCGCCGGACCTTCAGGCGCCGCGCATCAGGGCCGACAGGATGCGGTGTTCGGACCCGAAGCCATAGGCCTCCATGTGGCCGGCCGCCTGCTGACGGACCTCGTCGGTCTTGTTCTGCCCCAGCTTCCAGGTGCCATCGACCGTGTCGACCACCATCCGGGCGGGCACGATCATGCGCATCAGCTTGGCCAGCGCCTCGGCCTCCATCTTGTCGGCGGTCCAGGCCGGTTTCGGAGCCAGCCGCGATTCGTAGAAGGCTGACTGGCGGTCTAGCAGGTCTCTCAGCGTGTCCTGAGGCAATAATTCCAGCCGTCCGGTCAGGTGGACGGCCACGTAGTTCCAGGTCGGCACCTGGTCGTCGATCCCGTACCAGTCGGGCGAGACATAGGAATCGGGGCCCGACACCGCCAGTCGGGCGGGAAGCGGGCCCTTGGTCAGCGCCCGGGCAATCGGGTTGGACCGGACAAGGTGCAGGTCGGCCGCCACGCCCTCTGCATCCAGCAGGAAGGGCACGTGACTGAGCATCGGCGGCGCATCTGCCCCGCCAACGGCCAGGATGCCAAAGCCCCGGTCGCGGGCCCAGGCAATGTTCCGGGCCGGGTCTGCGGTGTGGTAAACGGGGTTGGGATGCATGTCAGACCTCAGGCGGATGCCGCGAGGTAGTCCTGCAGCACCAAGGGCGGGTTGTCCAGAATATCGGCCGTCGGGCGCGGCGGGTCGGCCCGGCCGTTGCCCACCACGATGGTGTCGTCGGCGATGCGCCGGGCGTCCTCGGGGTCGTGGGTGATCATCAGCAGCGTCGCCGCCTGGGCGCGGGCGAGGTCAGCCACCAGGTCCAGCATGTCGGCCTTCAGGGCGGGACCGAGGGCGGCAAAGGGTTCGTCCAGCAGGATCAGAGGCCGGTGCTGCACCAGGATCCGGGCCAGGGCCGCGCGGCTTTGCTGCCCGCCCGACAGGGTGCCCGGCTTGCGCCCGCCCAGCCCGTCCAGCCCGACGCGGGCCAGGGCCTCGGCCACCCTGGCCCGGCCGTCGGCATCCAGCCGCCCGCGCGGGTCGATGCCCAGGGCGACGTTGGTCTGCACGTCCAGGTGCGGGAAGAGGTTGCCGTCCTGGAACAGCATGGCCACCGGCCTTTTGCCTGGGGCTAGCGGGCCAAGGTCATCGCCCTGCCACAAGATATGGCCGCTGGTCGGGGGTTGAAACCCAGCGATGGTGTTCAGCAGGGTCGACTTGCCCGCGCCCGACGGGCCGATGACCGCCGCGATCCGGCCCTTGGCGACGGTCAGGTCGGCCTCCAGCCGGAACGGCCTGGCGCCGCAGACAAGGTGATCAAGATGCAGCATGGGACCGGCCTTTCTGATCGCACAGCCAGAAGGTGCCGAAGGCCAGGGCCATCAGCAACAGGGCCGCGCCCGAGGCGGCCTCCATCCGGTAGGCTCCCATGAGCCGGTAGATCTGCAGGGGCAAGGTGGCCTCCTCGTGGTTGGCGAACAGGGCGATGACACCCAGGTCGCCCAGTGACAGGGCCGCGCCAAGCCCGGCGGCAAAGCCCAGTTGCGGGGCCAGCCGGGGCAGCAGGATGCGCCAGAAGAACGGCCCCCGGCCCATGTCCAGCTGAGCGCCCAACCGGCCGTAATCGGCGACGATGCCGCGGGCGGCGGGCACAAGGATGCGCAGGGCGAAGGGCAGCGCCATGATGGCATTGACCAGCGCCGTGACCGGCAGGGCCAGGGCGGCGGGATTGGCCACCGGGTAGACCAGGATGAAGAGCCCCGTGCCCAGGGCCAGCGGAGACACCGCCAGCCCGAGCAGCCCGGCCAGGTCGATCCAGCGCCGGCGACCGCCCGACAGGGCCGCGACCATCGGCAGGGCCAGGACCAGAAGCACCCCGAGGCTGAGCGCGGCAACCCCCAGCGAGGTCAGGGCCGCGCGCCACACCGACCCGGGCAGGGCCAGCAGGCCCGGCAGGCCCTTGGCCGCAACGGCGGCCATCGGCACCACCAGGAACAGCGCGGCCAGGGCGATCGCCGCCGCATCCGTGGCCCGCAACGCCCATCCGTCCGCATCCCAGCGGGCCCGGGCCCGGTCCAACCCGGCGCCAAAGCCCTCGCCCGCCGACAGGCGCAGGGCGATCAGCGCGGCCCCCAGCGTCAGGGCGATCTGCAACACCGCCAGGAAGGCTGCCCGGCCGAGGTCGAAATCGAACTGGAAGGCCTGGTAGATGGCCAGTTCGACCGTGGTAGCCCTTGGGCCTCCGCCAAGGGTCAGAGCCACGGCGAACGAGGTCAGGCAGATGCCGAAGATCACCGCGAAGGCCCCCGGCGCGATGCGCCGCAGCATGGGCAGTTCCAACATGCGCCAGGTTTCCCCCGGGCCGAAATCAAGCTGGGCGGCCAGGCGGAAGCGTTCGGCCGGGATCTCGGCCCAGCCCTGCAGGACCAGCCGCGTGGCCAGGGGCAGGTTGAAGAACACGTGGGCCAGGACCACCCCGTGAAAGCCGTAGATCTGGATCGGGGGCAAACCGACAAGGCCCAGCCCCGCGTTCAGCCAGCCCGACCGCCCGAAGACGGCCAGCAGGCCCAGCACGGCCACGATGGCCGGCAGCAGGAACGGCGCGCCCAGCAGGGTGACCAGCAGGCTGCGTCCGGGAAAGCTGCGCCGGGCCAGGGCACGGGCGACCGGAATGGCCAGGGCCAGGCTCAGCCCGGCCGACACCAGCGCCTGGACCACGGTGAAACGCACCGCCGCCCAGTCCGCCGGGCCGGGGGACACGGCCCCTCCGGCCCGCCAGAACACCGCCGCCAGGGCGCCCAGCACCACCGCGCCGACCAGCAGGCCAGCGGCAATGCCCGCGCCCGGCCTTACCGGCTGAGCGCGGTCAGCCATTCGGACAGGGCTTCCTCGCGCAGGGCCGGGACGTCTTCGACCGGGATCAGCAGGGCCTTTCCGGGCACCATCAGCGTGTCGAACCCGTCGGGCAGGCCGGCGTCCGGAGTGACGGCCGGGTACATCCAGTTGGTCGTGGGAATCGCCGACTGGAACCCGTCGCTGACCATGAAATCCAGGAAGGCATCGGCCAGGTCGGGCTGGTCGGACCCGGCCAGCTTGCCCGCGACCTCGACCTGCAGGTAGTGACCTTCGGAAAACTCGGGCGTGGTCTTGCTGTCGTCGTCCTCGGCGATCAGGTGATAGGCCGGCGAGGTCGTGTAGGACAGCACCATGTCCGCCTCGCCCTCAAGGAACATGCCGTAGGCCTCGGACCAGCCCTTGGTCACGGTGACGATGTTGTCGGCCAGGGAGACCCAGACGGCGGGGGCCTCGTCGCCGTAGGCCTCCTTGACCCACATCAGCAGGCCCAGCCCGGGGGTCGAGGACCGCGGGTCTTGGATGACGATGCTGACATCGCTGTCGCCCAGCGCCTTCAGGCTGGCCGGGGCCTGGGCATCGCGGGCCTGGACAAAGGCGAAATAGCCCCAGTCGAAGGGCACGAAATCGGGATCGTCCCAGGTGATGGGCAGGTCGTACTCGGCCGTCACCGCATGGGGGGCGAACAGGCCGGTGTCTCGCGCGGCGGCCACCAGGTTGCTGTCCAGGCCCAGCACCACGTCCGCATCGGACCGGGCGCCCTCCAGCTTGACCCGGGCCAGCAGGGAGGCCCCGTCGCCCACGCCCACAAGGGTCAGGTCGCAACCGCAGGTCTTTTCGAATTCCGCCTCGATGACCGGGCCGGGCCCCCATTCGGACACGAAACTGTCGTAGGTATAGACGGTCAACTCGGGCGTGTCGGCGAAAGCGGCCGAGCCAATGAGAAGTCCCGCTGCAATGGAAAGGTGTGACGTGTACGCCATGTGGCATCCTCCTATTGCGGCGACAGGGCAAGGGTGGATGCGTGACCATGACCTTCCCTCCGCCGGTATGAGCCGGTTCAGGTTCAACGGGTTCGCAGATGCATCTCAGCCCCTTAGGGCACCCCGAGGTGGGATCACAGGTAATGGCTGTGGCCGGGCTTGGCAACCATGGTATACCACGCACCCGGCATGGGGCCTGGCCAGGGGCTTGGCCTTGGGCCTGACCTTGGGCCGGGCGGCCTGGTACCGGGGGGCCGGGTCTACTCGGTGTAGTCGTAGACCGGCTTGCCCTTGTCGACCACGTGGACCGTCACCACGACCACCTCGCCCTCGCCGGCCGAGGTCAGCCCGCCATGGACCTTGCCCCGGGGGAAGAACAGGTAGCCGCCGTCCTTGAAGGGGATGGTCTTGCCGTCCTTGGTCTGCATCGGCCCGCCCTTGACGATGTAGACATGTTCATCGCCGGGATGGCTGTGCAGGCGCAGGTAAGCCCCGGGCATCATGCGCAGTTCCGACACGATGGTTTCGGTCTCAACGGCCGTTTCGGTGCGCCCGAGCTCGGCGCGGCTCATGGGATCTTCGGCCAGGGCCGTGGTTGCGGTGGCGGCCAGGGCCGCGGCAGACAGGAACAGGCGCATCATGAGGGGCTCTCCGACAGGGGTGAATGACCCATCCTACCCGATTTCGCCCTGATTCCCGACCAAGATGCTTTTCCCCGGCATCACCCTGCGCTAGACCCCCGCGCACCTAGCAGGAGCCCGTTGCCCCATGTCGATGAACACCTTCGGACATCTCTTCCGCGTGACCACCTGGGGCGAAAGCCACGGCCCGGCGCTGGGGGCGACCGTCGACGGCTGCCCTCCGGGTGTGGCCGTGGACGAGGCGATGCTGCAGCACTGGCTGGACAAGCGGAAGCCGGGCCAGAACAAGTTCACCACCCAGCGCAAGGAACCGGACCAGGTCAGGATCCTGTCGGGCGTGTTCGAGGGCAGGACCACGGGCACGTCGATCCAGCTGATGATCGAGAACACCGACCAGCGGTCGAAGGATTACGGCGACATCGCCGAGAAATTCCGGCCCGGCCATGCCGACATCACCTACTGGCAGAAATACGGCATCCGCGATCATCGCGGCGGCGGGCGGTCCTCGGCCCGTGAAACGGCGGCCCGGGTGGCCGCCGGGGGCATCGCCCGGGCGGCGCTGGCCGCGCTGGTGCCGGACCTGACGATCACCGGCTACATGGTGCAGATGGGGCCCCGGCAGATCGACCGGGCCCGTTTCGACTGGGCCGAGATCGCGCGCAACCCGTTCTGGACACCCGACGCCCAGGCGGCGGCGGACTGGGCCGAGTACCTGGACACCCTGCGCAAGGACGGCAATTCGGTCGGCGCAGTGATCGAGGTCACGGTGGCCGGGGCACCGGCGGGCCTTGGCGCGCCGATCTACGGCAAGCTGGACACCGACCTGGCCGCCGCGATGATGTCGATCAACGCGGTCAAGGGCGTCGAGATCGGCGAGGGCATGGCCGCCGCCGCCCTGACCGGCGTCGACAATGCCGACGAGATCCTGCCCGGCAACGACCTGGCCAATGACGGGCCGATCTATACCTCGAACCATGCCGGCGGCATCCTGGGCGGGATATCCACCGGCCAGGACATCGTCGTGCGCTTCGCGGTGAAGCCGACCTCGTCGATCCTGACCACCCGCCGGACCATCACCAAGTCGGGGGAACCGGCCGAGATCATCACCAAGGGCCGCCACGACCCCTGCGTCGGGATCCGGGCCGTGCCCGTGGGCGAGGCCATGGCCGCCTGCGTGATCCTCGACCACCTGCTTCTGGATCGCGGCCAGACCGGAGGCGCACGGGGTGTCATAGGGTAAGGCCGGGGCGGGGGCAGCCGGGCGCATTGCGCCCGGCTGCCCC
>PAQV01000082.1 GCA_002709405.1 Paracoccaceae bacterium
CACGCGGCGCATGCCCTCCTCGTCGACACGGCCATCCGCATGGAACGGCGTGGGGGCCACCGGCAGGATGCCCGTCAGGGGAGTTTTCATGGCTTGGTCCTCATGGTCTGTCACATGTCCCCGGTCCGGGTGACGTGAAAGCGCGAGACCTGTTGCCAGGTTTCGTCGGCCGCCACGCGGATCGAGGGATAATCGGGGTGGTTGGGGCTGTCGGGCCAGTACTGGGGTTCGATGGCCAGCCCGGCATGGGGCCCATAGGTGCGCCCGTCATGGCCGGGGCCGGGATGCAGGCCCGTGGCATCAAAGATCTGCAGGCCCGGCGCATCGGTGGTGATCTCCAGCCGCAGCCCGCCGCCGCGCAGGGTCAGGGCCGGGCCATCGCCGGGATCGAGGCAGAAATTGTGGTCGATCATCGCCTCGCCCTCGCGGCGCACCGGGCGCGGGGCCAGGAAATCGAACCGCGTGCCGGCCACGGGGGCGGGGGCGCCCCTGGGGATCAGCTGGTCGTCGACGGGCAGGTACTGGCCGGCGGCGATGGTCATATCGTGGTCGTCCAGCCCGTCGCGCCCGGTCAGGCTCCAATAGGCATGGCTGGCCAGGTTGATCCAGCTGGGCGCATCGCTGCGGGCGGTCAGGGTGAGGACCAGCGCGCCGTCCTCGTCCAGCCGGTATTGCGCCGTGATCCGCCGGTTGCCCGGAAAGCCGCCCTCGCCATCGGCCAGGTCCAGCGACAGGGTGCAGGAGGTGTCGTCATGGGCCTCGACGGTCCAGACCCGGGCATCGGTGCCCACATGGCCGCCGTGCAGGGTGGTGCGCCCGGCCTCGTTGCGCTCGAACACGTAGGTCCGGCCATCCAGCGTGGCCGTGCCCCCGGCAATGCGGTTGGCCACCGGCCCGACCACGGCCCCGAAATAGCGCATCGGCCCGTGGTAGGGCGCCAGCCCGGGCGCGCCCAGCACCAGCCCGCGGTCCAGCCCGTCCAGCCGCAGATCCTGCAGCGTGGCCCCCCAGGTCAGGACCTGGGCCGTGGTGCCGCCGTTGGACAGGCGCAACAGATCGACCGGCGCGCCTCCGGGGCCTTGAGCAAAGGGGATCGGCATGGGTTACTCCGTGAAGGGCGCGACCGTCACCCGGCGGCCCAGGGTAAAGGCATCGGCCACGTGGCGCATGGGCGACAGGTCGGTGTCCGATTGCCCGGCACGCACCAGGTCGGACATGCGCGCATAAAGCCGGGGATATTCGCCCGACAGCGCGGCCGAGGTCTCGGCCCCGGTTTCCACCCCGTCGACCAGCATCCGCGCGCCGCCGTCATGCAGGGCCAGGCTGCCCTGGTCGGTCTCGGCCTCGATCGACCAGGTCTGGTCGCCTTGCTGGCGCCAGTCGAACTCCATCGTGACCTCGGCCGTCGGGTGGTGAAAGGCCATCTGCGCCGCGATCGGAGCCTGGCGGTTTTCCGGCACTTCCAGCACCGCCCGGGTCACGTGGATCGGCTCGGCCAGGATTTCCGTCACGATCGACAGCGCGTTGATGCCCGGGTCAAAGACCCCCATCCCGCCGGGCTCCCAGATCCAGTCCTGGCCGGGATGCCAGCGGCGCACGTCTTCCTTCCAGGTCACGGTGAACTTGCGCAGGGTCTTGCCGGCCAGCCAGTCCTTCGCCGCCTGCACCTTGTCGGCCGCCCGGGAATGCCAGCTGGCATAAAGCGACACCCGCTGGGCCTCGGCCATGGCGATCAGCGCATGGCATTCCGACAGGGTCGCCCCGGGCGGTTTTTCCAGCATGACATGGCGCGAGGCCCGGATCGCCCTGGCCGCATAGTCGAACCGGGGCACCGGCGGCATGCACAGCGAGACGACCCGGACCTCGGGACGGGCGGCGAGCATCTCGTCGAAATCGGTGAAGGCCTCGACGCCCTCGACCGATCCGCGCCGCGACACGGTGGCCGCCAGCTCCCAGTCGGGCGAGGCCGCGATGGACGGCACATGCTGGTCCAGGGCGATCTTGCCGATGCCCACGAGCGCGATCTGCATCAATGCGAATCCTTTCCGACCGCCGCACCGCGGCAGCCCTTCAGAAAATCGAGGTCCGCCCCGGTGTCCGCCCCGCCCACATGAGTCTGGTGCAGCCATTCATAGCCCGAGGTCGCCCTGTCATGGGTGGGTTCCCACCCGGCCAGCCGCGCGGCCAGGTCCTCTTCGGTCACGTCGAGATGGATGCGCCGGGCGGCCACGTCAACCTCGATCATGTCGCCCGTGCGGACCACCGCCAGCGGCCCGCCGACGGCGGCCTCGGGCGAGGTATGCAGGATCACCGTGCCATAGGCCGTGCCCGACATCCGCGCATCCGAGATCCGGATCATGTCGGTGATGCCCTTCTTCAGGACCTTGGGCGGCAGGCCCATGTTGCCGACCTCGGCCATGCCCGGATACCCGCGCGGCCCGCAGTTCTTCAGCACCATGATGCAGGTCTCGTCGATGTCCAGGTCGTCGTCGTTGATCTTGGCCTTGTAGTCGTCGATGTCCTCGAACACCACGGCCCGGCCGGTGTGCTTCATCAGGTGGGGCGAGGCCGCCGAGGGCTTCAGGATCGCCCCGTTGGGCGCGATATTGCCCCGCAGCACGGCGATGCCGCCCTTTTCGGTCAGGGGTCTGTCGGCCGGGCGGATGACCTCTTCGTTGTAGTTGATCGCGCCCTTGACCTCGTCCCAGATCTGCGCGCCCGACACGGTCAGCGCCTCGCGGTGCAGCTGGCCGGCCTCGCCCAGCCGTTTCAACACCACGGGCAACCCGCCGGCATAGTAGAACTCCTCCATCAGGAAGCGCCCCGAGGGCTGCAGGTCGACAATGGTCGACACGTCGCGGCCCAACCGGTCCCAATCGTCCAGCGTGATGTCGATGCCCACGCGGCCCGCAATCGCCAGCAGGTGCACCACCGTGTTGGTCGAGCCCCCCACGGCCCCGTTCACCCGGATCGCGTTTTCAAAGGCCTCGCGGGTCAGGATGTCCGACGGTTTCAGGTCGTCCTTGACCATCTGCACGATGCGCCGGCCCGTCAGCTGGGCCATGGTCCGCCGCCGCGCATCCACCGCCGGGATTGCCGCGTTGCCCGACAGGGCCATGCCCAACGCCTCGGCCATCGAGGCCATGGACGAGGCCGTGCCCATCGTGTTGCATGTCCCCGACGACCGGGTCACCGCGGATTCCGCATCCAGGAATTCCTGTTGGGTCATCTCGCCGGCCTTCACCGCTTCGGAAAAGCGCCACAGGTGGGTGCCCGCACCGACCGCCTCGCCATGGAACCAGCCGTTCAGCATCGGCCCGCCGGTCACCACGATGGCCGGCATGTCCACCGATGCGGCCGCCATCAGCAGCGACGGCGTGGTCTTGTCGCAGCCCACCAGCAGCACGGCCCCGTCGATGGGCTGGCCGCGCATCTGTTCCTCGATCGACAGGGCGGCGAGGTTGCGGAACATCATCGCCGTCGGCCGGAAGGTGTTTTCCGAGGCCGAGAAGACAGGGACCTCGACCGGAAAACCCCCGGCCTCCCAGATCCCGGCCTTCACCTTCTCGGCCAGCTCGCGCAGGTGGCCATTGCAGGGCGTCAGGTCCGACCAGGTGTTCAGCACGCCGATGATCGGCCGTCCGTCGAACAGGTCATCCGGGTAGCCCTGGTTCTTGAGCCAGCCACGGTGATAGATGCTGTCCTTGGTGGTGCCTCCGTACCATTCCTGGGAACGCAACTTGCGGGGCCACGGGGCAGGGGTGAAGGACATGCGATTAACCCTTACTCTTGTTGTAAACGTCGAAGAACACGGCGGCCAGAAGCACCAGGCCCTTGATGACCTGCTGGTAGTCGATGCCGATGCCCATGATCGACATGCCGTTGTTCAGCACGCCCATGATGAAGGCGCCCACGACCGCGCCCACGATCTTGCCCACGCCGCCCGACATGGACGCGCCCCCGATGAAGACGGCCGCGATCACGTCCAGTTCCACGGCAAAGCCGGCCTTGGGTGTTGCGGTGTTCAGGCGCGCGGCAAAGATCAGCCCCGCCAGCGCGGCCAGCAGCCCCATGTTGACGAAGGCCAGGAAGGTCAGCCGCTCGGTCTTGATGCCCGACAGTTTTGCCGCCTTTTCATTGCCCCCCAGGGCATAGATCCGCCGGCCCAGCGTCGTGTTTTCAGTGATGAAGGCATAGATCACCGTCAGCACCGCCATCGAGATCAGCACGTTCGGCAGCCCCCGGAACTCGGCCAGCTTGTAGAAGATGAACAGCAGCGCGCAGACGATGATGCCCGTGCGCACCACGAAGAAGGGCAGGGGCTCGCCCTCGATGCCATAGCGCCGGTCGCGCGCCCGGGCCCGCAGGCCCAGCCAGATGATCAGCATCCCCGCGATGACGCCCGCCGCCAGGGCCGTGCCATTGGGCCGGCCGATGCCGAAGATGTCGGGGATGAACCCGGTCGACAAGGCCTGGAACGACTTGGGGAAGGGCCCGACCGACTGGCCTTCGAGCAGCCACAGCGACATGCCCCGGAACACCAGCATCCCCGCCAGGGTGACGATGAAGGACGGGATCTTCCAATAGGCCACCCAATAGCCCTGCCAGGCCCCGATCAGGGCCCCGGCCACCAGGCACAAAAGGATCGCCGGCAGCACGGCCAGCTCCCATTCGACGATCATCACCGCCGCCAGGGCGCCCACGAAGCCCATGACCGATCCCACCGACAGGTCGATGTGGCCCGCCACGATGACGATCAGCATGCCCAGGGCCATGATGATGATATAGCTGTTCTGCAGGAACAGGTTGGTCAGGTTCACCGCGCGCAGCAGCGTGCCGTCGGTCACGATCTGGAAGAAGATCATGATCGCGATCAGGGCAAACAGCAGGCCGAATTCGCGCAGGTGGCCCAACAGGTATTGAGTGATGCTCGGCTGTTCGGCCGGCTTGTTCTGATCCGCCAGGTCCATGGCTCTCTCCCTCAGTCTTTCACGATGAGCGACATGATGCGCTCCTGGCTGGCCTCGGCGGCGGTGAGTTCACCGACGAAATGGCCTTCTCCCATGACGTAGATCCGGTCGCACATGCCCAGCAGCTCCGGCATCTCGGACGAGATCATCACGACCCCCTTGCCGTCCGCGCTCAGCTTGTTGATCAGCCCGTAGATCTCGAATTTCGCGCCCACGTCGATGCCGCGCGTAGGTTCATCGAGGATCAGCACCTCGGGTTCGGCGAACAGCCATTTCGACAGCACGACCTTCTGCTGGTTGCCCCCCGACAGGTTGACGACCTTCTGGAAGACGCTGGGCGTGCGGATGTTCATCGCCTTGCGGTAGCTTTCCGACACCTGGGTTTCGGCGTTCTCGGCGATGACCCCGTTGGTCGACACCGCGCCCAGGTTGGTTAGCGTGATGTTGCGCTGGATGGTCTCGTCCAGGATCAGGCCCAGCGACTTGCGGTCCTCGGTCACGTAGGCCAGGCCCGCGTCGATGGCCCGGGTCACGGTCGAGGTGTCGACCGGCTGGCCGTGCATTTCAACGGTGCCGGAAATGTTCTGGCCGTAGGACCGGCCGAAGATCGACATGGCCAGCTCGGTCCGGCCCGCGCCCATGAGACCGGCAATGCCCACGACCTCACCCGCGCGCACGGTGATGTTGGCGTCGCGGATCACCTGGCGATCGGCATGTTCGGGGTGCCAGACGTTCCAGTCCTTCACCTCCATCAGGACCTCGCCCGCCCGGCGGGCGCGCTCGGGATAGCGGTGGGCCATGTCGCGGCCGACCATGTCGCGCACGATGCGGTCTTCGGTGATGTCCTCGGTGTGGGCGTCCATGGTCGACACGGTGGAGCCGTCGCGGATGACCGTCACGCTGTCGGCCACCCGGCGCACCTCGTTCAGCTTGTGGCTGATGATGATCGAGGTCACGCCCCGGTCCTTCAGCTCCAGAATCAGGTCCAGCAGGGCCTGGCTGTCGGATTCCGACAGGGCGGCGGTGGGCTCGTCCAGGATCAGCAGGCGGACGTCCTTGGACAGGGCCTTGGCGATTTCCACAAGCTGCTGCTTGCCCACGCCCAGCTTGTCGATCAGCGTGCCCGGGGCTTCCTTCAGGCCGACCTTGGCCAGCAGGTCCTCGGTGCGCCGGAAGGTTTCCTGCCACTGGATGACCCCGGCCTCGGCGATCTCGTTGCCCAGGAACAGGTTCTCGGCGATCGACATCAGGGGGACCAGGGCCAGTTCCTGGTGGATGATGACGATGCCCTTGTCCTCGCTGTCCGACAGCGACCGGAACTGGGCCACGTCGCCGTCATAGACGATGTCCCCGTCATAGGTACCGGCGGGATAGACGCCGGACAGGACCTTCATCAGGGTCGACTTGCCGGCCCCGTTTTCACCGACGAGGGCATGAATCTCGCCCTTGCGGACCGACAGGTTCACCTCGTCCAGCGCCTTGACCCCCGGAAAGGTCTTGGTGATGGCGCGCATCTCGAGCAATGGCTGCATGGGGGCTCCTGGAGCTCTGCATCATGAAGCGGTGGAGATTTTTCGGACGAAAAATCTCGGGTTCAGATTTTTCCAAGGAAAAATCTCGTCTCAGATCCCCCGCCCATCGCAACCATGCGCGGGCAGGGGACAGATCAAGCGCGGGAGGGCCTCACTTGATCTGGTCTTCGGTGTAGTAGCCCGAGTCGATCAGCACGCCTTCCCAGTTCGACAGGTCCACGGCCACCGGCTCCAGCAGGTAGGACGGAACCACCTTCATGCCGTTGTCATAGGTTTCGGTGTCGTTGATCTCGGGCTCGCCGCCTTCAAGCACGGCATCCACCATGCCCACGGTCACCCGGGCCAGCTCGCGCGTGTCCTTGAAGATCGTCGAATATTGCTCGTCGGCCAGCATCGACTTGACCGAGGGCACCTCGGCATCCTGGCCCGTCACCACCGGCATCTTCAGATCGCCCGAGCCATAGCCCACGCCCTTCAGCGACGACAGGATCCCGATCGACAGCCCGTCATAGGGCGACAGCACACCGTGGACTTCCTTGTCGGTGTAATGGGCCGACAGCAGGTTATCCATGCGCGACTGCGCCACCGCACCGTCCCAGCGCAGCGTGCCCACCGTGTCCATGCCCTGCTGGCCCGACACGATCACCACGTCGCCGCTGTCGATCAGCGGCTGCAGCACCGACATCGCCCCATTATAGAAGAAATAGGCATTGTTGTCGTCCGGAGACCCGCCGAACAGCTCGACATTGTACGGCCCCTCGCCAAAGCGCGCCTTCAGCCCGTCGACCAGAGACGTCGCCTGCTGCACGCCCACCTGGAAATTGTCGAAGGTCGCGTAATAGTCGACATATTCGCTGTCCCGGATCAGCCGGTCATAGGCAATGACCTTGATCCCCGCGTAATGGGCGTTCTCCAGCGCGTTCGACAGCGTCGTCCCGTCGATCGCCGCGATCACCAGCACGTCGACCCCCTTGGTGATCATGTTCTCGATCTGGGCCAGCTGGTTCGGGATATCGTCCTCGGCATATTGCAGATCGGTCTCGTAGCCCGCCTCTTCGAACTGCTTGACCATCGAATTGCCGTCCGAAATCCAGCGCGCGGACGATTTCGTCGGCATCGCGATGCCCACCGTGCCCTCGGCCCATACCCCGGTCGCAAGCGCCATCACCGCCGTGGCCGAAGCCAGGATCGTTTTCAGTTTCATGAATGCCTCCCTTGCATGCCCCGGTCATGACGCCGGTGGACACACGGTTTCCGATTGTGCGGGTCCTCCGAAACCCGACATCCGAGTAGCCCAGCTTTACATGTCGTTCAAATTACATTAACCGGCATCGACATACCTAACCCGATATGCAGCGCCCATGGATCTCGCCCGCCGCCTCAAGCCTCACCACCTGCGCCTGATCGTCAGGATCGCCGAAAGCGGCAAGCTGCAGATCGCCGCCGCCGCCCTTGCCATGTCGCAACCGGCCGCCTCGCGCGTGCTGGCCGAGCTGGAAACCGACATCGGCGCCAAGCTTTTCGAACGCCACCCCAAGGGCATGGTCCCCACCCGCATCGGCCAGGCCTTCCTGCAGCACGGCCGCGCCATCCTGGGCACCATGGACAGCCTCGCCACCGAGGTTGAAGACCTCAAGGACGGCCAGGCCGGCGAGGTCCGCGTGGGCTGCGTCACCGGCCCCGCCGTGCAATGCCTCGTGCCGGCCGTCCAGGCCGTGCGCGCCGACACCCCCAATGTCGAGGTCAGCATCGAGGTCGGCCCCTCGACCGAACTGGTCCGCGGCCTGGAAGAGGGTCGCTTCGAATTCGTCCTTGCCCGGCTGCCCCAGGACTACGATCCCCGCGAATTCGACATCCTGCCCGCCCGCCACGAACGGGTCTCGCTGCTGGTCCACGAAGACCACCCCCTGGCGGACCGCCCCGGGCTCAGCCTGGCCCAGCTCACCGCACACGACTGGGTCGTCCAGGAACGCGGCTCGCCCATCCGCGCCGCCGTCGAGGGCGCCTTCTTCGCCGCCGGCGTGCCCGTGCCCCCGGGCGTCACCAACAGCTCGTCGCTGCTGGTCATGCTGGCGCTGCTGGAAAACTCCGACGTCATCGCCCCGGTTTCGGACGAGGTCGCGGGCCTCTTGACCCGCCCCGGCATCGGCGCCCGCCTGCGCCGGCTGGACATCGTCCAGACCATTGCCGTCACACCCTATTTCATCATCCAAAGCCGCCAGCGCCAGTTTTCCCGCGCCGTCGAACGGGTCCTGGCCGAGGTCCTCGCCCGGCTCTGATCCAACCGATTGTAGCCCCCCCGCAGCTGTGATAGCGACAACACCGGGAGGAGAGAACATGACCTTGGCACTCGTGACCGGCGGCGGATCTGGGATCGGCCGCGAGATTGCAGTTTCCCTGCGCCGGGAAGGCTATGACGTGGCCGTGACGGTGCTGCCCGGCACCTATGCGCCCGGCGACGACGGCATCGGGGTGTTCCCCTGCGACGCCGGGGTCGAAGAGGATGTCGAGGCGCTCTTCACCAAGCTGAAAGACACATACGGCCGCACGCCCTCGGTCGTGGTCAACAATGCCGGCATCCAGACCTGGGCCCCTCTGCTGGACCTGTCATCGGACGACTGGGACAAGGTCATCGCCACCAACCTGCGCGGCACCTTCCTGAACACCCGCATCGGCGCCCGCCACATGGTCGCCGCCGGCCGCCAGGGAGCCATCGTCAACATCGGCTCGGGCTGCAACAGGCTGGCCTTCCCGAACCTGGTGGATTACGGCGCGTCGAAGGGCGGGATCGAGCAATTCACCAAAAGCGCCGCCTGCGAGCTTGGCCCCATGGGCATCCGCGTCAACTGCGTGGCCCCCGGGGCCATCGACACCGACCGGACCCGCCTTGAAACCGACGCCTATGCCAAGGAATGGGCGGGTCTGACGCCCCTGCGCCGGGTCGGCACGCCCGAAGACGTGGCCGAGGCGGTGATCTTCCTGGTCTCGGACCGCGCGTCCTTCATCACCGGCCAGACCCTGGCCGTCGACGGCGGCGTCTTCTCGCGCGCGCCCTGGCCGGCCTACGGCTAGGCCCAACCAGACCGTCAACCGGGGGCCCCGAAAAAGGCCGCCCGATCACCCCCTTCCACTCAAGCGCGGGCGGCCAGAACCTGCCCGATGCGCTCCATCGCGCGGGTGATGTTCTCGGCCGAATTGGCATAGGAGAACCGCAGGTAGCCCTCGCCCCAGGCCCCGAAGGACGTGCCGGAAATCGTCGCCACCCCGGCCTCGTCCAGGAACAGGTCCTGCGCCTGGGTCGAACTTAGCCCGGTGTCCGCGATATTGGGGAAGGCATAAAAGGCCCCGGCCGGATCGGCGCAGCGCACGCCGGGCAGGGCGTTCAGGGCCTCGACGATGATCTGGCGGCGGGCATCGAAGGCCGCCATCATCTCGTCCACCGCATCCTGCGGCCCGGTCAACGCCGCCAGCCCGGCATATTGCGCGCTGGCGTTCACGCAGGAATGGTCGTTGATGCACAGCCGGGTGACGTGGTCGACCGCTGCCTCGGGCCAGACCGCATAGCCCAGCCGCCATCCGGTCATGGCATAGGTCTTCGACCAGCCGTCGAGCATGATCAGCCGGTCGCGGATCTCGGGGTATTGCAGCAGGCTGACATGCTCGCGCCCGCCATACAGCATCCGCGAATAGATCTCGTCGGACAGGATCGCCACCTCCGGCCAGTCGGCCAGCCCGGCCACCAGCTTGTCGATCTCGGCGCGCGGCGTGACACCCCCGGTGGGATTGGCGGGCGAGTTGATGATGATCAGCCGGGTGGCTTCGGTGATCTGGGCCAGCACCGCCTCGGCGGAAAACGCAAAGCCGTTTTCCTCGTCCAGCGCCATGGGCACCGGGGTCGCGCCGGAATAGCGGATCACGCTTTCATAGATCGGAAAGCCCGGGTTCGGATACATGATCTCGGCGCCCGGCTGGCCGAACATCATCACCGCGAAGAACATGGTCGGCTTGCCGCCGGGTACCACGACCACGCAATCCGGGTCGACCGAGGCCCCGTGACGTGCCTCCAGGTCCGCCGCCACCGCCTCGCGCAGGACCGGCAGGCCGTTGGCCGGGGTATAGCCATGATGGCCGTCGCGCAGGGCCTTGATGCCGGCCTCGACGATGTGGCCGGGCGTGGCGAAATCGGGCTGGCCGATGCCTAGGTTGATCACGTCCTTGCCCCGGGCGGCCAGGGCCTGCGCCCGCGCCAGCACGACAAAGGCCGATTCCGTTCCAAGCCGCGACAAGCTGTCGGCAAAGATCATCACATGTCCCCCAAAAAATCGTCCGCCCTCGCTTACCCGCCCCGCTCAAAGGCGACAAGACCGCCACGCCGCTCAACCCGCACCCACAAACCTCAAAACCTTAAGAAATCCCTAAACCGCCCCTGCAACCCCTTGATTTCCCACAAGGCGCCCCCTGTCCCACGCGTGGGACACCCCTCTTCATCTTTGCCAAAATACGCCCGCCGGAGGCTCCCTCACCCCCCACCAGCGCCCCGGCCGGGCCCCAAAGCCCGCCCGCACCACAAGACCCCAGGACCAAAAGGCCTCCCAGTCCCATTTCACCCCTGCTTCGCCAGCGCCGCCTGCCGCATCTCGCTCAGCGTCCGCCGCGGCGTGATCGCCTCGGCCGAGACATCCAGGTCCAGCACCGCCCCGCTCCCCGAGGCCGCCGCCCGCTCGAAGGCCGCCGCGAAATCCTCGGTCCGCTCCACCCGCTCGGCATGGAACCCGTAGGCCTTGGCTAGCGCCACGAAATCCGGGTTCACCATGTCCGTCCCCGACACCCGCGCCGGGTAGTGGTTTTCCTGGTGCGCCCGGATCGTCCCGTAGACCCCGTTGTTGCAGATCAGCACGATCGGCTGCGCCCCGGCCTGCAGGGCCGTGGCCAGCTCCTGGCAATTCATCTGGAAATCGCCGTCGCCCGCGAAACAGACCACCATCCGCTCCGGATACGCCACCTTCGCCGCCACCGCCGCCGGCAGCCCGTATCCCATCGCCCCCGATTGCGGCGCCAGCAGCCGCGCCTTGTCCCCGAAGGTCAGGAACTTGTTCGGCCAGATCGCGAAATTGCCCGCCCCGTTGGTCACGATGACATCGTCGGGCAGCACCTCGCGCAGGTAGGCCGACACCTTCACCATGTCCACCGGAGAGGGCTGTTCGGGCGCCTGCATCGACCCCAGGTAGGCCTCGCGCGCGGCCCGCCGCCAGGCGGCCCACCCCCCGTGCACCGGATGCAGGGCACGGGCAAAGGCATTGGGCCCGGCCTGGATCCCCAGCACCGGCTGGTAGATCTTGCCGATCTCCCGGTCCGAGCCATGCACGTGGATGATCTGCTGGCGGGGCACCGGCACGTCAAAGATCTCGTAGGCCCCGGTGGTCATCTCGCCGAAGCGCACGTTGACCGCCAGCACCACGTCGGCCTCGCTCAGCAGCTGGCGCACGTTGGGCGGCATGCCCACCCCGGCCTCGCCGGCATAGACGTCGCTGAGATTGTCGAACTGGTCCTGGTAGCGGAAGGCGGCGACGACGGGAATGTCCGAGGCCTGCGCAAAGCCCTGCATCGCCGCGCGCCCTTCGTCCGTCCAGTTACAGCCGCCCACCAGCACGACCGGCCGCTTGGCCCCTGCCAGCAATGCCTGGGCGGTGCCCAGGGCGCCGCCATCGGGGGCGGGCTCGACGATCTGGGAGGGCCCGGTCAAGGGCGCCGCCTCTGTCATCGTGGTCAGCATGTCCTCGGGCAGGGCGATGACCACCGGCCCGGGCCGGCCGGTCGTGGCCGTGGTCCAGGCGCGGGCGAGCATCTCGGGGATGCGCTCGACCTGGTCGATCTCGGTCACCCACTTGGCCATGGTGCCGAAGACGGCGCGATAATTGACCTCCTGGAAGGCCTCGCGCTCGCGCATGTCGGTGCCGACCTGGCCCACGAACAGGATCATCGGCGCGCTGTCCTGCATCGCCGTGTGCACGCCGATGGACGCATTGGTCGCGCCGGGGCCGCGGGTGACGAAACAGATGCCCGGGCTGCCCGTCAGCTTGCCCCAGGCCGCCGCCGAAAAGGCCGCGCCGCCCTCGTTGCGGCACAGGACGAAATCCAGCCGCCCGGCAGTGTCGTGCAGCGCGTCGAGCACGGCCAGGTAACTTTCTCCGGGAATGCCGAAACTCTTGGTGGCGCCAAGAGCCACCAGGCTCTCGACCAGAAGCTGTCCGCCATGGCGCATGGGGCTGTCCTTTTTGTCGTCCGTGCGCCCTTGGGTGGGGCGCTGTCCGGCAGACCTTGCCTCCGTCCGCGCCGACAGACAACCCGCCCCGAGGTTTGACCGCCCATCCGGTTCATGCAAAACGAAGGGGCCGCCCGTAACCTTGGCCCGTGTCCTGGGCCAGGGCCGCGCTATATCAAACGCATTGGGCTGCGGCGTTGAGGGGCGCCGATGCGATCATCAGGGCCAGAGGGAGACCAGCGACCGTCATGGCGCGCACGATTGCCAAGGATCACGACCAGAAGCGCCGCCAGATCCTGGCCGCCGCCGCCCACGTGTTTGCCACCGAAGGGTTCGACCGGGCGTCGATGGCCCGGCTGGCCGATGAATGCGGGATCTCGAAGGCCAATATCTACCATTACTACGACAGCAAGGACGCGCTGCTTTATGACTTGTTGCGGTCCTACCTGCTGTCGGTGCGGGACCGGATCCTGAACCTGGACGTCGCGGGCCTGGACCCCGACGCGCGCCTGCGCCACGTCCTGCGGGCCTTCCTGATGGCCTACCAGGGGGCCGACGACCAGCACCGGGTGCAGATCGGCGGGCTGGCCTTCCTGCCCGACGACCAGCAGGAAGAGTTGCGCGGCTACCAGCGCGAGCTGGTCAAGTACGTGGGCGCTGTCCTGAGCGACTGCGCGCCCGAGGTCTTTGCCCAGTCCCCGGACAAGCTGCGGGCGGCGACGATGTCGGTGTTCGGCATGCTCAACTGGTATTTCATGTGGAGCCCCGATGCCGGCCCCGAGGCGCGCGAGGATTACGCCGCACTGGTGGCCGACATGACGCTGAAAGGGCTGCCCGGGATCTGACCCCGGTCAGATCCCTATGATGTAGCGGTCTGACCCGGGTCAGATCCCGACGTAGCGGTCCACCAGGGTATGATCGGCGCGCAGGGCCTCGGCGGACAGGATCTCGCCGTTGCGGCCGTTCTCGATAAAGGCCACCCGGTCCGCCACCGACAGCACCGCGTCGACCCGCTGTTCCACCAGCAGAACCGCCACCCCCTGGTCGCGCATGCGCAGGATGACCTGGCGGATGGCCTCGATCATCGAGGGCTGCAGCCCCTCGGTGGGTTCGTCCAGCAGCAGGGCCTTGGGGCGCAGGCAGAGCGCGCGGGCGGTGGCCAGCATCTGCTGTTCGCCCCCCGAAAGCGTTTCCGCCCGCTGCCGGTAGCGTTCGCGCAGGCGGGGAAAGAGGTCGAGCACCTCGTCCAGCACCTCGGGTCCTGAATTCCTTGCCCGCAGACCGATTTCCAGGTTCTGGGCCACGGTCAGTTCGGTAAAGAGCCGTCGGCCCTGGGGGATGTAGCCGATGCCGCGCAGGGGCACCTGGTGGGCGGGCAGGGCGCCGACTGCTTCGCCGTCGATGCGCACGTCTCCGGACCACAGGGGCAGCAGGCCCATGATCGCCTTCATCGCCGTGGTCTTGCCGGCCCCGTTGCGCCCGAACAGGCACAGGATCTCTCCGGCGTTCACCGACAGGGAGAAATCGCGCAGCACCTGGGCCTTGCCGTATCCGGTGCCGATCGCGTCCAGTTCAAGCATTCACCCGGTCCCCAGGTAGGCCGCCTGCACGGCGGGGTTGGCGTGGATCTCGGCGGGCGTGCCCTCGGCCAGGATCTCTCCGAAGTTCAGCACGCTGACCCGGTCGGCGGTTTCCATGACGACCGACATGTTGTGTTCGATCAGCAGGATGGTGGTGTCTCCGGCCAGGTCGCGGATCAGCGCCTTGAAGCCCGCGATCTCTCCGTCCGACAGGCCTTGCGTGGGTTCATCGAGGATCAGCAGGCGGGGCGATTGGGCCAGGCCCATGGCGATTTCCAGCAGGCGCTGGTGACCGTAGGAGAGGTCTCCGGCCAGCATGTCGTCGCGCCCCGACAGGCCCACGCGGTCCAGCGCGTCCAGGGGTGTGCTGCCGTGTCGCCCAGCTTGGCTGCGGGCGGCGAGCCGGACGTTTTCGGCCACCGACAGGCCCGCAAAGATCGAGGTGATCTGGAAGGTGTAGGCCATGCCCATCCGGATCCGCCGATGGGCGGGCAGGGCGGTGATGTCGGCCCCGTCGAAGGTCACGCTGCCCGACGTGGGCGGAATGCGCCCGCAGAGCAGGCTGACAAAGGTGGTCTTGCCCGCCCCGTTAGGCCCGATCAGAGCCCGGACCTCGCCCTTTTGCAGGGTGAAATCCACCGATTGCACGGCCTTCAGCCCGTGGAAATGGCGGGTCAGGCCCTTGGTCGTCAGGATCATGGCAGCCACCCCCAGACCCGGCGGCGCAGCTCTCCGATCAGGCCCTGCGGGGCAAAGAGCGTCAGCAGCACCAGCACCACGCCGGCCATCAGCATGTAGGCCGTGGTGATCCCGCTGGACAGGTCGATCAGGTAGAACATGAACAAGGTGCCCACGAAGGGGCCCAGGATCGTGCCCGCCCCGCCCAGAAGCACCCAGAGCAGCGGGAAGATCGAATATTGCACCGAAGCAAAGCTGGCCCCGGCATAGCCGAAGAGCAGCCCGTAAGCCGCCCCCGCCAGGGCAGAGATCCCGCCCGACAGCACCACGGCCACCCATTTGTGGGCGAAGGTGTCATAGCCCAGCATGCGCGCGCGTTCCTCGTTCTCGCGGATGGCGATCAGGGTGCGGCCGAAGGGGCGGCGGATCAGGGCCAGGCTGCCCAGCAGGCAGGCCGAGAAAAGCGCCCATGCGGCCATGTAGCGCCAGGTGGGTTGTGACAGGTCCAGCCCCCACAGCACGCGCTGCGCCTGCTGGATGACAAAGCCCTCGTCGCCGCGGGTGTATTCGCCGAAATAGAGGATCGTCAGGTAGCCCGCCTGGGCGAACATCAGGGTGACGATCATGAAGGCCACGCCGGTGGTTCTGAGCGCAAGCGCTCCGGTGATCCCGGCCACGACCAGCCCCGCGACCAGGCCCAGCAGCAGGGCCGGGGCGGGGGCCGCGCCCAGGTACTGGACCGACAGGGCCATGCCGTACATGCCGGCGGCGAAGAACAGCGCGTGACCGAGGCTGAGCAGCCCGGTGTAGCCGAACAGGAGGTTATAACCGATGGCATAGGTTGCCAGGACCATCACCCGGGCCAGGTTGCCGTGGTGATAGGGGGGCAGCACGAAATGCAGGGCGAACAGCAGGGCCACGAGCCCCAGGTGCAAGGCCAGGGATCTGATCATGCCGCGCGCGTCCCGAACAGGCCCTGCGGGCGGAAGACCAGCACCAGGGCCACCAGCAGCGTGGCCAGGATCTTGGCCAGCGTCGGCGAGAAGAAGACCGAGATGATGCCGTCGGTCAGCCCGATGAAGATCGCCGCCAGGATCGTGCCGGGCAGTGAGCCCAGCCCGCCGATGATCACCACGATGAAGCTTAGAAGCAGCGGGTCGTGGCCCATCAGGTAATGCGCCTGCTGGATCGGCACGATCAGCACGGCGGCCAGGGCGGCCAGCGCCGCACCGAGGCCGAAGACCAGGGCATAGACGCGCTCGACCGGGATGCCGAAGGCCAGGGCCATGTCGCGGTCCAGCTGGGTCGCGCGCATCAGCAGGCCGATCCGCGTGCGGGTCATCAGTGCCCAGATGCCCAGCAGCACGACCACCGCCGCGCCGATCACGGCCAGCTTGTAGGACGTGGTCGACAGGCCCCAGGGCCAGTAAAGCCCCAGCCCGGTTTCAGTCCATTCGATCCAGGGCAGGGCCAGGCGCTGGTTGAAGGGCGGCTCGACCGGGCGGGCATCGGGCCCGTAGGTCATCAGCGTGGCCTGCTGCAGGATATAAAGCAGCCCGATGGTCGCCACGATGGTCCGCTCGGGATCGTAGTCCAGCCGTTTCAGCACGGTCATGTCGGCAGCCGCCGCGATGGCCCCGACGATCAGGGGGGCCAGCACCAGGGCGGCGGTGAAGCCCCAGACCGGAGCGCCTCCGATGTGGCTGGCCACCCACCAGGCGATCACCGCGCCCAGCATGAAGAATTCGCCATGTGCCACGTTCACCACGCGCATGACGCCAAAGACCAGCGCCAGCCCCGAGGCTGTCAGGGCAAGCACGGCCGCCGTCACCGCGCCTTCGAGCGTGGCGAGCAACAGGTAGGGTCCTAGTTCCATTCAGACGTGTCCGTTCCCAAAGGCCTCAGGTTACAGGCTTTGGCCGTGCATCAATTGCCAGTGGATGCCGAAGCGGTCCATCACCCAGGCAAAGCGCGCGGCGAAGGGATAGGCGTCGGGCGGCATCAGGAAGCTGCCGCCCTCGGCCAGGCCAGTGCCGATCCTGTCCACGTCCTCGGCCCGGTCGAGCGTCGCAAACAGCGACACCGCGCCCGAGCGCTCGAACCCCGTCGGTTCATCCAGGTCGATGCAGCGCAGACGGGTGCTGCCCAACCGGACCGAGGCCAGCCGGACGTTGCCCTCGGGGCCGTCTTCATCATCGGGCCCGAAAAGCACCATCGTTTCCACTTCGGCATCGCCGAACACCGCGCAGTAATGCGCGATGGCCGGGCCGGCATCGCCGGTGAAGGAGATGAGGGGGGACAGGTCGGTCAGCATGGGGCTTAGAAGCTTTGCGTCGTGTAATCGACCTCGTCGGGATAAAGCGTGTCCTCGATCGACGTGGTGTGCACCTTCTTGAGCATCCCGTCCTGCACCTGCGTGATGTACTGGTGCCCGAAGACCTGGTGCGTCTTGCCATTGAAGACCTTGGCCCCCTGCGGGTGTTCCAGGCTTTCGGGCATGTCGGTCATGGCCTCGACGGCCTCGATCAGCGCGGCCCGGTCCTGCGGGCCGGAATAGCCCGCCGCTTCCATGCCAGCCTTGACGACATGCAACGTTTCCCAGCAGCCGAACATGTGGGCATAGGTCGACACGTCCTTGGGATCGCTGATCGACGCGCCGCGCGCATCGACGCCGACCTTCTCGCGGTAGATCGTTTCGAATTCGCTTTGGTCGTCCTGGGCGTGGTGGGGCATGCCCTCCCAGAAATAGCTGCCCTCGAGGAACTCCAGCCCCGGCGAGCCGATGTTCACAGCCTCGAGCGAATCGATGAATCCGAACATTTGCGGGCCGTTGGGTCCGAAAAATTCGCCAAGTTCTTTCACAAAAGTGAGCACAGCCGGCCCGACCATCACGTGGTACAGCACCTCGGTGTCGCGCGGGATCTTGGGGAAATACTTGGTGAACGAGGTCTCGGTCGGCGGGATCGCGATATGTTCCAGCACCTCGCCGCCGTTGGCCTCGATTGCGGCGGTGAAATAGTCGCGGTGGTCATGGCCGAAGGCGAAATCGGGGAAGACCATGGTGACCTTCTTGCCCAGGTTCTCGGCCACGAAGGGGGCCATCGCCTGGACCTGGCTTTTCACATCGGTGATGCCCGGCTGCAGGGTGTAGCGGTTCAGCATGCCCGAGGCCACGTGGTGGCCTTCGGAGACGACGAAATAGGGGATCTTGAGCTCGCCCGCGCGGGGGGCCGACCCGATGACCACGTGGGAAAAGAGCGTGCCGAAGGCGATGTCGCAATTGTGCTGGGTGGCGAATTTCTCGACCACCTCGGCCCCGCGCTTGGCGTCGGTGCCGTCATCCTCGGCGATGATCTCGACCGGACGGCCGTTGATGCCCCCGGCTTCGTTGATCATGGCCACGGCGGCCTGGGTGGTGCGGTCGTACCAGCGGCCATAGGCGGCGCCGATGCCGGTGCGGTGCACCTGGAAGCCGATCTTGATCGGCTCGGCGCTTTGGGCGCTGGCATACCGGGCCCACAGGGGCAGCGAGGCGGCGGCGCCGAGCGTCTTCAGCGCACCCCGGCGGGTGAGGGCATTGGTCTTGTCGGTCATGGTCGTCTTCTCCCTGTCTGGAGACGGTCCGGGCCGTTGTTTCGGCCGCTCTGTGGATCGGAGCCTGCGTTAGCACGCCAACGATTGTCCAGAGTTTTCATCAGACCCCGCGGGGCGAGGCCAGCAACCAGAGCCCGAAGAGCGTATAAGCGATCATGAAGAGCGCAATCGGGGCCTGGCTAAGGGCCGCGCGGCGCGATGTGCCGAAGGCGCGGACGGCCAGGGCATGGGCCAGCAGGATGGCCAGGATGTGGCCCAGAACGACGGCTCCGGCCTGGGCCAGGAAGATCACGCGCACCGATCCCTGTTCGTTGAAGAACCCGGTGGTCACATAGAACGTGCCCAGCCCCAGCAGGTCCCAGCCCCGGGCCAGCGGGTCGGTCAGGGCGGCCAGGGCGTATTGGGCCTCGACCAGGGCGGCGGTCAGGTAGTGGCCGATATGGTAGCCAAGGGCGATCGGCAGGATCGACGGGGCAAACAGGCGGATCGCGGGGGCAAGGCCCATGTCGGAGCGGGCCAGCCACAGGCCCAGCCGCAAGGTGGCCGCGAAGACGGCGATCAGCCCGAGGTTGGCGACCAGCAGACCCAGGAGGTTCGAGGCGATGACGGCCGACCGGCCGGGGAACTCTAGGGGGTTGATGCCGATCTTGCCGAACCACCAGAAGGTCTCGTTCAGCCCGTCGAAACTGCCGGTGCCCAGCATGACGATGATGAAGAGGGCAAGGCCGAGGGGCATGGCCGGACCGTCAAGCACCCGCCATCCGGGCAGGCCGAGCGACAGCCGCCCCCGGTTGCGGCCCAGCAGGGCGGTGCGGGCATAGGCGCGCATCAGCACGGTCAGCCCTTCTCCGCGCACCAGCCAGGCCGGCCCGAACAAAGCGGTCAGGATCAGGGTCAGCCCGGCATAAAGCCCCACGTAGCGGGCCAGCCGCGCCGGGTCCGAGGGGGCGATGTCGGCCAGCAGGATCGCGGCGAAGCCCAGGTAGGTGACCAGCGCTGGCAGATGGCCCAGCCGGCGCGGATAGCGCAGGGGCGCAGGCCCGATCAGCCAGCGCAGGACTGCCGCGGGCCCGGTCCAGGGATTGGTCCAGCGCCAATGGTTGCCGATCAGCCCCTGCACCGACACCATCCCGATCCAGAACACCGACCAGATCAGCAGGGGCAGCGGATTGGCCAGGGGGTCTCGGGGCCCGGCCTGACCGGCCCAGAGCGCAAACCCCAGCAGCGCGGCAGAGGCCAGGCTGGTCACGTGGCGCAGTCCCAGGGAGCGCGGGGCAGGCAAAAGGTGGGTAGGCAAAAGGTGGACAGGCGAAAGGTGGGCGGGGCGGAACAGCCGGTCGGCCAGGGCACCGGGCATCAGGGCCAGCAGGATCACCGTCGCCGCCACGGCGGTCACCCCGCCCACGACGTAAAGATCGGTGGGCAACAGCAGGACAAACCCGCCTTCAGACGCATGCGCCAGCGCCATGTGGGGCCATGCCAACAGCCCTGCCGTCCCGGTCATCGCCCCGGCCAACAGCGCGAAATGCTTGATCGTTTTCATTCCAGCCCACAAGGTTAACCCGGGACGAAGGCTAAACGCGGAGAGCGGAAGATGACAGGGGTGAAACGGGTGGTGGGGCTGCTTCTGCTGGTCTCACTCGGGGCCGGGCTTTGGTGGCTGCTGCGGCCTCCGGCGGCGGCGGACCTGCTGATTGGCACAGCCCTGGCCGAGGCGCATCACCACGGCGGCGTGGTCACCCTGACGGTCGACAACGCCGGAGGACCCGACCGGCTGATCGACGTGTCCTCGCCCCAGGCCGATGCCCGGCTGGTTTCGGCCGAGGGCATGACCACGTTTCCCATCCCCGCCGGATCAAAGCCCAGCCTGTCCGAGGACGGGGCCTACGTGGCCCTGGACGGCATCGAAGACGCCCAGCCGGGCCAGCTGATCCCACTGACCCTGACGTTTGAACGCGCGGGCGAGGTGACCACCCAGGCCCGGTTCCAGGAGCTCGACCCGATGGCCGCCCATCATGCGCATGCGGCGATGGTGCCGGTGCCGCAGGGCCGGCCGGTGCCCAAGGTGCAGGTGACGGTCAAGCCCGACGGGGATGGCTGGAAGGTGCGGGTCGAAACGACGGATTTCACCTTCAACGAGGACATGGCCGATGGGCCTCATGTCCCGGGCGTGGGCCATGCACACCTGTACCTGGACGGGATCAAGCTGACCCGGCTTTATCACCGGGACACCCATATCGGCGCGCTGCTGCCCGGCACCTACCTGGTGCGCGTGACGCTGAACAGCAATGACCACAGGGTCTACATGCACGAGGGCAAGCCCCTGTCGGGGACGGCCTCGATTACGGTGGAGTGACCGCGGGCGCGGCGCGGTCACAGGGATAGGGTCAGCCGTATCCGGTCAGCTGGCAGCGGGGGCCGGGCGCGGGCCCAGCACGCCCGAGGCCAGGAAGACGCCCGCTGCTACCAGGCAGACCCCGAAGGCTTTCAGCAGGGTGACGTCTTCGCCCAGGAACGCCGCGCCGCCCAGCAGGGCCAGGATCGGGGTCAGCGCGCCGAAGGCCGCTGTTTCCGCAGCCCCCAGCTGGCCCACCGCGTAGCCGAAGAGGAACATCGCCAGGATGCCGATGACAAAGCTTTGCATGACGATCATCCAGATGATCCCGCCCGGGGTGGCCCCGGCAAAGCCCAGATTGCCCGACAGCACCAGAAGCGGCGTGCCGAGCAAGGCCCCCCAGAAGAGGCCGATGACCAGGGCGTGCAGGGGCGTCAGGCCGCTTTGGCGGAAGACCACCGTGTAGATCCCCCAGCAGCCCGAGCCGGCCAGGAACATCAGGTGTCCCCTCCAGGCCCCGTCGGCTGCTCCGGCCACGATCTGCCAGAGGCTGACGACCGCGGCCCCGACCAGGATCATGGCCAGGCCGATCCGGCGGCGCGGGCCGGGGACGTCTCCCATCAGCGCCCAGGCCGCAAGAGCCGTCCAGAAGGGTAGCATGCCCGGGGCCAGCGCGCCTCCGTCCGAGGCGGGGGCATAGGCCAGGCCCTTGGATACCACGTAGGGAAAGACCGCGCTGGCGCCGATCATCAGCAGCACCTTGCGCGGCCAGGACAGGGGCGGAGGCATCACGCCCAGCTTCCACATCAGGGGGGCCATCACCAGGGCGCCGGGCAGAAGGCGCAGCAGCAGGAGTTCCTCGACCGTGAAACTGGAACTGACAGCAAAGCGGGTCACCAGCATGAAACCCGCCCAGATGGTGACGGTGGCACCCGCGGCCACGAGACCGAGCGCCCGGTTGGCCGGGACAGACATGGCAGGGACCTTTCCAGCACGGGGGACAGGGTGATCAAACGCCATCCGCGCGGGGAACGCCAGTCGAAACGGTGTTTCGCAAATTTACGTGACCGGGCGATAGGGCGTCTTGCCTGGAACATAGTGCCCACAGGGACGAGTGCAGACCCGCGACAGGCGCGCAAGCCCCTGTTTCGACTGGATCTTGGACATATGGCGAGGGTCTGTCCCAGACTAACCTGTCACGGGGCTGGTGTCTTTCCGCATCGCGGCCCGCGAAGATGTCCACTGGTCCCACAGACCGCGCGGCGCTCTCTTCCCATCGGCGACCGGGGGGCCTATCCTTTGCCCGGATGACGACCACGCCTGCTCATATCACCGATGCTGCGCCCGCTGACCTGGGCGATGCCGCCTGGGTCGATGTCCTTCAGGCGATGGACCAGACCTATGCGGAACTGATCGACTACCAGGAACAGCTGGAATCGCGGAACGAGGAACTGCAGGCCATGCGCCGGTTCCTGGCCTCGGTCATGGGTTCGATCCGCGACTACCTGGTGGTGATCGACCGGGACGGGACCATTGTCGATGCCAGCCTGTCGTTCTGGCATGCGCTGGGCCTGGGCGAGGCACAGCTGGACGGCCACGCGATTTCCGATTTCTTCGCGGGCCCCGAGGGTGAACGGCTGTCCGATACGCTGGCCACGGTCTTCCGTCTGAAGGAAGAGGCCACGATCGAAGTGCAGATGACCACGACCGAAGGCGCCGATCCGGTGGAGTTCCGGATCTCTCCGCGGCTGGACCGTAGGCGCAAGGTCGCGGGGGCGGTCCTGACTGGGCGCCCCCTGGGAGAGCTGCGGCGCGCCTATTCCGAACTGGAGGCCAGCCACAGGGCGTTGAAGGACGCGCAAAGCCAGCTGGTCCGGACCGAGAAGCTGGCCTCGCTGGGCCGCCTGCTGGCCGGGGTGGCGCACGAGCTGAACAACCCGATTTCCTTCGTCTACGCAAATGCCCATGCGCTTGAGAAATACGCCGACCGGTTCGAGCAATATTTCGAGCGGGTCCAGTCGGGGGCCAGCCGGTCGGAATTGGTGGACCTGCGCCGCGATCTGAAACTCGACCGGGTGGTGCGCAACCTGCGCACGGCCATATCGGGGGCACGCGACGGGGCCGAGCGGGTGCGCGACATCGTCGAGGACCTGCGCCGCCTGTCGGCTGAGGGCACCGGCGACATGGTGCCCTTCGACCTGGTGGATACCGCGCAGCTTGCGGCCAGCTGGGTCGAGCGGGCCTCGGCCACGCCCGCGACGATCCGGTTTCAGGGTGTCAGCCCCTGCCTGGGTATCGGCCGGCCCGGTCATGTGCAGCAGGTGCTGATGAACCTGGTCCAGAACGCGGTCGATGCCATGGCCGGCCAGGCGGGCGCCACGCTGATCGTCACCACTGCCTACCACGAGGACAACGCCCTGCTGACCGTCGAAGACACCGGACCCGGGATTTCCGAAGACATTGCCGCCCAGATCTTCGATCCGTTTTTCACCACCAAGGACGTGGGCAAGGGCACCGGGCTGGGCCTGTCGATCTCGCACAAGATCATGGAAGAACACGGCGGCGGGCTGAGCGTCGTCGACGCCGATGACCCGATCCGCCAGGGATCCGGCGCGGCCTTCCGGCTGTGGCTTGCTCGGGGGGACCGGACGTGAACGTGTTGTGGCTGCAATCGGCCGGCTGCGGTGGCTGTACCATGTCGCTGCTCTGCGCCGAGGATCCGGGGTTGTTCGACCTATTCGAAAACGCCGGGCTGAAGCTGTTGTGGCATCCGTCCATCAGCCTCGATACCGGAACGCCCGTGCGCGACCTGCTGGCCGCGATCGAGGCCGGCGATCAGGCGCTGGACATCCTCTGCATCGAAGGCTCGATCGTGCTGGGACCCAATGGCACCGGCTTGTTTCACCGGCTGTCTGGCACGGGCCGGTCGATGCTGGACTGGGTGCGCAGCCTGGCGCCCCGCGCGCGGCACGTGGTGGCCGTGGGCACGTGCGCGGCCTATGGCGGCGTGACCTCGGCCGGAGAGAACCCGGCCGATGCCGTGGGCGTCCAGTATGACGGGGCCCGGAAGGGCGGTGCGCTGGAGGCCGGGTTCACCTCCGCCTCGGGCCTGCCGGTGATCAACGTGGCGGGCTGCCCGACCCATCCCGACTGGGTGACCGAAACCCTGATGCTGCTGGCCGCCGACGCGCTGGGCGCGGACAGCCTCGATGGGTTCGGCCGGCCCCGGTTCTATGCCGATCACCTGGTCCACCACGGCTGCCCCAAGAACGAGTTCTATGAATACAAGGCCAGCGCCGAGCACCTGTCCGAGATCGGCTGCATGATGGAACACCTGGGCTGCGTGGGCACCCAGGCGGTGGGCGATTGCAACGTGCGCAGCTGGAACGGGCAGGGCAGTTGCACCCGGGCGGGCTATCCCTGCATCAACTGCACGGCCCCCGAATTCGAGGAACCGGGCCACGGCTTTACCGAAACTCCGAAGTTCGCCGGCATCCCCGTGGGCCTGCCCACCGACATGCCCAAGGCCTGGTTCATGGCCCTGGCCAGCCTGTCGAAGGCGGCCACGCCCGACCGCATCGGGCGCAACGCCACGGCCGACCGGACGCTGGTGCCGCCCACGCTCAGGAAGCCCCGCTCGTGAGCACGCGCCTGCTGGTCGGCCCGTTCAACCGGGTCGAGGGAGACCTTGAAATCTCGCTGGACATCGACGCCGGGCAGGTGGTCGCGGCCCGGGTGAACTCGCCCCTGTACCGGGGGTTCGAACGCATGTTGCTGGGCAAGCGCCCCGAGGACGCCCTGACCATCACCCCGCGCATCTGCGGGATCTGTTCGATCAGCCAGTCGGCGGCGGCGGCCATGGCCCTGGCCGCGGCGGCGGGGACCATTCCCACGCCGGACGGGGCGCGCACGGCCGCCCTGCTGCACGCGGTGGAAAACGTCAGCGACCACCTGACCCATTTCAACCTGTTCTTCATGCCCGATTTTACCCGGCCCCTTTACGCCGACCGACCGTGGTACGAGACGGCCGTGGACAGGTTCTCGGCTGGGCAGGGCTCGGCCGCGCGCCGGGCGGTCGAGGCCCGCGCCGCTCTGCTGCACATCGTGGGCCTTTTGGGGGGCAAGTGGCCGCACACCCTGGCCATTCAGCCTGCGGGCGTGACCCGCGCGCCCTCGCTGCGCGACAAGGTGCGGATGGGGGCGACGCTGCAGGTCTTCCGGCGCTACCTGGAAGACACCCTGTTCGGAGCGCCCCTGGAAAACTTCGCGGCCCTAAGCGACGCGCAGGCCCTGATGGGCTGGACAACCGGCGATGCGGGCCTCTTCCTGCGCATCGCGGCGGACCTGGACCTGGCCGACCTGGGGCCCGGACCGGGGCGCTACATGTCCTTCGGGGCCTACCCGGGCCCGGACGGATCGGCCTTTGCGCGCGGCATCCGTATGGCCGACGGCCCGGTTGCCCCGCTGGATCCCGCCACCATTGCCGAGGACCTGTCCCATGCCTGGATGCTGGGCGACACCGCCCATCCCGAGACCGGCCAGACGCGCCCCGACGAGGCCATGGCCGATCCCGGCTACACCTGGTGCAAGGCGCCCCGGCTGGGCGGGCAGACCATGGAAACCGGCGCCTTCGCCCGGCAGGTAGTCGACGGCCATCCGCTCGCCCTGGACCTGGCCGGGCAGGGCGGTTCGGTGCTGGCCCGGGTGGCGGGGCGGCTGCTGGAGCTCGCGCGGACCCAGGTCGTGATGGAGACCCTTCTGGCCGCGATCCGGCCCGAGGAACGGTTCATGGGCAGCCACGACACGCCGTCCAAAGGCCAGGGCGCGGGGATGCTGGAGGCCGCCCGGGGTGCGCTGGGTCATTGGCTGCGCATCGAAGACGGGCGGATCGCTCAATACCAGATCATCGCGCCCACCACCTGGAATTTCTCGCCCCGGGATGCCTTGGGGGTGCCCGGCCCGGTCGAGGCCGCCCTGCAGGGGGCGCCGGTCCGCGCGGGCGAGGACACGCCGGTGTCCGTCCAGCATATCGTGCGCAGCTTCGATCCCTGCATGGTCTGCACGGTCCATTGATGCCGGTGGGCGCAGATGGTCTTGCGATCCGCGTGCGCGGGCAGGTGCAGGGGGTCGGGTTCCGGCCCTTCGTCTGGCAGATCGCCCGCCGCCACGGCCTGGCCGGAGAGGTCCTGAACGATCCCGAAGGCGTCCTGATCCATGCGGTGGGGGGCGATCACGCGGGCTTTCTAGAGGCCCTCAGGCGCGAGGCTCCGCCCCTGTCGCGCATCGACGCGATCGAAACCGCGCCCTGGGAGGCCCCGGCGGGGGTGTCGGACTTCTCGATCGCGGCCTCTCGCGGCGAGGGCGCGCGCACGCGGGTGACCCCCGATGCCGCGACCTGTGCCGACTGCCTGAAGGACATCCACGCGCCCGGCGACCGGCGGTGCGGATATGCCTTTGCCAATTGCACCCATTGCGGGCCGCGGTTTTCCATCCTTCAGGGCCTGCCCTACGACCGGGCGCGCACGACCATGGGCGCGTTTTCCATGTGTGCGGATTGCGCGGCGGAATACGCCGACCCGGGCGACCGCCGGTTCCATGCGCAACCCGTCGCCTGTCCGGCCTGCGGGCCGCATGTGTGGCTGGAGCCCGCAGGCCAGGGTGATCCGGTCCAGGACGCCGCTTCGCGGTTGCTGGAGGGGCAGATCCTGGCGATCAAGGGCCTGGGCGGCTTTCACCTGGCCTGTGACGCCACCAATGCCGGGGCCATTGAAACGCTGCGTCAGCGCAAGCGGCGCCCGTCGAAACCCCTGGCCCTGATGGCCCCGATGGAGCTGATCGAGCGGCACGCCAGCGTCTCTGCCGCCGAAAGCGCCCGCCTTAGCGACCCCGCCGCCCCGATTGTCCTTCTGGACCAGGCCGGAGAGATCCTGCCTGACGAACTGGCGCCGGGGCAGGCCGTGCTGGGCTGGATGCTGCCCTATACGCCCCTGCACCACCTGCTGCTGGCGGCCGTGGGCCGGCCCCTGGTGATGACCTCGGGCAACCTGTCCGGCGAACCGCAGGTGGTCGGCAATGACGAGGCGCGCGAGAAGCTCTCGGGCTTTGCCGACGGGTTCGTCCTGCATGACCGTGACATCGCCCGACGGCTCGACGATTCCGTCGAGCGCGAGACAATGTTCGGCCCGATGATCCTGCGGCGGGGTCGCGGCCGGGTTCCGGGCACGATCCAGCTGCCCCGGGGGTTGGCCGGCGCGCCGGACGTGGTGGCCTATGGAGGCCAGATGAAATCGGCCATCTGCCTGGTGACATCCGGGCAAGCCGTGCTGAGCCACCACTTGGGCAATCTTGATGACGCGCTGACCTGGGATGCCTTCGTGCAGGCGGATGCGGATTACGCGGGGCTCTTCGATCACGCGCCGGTCCACGTGGCCTGCGACCTGCATCCCGATTTCCGCGCCACGCGCTTTGCCGACAGCCGGGGCCTGCCGGTCACGCGGGTCCAGCATCACCACGCGCACATGGCCGCCTGCCTGGCCGAAAACGGGTGGGAGCCAGAGGCCGGCCCGGTCGCGGGGATCGTCCTCGATGGGCTCGGCCTGGGCACGGACGGCACGGTCTGGGGCGGAGAGCTCTTGCTGGGCGGGTACCGGGACGTGACGCGGCGGGCCTGGCTGACGCCCGCGCCCCTGATCGGCGGCGACCGCGCGCAGGCCGAGCCCTGGCGCAATGCGCTCGTCCGGTTGGATCAGGCCGGGCTGGCCGACGTCGCCGACCGCCTGTTCCCGGATGCGCCGCTGGACATGGCCCGCCAGGCGGCGAAGGCCGGCCTGAATGCGCCCCTTTCGTCCAGCGCGGGGCGGTTGTGCGATGCGGTGGCCGCGATGCTGGGGATCTGCGCACGGGGGCAAAGCTACGAGGGCGAGGCCGCGATGCGCCTGGAGGCGCTGGCCCAGGGACCCACCCCCGCGCCCGTCTGCCTGGACGGACCAGGGCCAGAGATAGACCCGTCGCCCCTGATCCGGGTCCTGTGGTCGGCGATAGAACGGGGAGAGGCGCCCGGTGTGATTTCGATGCTGTTCCATGTCAGCCTGGCCCAGGCTTTCGCCGATCGCGCTCGGGCCCTTGTCAAGACCGGCGAGGCCCGGGCCGTCGCCCTGTCCGGCGGGTGCTTCCAGAACGTCCTTCTGGTGCGCGAGACCCTGCGCCGGCTGGATGGCGTTCCGGTGTTGATGCACCGCCGCACCCCGGCCAACGACGGCGGTCTGGCGCTGGGACAGGCTGCGGTGGCTGCGGCCCGGCTGGTCAGCCACTAGCCACCCCCGGTGGTAAGTTGGCCGCCTCTCAACCACGGGCGGGCTAGAAAATTCGGCGAATTTTCTTGGCAAGTGGTTGATAAATTATTGAAATCCGGAATCTGCGCTGCTTGGCTGGCTGATGATTGCCGTGGCGTTTCCGCTCTGGTCCGATTTCCCCAATGGTATGCGCCGGTCGACAGGGCCGGTGGACAACACCCGGGAGGACCAGCCCTTGAGCGAGATCGAAACCTTCTACGACGTGATGCGGCGGCAGGGCATCACCCGGCGCAGCTTCATGAAATACTGCGCGCTGACCGCGACGGCCCTGGGCCTGTCGCCATCCTTCGTGCCCAAGATTGCCCACGCCATGGAAACCAAGCCGCGCACGCCGGTCATCTGGGTCCACGGCCTGGAATGCACCTGTTGTTCGGAAAGCTTCATCCGCTCGGCCCATCCGCTGGCCAAGGACGTGGTCCTGTCGATGATCTCGCTGGATTACGACGACACGCTGATGGCCGCCGCGGGCACCCAGGCCGAGGCCGCGCTGGAAGAGACCATCCAGAAGTACAAGGGCAACTACATCCTGGCCGTCGAGGGCAACCCGCCCCTGAACGAGGACGGCATGTATTGCATCGTTGCCGGCAAGCCCTTTGTCGAACAGCTGCGCCATGCGGCCCAGCATGCGAAGGCCATCATCTCCTGGGGGGCCTGCGCCTCGTATGGCTGTGTACAGGCGGCCAAGCCCAATCCCACCCGCGCCGTGCCGGTGCACAAGGTCATCACCGACAAGCCGATCATCAAGGTGCCGGGCTGCCCGCCCATCGCCGAGGTCATGACCGGCGTGATCACCTACATGCTGACCTTCGACCGCCTGCCGGAACTGGACCGCCAGGGCCGACCCACCATGTTCTACGGCCAGCGCATCCACGACAAGTGCTACCGCCGCCCGCATTTCGACGCCGGCCAGTTCGTCGAGGCCTGGGACGACGAAAACGCGCGCAAGGGCTATTGCCTCTACAAGATGGGCTGCAAGGGTCCGACGACCTACAACGCCTGTTCGACGGTGCGCTGGAACGAAGGCACGTCCTTCCCGATCCAGTCGGGTCATGGCTGTATCGGCTGTTCCGAGGACGGGGTCTGGGACCAGGGATCCTTCTACAACCGCGTCACCGATCTGACCCAGTTCGGGGTCGAGAAGAATGCCGACCAGGTCGGCCTGGCCGCCGCAGGCGTAGTCGGCGGGGGCATCGCGCTCCACGCCGCCGTCTCGGCGCTGAAATCCGCACAGAAGAAAACGCAGACCAGCGTTTCGAAAGAGGAGGCGTAATCCATGGTCGTGTAAACCCCCAACGGTTTCTCGCTGGATAATTCCGGCAGACGTATCGTCGTCGACCCGGTCACCCGGATCGAAGGCCACATGCGCTGCGAGGTGAACGTCGATGACGAGGGCGTCATCCGCAACGCC
>PAQV01000083.1 GCA_002709405.1 Paracoccaceae bacterium
GGGCCGGGCGCTTTGCGCCCGGCCCGGCCTGCCCGCCGCCACCGCGTCAAAGACATGTGGTGCAAGACGGGAAGGGCGCAAACATGGATCTGGATCATATCGTGGTCGCGGGCGCCACGCTGCAGGAGGCCACGGCGATGGCCGAGGACGCGCTTGGCGTGTCCCTGGTCGCGGGCGGAAAGCATGCGGCCTTCGGGACGCACAACCGGCTGCTGGGTCTGGATGACGGGTTCTACGTCGAGGCCATTGCCATCGACCCCGAGGCCCCGCCGCCCGACCGCCCGCGCTGGTTCGACCTGGACGCCTTTGCCGGGCCGGCCCGGCCGACCAACTGGGTCTGCCGGACGCGCAACCTGGCCGAGCTGTTGCAGCATCTGCCGGGCATCGGCACGCCCATGGCCCTGGCCCGGGGTGACCTGCGCTGGCAGATGGCCGTGCCCGACACCGGGCGGCTGCCCTTCGACAACCTGTGTCCGGCGCTGATCGAATGGCAGGGGGATCTGCACCCGTCGCAGATGCTCGCGCCCTCCGGTTGCCGGTTGAAGCGGCTTGTCATCAGTCACCCCGAGGCGGCCGACCTGTCCTCCTTGCTGGCGCACTGGCTGACCGATGCCCGGCTGGCCTTCGTCTCGGGGCCCGCCGGTCTGTCGGCCGAGATCGACACCCCCCACGGCCTGCGGACGCTTGGATGATCCTGCGCCAGGCCGGGGCTCAGGACGCCGATGACATCGCCCGGATCACCAACCACATCATCGCCGACACCCTGATCACCTTCACCACCACCCTGCGCGCGCCTGGCGACATTGCCCGCGACATCGCCGATCGGGGCCACGCGTTCCTGGTGCTGGAGGCCGATGGCCGGGCCGAGGGGTTCGCGACCTATGGCCCGTTCCGGTCCGGCCCCGGCTATGCGGCCACCTGCGAGCTGTCGATCCAGCTGTCCGCCAAGATCAGGGGCCAGGGCGGGGGCCGCATGGTGCTGGACCGCTTGATGGAGGTCGCGCGCGCCGACGGCAAGCATGTCATGGTGGCGGGCATCAGCGGGGCCAATGCTCCGGCCGTGGCCTTTCATGCGGCGGTGGGCTTTACCGAGACCGGGCGCATGCCGCAGGTGGGGCGCAAGCAGGGGCAATGGCTGGACCTGATCCTGATGCAAAAAATCTTGTGAGCGTCCTGACACCGCAATGACACGGGACGGGCGGCGGGATAGGGTCCGCTCCATGTCGATCTGGTCCCGCATAACCGCCGCTATCTCGGCCCTCACCCAAGGCGAGGGCCTGGCCGAGGTGTTCGACCGCCTGCGCACGCCGCCGGAACGCAGCGTGGCCTTCACCATTGCTGTCATCGCGCTGGGGGCCAAGATGGCCAAGGCCGACGGCAAGGTGACGCGCGACGAGGTGACGGCCTTCCGCGAGGTCTTCCAGATCGCCCCCGAGGACGAGGCCAACGCGGCCCGGGTCTTCAACCTGGCGCGCACCGACGTGGCGGGCTACCAGGACTATGCCGAGCGCATCCGGGCGATGTTCCAGAACGACCCGACGACGCTTTGGGACCTGCTGGAGGGGCTGTTTCACATTGCCCTGGCCGACGGGGTCTATCACCCGGATGAGGCGGCATTTCTGGAAGACGTGGCCCATATCTTCGGCTTGCCCCGCCATGAATTCCGGGCGATGCGGGCGCGCTACGTGCCAGATGCGGCGCCCGATCCCTACACGATCCTGGGCGTGACCCCGGACATGGACGTGGCCGAGATCCGCCAGGTCTGGCGCCGGCTGGTGCGGGAAACCCATCCCGATGCGATGCTGGCCCGTGGCCTGCCGGAAGAGGCGATCAAGCTGGCGGAAAAGCGCCTGATCGCGATCAACCGGGCCTGGGAAGAGATCAACTGCGCCTCCGCCAGCTGAGGTTTCGTGGCGGCGGGTCTTTTGCAGGCCCCGGTTGCGGCCTACATTAGCGCCATGAAACGGCTATTGATCCTTCTTTCTTTGGCGCTGACCCTGTCGGGGCCGGCGATGGCTCAGGACGGCGGGGACCGGCCACGCGGCGGGCTCGAAGGGTTCCTGGATGACCTGCGCGGGGGCATGGACGACGCCCTGAGCGACTTGCAGGGCTGGGCCGAAACCTTTGGCCCGGCGATGCGCAGCTTCATCGACGAGATGGGCCCGGCGCTGACCGACATGATGGACGAGGTCAAGGACTGGTCGCGCTACGAGACGCCCGAAATGCTGCCCAACGGCGACATCATCATCCGGCGCAAGCCCGACGCGCCCGAGACGCCCGAACCTTATGGCCGGCCGGATTTCTTCCCCGATGCCGAACCGGACGGCGATCAGGACAACAAGCCGGGCGTGACCCCGAACAGCGACGGGCCAGAACAGATCGACATCTGACAGATCGACATCTGACCGACGAGCGGCTCAGCCCAGTTTCACCACCGGCTTTGCATCGACGGCCGAGGCCAGGGATTGGAAACGTGACTCGGCGACCTCTCCGAAAAGGGCCCGGGCATCGTCGATCAGGTGCAGTTCCAGCTGCTTGTTGTCCGGCAGCCATTTCAGCTGGGCGGTCAGATCGCCTTCACGCAGCCACAGCATCGCCCCGAAGCGCATGGCCTTGCCCAGCAATTCCGCCTGGGCGACCTGCTTGGAGGTCAGCAGGGGCAACAGGGTTTCCACCCGCGAGCCCGACCGTTTCTTGGTGTAGCGGTGCAGCAGGGCCAACGCGAGAAAGACCCGTTCCGCATGGTCAAGCCCGCACAGGTTGGACCGCGTGGCATAGTCGAAACAGGCCTCGGCCCGGTAATCGGGATGCGCGCGCCAGCTGACATCGTGCAGCAGGCAGGCGGCCTTGATCAGGCGCAGCCGTTGCGGCGAGGCATCGGGAAACAGCGGCAGCACGAAGCGGAACAGCCGCCGGCCGTAGCCGGGACTGCGGGCGTCCTTGTCCTCGGCGAAATGGCAGGCCTCGATCAGCGGGTCGCGGTCCCGCACCGAGGGCGGCATCTGTTCATACAGCAGGCCCTCGCGGATGCCGTAGCTGGAAATCGCGATGTCGGTCGGCTGGAAGGTGCGCACCAGCGTGGTCAGCACGTCGATGGCATAGGGCACCAGGTCCATCCGAGTGGACGACACCTTGGCCAGCCCGCGCAGGGTGTCGGTGTCCGTTTCAGCGATGAAACGGGCGGTCTTGGTCAGGTCGGCGGCGGACATGGTGTATTCGTGCAGCACGCGCAGGGGGTAATCCTGCCGGGCCATGTCGATCTTGGCGATCGCCCGCCAGGACCCGCCCACCAGGAACAGCCGCTTGCGGTCTGCGCCGAACCGGCCGTGCATGGCCTCGATCGTGTCCTTGATATGCGCCTGGCGCCCGCGGCGCCCGCCCTTGATGGTCTGCAGTTTCAGCGGCCCGAGGTTCGAGGTCTCGCGCCGGCCCACGGTGCCATCGCTCAGCTCGGCCAGTTCCATCGAGGATCCGCCGATGTCACAGACCAGCCCGCTGGCATCGGGCCAGCCCAGCAGCACGCCCTGGGCGGACAGGCGGGCCTCTTCCTCGCCGTCGATGACATGCACGTCCAGCCCGGTTTCGGCCTTGACCTCTTCGCGGAAGGCGGGCCCGTCTTCGGCATCGCGCACGGCGGCGGTGGCGACGACGGACAGGGGCGGCATGTTCATGTGGTCGGCCAGGGCCTGGAATCGGGCCAGCGCCCGCAGGGCGCGTTCTCGGCCCTCGGGGTTCAGGATGCCGGTGTCGGCCAGGCCAGAGCCCAGCCCGCACATGACTTTTTCGTTGAAGAAATAGGCCGGAGACCGCGCCGCCCCGTCAAAGATCACCAGCCGGACCGAGTTCGATCCCACGTCGACCACGCCCACGCGGGACAGTGACTGGACGCTGGGGTCGTCGAAAAGAGGGCGTCCGAAGGGTTCCCAGTTGGGCATGGTCGGGTCCACTTGCAAGTTCATGGCAGCCTGCGCTTCATCTAGTCGCCGACAGGCGAAAGCTGCACCAAGTATGGTAGTCGGTCAATGAACGACCGTTTAATCCTCGGCGTGTGTCAAACTGGGCACATCCTTTGCGCCTGCCGATCCACGGCCCGAGAGCGAGGGGTTCTCCATGAAGAAACGGTGACAATTGAAGGCAAATTCGCCATCGGGGACCTGGGCGCGGCGGTGGCCGCCATCCGGTTTCATGATCCAGCTTTGGGCCACGTCGGCCAGGTTCGCGGCCATGATCTGGCTGACGATCTGGGCCTTGACGGTGTCATTGTGGATTTCGACTAGCGTTTCCACCCGGCGGTTCAGGTTGCGGCCCATCCAGTCGGCGGACGAGATATAGACCCGCGCCTGTTTCGAGGGCAGCCCGCCGCCGTTGCCGTAGCAGACGATGCGCGAGTGCTCGAGGAACCGGCCGACGACGGATTTGACCCGGATATTGTCGGACAGGCCCTCGACGCCCGGACGGATCCCGCAGATGCCCCGGATCACCAGGTCGATCTTCACGCCGCCTTGGCTGCCGCGATAAAGCGCGTCGATGACCTCGGGGTCGATCAGCGAGTTCATCTTGGCCCAGATCTGGGCCGGGCGCCCGGCCTTGGCATGCTCGATTTCGGCGTCGATGCCGGCGATCAGGGTCTTTTTCAGGGTCGAGGGCGAAATCGACAGGTTTTCCAGCTTTTCCGGGAAGGCGTAGCCCGACAGGTAGTTGAAGACCTTGGTGGCATCGCGCCCAAGCTCGGCGTTGCAGGTAAAGAAGCTGAGGTCGGTATAGATGCGCGCGGTCATCGGATGGTAATTGCCGGTGCCGTAATGGGTATAGGTGACCAGCTGGTCGCCCTCGCGCCGCACGACGGTGGAAATCTTGGCGTGGGTCTTCATGTCGATGAAGCCATAGACCACATGCGCCCCGGCCCGTTCCAGCCGGCGCGACTGGCGGATATTGGCGGCCTCGTCGAACCGGGCCTTCAGTTCCACCAGGGCGGTGACCGACTTGCCGTCCTCGGCCGCCTCGCACAGGGCGGCCACGATCGGGCTGTCGCGCGAGGTGCGGTAGAGCGTCTGCTTGATGGCCACCACGTTGGGATCGGCGGCCGCCTGGGTCAGGAAGCGCACCACCATGTCGAAGGTTTCATACGGATGGTGCAGCAGCATGTCCTTGCGCCGGATCGCGGCGAACATGTCGCCGTCATGGTCCTGGACGCGCTCGGGCACGCGGGGGGTGAAGGACGGCCACAACAGGTCGGGCCGGGCGTCGATCACCAGTTCCGAGAGGTCAGCGACCCCGATCATGCCGTCGACCTCGATGACCTCTTCCGGGCGGACGTGCAATTCGCGCATGACCACCTGTTTCAGCTCGGTCGGGGCGCCGGCGGTCAGGGTCAGGCGGACGACCTCGCCCCGGCGGCGGCGCTTCAGGGCGACCTCGAATTCGCGCACCAGGTCCTCGGCCTCTTCCTCGACTTCCAGGTCGCTGTCGCGCAGCACGCGGAAGGCGAAATGGGCCTGGACACGGTAGCCGGGGAACAGCCGGTCGATGAAGACCAGCAGCAGTTCCTCTAGCGGCAGGAAGCGGTGGGCGCCGGCAGGGGCGGGCAGGGACACGAACCGGTCGATCTGGTGCGGGATCGGCAGCAACGCCTGCAGGGCGCGCTTGTCGCGGGTGCGTTCCAGTTGCAGGGCCAGCGAGAACCCGGTGTTCGGGATGAAGGGAAACGGGTGGGCCGGGTCGATGGCCAGGGGCGACAGCACCGGGAAGACCTGGTTCAGGAAGACCCCTTCCAGGTGCGCCAGGTCGTCATCGTCCAGCGCATGGCGGTCCAGAATCGAGATCCGCTCGTCTTCCATCAGCGCCTTGAGGTCCGACAGCACCCGTTGCTGGCTGAGCATCAGGTTGCGCGCGTCGTCGTCGATCAGCACCAGCTGTTCAGAGGGCGCCAACCCGTCCTGGCCGGGGGTGGTGTTGCCCGCATGCCAAAGCTCGCGCAGGCCGGCGACGCGGACGGTGTAGAATTCATCCAGGTTGTTGGCCGAGATCGACAGGAAGCGCAGCCGTTCCAGCAGGGGCACCCGGGTGTTTTCGGCCTCTTCCAGGACGCGCCAGTTGAAGCCCAGCCAGCTCAGCTCGCGGTTGAAGAACCGGCCGGGCCCGGTGATGTCCAGATCGGGCAGGGTGACGGGCGCGGGCAGGGGCGAATTCAGGAAATCGGCTTCGAACATCTGGCTCTCGTTATCGGCAATAGTGTCCGGCGGTTACCCCGGTCGGCTGGCGGTGCCAAGCACTTCGGTCGCCAGCGCCCGGGTCACGTCCCGCCGGGCGGCCAGGGCCGCCTTGTCGATGCGCAGGACGATGTCCGCGGCGGCGGCAAAGGACCGTTCCATGTGGCGCAGCACGTAGGGAATGACATCGGGGCGCGGCATCAATTGGCGGTCCGAGAACAGCTTGACCATGACGGCGGCCAGCAACATGTCGTCGGGCGCGTCCAGCTCGGCATGGGCAGCCGCGGCGATCCGGCTTTTCAGATCGGGCAGGGTGATGCCCCATTGGGACGGCGCTCCGCGCCCGGTCAGCAGCAGGGGATGGCCGGCCTGGGCCAGCATGTTGTGCAGGTGGAACAAGGACCGTTCGCGGGTTGCATCGCCGGCGATGCCGGGCACGTCCTCGACCGCGACGGGCCCCTGCGCGGCGTCGGGCACCATATCCAGGTCCAGCGCGGCCGCGGGCAGCAATTGCCCGCCGTATTCCGCGGCCCAGACATGGGCCAGGTGCGTCTTGCCCGAGGCCGCCGCCCCGGTGATCGCCAGCTTGCGGCCCGGCAGGTCGCAGGCCCGGTCGATCAGGTCGATGGCCAGCGCGTTCGAGGCCGCCACGAAGAAATCCTCGCGCCCCAGGGCGGGGCGGACGGGCAGGTCGAAGCTGAGCTGGCGGGGCAGGTCAGTCATCGGCGGATGTGCCAAGCCCGGTGTAGAGCTTGCTTTGCTTGTATTGATCGATGCCGAAGCGCACCAGCACGCCGATGGCCGCGGCCACGGGCACGGCGACCAGCAGGCCGATGAAACCGAAGATCGCGCCAAAGACCGACAGGGCCAGCAGCAGCCAGACCGGGTGCAGCCCGACCGAGGACCCCACGAGGTTGGGCGTCAGGAAATTGCCCTCGACGAACTGGCCCACCTGGAAGATCACCGCGACGATCACGATCATCCACCATTCGCCCCAGAACTGGAACAGGGCCAGGCCGACGGCCAGAGCCCCGCCGATCAGGGCGCCGAGGTAGGGAATGAAGGTCAGCGCGCCGGCGATAAAGCCCACGACCAGGCCGAAATCCAGGCCCACGACCATCAGGGCGATGGCGTAATAGACACCCAGAATCGAACAGACCGACACCATGCCACGCACGAACCCGGCCATGGTCCGGTCGATGTCCGAGGCCAGCTTGCGGATCGTGTCCACGTGGTCGCGGGGCAGCATCTCGTCGATACGGGCGACCATGTTGTCCCAGTCCAGCAGCAGGTAGACGGCCACGACGGGCGTGATGACCATCAGCACGACGATGTTGATCACCGTCAGCGCCGAGCTGAGCGCCGTGTCCACCAGTTCAAGCGCCCGGCTTTGCGCCGCCTCGCCGACCTGGTTCAGGGTCTGGCGGAGCTGGCTGTCGTCATCCAGCACCTGGGGGAATTTCTCGACCAGGAAGCCCTGCAGGTCCTTGAACAGCTGGGGCAACAGGTTGGCCAGGTCGACCGCCTGGCGGATCAGGGCGGGCAGGACGGCCAGCCCGATGATGACCAGGATGGCAATGGCGCCCACGGTGATCACCCCGGTCGCCGCCCCACGCGACAGCCCCCAGCTTTCCAGCCGGTCGGCCACGGGATCCATGAAATAGGCAATCGCCCCGCCGATCACGAAGGGCACCAGGACATCGCCCAGGAACCACAGCAGCAGCAGGAAGACCGCCGCCGCGATGCCCCAGTATCTCAGTTGAGTTTTGACCGGCAGCGCCATGCGGACCCTCTTTCGTCTTGCCCCTTGCTTGGCCCAGCCGTGGCGCTCATGCAAGGCCTTTGGCGCAAGGGCGCATCAGGCGGCACGGGCAATTGCCTGACGGCGGGCTTTGCACTAATCACGCCCAACAAACGTATCAGCAAAAGGCTCGTTCCATGCGCCTCTCCCGGTATTTTCTGCCTGTCCTCAAAGAGACGCCGTCCGAGGCGCAGATCGCCTCTCACCGGCTCATGTTGCGGGCGGGAATGATCAAGCAGGCCTCGGCGGGGATCTATTCCTGGCTGCCGCTTGGCTTCAAGGTCCTGCGCAAGCTGGAAAACATCGTGCACGAGGAACAGATCCGCGCGGGTCACATCCCGATGCTGATGCCGACGCTGCAATCGGCCGATCTGTGGAAAGAATCGGGGCGCTACGATGCCTATGGCCCGGAAATGCTGCGAATCCGTGACCGGCATGACCGTGACATGCTGTTCGGGCCGACCAACGAAGAGATGATCACCGACATCTTCCGCAGCCATGTGTCGTCCTACAAGGACCTGCCGCTGACGCTCTACCACATCCAGTGGAAGTTCCGCGACGAGGTGCGTCCGCGCTTCGGTGTCATGCGCGGCCGAGAATTCCTGATGAAGGACGGCTACAATTTCGACCTGACCAAGGAAGACGCGCTGCACGCCTACAACCGCCACCTGGTCGCCTACCTGCGCACCTATGAACGCATGGGCCTGCAGGCGATCCCCATGCGCGCGGATTCCGGCCCCATCGGCGGCGACGACACCCACGAATTCCTGGTCCTGGCGGACACGGGCGAATCAGAGGTGTTCTACGACAGCGCCGTCACCGACATCCGCCTGGGCGCGCGGGACATCGATTATGACAATGTCGACCAGTGCCAGGCCGTGATGGAGGAATTCACCTCGCTTTACGCCCGCACCGACGAAACCCACGACGAAGCTGTGTTCAACGCGGTCCCCGAAGAGCGCCGCCGCTCGGCCCGGGGGATCGAGGTCGGCCAGATCTTCTACTTCGGCACCAAGTATTCCGACGCGATGGGCGCGACGGTGCAGGGGCCGGACGGCAAGTCGGTGCCGGTGCACATGGGGTCTCATGGGATCGGGGTCAGCCGCCTGATCGGCGCCATCATCGAGGCCAACCACGACGAGAACGGCATCATCTGGCCCGAGGGCGTGACGCCGTTCCATTGCGGGATCGTGAACCTGAAACAGGGGGACGCGGAGACCGATGCGGCCTGTGAAACGCTTTATGCCGCGCTGGTCAAACAGGGGCTGGAGCCGCTTTACGACGACCGCAACGAACGGGCGGGGGGCAAGTTTGCCACCATGGACCTGGTCGGTCTGCCCTGGCGGCTGACGGTCGGCCCGCGCGGGCTGAAGAACGGCGTTGTGGAACTGACCTCGCGCCGGACCGGGGAAAGCACCGAACTGAGCCTGGACGAGGCGGTGTCGAAACTGGCAGAGATCTACGCCCCCCACCGCTCCGACATCGCCCATCCGTAATCGGCGCTCAGACCCTCAGCTCGCCCCAGGTCGGCTTGCCGGGCATGGGGCGCACCGCCGGGCGGCCCAGCCGCTCGGCCAGGTCGCGGGTGGTGGTGCCCAGGTGGCGCATGGTGCAGATCACGTCGTCGGTGTCGACCCGGCCCAGCCAAAGGCGGCCTTCACGGAAGCGCAGGGCATAGCCGCGGCGGGACAGATCCTCGGCCAGGGCGGTCCAGCCGGACGCCTGTTCCACCAGAGGACGGATCCAGCGGCGCATCAGCACCGAGGTTTCGCAATCCAGCGTGGGCGCATCGGGATCCACCGGCAGGGCGGCAAGGGTTTCGGCTTGCGGGGCGTTCATGGCATCTTCGTGGGTCATGGCATCTATCCTTCAGATGTGGCGGCGTTGGGCGCCTGATGAGCAATCTGCCGCCTGAAATGATCTTGGGGGCGAATTAAGGAAAAGATGCGGTGCCGTGCGGCGCATGTCTGTGACCTACCTCTCACAATTTAACATTAGTTAATTCAACACGGATCAGAGCCCATGGTTCCATGATGCCGTCGCGACTTGACCACCGGGGCTGCAACGCCCACGGTCCCGGCAAAAAGAGCAGGAGCCAAGGATGGCACGTTCCCCGATGCCCTTTTCCCGTTTCGAATGGCTGATCGCCCGGCGCTACCTGCGCGCGCGGCGAGCCGAAGGCGGCGTGGCCGTGATGACCTGGATCAGCATCATCGGCATCACTCTGGCGGTCTTTGCCCTGATCGCGACGCTGGCCGTGCGCTCGGGCTTCCGGACCGAATTCGTCGACACGATCCTGGGCGCGAACGCCCATGTGACCGTTTATCAAAGCGTCCAGACCACCGAGACCGGGCAGCTGGACCGCTCTATCAAGGATTACGACGATCTGGCCGCCCGCCTGGCCGAGGTGCCCGGCGTCACCCGCGCCGCTCCCCTGGTCAAGGCGCAGGTGCTGATCGCCAACCGCGGGCGCAACGCGGGGGTCGAGGTCTTCGGGATCGCGCCGTCCGCCCTGCAGGCGATGCCCGGGATCATCAACGCGGAAACGGGTCAGGGTGATCCTGCCCGGCTGGGCGAAGGTATTGCCATCGGCTCTGGCGTGGCGCGCGAAATCGGTGCCCGGGTGGGCGACCGGGTGCGGGTGATCTCTCCGGACGGGGTCAGGACGCCGATGGGCACCTCGCCCCGGGCCAATGCCTATGATGTCGTCTATATCTTCAGCGCCGGGCGCTACGACATCGATCGAACACGCATCTACATGCCCCTGTCCGAGGCGCAGATATTCTTTAACCGCGAGGGTTTGGCGGACGAAATTGAAGTGATGGTTGAAGATCCCGAAAACATCGACCGCATGGGCCCGGATCTTCTTGCAGCGGCCGGCCCGCGCGGTTTGGTGTGGACCTGGAAGGATGCCTCGGGCGGCTTTCTTCGGGCCCTCGAGGTCGAGGATAATGTGATGTTCATCATCCTGTCCATCCTCGTTCTGATCGCGGCCATGAACATCGTGTCGGGCCTGATCATGCTGGTGAAGAACAAGAACCGAGACATCGGGATCCTGCGGACCATCGGGCTAAGCGAGGGATCCATCCTGCGGGTCTTCTTCATTTGCGGAGCGCTGACCGGGGTGATCGGGACCGTTGCGGGGGTGATCCTTGGCTGCCTGTTCGCCATCTACATCGACCCGATCTTCTCCTTCGTGAACTTCATCATGGGCGGCGGCGTCTGGGATCCGGCCATCCGCGGCATCTATGCCCTGCCGGCCCAGTTACGGCCCGAAGACGTGGCCAAGGCGGTTGCCTTGTCGCTGGGGCTGTCCTTCGTCGTCACCATCTTTCCGGCGCGCCGCGCCGCCCGCCTGAACCCGGTAGAGGCCCTGCGCTATGAATGATCCCATCCTGCAACTGTCCGGGCTGGTGAAGGTCTACAACGCTGGAATGCCATCGGAAATTCGCGTTCTCGACGGGCTCGACCTGACCGTCTCTGCCGGAGAGGCCGTTGCCCTCGTGGCGCCCTCGGGCGCGGGCAAGTCTACGCTGCTGCACATGGCCGGCCTGCTGGATGTGCCGGACGCCGGAGAGGTGCGTATTGCCGGGCAGGGTGCGTCAACGCTGGACGATGCGGGGCGGACGGGGCTGCGACGGCAGGACATCGGATTCGTATACCAGTTCCATCACCTGCTGCCCGAGTTCACGGCGCTGGAGAATATCGTCCTGCCGCAACTGGCGGATGGCGTGCCCGAGGCGCAGGCAAAGCGCCGGGCGATGGATCTGCTGGACACGGTCGGCGTAGCCCCGCGCGCCGGCCACCGCCCGGCCGCGCTGTCCGGGGGCGAGCAGCAGAGGGTGGCCTTCTGCCGAGCCCTGGCCAACGAACCGAAGCTTCTTCTGGCGGACGAACCAACCGGTAACCTTGATCCGGACACGTCCGAGCAGGTGTTTTCAGCGCTCATGACACTGGTCCGCGAAGCCGGCCTGGCAGCCCTGGTCGCCACGCACAATCCAGACCTGGCCGCCCGCATGGACCGCACGTTGCGGTTGTCAGCAGGCCGTATCGCCAAGGCATCCTGAGGAACTGACACGCTCCTGACGCCGAAAGCGCCTGTCAGGAGTGTGTCGCGACTTGCATAATTCAGTCATTCGTCGCGGATATCTGGCAGAAATCTGCTGAAAAATTTAAGTTAATCCACATTTTCCTTGATCTGGCGAAAGCGGTCGGAGTCCCGGCCATGTCAGGGTCAATCGCAGATCCCGTCAAGCTCTGCGCCGGCCCAGGGCAGGTAGACATCGCTTTCCCGGGACTGGGGCAAGGGGCTTGGATCCAGGGCATCTGACAACATGTCATGCAGGCGCCGCGTCCGGTCGGCCTGAGGGGCCAGGGCTCGGCAGCAGACATATTCCTCGACGATCGTGCCTTGCTGTTCATAGCCGTAGGACAGGAACTCCGGGCTGGTGGACAGGTCGAACAGGTAGGGGTCGTCACTGCGCTGATGCTCGGCCGCGGCCCGCAATGGATGATAGCCGGTGATGTTGCGGTTCTGCCATTGCCAGGAATGGGTCAACTCATGGGCCAACAACATGGCCGCGACGATCTGAAGCCGCTCGGGGTATTCCTTGAGGTAATCGTCCGTATACCAATCGTGGGTAAAGAAGATGCGGTTGAACAGGGCGACCGCAGCAGGGCTGACCGTGACCGTTTCCTCCTTGGCCGGCGGCAGGATCCGTTCCCGGCACGTCACGCGCGGCCGAGGCTTTCGCACGAACGTCACGCTGCCCACCATGGCCCCGCGCACCAACCTGACCCGGTCGGTATCCAGCGAGGCACCATGGATCTGGGCCGAAAAGGCGGCTTCGTTCTCGGTCAACGACCGCCCGCATCCGGCTGCAAGGCAAAGGGCGGCCAGAAGGATGATCCACGGGCGCCCTGGCTTGGCAAACACGGACCGCGCCATCCGGGTCGGTCGCACGGCGCGGGAAGGGGGGCTTGTCATCTGGGTATGTACTCCGTTGCCGCAAGATTAGCGGGCGCTGGGGGCAAGGTCGACCGCGGCTCTCTGGGCGGAACTCTGCAATTTACTTAACTGTTTCAATGCAAGACTTGCCGGGTCACGAACCGAGGCCTAGGTTTTCACGAAAGTTTGTGCCGGGTCGATGGGGACCCGATGTCCGAAGGGGGACGAACAATGAAGAAGACGCTTTTCGGAGCGGTCGCGGCGTTGGGCCTGATGGTGACAAGCGCAGTGGCTCAGGTGACGCTGACTCCGGCCAGCCCGCAGCCGTCGGGGCTGAAATCGGGGCTTGCGGTGACCTATGCGTATCCGGTCGATGTGAAGACCTTGTCGCAGGCCAAGAACTTCCTGGCCTCGTCGCCGGAGCGCGGCGCGCCTTTGTCCGGGCTGACCTACCCGGATCGCGGGGCCGGGGCGAATGCCTTGACTTCGAAGAAGGCCACGTCGGTTGCCGCCGCGATCAACGGGTATATCCGGTTCGACGAGGCGGGTGTGTACACGCTGAAATTCTATACGAATGACGGGCTTGATATGCGGATCGGCGGGCAGCGGGTCGGCTATGAGACCGACCGCACGCCGTGCTCGTCGACGGGCAACAAGAAGGTGAATGTGCCCCAGGCGGGGTGGTACCAGCTGACCGGGCTGTGGTTCCAGCGGCTGTCGACCTCTTGCCTGGAGATGGAATGGACCACGCCGTCGGGCAAGAAGGGCGCGGTGCCGAATTCGGTGTTCGGCTACAAGTGACCTGATTATGACGGTTTGAAGAGGGGCGGTCCGGGTTCGGAGCCGCCCTTTTTGCTTCAGGCCGCGCTAGCCCGGCTGACCCACGGCAAGCACGTGGTACATGTCCCGCGAGAGCAGCCAGCCATCATCGGTTAGGGTCCAGACGTGCAGGTAGCGCCCGCGGATGGTGGTGTCGTCGATGTCGATCAGAGTTTCTCCGATTTCGACGGCGGCGGAGGGGCCGTGCTGGCGGATTTCCTGGACATCGAGGCGCAGGTTGCCGGCCCCCGAGGCGAATGCGGCGGCGTAATGCCCGCCGATGGCTTCGTGGCCGATCAACGCGTGGGATTGCTGCGGCAGAAGAGCGGCGTCGTCGGTGTAAAAGGTGACGATGGCCTGGGCATTTCCGGCGTTGTAGGCCTCGGCAAAGGCGGTGAGCTGGGCGACGATGGGGTTGTCCTGGGCGGTGGCGGGTAGCGCGGCCAGGAGCAGGCAGAGGGTGGTGAGAAGGCGGAACATGAGGACCCCTTATGGGCACTTCCGGGTCAGCGTGGCCGGGATCTGGATGTGAGGCAAGGGGAATGTCCCACGCGTGAGACAGAAGGCCGGTCGTTTGAATTCAAGGGCTTGCAGAGGCGGATTAACCGATTGGAAAGGTTTGCCCTGTTGCCGTGGGCGTAAGATGGGTGCTGCAGCACCCATCCTACGGGGCCGTGAATGGGCACCGGACGGGTGCCATGTCACGTGCTGTGGGCATCAGATGAACATGTAATCCGATGCAGCGAAGTTCGTGATGCCCTCGAGAAGGATCGTACCGGTGAAAGCCGGGTCGTCGAACCAGACAAGGGTGCCTGATGCGGTTGCCGTCGTCCGTAGGTCGCCGCTGTAGGCGGCCGTGTCGGCAAAGACGATGAGGTCGAACCCCTTGGCAAAATCGTAGACCACGTCGTCGCCGAATTCGAGGCCGGTAAACAGGAACGTGTCAAAGCCGATGTCGCCGGTCAGGCTGTCGTTATCAAGGCCGCCATTCAGAATGTCGTCTCCGTATCCGCCATTCAGGACATCGGCCCCGGTGCTGCCATTGATCAGATCGTCTCCGGCACCGCCGGACAGATCGTCATTTCCCTGCTTTCCGTAAATCGAGTCATTTCCCAATCCACCGAAAATGACATCGCCTTCGTCCGGGTTGTTGGGGTCGAACCCATCGCCGCCCGTCAGGAAATCGTTTCCGGCCCCGCCATTGATGTAATCTGCCCCGGGGCCTCCAACGACATAATCGTCTCCGGCGCCACCAAAAAGGGAATCGTCTCCAGAGCTTCCGAAAATCGTGTCGTTTCCGTCCTGGCCGTAAATGGTATCGTCGCCCCCCTGGCCATAGGCAATATCATCGCCGGCCATCAGGAAAATGAAGTCGGACCCACCGTTTGGCGTCGCCATCTGGTTGACGTCGCCATAGATGACGTCGTTGGCGGTCGTGCCGGTAACAAAGCTGATGCCAAGCCCGCCAGCCGCCTGTGTCGCCGGCAAGTTCTGGTAATTCGCCTGGTCAAAAACCTGGCCGGAAGATGTTTCGCCCAAAAGAGTTTCGAGCCACCCAATAATAGTGGCATCGTTCTGGACCCAATAGTCACCAATACGGACGTAAGACAAACCTTTTCCCTCTTGATTGACCGGGCGATAAGGCCCGGTGCACTACACTTAACGTGTTTTGAAAATTAAGGGGATAAATGATTCGCGCAAGTTGTATTTTATTGATTTTGGAATTAAGGGAATTACCGATATTGGATTATTTTCGTAGTTAACTGTCACATTAACTTCAAGAACCCGGCAATCTCTTCTCAAACATCCAATTCCTCAACGAACCGGGCGTTTTCCTGGATGTACTGAAACCTCAATTCCGGTTTCTTGCCCATCAGCCGTTCTACAAGGTCTCCGGTTTCGCCTGGTTCATCCTCGTCGATGGTCACGCGGATGAGTTTCCGCGAATTGGGGTCCATCGTGGTTTCCTTGAGGTCCTTGGCGTCCATTTCGCCCAGGCCCTTGAAGCGCGAGACCTCTATTTTTCCTTTTCCGCCCAGACCCTTGGCCATCCATTCGTCGCGCTCTGCCTCGTCGATGCAATAGACGCGTTTCGCGCCCTGGGTCAGGCGGAAGAGCGGCGGGCAGGCAAGGTACAGGTGGCCGTGGTCGATCATCGGGCGCATCTGGGTGAAGAAAAAGGTCATCAGCAGCGAGGCGATATGGGCTCCGTCCACATCCGCATCGGTCATGATGATGATCTTGTCGTAACGCAGATCGTCGACATTGAACCGGGTGCCCAGTCCGACGCCAAGCGCCTGGGACAGGTCCGAGATCTCGGCGTTCGAGCTGAGTTTCGACGAGGCCGCGCCCAGCACGTTGAGGATCTTGCCGCGCAGGGGCAGCAGGGCCTGCGTCTTGCGGTCGCGGGCCATCTTGGCCGATCCGCCGGCGCTGTCACCTTCGACCAGGAAAAGCTCGGTCCCGTCGCGGGCGGAATTGGAACAATCGACCAGCTTGCCGGGCAGGCGCAGGCGCTTGGTGGCGGATTTCCGGGCGGTTTCCTTTTCCTGCTTGCGGCGCAGCCGTTCCTCGGCCCGCAGGATCAGGAAATCGAGGATCGCGCCGGCGGACTTGGTATCGGCCGCAAGCCAGTTGTCGAAATGGTCGCGCACGGCGTTTTCGACCAGCTTTTGGGCTTCGACCGTGGCCAGGCGGTCCTTGGTCTGGCCGACGAATTCGGGTTCGCGGATGAAGCAGGAGACCAGGGCGCAGCCGCCGGTGGCCAGGTCGTCGCGGGTGATCTGGGCGGCTTTTTTCTGGTTGGCCAATTCGCCGTAGGCGCGGATGCCCTTGAGGATGGCGGCCCAGAAGCCGGCCTCGTGCGTGCCGCCTTCGGGGGTGGGCACGGTGTTGCAATAGGACTGGATGAAGCCGTCGCGCGAGGGGGTCCAGTTGACGGCCCATTCGACCTTGCCCGGGGTGTTGAACTTTTCGCGGAAGTCCACGGTGCCCGAGAAGGGGCGGTCGGAATAGGTGGTGGCGGAGCCGAGGGTTTCGCTGAGGTAATCGGCGAGGCCGCCGGGGAAGTGGAAGGTGGCCTCGGTCGGGGTTTCGCCGTCGTCGATGGCGGATTTCCAGCGGATCTCGACGCCCGAGAAGAGGTAGGCCTTGGAGCGGATCGACTTGAACAGGCGGGCGGGCTTGAAGCGGTGGTGGCCGAAGATGTCCTCGTCGGCATGGAAGGTGACGGTGGTCCCCCGACGGTTGGGGGCGGCGCCGACCTTTTCGACGGGGCCAAGCGGCAGGCCACGGGAAAAGCGTTGTTCGAACAGTTGCTTGTCGCGGGCGACCTGGACGACGAGGCTGTCGGAGAGCGCGTTGACGACCGAGGCGCCGACGCCGTGCAGGCCGCCGGAGGTTTCGTAGGCGTCGCCCGAGAACTTGCCGCCGGCGTGCAGGGTGCAGAGGATGACCTCCAGGGCAGATTTGCCGGGGAACTTGGGGTGCGGATCGATGGGGATGCCCCGGCCGTTGTCGCGCACGGTGAGGGAGTAATCGGCCAGCAGTTCAACCTCGATCCGGTTGGCGTGGCCGGCGACGGCCTCGTCCATGGCGTTGTCGAGGATCTCGGCGACCATGTGGTGCAGGGCGCGTTCGTCGGTGCCGCCGATGTACATGCCCGGGCGCTTGCGGACGGGTTCGAGGCCTTCGAGGACCTCGATGGAGGAGGCATCGTAATCGGAGGGGGATGCCCCGGAAAGGAGGTCGGTCATGATGGCTGCTCGTGTTCTTGGATTGGCTCCGATTATTGCAGGACCGCCCGGGAGGGGGAAGAGCGATTGTAAGGCCGCCCCTGGGGTGGGGCGGTGCGCGGTGTGTGCGGGCTATTCGGCCACTTTTCTGTGCTGCGCGCCCGAGATGACCAGCCCGGCGAGGTCGGTTTCGGGCATGGCGCAGGATCCCTGGCTTGCGGGCAGGATGCGCAGGGCGTCGGACCCGGAGAACAGCGAATCCGTGGGCGCGCCGTTGCAGTAGATCACCGGGTGGCGGTCGAACAGAAGGTGGGCATAGCTGATCCGGCTGGCTTCGCGGTCGATTTCGATGCCGGGCAGGGCGGCGAGGTGGCGGGCTGCGACCATGATCTCGGGCTTGCCGAACATGCGCGAGGCGATGTGAGAGCGCAGCATGACCCGGTGGCGGGGGGCCACGCGCAGGGTGGTCCGCGGGGTGGCCGGGCCAAGCGCGCCGGCGGCGATGCGGACGGGGCGCAGGTGGGGGAAGCGGCGCAAGTCCTGGGCGGCCAGCGTGCGGACCCCGCGCCAGCGCAATTGCTGGAAGCCGGCGTCGCGGGTCAGGATCATGTCGCCGGGCAGCAGGTCACAGGCCCGCCGGTCGCCACGGGCGGTGGCGATCAGGGTGTCGGCCGCAAAACACAGCGATCCTTCGCTGGGCGCGGGGCCCGCGAAATCGTGGCACTGGCCGGGGGCATAGCCCAGCCGTTGGCCAGACAGGGGCATCGCACCATCAAAGGTGAACCCCGCGATCTGGCCGTCGATGGCGATGGCCACGAGCCGAAAGGTCATGCCCTCGGCGTTCGACAGGACCGCGACATAGGCGTCGCGCACCGAAGCCCCGGCGGGCCACAGGATCTGGCCGCTGGCGTCGGTGATGTCCTGGTCCAGGTGCGGGGGCGCCAGAAGCCGGGCATCCTGGGCGGCGGGATCCACGCCGGGGGCTAGCCCGTCCTCGACCACGGCCCTGTGCACGACGGGCTGGTCGACCAGCGACAGGCCCGGCCGGCTTGGCGCATGGCAATCCCATTGAGCACCGGTCGGGTCAAGCGAGACCAGGCCGGGGATTTCCGTGCAGCCACTGTCGAGGGACATGAAATCGAGGGAGTAGGTTGTCACCTGGGCGCGCCTTTTCGGATGGGTGGATCGGGTGGGCGCAGCCTTGCTCAAAACAGTAAACATTCCCCCTATGCGCCCCGGTTTTTCCGCCCCAATCCATCCAGTCAAACGGGCCGGATAGCGCGCCGAGACCCGGCCGGGGTAACGCGGCACCCTCGCAGGCCAGTGCGCCGCCCGGTTTCGAATTTATCTTCGAAACCGAGCCCGGCCGGGGGTGTCAGACCCAGTCGCGGATGATCGCGGCGACCTGGTCGGGGACCTGGTGACAGATCCAGTGATCGGCCTCGGCGATCTCGACCCGGGTCAGGTCGGGGGCAAACTCTTCCAGCCCCTCGGTCGAACAGGGCAGCAGGGCGGTGTCCTTCATGCCCCAGATCAGCAGGTGCGGGCAGGTGATGCGCAGCTGGTCCACGGGCATGTCCGGCAGATCGGTCAGGGGCGTGCCCGGATCGGCCACTTGCAGGGGCGAGGCGCGGTACCAGTTGATCATCGTGCCCAGCCGGCCGCCTCCCTGGGACCAGGCCTCGATATAGTCGGCCCGGCGCGCATGGCTCATCCAGGACATGTCGGTGTCCATGTGCAGGGTCCGGATGACCTGGCGGTAATTGTTGTGCTCCAGCGCCTCTTCGATCCCCTCCTGGCGCAGGCCGTTGATGTATTGCGAGGCCTCCGACTGGGCCTCACCCTTGGCCAGTTCGCGCTGGAAGGGCACCGGGTGCACGCCATTGGCCACGATCAGCCGCGAGACCTTTTCAGGATGGCGCGCGGCCAGGGCATAGGCCACCGACGCACCCCAGTCGTGGCCCATCAGGATGACCTGCCCGCCCAGTTGGTCGATCAGGGCGGCCATGTCCGAGACCAGCTGCGATATGCGGTAGGCCTCGACGCCCGCAGGCGCATAGCTTTGGCCATAGCCCCGTTGATCGGGGGCCACGCAGTGAAACCGGTCGGCCAGCAGGGGGGCCAGGTCCTCCCAGGCGCCACTGTATTCGGGAAAGCCGTGCAGCATCAGGAGCGGCGGCAGGTCCGGGTGGCCCCAACGGCGCAGATGGAAGGCCTGTCCATTGAGCAGGCAGGTGTCGGTTTGCATGGATGTGGTCCTCCGCCATCGTCTTTATCCCCTCGTTGGGCAAGAATTGTTACAGTTTTTTGACATTCATCAAGGCGGGCGCGCGGCCCAGGGGCGATGATGGCGGCCAAGCGCCATGATGTAGTGAGGATGAGGTGTTCGATGGACGTATCCGGTAGCCCGGCCAAGGACGGCAAGATCAACGAAACGGTCACTGACTCGGTGAATGATACGGCCAAGGATGTGGCCAAGGATCCGGGGGCCGCGTCTCCTGCCCCGAAGACGACGCCGAAGCCGATGCCGGAGCCGGTGTCGGCACAACGGCCGCTGCCGCCCTCGGAACGGCCGAAGCGGCGGCCGCCCACGCACGAGGACATCCGGCGGGTCTTCGAGACCGGGCGCTATCCCTACCGGCGCAAGATGGCGCGCAAGGATTACGAGGTCGAAAAGGCGCGGCTGCAGGCCGAGCTGCTGAAGGTGCAGCTTTGGGCGGGCGAGACGGGCCAGAAGTTCGTGCTGTTGTTCGAGGGCCGAGACGCGGCGGGCAAGGGCGGCACGATCAAGCGCTTCATGGAGCATCTCAACCCGCGGGCGGCGCGGGTGGTGGCGCTGAACAAGCCGACCTGGGAAGAGCAGGGCCAGTGGTATTTCCAGCGTTACGTGCAAGAGCTGCCGACGGTGGGCGAAATGGTGTTCTATGACCGGTCCTGGTACAACAGGGCGGGCGTGGAGCGGGTGATGGGCTTTTGCGAGCCGGGCGATTACCTGGAATTCATGCGCCAGACACCCGAGCTGGAGCGGATGCTGGTGCGCTCGGGGATCCGGCTTTACAAGTACTGGTTCTCGGTCACCCAGGACGAGCAGAAGCGGCGGTTCACCTCGCGCGAGACGGACCCGTTGAAGCAGTGGAAGCTGTCGCCGATCGACAAGGCGTCTTTGGGCAAGTGGGACGATTACACCGAGGCCAAGGAGGCGATGTTCTTCTACACCGACACGGCGGACGCGCCCTGGACCATCGTGAAGTCGAACGACAAGAAGCGGGCGCGGATCAACTGCATGCGGCATTTCCTGTCGACGATCGATTATCCGGGCAAGGACGAAGAGGTGGTCCAGGCGCCGGATCCGCTGATCGTGGGCCAGGCACATCACGTGGTGCACCGGTCGGAACACATCCTGGGCGCGGCGTTGCATCCGGAGGTGCGGCGCGGTTAGGGGGACGGGCGTGGGGGCTCTGCCCCCGTCCTCCTGCGGAGGACTCCCCCGGCGTATTTGGGCAAAGATGAAGACGGGGCGCGGGACAGGGGGGCGAGGTTTGGGCCTTGCGCCGGGAAGGTGCGGGCCCTAAGGGCGGGCGATGCCCATGACCTTCCTTCAGCATATGCGCGCGACGCTTGTCCTGGGGCTGCCGTTGATCGGCGGCCACCTGGCGCAATTCGCGATCGGGCTGACCGATACGGTGATGCTGGGCTGGTATTCGGTCGAGGCGCTGGCGGCGGTGACGCTGGCGAACAGTTTCTTCATGGTGCTGTTCCTGTTCGGGGCCGGGTTTGCCTGGGCGGTGATGCCGATGGTGGCCCGGTTCGCGGCGCAGGGGGACGAGACCGGGGTACGGCGGGCGACGCGGATGGGGTTGTGGCTGTCGCTGATCTACTCGACGCTGGCGATGCCGGTTTTCCTGTGGTCGGAAGAGATCTTGCTGGTGTTGGGCCAGAAGGCCGGGGTGGCGGAGCTGGCCTCGGATTACCTGCGGGTGGCGGGCTGGGGGATCGTGCCGGCCCTGCTGGTGATGGTCCTGAAGTCCTACCTGGCGGCGCTGGAGCGCACGCGGGTGGTGCTGTGGGTGACGGTGGTGTCGGCCCTGATGAACGCGGTGGGCAATTACCTGTTCATCTTCGGCCACGGCGGGCTGCCCGAGATGGGGGCGGTGGGGGCGGCGCTGGCCTCGATCGTGACCCATGCGACGGCGCTGGGCGGGGCGGTTGTCTATGCCGTGGTGGCCCAGCCCCAGCACCAGCTGTTCGTGCGGTTCTGGCGGGCGGATTGGGAGATGTTCTTCCAGGTGCTGAAGATGGGCGGGCCGATCGGGATCACGACCCTGTCCGAGGTCAGCCTGTTTGCCTTTTCGGCCATGCTGATGGGGTGGCTGGGGACGATCCCCCTGGCCGCACATGGCATTTCCATCCAGCTGGCCTCGGCCACGTTCATGTTGCACCTGGGCCTGGCCAATGCGGCGACGGTGCGGGCCGGGCGGGCCCAGGGGCGGGGCGACATGGAGGGCCTGCGCCGGGGAGCGGGGGCCGTTCTGACCTTGTCGCTGGGCGTGTCGCTGGTGACGATGGTCGTGCTGGTGGCCGCGCCCGAGGCCCTGCTGAGCCTGTTCCTGGAGCCCGACAATCCCGACCGCCCGCAGATCATGGCCATCGGGGTCGGCCTGGTGGCCGTGGCCGCCCTGTTCCAGCTGATGGACGGGGCGCAGGTCGTGGCGCTGGGACTGTTGCGCGGGTTGCACGACACGACCGTGCCCATGGTCATGGCGGGCCTGAGCTATTGGTGCGTCGGTCTGCCGGCCTCTTACGGGCTGGCTTTCGGTGCCGGCCTGGGGGGCATCGGGGTCTGGCTGGGCCTGACGCTAGGACTGGTCTCGGCTGCGGTGCTGCTGCTGTGGCGCTTCTGGGGGCGGGCCCTGTCAAAAGGCTGGTAACCAACGGGGGGGTGGCAGACCACCCGCCCGCCAGTGGGCGTAGGATGGGTTGTTTCAACCCATCTTCCGGGCCCCGGGCCCGGCCGGCCAGGTCAGCCGCCCGAGGCATCCTGTTTCAGCAACCGATCCGCCTTTTTGCGCACCAGCACGCTGCGCAGATCGTGCATGGCCAGCAGCAGGGTGTCGGTGATCTCTTCCAGCTGATCGTCCGAGGCCTTGCTTTGCACCCAATGCGCCGTCGTGTTGAGGTAATCCACCGCCCGGTGAATGTCGTCCATGTCGCGCCGCGCCAGCAGAGCCTTGCGCTCGGCCATCCAGGTCTTGATCTGCGCCATGTCCTCGGCACTCAGCGACCGGTCGCCCTGGGGCTTGACCTCGCCGTTGCGGATATTGACCACCGCGATCTGGTCCATCTCGATCCGCCGGTGCCGGTTCTCGGTGTCGACACGGAACACGAAGGCCCCGTTGTCGCGCACCCGAAAGTAGTACTCGGGCAGATCCGTGCTCATCCGGTCATCCCCGCGCAGAAGTCGGCGATCCGGGCGCAGGCCTGTTCAAGCAGCGCATCCGACGTCGCATAGCTGATCCGGAAGTTCGGCGACAGGCCGAAGGCCGCCCCGAAGACCACCGCCACCTTGGCCTCTTCCAGAAGCGCCGTGGCAAAGGTCTCGTCGTCGCTGATCAGCGTGCCCGCCGCCGTGGTCTTGCCGATCAGGCCGGCAATCGAGGGATAGACGTAGAACGCCCCGTCCGGCACCGGGCAGGTGATGCCGTCGATGGCGTTCAGCTTGTCGACCACCAGGTTGCGCCGGCGCACGAACAGCTCGTTGTTGGGCCCGATGAAATCCTGCGGGCCGTTCAGCGCCTCGACCGCCGCCCATTGCGAGATCGAACAGGGGTTCGTCGTCGATTGCGACTGGATCTTGCGCATCGCCGCGATCAGAGGCTCGGGGCCCGCGGCATAGCCGATGCGCCAGCCGGTCATCGCATAGGCCTTGGACACGCCGTTGACCGTCAGGGTGCGGTCATAAAGCGCGGGCTCGACCTCGGCCGGGGTCGAAAATTCGAACCCATCGTAAACCAGGTGTTCATACATGTCGTCGCTCATCACCCAGACATGGGGGTGCTTCATCAGCACATCCGTCAGCGCCTTGAGTTGGTCGCGCGTATAGCCCGCGCCGGTCGGGTTCGAGGGCGAGTTGAAGATCAGCCACTTGGTGTTGGGCGTGATCGCCGCCTCCAGCTGCTCGGGCGTCATCAGGAAGCCGGTCTCGATGCCGCATTCCACCACGACGGGCGTGCCGCCCGCCAGCAGCACCATGTCGGGATAGCTGACCCAGTAGGGGGCCGGGATGATGACCTCGTCGCCCGGGTTCAGCGTGGCCATCAGGGCATTGTACAGCACCTGCTTGCCCCCCGTCGACACGCTGACTTGGGCGGGCGTGTAGCTTAGCCCGTTTTCACGGGCGAACTTGGCGCAGATGGCCTGCTTGAGTTCCGGGATGCCGTCGGGCGCGGTGTACTTGGTGTGACCGGCGTGGATGGCGGCGATGGCCGCCTCCTTGATGTTGTCGGGCGTGTCGAAATCCGGCTCGCCCGCGCCCAGGCCGATGACGTCATGTCCCGCGGCCTGAAGCTCGCGCGCCTTCGCCGTCACGGCCACGGTCGGAGACGGTTTCACACGGTCGAGCGTCGCAGAGAGAAAGGACATCTTGGGGCCTCGGTTTGAATGTTTGCCTGAACTGTCTTAGGGTTCGGACCAATGGCGATCAAGCGGCGAAAGCCGCCGGACGGGAGGCGACATGAGCGACGAAGACTGGTATGGGCCGGATGCGGCGACCTTCGGAGACCGCATGGCCGGGGCCCGCGAACAGGCGGGCATGACCCAGGCTCAGCTGGCGCGGCGGCTGGGGGTCAAGAAGGGCACCATCCAGGCCTGGGAGGAAGACCGGTCCGATCCGCGCGCCAACAAGCTGCAGATGATGTCGGGGCTGTTGAACGTGTCGATCATCTGGCTGCTGACCGGCGAGGGCGAGGGGCTGGACGCGCCCGAACCCGAGGCCAGCGATGCGGTCGACCGGGCCGACATGGCCGAGATCCTGGCCGAACTGCGCGATCTGCGGGGCCAGTTGCGACAATCCGCCGAGCGCGCGGCGCGGCTTGAAAAGCGCCTGCGCGGCTTGACACAAGGGGGCTGAGACATGGCCGAGACACGTGAAATACAGATAAAACGTATGAAATTGAGGGCGATGCGCCGGGGAATCCGGGAAATGGACCTGATCCTCAGCACCTATGCGGACGCGCGCCTGGATGGCATGAGTGAAGGCGAGTTGGCGTTGTTCGATCAACTTCTTGGCGAAAACGACCAAGATCTCTATGCTTGGGTCACAGGACAGAGCCCGGCCGAGGGTCAATTTGCGGCGATGATTGAAGATATCGCCGGAACATACCAGAAATAGATCGGTTTTTTCCGTTTAACCGATTCTTGGGGAATTATTGCCACTCTCGGTCCGAGCAGTTTGAGTCGGAGTGACATATGCGTATGGACAAACCCCTTGCGCCATCTGGACGAGCAGCAGGGTTCATGGCCGGGTACCTGGAGGCGTTGGCCCTGGTCGAACGCCTGCACCGGCTTCTTCTGGATGTGATCAAGGACGAATTCGAACGGGTCGGTGTGCTGGAAATCAATGCGGTCCAGGCACTGCTTCTGTTCAACATCGGGGATAACGAAGTGACGGCCGGCGAGCTCAAGAGCCGCGGCTACTACCAGGGCAGCAACGTCAGCTACAATCTAAAGAAGCTGGTGGAGATGGGCTATATGCATCATCAGCGCTGCGAGATCGACCGGCGGTCAGTACGCGTCCGTCTGACCCCGCGCGGCCGAGAAATCCGCGACATTGTCGATGCCCTTTTTTCCCGGCATGCTGAAGGGCTGCAGGAAAAGGGCGTGATTGATGCCGGCGGCATCGAGGACATCACCGGCGCCCTGCGCCGCGTTGAACGCTACTGGACCGACCAGATCCGGTACATCTACTGATGACGGCCTCACCGTCGGTGCCAGAACGGACCGACGTCGCCTCCACCCTCCAAGGGGACATGGTTGGCCAGTGAGAGCCCTTCGAGTTCGCGTAGCAGTTTCCGCACCATCGCGCTCTCGTAATCCCGAAACCCCAAGGCGGTTTCGACAAAGGCCCCGGGCCCTGTAATCACGTAAGCACGAAAATACGACGACAGGCCGGCGACATCGTCTTGCCTGGCATCGCCCTGACGCGGATCGTCGGTGCCGATCACCAGCGCATTCACGGTCAGATCACGCGCCTGCAGGGGCGCTTTCAGCGTGTCCGGATGCGGGCCCATGTTGTGCTTGCCATCGCCCGAGATATCCATGGTGCGTTTCCAGCACTGGCTTCGTTCGTCCAGCAGGGCGGCCCCGGCCGCCAGGGCGCTGCCGATCGCCGTGCCGGGCGGGGCGGCCGCGCGGCGGGTGGCGCGCAGGGTGGCAATGAGGCCGTCCAGCATCGCCGGCCCGGTGATCGCCGTCCAGGGCACCAGGCGGCGCTGGTACTCGGGCGCGCTCCATTCGAAGATCGCCAGGTGGACGGGCGCCTGGGGTTGGGCCAGCAGGGCGCGCCGGACATCCGGATCATCGAGCGCGGCGGCCAGCCCGTCGATCTGCATCTGGTATTCGCGGCTGTCGACCGAGCCCGACACGTCCAGCGCCAGCACCAGCGCATGGCGGCAGGACAGCTGGGCTTGCGCGGGCAAGGGCGCCAGACCCAGCGCCGTGGCAAATAGGGCGGCGATCGTCGGCCAGCACCGAAGACGTCGGCTCACCCGCGCGCCCCGCCGCGATGGGTCAGGCCGCCGACCACGCGGGGGCGCAGCTCTCGTTCCAGCTTGCGGCGCATGGCGCGTTCGTAATCCTCGAAGCCCCGGGCGATCTCGACGAAGGCGCCGGGGCCGCGGATGACCTCGTTCTCGTAGTAGCGGGCCAGGCTGATTTCGGTATCGCCATCGGCCACGTCGATGGCCAGCCCGTTCACCACCACGCCGGAAAAGCCGAAATGGGCATAGGCCCGGGATGGCGCGAAGCCCTCGTTGTTCTCGCCGTCGCCGGCCACGTCGACGGTCTGGAACAGGCATTGCGGCCCGCGTTCCAGCAGGCCCGCGGCAAAGCCAAGCGCATAGCCGATGGCCGTGGGAAATTCGTCGTGGCTGCGGGTCGATCCGCCGATGCCCCGGGCCACGGCCAGCAGGTCCTCGCCGCTGTCGATCAGGGTCCAGTCGACCAGGATCTCGTGGTTGTAGCGGCCGCTCCACTCGAAGGCGGCCAGGGCCACGGGCAGGTCACTGGCGAAGAAGGCGGCCTGCACCTCGGGCGCCAGAAGGGCCGAGGCCAACCCGCCCCGTTGCAGCGCATCCTCGTCGGCATCCACCGACGAGGACACGTCCATGGCCAGCACGAGCGCCAGCCGGCACTCGGCCGCAGCCACCGGCCCGGCGACCAGCGCCAGCCCGGCGGAAAGCCCCGCCGCAAGGGATGCGGCGCGCAGGCTTACCAATGGCCGGTGTTTTCCATGCTGGCCCAGGGCTCGGCCGGCTCCAGCGCGTCACCGTTCTGCAGCAGCTCGACCGAGACATTGTCCGGCGAGCGGACAAAGGCCATGCGCCCGTCGCGCGGCGGCCGGTTGATGGTCACGCCGTTGTCCTGAAGGTGCTTGCACATGTCGTAGATGTTGTCGACGCCATAGGCGAGATGGCCGAAATGGCGGCTGTCGTCGGGCAGGGCGTCGTCGCCGTCCCAGTTGTAGGTCAGTTCGACGGGGCAGTCTTCCTGGCCCGGAGGCGCCATGAAGATCAGGCTGAACCGGCCGCCTTCGCTGTCCATCCGGCGGGTTTCCTTCAGGCCGAGCAATTCGTAGAACGCCATGCTTTTTTCCAGGTCCTTCACGCGGACCATGGTGTGCAGGTATTTGGTGGGCATGTTGTACTCCTTCGTTGACCGCCATGGTAGTACGACAATCTCAGGACGCCAGAGGCTTGACAGGCGATTTCAGAATTTTGACCGAAAGCCCACCGACAGCGTGAATTCCTTCATGCTGTAGCGGCTGTCGTTGCTGTCCTTCTCGCCGGCGCGCAGGCGCAGCATGGGCACGAACCCGGCAAAGTCGACGTCCTGGAACATCATGTTGATCTCGCCGTAGATCGATTCATCCTGCCGCCCGCCGGGCACCTGGATGAACCCGCCCGACACGAAATCGGGGTAGTCGGTATAGCCCAGGATCACCGCGCCGCTAAGCGTGACGGGCCCGACAGGGCGGCCCAGTTCGTATTCGGTGCGCAGCGAGGCCGAGGTATAGGTGCCGTTGGGATGCTGGGCGTCGGTGTCGCGCCAGGCCAGCGTCACGTCCAGCCGGTCGCCATTGGTCAGCCGCTTGGTCCAGGAGGCGCCAAGCCCCCAGACGCGGGCGTCGTTGGTGGCATAGCGGGCCATGTAGCGGCTTTCGGTCAGGGCGCTGAGCTCGACCCGGTGGCCGCGGCCCAGGTTCCAGCCGTGATCGGCGTTCAGGCGGGCAAAGCGGAAGCTGCGCTCGCCGGCGGCCCAGGCCTCGCCTAGGGTGACGGCGGCCGAGGCCGCGCCGCGCGGCCCGGTCTGCCAGATGTGACGCAGGCCGGCCTCGGCGAAGGTGGTGCCGAAATCGCTGCCCGAGGCGTCGGGGGCCTGGTCCTTGGCCTCGGCCGACAGGGCCACGCGTTGCATGTAGACCCGGCCCAGCACCGAGGTCGAGCTGCGGTCCGTGCTGTCGATCCGGTAGGCCGAATAAAGGTCGACCGAGGTGATCAGGCCCGACAGGGCCTGGGCCGATCCGCCGAGATAGCCGGTGACGGGCACGCCGTCGATGATCTGCAGGGCGCTGTCGGCCCCCTTGTTGACGTTGCTGGACGGGCGGACATCCACCTGCAGGCGCACCGACCAGGGGTTGATCCGGCGCAGCAGGCGATAGTCGCGGGCCACGGCATCTTCGGCGCCGTCGTCGGGCGCATGGATGGCGGCCCGGCGCAGCCACAGCTGGGACAGCGAATAGCGATCCTGGGCATAGGCCATGCGGGCGGCCAGCTGGGCCGAGCGGAAGCGGGCCGTGGGCGTGTCGGCATATTTGAACGCCTGGGCCGCGGCCTTGCGGCTGGCATCGGGCCGGTTCAGCCCGGCCTCGGCCGAGGCGAGCACGTAATGGGCCACGAAATCCTGCGGGTCGGCCTTTATCAGGCCGCGGGCAAGGGCAATGGCAAGGCCGGGGTCTCCGGCCTTGAGCGCCTGCACGGCCATCTCGCGGGCCTGGCCCAGGCCAAGGGACAGGGTGTCCTCGGCCAGCAGGGGCGGCGCGGCAAGGCTGCCGATCAGCGCCGCCGCGCCGGCCAGGAGGTTACGGAAGCGGCTGATCGCAGACCGCATCGTCGCCCGGCGTGCCGCACTTGCCAAGCACGAAGATGCCCTGTTCGATTTCGTTGCTGAAGGCTTCCATGTGCCCTTCGACATAGATCGCACCGGCCACGGCCGAGGCGTCCTCGCCCGAGAAGATGCCGCCGTAAGAGCCCACCTCGGTGGTGGAGCCGACCAGGGCGGTGCCTTCGAAGCTGCCGTCCGTGGCGATGGCGCTTGGGCCGAGGTTGATGTTTTCGACTTCGGCATTGTAGTCGGGCAGGGCGCGGTCGTAGATCGTGCCATTGACCACGTTGTCGGCGAAATCGGCGGTGATGAAGACCTGGCCGGTGGTTTCGGCGGCCTGGGTGGGCAGGATGTCGGCGGGTGTGCCGGGGTCGACCGGGTTCAGGTCGGATCCGTCTCCGGGCCCGTTGACCAGGCCGACATAGGCGCCGGCATAATGCACGATGCCGCCTTCCTGGGTGACATCGGGGGCCGAGTAGGTGCCGTTGCGTTCGTAATAGGCGCCCGAGAACACGCGATCGAACTGTGCGCCGGCCATGACGACGGCCGCCTGGGCGCCGTCGATTTCCCGCACGTAGGCGGTGTGGTGGCGGCCGAGCGAGCCTTCCTGCGAGGTGTAGGCCTCGTAGCCGTTGCGGTCGAGTGCCGCGGCCCGGGTATAGGTGGCCTCGTAGGGGGTGTCGTCCAGCGACTGGCCGCGCACGATCAACACCTGGTTTTCGGCATCGTAGGAAATGCTGTCGATATCGTTGGTGATCGCTTCGGGGATCGTGGATTCGACGTCGTCGGGGTCTTCGGTGTTTGCGTCGTCGAACGGGTTTCCGTCCCCACATGCCGATACCGCAAGTCCCGCCGCAAGTGCGACGATAAACCTGTTCATGCCTGTCTGCCTCGGTGTTTTTTCTACACGTTTTGGCCAAGTCTTTGCACGAATTGGTCAAAAGTCAATTGCAAGGGCAGGGGGCTGCGCGATTCGCCTGCGGGGCATGGTAGGAATGCCATACCGCATATGGCGTTTCACCGGCGGGTTTGGCCAGATATAGTGGTTTGCGACTCGCATCGAAGGGAAGTGCCACCATGGGCCTGTCGCCAGAACAGCTTGCCGAAATCGCTCAATTGCGCGGGGAGACCCGGCCGACGCTGCGGGCGGTGTCGCCCGGGATGGAGGCGCATCTTTACGAGGCCAAACCGGTGCTGGACCACGGGTTCGTGCGGGTGATCGACTACATGGGCGACGATGCGGCAATCTGCCAGGCGGCGCGGGTGTCCTATGGGCGGGGCACCAAGTCGGTGCAGAACGACGAGGGGCTGATCCGCTACCTGATGCGGCACTGGCATTCGACTCCTTTCGAGATGTGCGAGGTCAAGCTGCACGTCAAGCTGCCGGTCTTCGTGGCGCGGCAGTGGATCCGGCACCGGACGGCGAACGTGAACGA
>PAQV01000084.1 GCA_002709405.1 Paracoccaceae bacterium
GTTTCCGACAGCGAGCCGCCGAAGACCGTGAAATCCTGGGAAAAGACATAGACCAGCCGGCCGTTGATCGTGCCCCAGCCGGTGATGACGCCGTCGCCGTAGGGGCGCTGGGACTCCATCCCGAAGTCGGTGCAGCGGTGGGCCTTGAACATGTCGAATTCTTCAAAGCTGCCCTCGTCGACCAGCAGGTCGATGCGCTCGCGGGCGGTCAGCTTGCCGCGGCCGTGCTGGGCCTCGATGCGGCGCGTGCCACCGCCCTGGCGGGCAGCGTCGCGGCGAGCTTCGAGTTCCTCAAGAATGTCCTTCATCGGTCGCACCTCTTCCCGTTGTTGGCCGGACCATACATGCTGCGCTGCCGCATCCAAAGCGGGAATCGGAATATTTGCAAACTATTGGCAACAGGTCGTCCGCAAAATGCAAATCCGCTAATCTTCCCGCCCTGCGGCCGGCTTCCCGGCGCAGGTCGCCCTTGCCAGGCCAGAGGGCCACATCCGCACGTTGACCGAGGCAAAGATAGACAAGCGCCAGTTACAGGACTATTGCAACTGCATGACAAGTGCATCCATCAAGTTCCTCGACCGCCAGACCCCACCGCACATCGCCACGTTGATCATCATGTGCGCGCTGTCGGCCCTGTCGATGAACATCTTCCTGCCCAGCCTGCCCAATATGACGGCCTATTTCGACACCGAGTACCGGGTCCTGCAATTGTCCGTGGCACTGTACCTGCTGGTGAACGCGGTGATGCAGGTCTTCATCGGCCCGATCTCGGACAAGCTGGGCCGGCGGCCGGTGGTGCTGGCCGGGTTTGCGCTTTTCATGGTGGCGACACTGGGCTGCATCTTTGCACCCAACGCCACGGTCTTCCTGGTGTTCCGCATGTGCCAGGCGGTGGTCTCGGTCGGGCTGGTCCTTAGCCGGGCCATCATCCGAGACATCCATTCGCAGGACAGCGCAGCCAGCATGATCGGTTATGTCACCATGGGCATGGCTGTTGCGCCCATGGTCAGCCCGGCGATCGGAGGCGCGCTTGATGCCGTGATGGGCTGGCAGGGCAGCTTCTGGCTGCTGTTCGTGCTGGGCGCGCTGGTATTCTGGCTGTGCTGGGTCGACCAGGGAGAGACCGCCCAGATGACCGGCCAGTCCTTCCGGGACCAGGTGCGCGACTACCCCGAGCTGCTGACCTCGCCCCGGTTCTGGGGCTATGCCCTGGCCTGCGCGCTGTGTTCGGGCAGTTTCTTCAGCTACCTCGGCGGCGCCCCCTTCGTGGGCAGCGAAATCTTTGGGCTGAGCCCGACCTCGCTGGGCGTGCATTTCGGAGCCCCCGCCATCGGCTATTTCCTCGGCAACTTCTTCACCGGGCGCTACGCGCAGCGGTTCGGGATCAACAAGATGATTCTTTGGGGTTGCATGACCTGCGCCTTCGGCATGGCCCTGGCCCTCGGGATCTTCCTTGCAGGCGGCGGAACCGCCTTCAGGTTCTTTGCCTGCATGACATTCATCGGCCTGGGCAATGGCCTGGCGATCCCCAATGCAACAGCCGGCATGCTGTCGGTCCGCCCCCACCTCGCCGGAACTGCATCGGGCCTCGGCGGAGCCCTGATGATTGGCGGAGGCGCCGCCCTGTCTGCACTGGCCGGCATGCTGCTGACCCCTCAGACCGGCGCGTACCCGTTGCTGTGGATGATGCTGATCTCTTCTCTGCTTGGACTGCTCGCGGTCCTACTGGTCATCCGCCGCGAACGCAGGCTTGCGCCAATGACCTGAAACCGCTTCTCTTTGGCAGCGGTACGGCCGTGGGTATTTAAAAAGAGAAAGAAGCAGCAGGGCGGTCTTAGGGCACACCGGGCAATTTCTTCATTTCTACGCAAAGAGCGCACCCGCACAGTTTGAGATTTCCAACGCGCTTATGGCTTCTTTCTCTTTCAAAATACCCCGGGGGAGTCCTCCAATGGAGGACGGGGGCAGCGCCCCCATCTTGCCTTGCCATCTTTGCAAAACTAGGATTTGACGCTCAGTCATTTTGCAAAGCGACAACCGATGGCCATCCAGAAACTTTACGCGGGCGCCAAGCTGCGCGAGATCCGAACGCGTGTCTCCCTCACCCAGAAGGACTTTGCCGCCAAGCTTGGGGTTTCTCTGCCCTATCTCAACCAGATGGAGAACAACAACCGGCCGGTTTCGACGACCGTCGTGCTCGCCCTGGCGCAGGAGTTCGGTGTCGATGTCACCGAGCTATCCACCGGTGACGGCGAAAGACTGGTCTCGGATCTGCGCGAGATCCTGGCCGATCCGGTTCTGGCCGATATTGCTCCGCCCCTGGCCGACCTACGCCTGACGGCATCGAACGCCCCTGCGCTGGCCCGGGCCTTCATTGAACTACACCGGGCCTATCGCCAGACCCATGAACGGCTGGCCTCGCTCGACGAGGCCCTGGGGCGTGAAGATGCGCGCATACAGACCTCGCCCTGGGACGAGGTGCGCGACTTTTTCCATTATTGCGACAACTACATCGACGCTGTCGATCACGCCGCCGAAGGGTTTGCAACCCAGGCCGAGGCCCATGGCGGCATTGCCGCCCATGCCGAGGCCATGCTGAACGACATGCGGATCACGGTCTCGCTGGAGGATATCGAGGATCTGCGCCGCTACGATCCCGACGACGGCCGGCTGATCCTGTCATCCCGCGCGGCCCCGGAAACGCGCCTGTTCCAGCTGTTGCTGCAGCTGGCCCTGTTACGGCAGGACAAGCTGTTCGAAGCCACCCTGGACCTGGCCCGCTTTCACAGCGAGGAAGCCCGGGCCATCGCCAAGATCGGGCTGGCCAATTATTATGCCGGCGCGGCCCTGATGCCTTACCGCGCCTTCCAGCAGGCGGCCCAAACCTACCGCCACGACCTGGAGCGGCTGTCCCGGCATTTCGGCGCCTCGATCGAGCAGGTCGCCCATCGGCTGTCGACCCTGCAGCGCCCCGGGGCCAAGGGCATTCCGTTCTTCTTCGTCCGCGTCGACCAGGCCGGCACCATCACCAAGCGCCATTCGGCCACGCGCCTGCAATTCGCCCGCTTCGGCGGGGCCTGCCCCTTGTGGAACGTGCACCGGGCGTTCGAAACCCCGGGCCGGTTCCTGCGCCAGCTGGCCGAGACCCCGGACGGGGTGCGCTATATTTCCATCGCCTGCGACGTGTCGAAGCCCGGCGGCGCCTTCGGCGCGCCGGTCCGACGTTACGCAATTTCGCTGGGGTGCGAGGTGCGCCACGCGGGCTCGCTCGTTTACGCCGAAGGCCTGGACATCTCCAATGCCCAGGCCTTCGAACCCATCGGGATTTCCTGCAGAATCTGCGAGCGGAAGACCTGCCACCAGCGGTCCGTGCCACCGCTGGAACGCCGGCTGACCATCGAGGCCGACCGGCGCGGGATCCTGCCCTACCAGGTGCGCTAGGTCAGACCTTTTCCTTGAGATAGGCGTAGATCTCGTCCTTCAGCGCCGCGCGCTTCTTGCGGATCTCGCCCTCGGCCAGGTCTTCCATCGGCTCCACGTTGGTCTCGGCCCGGTGCACCGAGCGGTTCAGCTCGTGGTACTCGTCGTAGAGCTTGGCGAAATGCGCGTCCTTTGTCTTGAGCGCGTGCATCTGCTCGACCAGGTCCGGGAATTCGTCAGCGAGTTCATGGGGCGTATGAGACATTTTTCTTATCCTTCCTCTTGGGACTGCATCACACTAGGGACCTGATCTATGGGCGACCTTGATCCGGATCAACGTTGCGCATTTTCCCAGTCCGGATGCACCCAGGCCCGCCGGTTCGATTTCGGCAGCGGATCGCGGCCCAGGATATGGTCGGAGATCTTCTCGCCCACCAGGATCGACGGGCCGTTGAGGTTGCCGTTGGTGATGCGCGGAAAGATCGAGCTGTCGGCCACACGCAGGCCCTCGACCCCGATCACCCGGCCCTGCGGATCCACGACCGAGCGCGCGTCCGTGGCCGCCCCCATCCGGCAGGTGCCGCAGGGGTGATAGGCGCTTTCGGCGTGTTCGCGGATGAACCCGTCCAGCTCGTCATCGGTCTGCAGGTCGGCGCCGGGCTGGATCTCGTGCCGGACGAAGGGCCTGAAGGCCTCCTGGGCAAAGATCTCGCGGGTGAAGCGGATGCAGGTGCGGAAATCGGCCCAGTCCTCGGGGGTGGACATGTAGTTGAACTTGATGATGGGCGCGTCGTCGGCATTGCCCGACCGCAGGCGCACCCGGCCCCGGCTTTTCGAGCGCATGGGGCCAACATGGGCCTGGAAGCCGTGGCCCTCGGCCGCCGCCTGGCCGTCGTAGCGCACGGCGATGGGCAGGAAATGGAACTGGATGTCGGGGTATTTCACGCCGGGGCGGGTGCGGATGAAGCCGCAGCTTTCGAACTGGTTCGAGGCGCCGGGACCCTTGCCGGTCAGCAGCCATTGGGCGCCGACGCGCGCCTTGCCCAGAAGGCTCCAGTACTTGTAGAGCGTGATCGGCTGGCTGGCCGCCATCTGTACGTAAACCTCCAGGTGGTCCTGCAGGTTGGCCCCGACCCCCGGCCGGTCGGCCACGACCGGGATGCCATGTTCGGCCAGGTGGGTGGCCGGGCCGATGCCCGACAGCATCAGGATCTTGGGCGAGTTGATGGCCGAGGCGGCCAGGATCACCTCGCGCCGGGCCATGATCGGTTCGCGGCCGGCCAGTTCGACACCCTTGGCCCGGCCGTCCTCGATGATCACGCGGGTGACCATGCCCCGGACCAGCTGGCAATTGTCGCGCTGCAATGCGGGTTTCAGGTAGGCATTGGCGGCCGACCAGCGCCGGCCCTGCCAGACCGTCTGCTCCATTGGGCCGAAGCCTTCCTGTTTCTCGCCGTTGCAATCGTCGGTCAGCTGGTAGCCGGCCTGGCGGCCGGCTTCGACGAAGGCCGCGTGCAGGGGGTTTTCCCGGGTGCCGCGCGTGACGTGCAGCGGACCATCGGTGCCCCGCCAGGCCGGGTCGCCTCCGTGCCCGCCGTCATGCCAGTGTTCCATCCGCTGGAAATAGGGCAGCACGTCGGCATAGCCCCAGCCCTCGGCGCCGCTGTCGACCCAATGTTCATAGTCCATGGCGTGGCCGCGCACGTAGACCATGCCGTTGATCGAGGACGATCCCCCGATCACCTTGCCCCGCGGACAGGCCAGGCGCCGGTTGTCCAGATTGGGCTCGGGTTCGCTGTGATAGCCCCAGTCGTAGCGGGACATGTTCATCGGGTAGCTGAGCGCGGCCGGCATCTGGATGAAGGGACCGGCATCGGTCCCCCCGTGTTCGACCACCAGCACCGACGCCCCGGCCTCGGACAAGCGATAGGCCATGGCACATCCCGCGCTTCCGGCCCCGACGATGACGAAATCGGCTTCCATGTCAGACCCTCGCGACGTGAACGGGTGAAAATTCCGGCAGGCCAGGATGCGACCCGCGCGGATACGATGCGTCGCGTGTGGATCCTGTTATGAAAAGACATGCGCGGTCGCGCTCATTTTGGGAACGGCCCTGGCCGGGGGGGACGCTGACGTGGCGGGTGGCCGGCGGGATGGTCGGGTTCGTGCCGTGCGTATTTTTGCAAAGATGAAGCATCACTCGCCTCGCGGGAAACGTTGGGACTCTTCGAGCGTGTTGAGGTCCATGTGATTGCGCATGTAGCGTTCGGAGGCCTTTTGCAGGGGCTGGTAGTCCCACGGGTAATAGCCGCCCTGGCGCAGGGCCTCGTAGACGACCCAACGGCGGGCCTGGCTGGCGCGGACCTCGGCGTCGTAGGCATCAAGATCCCAGCGGGCGTCCGTCATGTCGCGGAAGTGCTGCAGGGTTTGTGCATGGGCGGGATCACTGGCCAGGTTGGTCTGTTCGCGCGGGTCGGCGTCGAGGTCGAAGAGCATGTCCGGATCGAGCGCGCAGCGGATGTATTTCCACCGGCCCGTGCGCAGGCAGACCAGCGGCGCCCAGGATCCCTCGGCGGCGTATTCGATGGCCACCGGGGCCTCGCGCGCGGTGCCCTGTGCCAGGGGCACCAGGGTTTCGCCGTCAGTCCAGGGGGCAATCTCGGTCATGTCGACCCCGGCCAGGTCGCCCAGCGTGGGGGTGACGTCGATGGTGGACACGGGGGTGTCGACCCGGCCCGGTTCCAACCCGGGGGCCGAGATCATCAGGGGCACCCGGGCCGATCCTTCGTAGAAGGACATCTTGAACCACAGACCGCGTTCGCCCAGCATGTCTCCGTGATCGGACAGGAAGAGGATATGAGCGTCCTGCCGGGTGTCTTCGAGCACCTGGAGGATCTGGCCGATCTTGTCGTCGAGATAGGAGATATTGGCGAAATAGGCCCGGCGCGAGCGGCGAATGTCCTCGGGTGTGATGTCGAAATTGCGCCAGTCGTTGGCATCGAACAGGCGTTTCGAATGCGGGTCCTGGGCGTCATAACCCGGATCGGGCACCGCCGGGTCAAGGTGGGCGCAGTCCTCGTACAGGTCCCAGTATTTCTTGCGTGCGACATAGGGGTCATGCGGATGGGTGAAGCTGACGGTCAGCGCCCAGGGCCGATCGTCCTTGCCGCGCGCCAGGTCGTAAAGCTTCGACGTGGCCATGTAGGCGACCTCGTCGTCATATTCCATCTGGTTGGAAATCTCGGCCACGCCCGCCCCGGTGACCGAGCCCATGTTGTGATACCACCAGTCGATGCGCTCGCCCGGCTTGCGGTAATCGGGGGTCCAGCCGAAATCGGCGGGGTAGATGTCGGTGGTCAGCCGGCCCTCGAACCCGTGCAGCTGGTCGGGCCCGACGAAATGCATCTTGCCGCTGAGGCAGGTGTAATAGCCCGCCCGGCGCAGGTGATGGGCATAGGTGGGAATGTCCGAGCGGAACTCGGCGGCATTGTCATAGACCCCGGTCCGCCTGGGCAGCTGGCCCGACATGAAGCTGGCCCGGCCGGGCGCGCAGAGCGGTGAGCCGGTATAAGCGTTGGCAAAGCGCACCGACCGGGCGGCCAGGCGTCTGAGGTTGGGCGCGTGCAGCCAGTCGGCCGGGCCGTCGGGAAACAGCGTGCCGTTCAGCTGGTCGACCATCAGGATCAGGATATTTGGCTGGGTCATGCAGGTTGGTCCTTGAGCATGGCAAGCACGCGCAGGGCGTGGTCGCGCGCCACGTCGGGCGCTTCGGGATCGTGCAGGGCGGCCCGGATATAAAGCCCGTCGATCAGGGCGGCGAGGGTATCGGCCGCATCCACCGGGGCCGGACAGACCGGGCGCAGGGCGTGGACCAGGTTCGACCGCAGCCGGCGTTGATAGAGCCGCCACAGGCGCAGGGCCTGAGCATCGGTCTGGGCCAGGACGTAGAAGGTCATCCAGGCCCCGATGCTTTCCTTTTCAAACGAGGCCGGGGCAAAGCTTGCCCGGATGATCGCCTCGGCCCGCAGGTGCTTGGGGGCCGCGGCCAGTTCGCAGCGCACCTCGGCCCCGAATTCGGTCAGGATGTGGCGCATGGCGGCCAGGAAGATCTGCGCCTTTCCCCCGAAGTAATGATGCGCCAGCGCCGAGGACATGCCCGCCCGCCGCGCGATCTGGCTGACGGTGACATCCAGCGAGCCCGCCTGCCCGATCTCGGATATCGTGGCCCGGACGAGGGCCTCGCGTCTGACCGGTTCCATCCCGATTTTGGGCATCACGGGGTCCTTTCCACAGGTGCTGACCCAAGGGTAGGAATGGTTTATTGACTCGTCAATCAAGAAAAAATACCCTCGGGACGATCATAAAAAACAGGGAGACGACCAGAATGAGCCTGAAGACGACATTTTCGATGCTGGCGCTGATCGCCGCCGCCCCCGCCTTTGCCGAGTGCGACAGCGTGACCTTCTCGGATGTGGGCTGGACCGATATTACCGCAACGACGGCGGCCACGACCGTCGTGCTGGACGCGCTGGGATACGAGACCGACATCAAGGTGCTGTCGGTGCCGGTGACCTATACCTCGATGGCCGGCGGCGATATCGACATCTTCCTGGGCAACTGGATGCCGACGATGGAAGGCGACATTGCCCCCTACCGCGAGGCCGGCACCGTCGACACCGTGCGGGCCAACCTGGAAGGCGCGAAATACACCCTGGCCGTGAACAAGGCCGCGGCCGACCTGGGCATCAAGGATTTCGCCGACATCGCGGCCCAGGCCGATGCGCTGGACAGCGAGATCTACGGGATCGAGCCGGGCAACGACGGCAACCGGCTGATCATGGACATGATCGAGGGCGATGCCTTCGGCCTGAACGGCTTTGAAGTGGTGGAAAGCTCGGAACAGGGGATGCTGGCGCAGGTCGCGCGGGCCGACCGGCGGGGCGAGCCGGTGGTCTTCCTGGGCTGGGAACCGCACCCGATGAACGCCAATTTCGAGATGTCCTACCTGACCGGGGGCGACGATTTCTTCGGGCCCAACCTGGGCGGGGCGACGATCTATACCAACACCCGCGCGGGCTATGTCGCGGAATGCCCCAACGTGGGCAAGCTGCTGGAAAACCTCGAATTCACGCTGGCCATGGAAAACGAGATCATGGCCGCGATCCTGGATGACGGCCAGGAGCCCTCGGCCGCGGCCACGGCCTGGCTGGCGGCCAATGCCGGCGTGCTGGACGGCTGGCTGGACGGCGTGACCACCCTTGACGGCGGCGATGCCCTGGCAGCCGTGACACAGGCGCTGCAATAAGGCCCGCAGGTGGCGCGGCCTCCACCCGCGCCACCAAGAAAATTCGAATTTTCTTGCAAATTTCTTCCAAGAAATTTCGCCCCCTGGCCGACGTAGCGACAACAAGGAGCCCCGATGGACTGGTTGACCGAAAACAAGATCCCCGTGGGGAAATGGGCCAGCAATATCTTCGACTGGCTGCAGATCCATGGAGGCTGGTTCTTCGACGGCCTGTCCGACGCGATGGACGCCCTGATCGAAGGCATCCTCTGGGCCCTGGAAACGCCCCATCCGCTGATCATCGTCGCCCTCTTTGCCGCCCTCACCTGGGGCCTTCAGCGCAACTGGAAGACCGTCGCCTTCGTCATCCTGGGTTTTCTCTTCATCCTCAACCAGGGCTACTGGGAGGAAACCCTGGAAAGCCTGACCCTGGTGCTGTGCGCCTGCCTGGTCTGCATGGCCGTGGGCGTGCCCATCGGCATCGCCACCGCCCACCGCCCGCGCCTTTACCGCGCCCTGCGCCCGGTGCTGGACCTGATGCAGACCCTGCCCACCTTCGTCTACCTCATCCCCGCCATCGTCTTCTTTGGCATCGGCATGGTCCCCGGCCTGATCGCCACTGTGATCTTCGTCCTGCCCGCCCCGATCCGCCTGACCCACCTGGGCGTGACCTCGACCCCCACGGCCCTATTGGAAGCCGCCCAGGCCTTTGGCGCCACCCCCGGCCAGACCCTGTGGAAGGTCGAACTGCCCTATGCCATGCCCCAGATCATGGCCGGGCTGAACCAGACCATCATGCTGTCGCTGTCGATGGTCGTCATCGCCGCCCTGGTCGGGGCCGACGGCCTGGGCGTGCCGGTCGTGCGCGCCCTCAACCAGGTCAACACCGCGCTCGGCTTTGAATCGGGCTTCATCATCGTGGTCGTGGCCATCATGCTGGACCGGATCCTGCGGATGGAGCGCGACTGATGGGCACTGCCGTTTCCTTCGACGCCGTCTCCATCGTGTTCGGAGACCACCCCGACCGCGCCCTGCCCCTGATGGACCAGATGCAGGACCGCGCCCAGATCCAGGAGGCCACCGGCCAGATCCTGGGCGTGCACGATTGCGCCCTGACCGTGGAAGAGGGTGAAATCCTCGTGCTGATGGGCCTCTCGGGGTCCGGCAAATCCACCCTTCTGCGCGCCGTCAACGGGCTGAACCCCGTGGTGCGCGGGGCCGTCCATGTCGACAGCGGCGCGGGGCTGGTCGATGTCAGCCACGCCGATGCCGCCACCCTGCGCCAGATCCGCATGACCCGCGTGGCCATGGTCTTTCAGCAATTCGGCCTGCTGCCCTGGCGGACGGTGCGCGAAAACGTGGGCCTCGGCCTGGAACTCGCCGGGATGTCGCGCAAGGACCGCGCCGCCCAGGTCGCCGCCCAGCTGGACCTTGTCGGCCTTGCCGACTGGGCCGACCGCAAGGTCGGAGAACTGTCCGGCGGCATGCAACAGCGGGTGGGCCTGGCCCGCGCCTTTGCCACCGAAGCCCCGATCCTGCTGATGGACGAGCCCTTCTCGGCACTCGACCCGCTGATCCGGGCCCGCCTGCAGGACGAGCTGATCGAGCTGCAGAAGAAGCTGAACCGCACCATCATCTTCGTCAGCCACGACCTGGACGAGGCCTTCAAGCTGGGCGACCGCATCGCCATCATGGAGGGCGGACGGATCGTCCAGCACGGCACGCCCAAGGACATCTTCTCGGCCCCGGCCACCGATTACGTGGCCGATTTCGTGGCCCATATGAACCCGCTGGGCGTGCTGTCGGCCCGCGACGTGATGGAACCGGCCGATACCGTTCCCCAGACCACCGTTGGCCCCTCGGCCTCGATCCGCGAGGTCATGGAGGCCGCCCAGGGCCACACCGCCCCCGTGGGTGTCGTCGAGAACGGCCAGTTGCTGGGGCAGATCACCCGCAACGCCATCCTGGCCAAGCTGCTGGATCCGCGGGGGTAACGTCCGGCTCCGGCTCACGTCTTGCTGGCCGTTTCGCGTCAACGCGTTTTACCTGCCGTTTCCCGCAGCCGGACCTCTTGCCCGGGTCCGGAACCAAACCGAAGGCGCCGGACCAGCGGCGGCCCGCCCCAACGGGCTGCCGCTTTGGCCACCACCGGCACGGACCTCCGAGCAACGATGTACACGGACCCATAAAGCACACCCGCACGCCCCTCGCAGCGGCATCCCGCGGGTCGCCGCTGGTCCGGCTCCCGTCGCTCCGGGTTGAATATCAGTACTTGGTCGCCGGCACCGCCGGGGTCACCTCGCGGCGCTTCAGACGGGCCTCGCGCCATGTGATATAGCTGACCGAGGCCAGGATGACCGACCCACCGACCACCACCCAGGCGTCGATCGGTTCGTGAAAGACAAAGACGCCCAGGGACGTGGCCCAGATCAGTTGCAGGAAGGTGACCGGCTGGGTCACCGCCACCGGCGCCGCGGCCAGGGCCAGGGTCATCGTGTAGTGCCCCGCCGTCGCAAAGATCGCCACACCCAGCAGGATCCCCATCTCGGACCAGGTGGGCCAGACCCAGTTCATCAGCGCCACCGGCGCCAGCCCGACGGTCACCCAGACCGACAGCATGGCCACCACCAGCGCCGCATCCGCCCGGTCGGCCAGCACCTTGGCAATCAGGTAGGACGCCCCGAACACCAGCCCGGTGATCAGCATGGCCAGTTGCCCCGGCCCGACCTCGCGAAAGCCCGGCCTCAGGATGATGACCGTGCCCAGCAGGGCCGCACCGATGGCCATGATCCGGCGCAGGGCAAGGGGTTCGCCCAGGAACAGCGCCGCCCCCAGGGTCACGTAGACCGGCGACAGGTAGTTCATCGCCGTCACCTCGGCCAGGGGGATCCGGGCCATCGCGAAGAACCAGAAGCCCACGCCCACGGAATGCATCAACCCGCGGGCGGCGAACAGCATCTGCAACTGGGGCGTGATCTCGCGCCATTTCAGGTGCCGCAGCATGGGCACCAGCAGGAACAGGCCGATGACATAGCGCAGAAAGGCCGATTCCACGGCCGGGATACGGTCTCCGAGGGTCTTGACCAGGGCGGTCACGGCAACAAAACACAGACCGGTGAGCAGCATCCAGAGGATGCCCACCAGGGGGCGGGACGGGCGCGAATTTGGCATGACGGTATGAACACCGAATTACATGCTTCGCGCAAGTGTATTACCTTGTCATGCACATGATCGGGGCCTGCAAATGCCCTGCCCCTCCGACCAGACCGCTGACGGCCTCGGACCCTAGACCAGCACCAGCTTCGCCGCGATCGCCCACATGGTCAGGCCCACGCCCAGGTCCAGCCATTGCCAGGCGCGGGGCCGGGCAAAGACCGGGGCCAGCGCCCGCGCGCCATAGCCCAGGGCAAAGAAGAAGGTGAAACTGGAGCCGACCGCTCCGGCGGCAAAGGCCGGGGCGTTCGGATACTGGGCCGACACCGACCCCAGCAGCACCACCGTATCCAGGTAGACATGCGGGTTCAGCCAGGTCAGGGCCAGCACCGTCAGCAGCACCGGACCCAGCCGCGCCCGGCCGGTCTCGGCCGCCTGCAGCCGTTCACCCCCGGTCCAGGCCGCATGGAAACTACGAAGACCGTAGAACACCAGGAACCCCGCCCCGCCCCAGCGCATGGCCTGTTCGAACCCGGGCCAGCGCTCGGCCAGCGACCCGAAGCCCGCCACACCGGCCACGATCAGCAGGGCATCGGACAGGGCACAGGTCAGGCACACCCAGAACACGTGCTCCCGCCGCAGCCCCTGGCGCAGCACGAAGGCATTCTGCGCCCCGATGGCAAGGATCAAGGAAAGCCCCAGCGCAAAGCCGGCGGCGAGCGAGGTTAACATGTCAGGCTCCGATATCAGGACGAATGGCGGCTATCAGCCGGTTTTTGCCCTGTCCAGCCTGCTCGATTCCGCGGCACCCGGCCGGATCGGCACCTTTGTCGCAGCCCGATTGCAAAAGGTCGCATTCAAGCCCTCTTGAACGTTAACCCTGATTGGCGCAAATGTTTCCCATCGGAAACTTCAATCGAGGACAGCGACCTTGGGCAAGTACAATCGTCAATTCGAGCTAGGCCTGCAGGATCTTGAACTGATCGAGAACGCCCTGCAGCAAGCCAAGAAGGACCTCTCGCTCAAGCGCCTGCGCCTGCTGGCACAGGAAATGGACGAAGAGAGCCGCAAGGTGGAACTGGACGATGTCCAGACCGAACTGACCGAGACCCACGAACTGCTGGGCAAGCTGCACAATCAGAAGGTGTTCTGGCGCCCGGGCGGAGACAAACCCTACGTCGGCGGCTGACCTGCAACGACAAACGGCCCCCGCAGGGGCCGTCCAAAACCGGGCTGAACCGGATTGCGCCCGGATGTCAGAGCGCCTCCATGACCTCGTCCGAGGCCTCGAAATTCGCCGTGACCCGCTGGACGTCGTCGTCGTCTTCCAGCGCGTCGATCAGCTTCATCAGCTTCTGCATGTTCTCCAGGTCCATGTCCGTCGTGGTCGTCGGCTTCCACACCAGCTTGGTGCTTTCGCTTTCGCCCAACGCCGCTTCCAGGGCCGTGGCCACGTCGTTCAGATCGGTGTCGGCGCACCAGATGACATGGCCGTCCTCCGAGCTTTCCACGTCCTCCGCCCCGGCCTCGATCGCCGCTTCAAAGACGTCATCGGCATCGCCCGCCTCGGCGGGATAGGTCACTTCGCCCTTGCGGTCGAACATGAAGCCCACCGACCCGGTCTCGCCCAGGTTGCCGCCGTTCTTGGAAAAGGTCGACCGAACGTTCGACGCGGTGCGGTTGCGGTTGTCGGTCATCGCCTCGACGATGATGGCCACACCGTTGGGGCCATAGCCCTCGTAGCGGATTTCTTCGTAATCTTCGCTGTCCCCGCCGGTGGCCTTCTTGATGGCCCGGTCGATCACGTCCTTGGGGACAGAGCTCGACTTGGCTTCCTTCACCGCCAGGCGAAGGCGCGGGTTCTTTTCGGGATCCGGGTCGCCCATCTTGGCGGCCACGGTGATTTCCTTCGACAGCTTGGAAAACAACTTCGACCGGGCGGCGTCCTGGCGCCCCTTCCGGTGCTGGATGTTGGCCCATTTTGAATGGCCGGCCATGTGGTACTCTCCTGCGGACGTCTCGGGCTGAAATTCTGACGGTGCATATAGGCCAGCCAGCCGGGAAAGAGCAAGGCCGGCAGCGCCCAAGCCGCAGATCCCCCGCAGGCACCATCCCCCGGCCCCACCAATTTCAAGCCCTTGGCCAGCCACGATGCCCCCCCGGGAACCCCGCACCACGCGCAGGACAATGCCCGCCCCCGGCATAGGCACAGGCCCGCGGGCCAAGACCGACCGGTCTCACAGGTGTCCCCAACCCGCCCGCCCAAGCCCGTGCGCGCGTGCAAGGCTGGTGTGCACCATCGGCCCTTGTCGTCGGGACGCAGGATTGCAATTAACCAGGCAGTCCATTTCAAGACCGGCCGTTTCCGAAGGGGCCGTTTCCAAGGGACCCGAGTCACAAAAGACCCGTGTCCAAGCGAAGGAGGCGGGACCGTCCGGGTCTTGGATACGACGACGCATTGACCTGACTTCGGACGACCACATGACTTTCTCTCCCCCCTCCCTGTCCCGCCCGCTGACCGCACTGATGGTCCTGCTGGGCCTGGTGCTGGCCCTGATCGGCCTCGGCCTGGCCATCGGCGGCGCCATCCTGATCGAGCGCGGCGGCAGCTGGTATTACCTGCTCATGGGCCTGGCCCTGATCGCCTCTGGCATCGAAATCGCCCGCGGCGCGCGTCACGGCGCGGCCATCTACACGCTGGCCTTCGCCGCCACGGTGGTCTGGGCCTTCTGGGAAGCCGGGCTGGACTTCTGGCCCCTGCACGCGCGCATCTTCACCTTCCTGATCATCTTCTGCGCGGTGATGGCCCTGCACCCGCTGACCCTCAAACGCGCCGGCCGCGCGCCCCAAACCGCCCCCTTCCTGGGCATCGCGGCCATCGCCCTGGTGGCCGTCCTGGCCATGGGCTGGGGCATGTTCCAACCCCATGGCCAGCGCAATTTCGACCTGGCCACGGGCGACACCCCGCAGGCGACCGACGCCCGCACCGACTGGCCCGAGTACGGCGCCGATGCCAACGGCACCCGCTTTGCCCCCCTGACCCAGATCACCCCCGACAACGTGGCCCAGCTTCAGGTCGCCTGGACGGCCCACACCGGAGACACCCCCGTCAGCCCCGGCGGCGGCGGATCCGAGGACCAGGGCACGCCGCTCATGGTCGGCAACGACCTGTTCTTCTGCACGCCCAACAACACCGTGCTGTCGATCAACGCCACCACCGGCGCGGAGAACTGGCGCCACGACTTCCCCACCGACACCCGCACCTGGGTGCGCTGCCGGGGCCTGGGCTACCTGGACACCACGGCCGCCCTGCCCCAGCCGACCCTGCCCGGATCCACCCCGGTCCTGCCCCTGGCGACCAGCGGGGACGCCAGCGGGGACGCCTGTGCCCGCCGGATCTACATGAACACGATCGACGCCGTCCTGGTGGCGCTCGATGCCGAGACCGGCGCGCTCTGCCAGGATTTCGGCGCGGCCGGCATGGTCGACCTGAAGGACGGGCTGGGCGACGCGCAATCGCCGCTCTACTCGCTGACCTCGGCCCCGACGGTCGCGGGCAGCACCATCGTCGTGGGCGGCCGGGTGGCCGACAACGTGGCCCTGGACATGCCCGGCGGCGTCATCCGCGGCTTTGACGCGATCACCGGCGCCATGCGGTGGGCCTTCGATCCGGGCAACCCGACCGACCGGGACGCCCCGGCCGCGGGCCAGGTCTATACCCGGGCCACCCCGAACGTCTGGGCGCCCATGACCTGGGACGCGGACAGCAACACGATCTTCCTGCCGGTGGGCAGCGCGGCCATCGACCTCTGGGGCGTGGACCGCACCCCCGAGGACGAAACCTATGGCGCGACCATGCTGGCCCTGGATGCGACCACCGGCAACGAGAAGTGGCACTACCAGACAGTGCACCACGACCTGTGGGACTTCGACGTGCCGATGCAGCCGACCCTGATCGACTTCGACGGCACGCCTGCCCTGGTCTTCGGCACCAAGGCCGGCCAGGTCTTTGTTCTGGACCGCCTGACAGGCCAACCCCTGACCCAGGTCGACGAGGTGCCGGTCAAGCCCGCGACGATCCCGGACGAGACATATTCCCCGACCCAGCCTAAGTCCGTGGGCATGCCCCAGATCGGGGCGCAGCACCTGACCGAGGCCGACATGTGGGGCGCCACCCCCTTCGACCAGCTGATGTGCCGGGTGATCTTCAAGGGCTACCGCTATGAGGGCCTGTTCACCGCGCCGGACACCGATTACTCGCTGTCCTTCCCCGGCTCGCTGGGGGGCATGAACTGGGGCGGCCTGTCCTATGATCCCACGGCCAACGTGGTCTTTGTCAACGACATGCGGCTTGGGCTGTGGGTCCACATGGAGCGCCAGGACCAGGACGCCGAGGCCTCGAACGGCTCCGAGGCGGTCAACACCGTGATGGGCGCCGTGCCGCTCAAGGGCACGCCCTACTCGGTGATGAAGAACCGGTTCCTGTCGCCCCTGGGCATCCCCTGCCAGGAACCGCCCTTCGGCACCCTGACGGCGATCGACATGGACAGCCAGCAGGTGGCCTGGGAAGCGCCCCTGGGCACGGTGCAGGACACGGTGCTGTTCGGCGTCAAGATGCGCCTGCCGATGCCCGTGGGCATGCCCACGATCGGCGGGTCGCTGGCGACCCAGGGCGGCCTGGTGTTCTTTGCGGCGACGCAGGATTACTGGCTGCGCGCCTTCGACAGCGCAACCGGCCAGGAGGTCTGGAAGGCCCGGCTGCCGGTCGGTTCGCAAGGCACCCCGATGTCCTACATCTCGCCCGAGGACGGAAGGCAATACGTGGTGATCTCGGCCGGCGGCGCGCGCCAGTCGCCCGACCGCGGGGATTACCTGGTGGCCTACGCCCTGCCCGACGCCTGAGCGCCTCGGCGCCGGAACCCCTGCCCCGGCCGGTGCGTTTGTGCCCGGCCGGGGCCCTTGGCGGGCGGTGCGGTTGTGCATTGCGCGCCGCACCGGTCATATGGTCCCGATCCTGCCGCGAAAGGGGCCACGCCGCATGACCCAGGACCAGATCATCATCTTTGCCCTGTTCGGCCTGGTCTTCGGGCTGCTGCTCTGGGGCCGGTTCCGCTATGACATCGTGGCCTTCGGGGCGCTGATGGCCGGCGTGGTGCTGGGCGTGGTCCCGGCCGACGAGGCCTTCGCAGGCTTCGGCCACCCGGCGACGCTGGTGGTGGCCCTTGTGCTGGTGGTCTCCGCCGGCCTGGTGCGGTCCGGTGCGGTGTTCCTGATCACCCGCACCCTGGTGGATTCGACCCGCGGCCTGGCCAGCCACATCGCCCTGATGGGCGGCATCGGCGCGGTGCTCTCGGCCTTCATGAACAACGTGGCGGCCCTGGCCCTGCTGATGCCCGTCGACATCCAGACCGCCCGCAAGGCCGGGCGCTCTCCGGCGATGAGCCTGATGCCCCTCAGCTTCGCCACGATCCTCGGCGGGATGGTGACGCTCATCGGCACGCCGCCCAACATCATCATCGCCTCGATCCGCCAACAGACGATGGGCGACAGCTACCGCATGTTCGACTTCGCCCCGGTGGGCGGGGTGGCCGCCCTGGCCGGGCTGGCCTTCGTGGCCCTGGTCGGCTGGCGCTTGATCCCCGCCCGCGACAGCGGCCCCGGCGGCGACGAGGCCGCCTCGGCCTACGTGGCCGAACTGACGGTGCCCGAGGACAGCAAGCAGATCGGCAAACGCCTGGCCGAGCTGGAAGAGACCGCCGTCAAGACCGATGTCGCCCTGCTGGGCCTGATCCGCGACGGCAAGCGCCTTTACGGCCGGGCCCGGCGCAGCCAGCTGCGGGCGGGCGATACCCTGGTGCTGGAAGCCCTGCCCGAGGCGCTGGACGAATTCCGATCGGCCCTGGACCTGGGCTTTTCCGACAGCCAGCGCGAGGATCGGCTGAAGGCAGCGGGCGAAGGGCTGGAAATCATCGAGGTCGTGGTCCCCGAAGGCGCCCGCATCGCCGGGCGCACGGCCCAGGGGCTGGGGCTGAACTGGCGGCAGAACACGGTGCTGATGGGGATCTCGCGCCAGGGCGCCCGGATCAACCGGGCGGTGCGCCAGACCGACGTCCTGCCCGGAGACCTGCTGCTGCTGCTCTGCCCGCGCGAAACCGGCGCCCATGTGACCGAATGGCTGGGCTGCCTGCCCCTGGCCACCCGCGGCCTGTCGGTCACCCAGAACGACAAGACCTGGCTGGCCATCGGCCTGTTCGCCGCCGGCGTCCTGGCCGCCAGCATCGGCCTGATCGACCTGCCCATCGCCCTGGGCCTGGTGGTGATCGGCTTCGTGCTGACCAAGATCGTTCCGGTCGCCGAACTCTATACCCACATCGAATGGCCCGTGGTCGTCCTGCTGGGCTCGATGATCCCGCTTGGGCTGGCCCTGGAAAGCTCCGGCGGAACCGAGCTGATCGCCGGCACCCTGGTCGGCCTGACAGACGGCCTGCCCGCCTGGGCCATCCTGACGGTACTCATGGTGGTGACAATGACCCTGTCGGACGTGCTTAACAACACGGCCACAACCATCGTCGCAGCACCAGTCGGCATCCAGATGGCCAATGCGCTGGATGTCTCGCCAGACCCCTTCCTGATGGCCGTCGCCGTCGCCGCCTCGGCCGCCTTCCTCACGCCGATCGGCCACAAGAACAATACCTTGATCCTCGGCCCCGGCGGCTATCGTTTCGGAGATTACTGGCGCATGGGCCTGCCCCTGGAGCTGCTGATCATCGCCACCTCGATCCCAGCGATCCTGGTCTTCTGGCCACTCTGAGCGCCCTGCCCCGAAGTCCGTCCCGGCACCACGCCCGCGCCGGGGTATTTAAGAAGAGAAAGAAGCAGCAATCACGGCTCCTGTCGGAGGGCGCGCCATCTTGCAGCGGCCCGCTATTGCTGCTTCTTTCTCTTTGAAAATACCCCGGGGGAGTCCTCCGAAGGAGGGCGGGGGCAGCGCCCCCGTGCCTCGGCATCCTCATGCACTGACCATGGCATCTTGTGAAAGAACCGCCGTTTCCATACAAAAACGCATGAACTGGCAGACCATCCGCTTCGACTGGAACCAGGTCCGTGCCGTGCTGGTCACGGCCGAGGAGGGCTCGCTGTCTGCGGCGGCGCGGGCCCTGGGGATGACGCAGCCGAGGCTGGGCCGGCAGGTGAGCGCGTTGGAAGAAACCTTGGGCGTGACCCTCTTCGAACGCACCGGACGCGCCATGCGGTTGACGCGCGCCGGACACGAGCTGATCGCCCACATCCGGGTCATGGGAGACGCTGCGGCACAGGTGTCCCTCGTGGCCGCCGGCCAGGCAGATGCGGTGGAAGGGCCGGTGTCGGTGACAGCCTCGGACGCGATGTCGGCCTGGCAGCTGCCCGAGGTCATCCGGGCGTTGGCTGAGATCGCCCCGGGGATCCAGGTCGAGCTCGTCTCGTCGAACGACATCCGTGATCTGCGCCAGCGCGAGGCCGATATCGCGATCCGCCACGCCCGGCCCGACCAGCCCGACCTGATTGCCCGGCGGTTACGGGATACCAGCGCGCATCTGTGGGCCTCGAGCCGGTACCTGGACCGCATTGGCCGCCCGGGTCGGGCCGAGGACCTGACCACCGCGCGCTTCGTGGGCTATGACCGCAGTGACCGGTTGGCGGACACCCTGGCCCGCCATGGCCTTCCCGTCCGTCCCGAGCAGATCCATTGCCTGTCGTCCAACGGCATCGTTGCCTGGGAAATGGTCCGCCAGGGCCTGGGCCTGGGTGTCATGACCCGCGAGATCGGGGCGATGACCCCCGGGGTCGAGACGGTCCTGCCCGATGCCTTCACCCCGATCCCGATCGAGACCTGGCTGACCACTCACCGCGAGCTGCATACCTCAAGGCCCATCCGGCTGGTCTTTGACCTGCTGGCCGAGACCTTCGGATAGGCCCAGAGAAACTCAGGGCAGCTGCAGGGGCCAGATCAGCGGGATCAGGGCCGACACCAGGATGCCCATGCTGAGGTTGAGCGGGATCCCCACCTTCATGAAATCGGTGAACCGGTAGCCGCCCGGCCCGTAGACCAGCATGTTGGTCTGGTAGCCGATGGGCGTGGCGAAGGAGGCCGAGGCAGCGATCATGACGGCCACCACCAGCGGCCGGGGATCGACCCCAAGTGCGCTGGCCAGGCCGATGGCGATCGGGGTGACCACCACGGCCACGGCATTGTTCGAGACCAGTTCCGTCAGTACCGAGGTCAGCAGGTAGACGGCCCAGACGACCAAGGCCGGGGGCAGCATCGACAGCCCCGGCGCGATCCAGTTGACGATCATGGTCACCGCGCCCGAGCTTTCCAGGGCCGCCCCAATGGCCAGCATAGAAAAGATCAGGGCCAGTAAGCGGCCATCGACGAAGGAAAACGCCTCGTCCGCGTCGATGCACTTGGTTACCAGCACCAGGGCCACGGCCAGGATCGACAGCAGCAGGATCGGCGCGACCCCGAAAGCGGCCAGCAGCACGATGCCCACCAGTGCTCCGATGGCGATCGGCGCATGGGACCGGCGGAAGGCCCGGGCCGAGGGCTTGGCCACGTCGACCAGGTCCATTTCATTGGCCAGGCGCTGGATGTCCTCGGGCGCGCCTTCCAGCAGCAGGGTATCGCCCACGCGGACCACCAGGTCGTCCAGCTGCCGGCCGATGTTCTGGTTGCGCCGGTGCGCGGCCAGCACGTAGACCCCGAACCGCCGGCGCAGGCGCAGCGAGCCCAGCGACCGGCCGACCATGCGGCAGCCCGGGGTGATCAGGACCTCGACCGTTTCGGTGGCCACGGCGGACACCTGGTCCACCCGTTTCAGCTCCTTGTTGCGCTGCAGGCTGAGCAGTTCCGTCATCTGGGTGCGCAGCACCACGCGGTCGCCCACCTGCAGTGTCACGGCCTGAAGATCGCGGCGCAGCGAGGCATCGCCGCGCACCACGTCGACCAGCCGCACGCCCTCGCGCTTGAAGAGCTGCACGCCCAGGACCTCGCGCCCGATCAGGTTGCTGTCGGGGGGAATGACGGCCTCGGTAAAGAACTTCATCCGGCTGCGGTCGCTCAGCAGGGTGGCCATGGAATCGCGGTCGGGCAGCAGGCGCGAGCCGACGAAATACAGGTAGATCACCCCCCAGGCGACGACGACGATGCCGATGGGCGTGACCTCGAAGATGGAAAAGGCGGCCAGGCCCTGGGCCCGGGCCACACCGTCGACCAGCAGGTTGGTCGAGGTGCCGATCAGCGTCAGGGTGCCGCCCATGATGGCCGCATAACTGAGCGGAATCAGCAGCTTGCTGGCCGCGATGTTCAGCGAGCGGGAAATCTGGATGACCACGGGGATCATCACCACGACCACCGGCGTGTTGGACACGAAGGCCGAGGCCAGGATGACGAAGCCGCCCAGAAGCGCCACGGCCAGCTTGGGATTGCCCGCGGCCTGGGACTGGGCCAGGGTGGTGAAGGCATCAAGCGCGCCGGTGCGCACCAGGGCCCCCATGATCAGGAACATCGCCGCGATGGTCCAGGGCGCCGGGTTGGCCAGCACGGGAAGGGCTGCCTCGTAGGGCAGCACGCCGGTGATCAGCATCACCGACACGCCGGACAGCGCCACGACCTCGGCCGGAAGCACTTCGCGCAGGAATCCCGCGAACATCCCGGCGACGATCAACAGGGCCAGGATGGCCTGCGCTGTCTCACTCAATTGAATAAGCTGCATAATTTGTTCAGAAATATCCTTACGAGCGTGGCTCTAGGACGCCCGGTGAGCATTTTCCCCGATTGACGCATCCTCTGCAAGCGTCTGTTGACGTCGCGGCTGCACAAGGAAGATGCCCGCCAGGACCAGGGCGAAGGCCAGCCAGATCAGCGGCGAGTAGCGCTCGCCCAGGAAGACCAGCGAGGCCACGACGCCGAAGCCGGTGACCAGGTAGGACACCTGCACGGCAAAGACCGCGCCGGCCACCCCGACCAGCCAGACATAGCCCGAATAGGCCAGGACGCTGATGAGGGCGTAGATGACCAGCGCCTGTTCGGGGGCCTCGAAGGCCCGGAAGGGCGAGATGAACTGGCCCGACACCAGGGCCGCCGGCAGCACCAGGGTGGCGGCCACGAGGCAGGCACCCAGCATGACCTGGAACGGGTCCAGCCCGGCCGTGCCCCAGCGGGACACGTAATTGCCCTCGATCGCATAGCACAGGGGCGCGATCAGGGCGACGGGCAGCCAGCGCAGCATGGCCGGATCGCCCAGGCCCGCCCCTAGACCCGTGCCGGCATCCGTGCCGAAACTGGCGTCCGGCAGGATCAGCAGGATGGTGCCGACCAGGCCCAGCAGCAGGCCGGAAAAGCGCCGGGCGGCAAAGCGTTCCAGGCCCAGGGCCATGGCGATCGGGAAGGCCATCATCGGCACCAGCGAGATCACGATGGCCACGATGCCCGCGGGCAAGTGGCTGATGGCGCTGTAGAAGGCCACGCTGGGGATCAGCGATCCGGTCAGGGCCAAAACGATCCAGGTGCGCCATTGCGCCCAGCCGGTGGGCAGCGGGCGGCGGCGGATGCGGTTGATGCCCGCCAGCAGCACCGCCCCGATGACCAGCTGCCAGAAGATCAGGCCGAAATGCTGGTGGCCGCTGCTGACGGCGATCTTGGACAGGGGCATCGACAGGCCCCAGCCCAGCCCGATCAGGATCATGCCGGCAAAGGCCAGCAGGCGCAGGCGCGGGGTCATGGTCGGCTCACGGGACGGCTCATGGGGCGGCGGTCTCCAGCCGGCCCCCGACACGGATCATGCGCACCTCTTCGGCGGCCCCGGTGCGGTCGTCGGTCTTGACGAAGACCCCCGACAGGGTGGCCGGACCCTCGGCCGGGGTGAAGCGGCCCTTGGCCATACCTGTCACGAAGCGGCGCATGGGCTCGGCCTTGTCCATGCCGATCACCGAATGGTAATCGCCGCACATGCCCGCATCGGTCAGGTAGGCCGTGCCCCCGGGCAGGATCTGGGCATCGGCGGTGGGCACATGGGTGTGGGTGCCGACGACCAGGCTGGCCTTGCCGTCGCAGAAATGGCCCATGGCCATCTTTTCGGACGTGGCCTCGCAATGGACGTCGACGATGGTCGCCTGGGCCAGCCCGCCCCGCGGATGGGCGCGCAGCACCGTGTCGACGGCCGAGAACGGATCGTCGAAGGCGCGCTTCATGAACACCTGGCCCAGCACCTGCAGGACAAGCACCTTACGCCCGCCCCTGGCCTCGAACAGGCGGTGGCCCCGGCCGGGGGCTGTCTTGGCAAAGTTCAGCGGGCGGACGATGCGGTTGTCCTGCTCGATGGCCTGCAGCATGTCCTTCTGGTCGAAGGCATGATCGCCCAGGGTGACGCAATCGGCCCCGGCGTCGAACAGCGTCTTGGCATGGGCACCGGACAGGCCCATGCCATTGGTGGCGTTCTCGCCGTTGACGACCACGAAATCGAGTTTCCAGTCGGCACGCAGTTTCGGCAGGTGGTCTGTGATGGCGGCGCGGCCGGCCCGGCCCATGACGTCGCCCAGGAAGAGGAGTCGCATGACCTGCTCCTAGGCCCGACACGCCCTGGGCGCAAGCGCGACGGTGCCGTGACGTGGCCACGCATGCCAAGGGCGCAAGATTATTCGTCGAATAATCTGGCGCTCAGCACCCCGGTTGCAAAATGCGGCTTTCGGTGACGATCATGTCCAGCGGCTGGTCCGACAGCTCTGTCGGCAGCCCGTCGGCCTCCTGGGCATCGTAGGCGAACCCGATGGCCAGGGTCGCCCGCACCGCGCGCAGCCGTTCCAGCGTGCGGTCGTAGAACCCGCCGCCATAGCCCAGCCGGCCGCCGTTGCGGTCAAAGGCCACCAGCGGCACGATCAGGATGTCGGGCTCGAAGAGGTCGTCCACCATGGGCACCTGCGCCCCGAAGGGCCCTTCGCGCAGGGGGGCCTCGGGCTCCCAGCGGGAAAACAGCAGCGGCTGCCCCTGCCCGACGATCACCGGCAGGCCGACCGGCCCGTGAGCCGCGGCCTCGGCCAGGGCGGGGACAGGATCGATTTCGGTGCGGATCGGCATGTAGCCCGACAGGGGCACTCCGCGATAGCCCGCCAGAACCTCGGACAGGCGCCCGGCGGTGCCCGGGCCGGCCATCTCGTGGGCCTCCTTGCGCCGGGCAAATGCCGCCGCCCGGGCCGCGGCCTTGGCCCCGGCCAGATCGTCCATTGCGTCGCTCAAAGCATCACCACCGTTGCCAGCCCCAGGAAGGCGAAAAAGCCCATCATGTCCGTCATCGTCGTCACGAAGGTCCCCGAGGCAAGGGCCGGATCGACCCCCAGCCGTTCCAGCGTCACGGGAATCATCGTCCCCGCCAGGGCCGCCACCACCATGTTGACCACGAGCGCCGCCGCAATCACCAGCCCCAACTGGGGCATGGAAAACCAGACCATGCCCACGATGCCCAGACAAACGGCAAAAACCACCCCGTTGATCAGCCCGACCGTCGCCTCGCGCTTGACCACGCGCAGCAGGTTGGCCGTCGTCAGGTCGCGCGTGGCCAGCGCCCGCACCGACACCGTCAGCGTCTGGGTCCCCGCGTTGCCCCCCATCGAGGCCACGATGGGCAGCAGCACGGCCAGGGCCACGAAGGCCTCGATCGTGGCCTCGAACTGGGCGATCACGATCGACGACAGCACCGCCGTGCACATGTTGACGAAGAGCCACGGCAGACGGCTTTTCGAGGTCTGCACCACCCCTTCCGACAGCGAGCTTTCCGACACGCCGGCCAGCAGCAGGATGTCTTCCTCGTGTTCCTCGTCCAGCACGATCATCGCATCGTCGATGGTGATCACGCCCACCAGCCGGCCCTCTTCATCGACCACCGGGGCCGAGATCAGGTGATACTGGTTGAACGCATAGGCCACGTCTTCCTCGTCCTGGGTGACGGGAATGACGCGAAAGGCCTCTTCGGTGATGTCGGCCAGCTTGACGTCCCGCCGCGACGCCATCAACCGGCCCAGGGTCACGTTGGCAATCGGCGCCATCCGCGGATCGACCAGCACGATGTGGTAGAACTGGTCGGGCAGGTCCTCGGACCCGCGCATGTAGTCGATGGCCTCGCCCACCGTCCAGTGCTGCGGCGCCCAGACCACCTCGCGCTGCATCAGCCGCCCGGCCGAGCCCTCGGGCCAGGCCAGCGCCTGCTGAACGGCCACCCGATCGGTGTCCTCCAGCGCATCGAGGATCGCCTCGGCCCCGGCATCGTCCATGTCCTCGATCAGGTCGACCACGTCGTCGCTGTCGAGGTTGCGCACCGCCTCGGCCAGCACCTCCGGGTCGAGGAACTGGATCACCTCCTCGCGCAGCGACTCGTCCAGTTCCGACAGGATGTCGCCGTGCACATCGCCCGAGTACAGCCGGATGAACCGCCCCCGGTCATAGGGATTGAACTGCTCCAGAAGGTCGGCAATGTCGGCCGCGTGCATCTCGGACAACAGGCCTTCCAGCAGGTCCTTGTCCTCGACATCCAGCGCGTACAGGATCGACGCCCGCGTCTTGCGGTCAAGCGCATAAGCCTGCTCGTCCCGGTCCTCTTCGGTTTCGGGCGTTTCCGTGGTGTCGGACATGCTCGGCCTTTCCGTGGTCTTGTTGGTCTTCTGGGTCTTCTGGGTCGTCTGCCGGCCCGACCATAGGTCAGCCCCGCCGGGCGAGACAATGCCGCGCAGCGGCATCCGCCCGATTTACCTCGGCCCGGCACGCCGCTAGTCTGTCCCGCGGCGCCCCGCCGACACCCAGCCCTTCAGAACATAGGACGGTTCCGCATGACGACGACCCAAGCCGCGCCCGCGATCGTGACCGGTCAGGTCCTGCACTTCACCGCCAACCCGTTTCACGCCGACCCCGCCACCGCCGCCCATGTCGACAGCGACGGAGCGCTCCTGATCGAAGGCGGCCGCATCACCGCCACCGGAAACGCCCCCACCCTGCGCGCGGCCCACCCCCAGGTCCCCGTCTACGACTACGGGCCCAAGCTGATCGTGCCGGGCTTCGTCGACGCCCATGCCCACTATCCCCAGACCGCCATGATCGCCAGCTGGGGCAAGCGCCTGATCGACTGGCTGAACCTTTACACCTTCCCCGAGGAAATGCGCTTTGCCCACCCGGCCTATGCCACCGAAATCGCCGCCCGCTACTTCGACCTGACCCGGGCCCACGGCACGACGACGATCTGCTCCTTCTGCACGATCCATCCCGCCAGCGTCGACGCCTTCTTCACCCAGGCCCGGGCCCGCCGCCAGCGCGTGGTGGCCGGCAAGACCTGCATGGACCGCAACGCCCCCGAGGGCCTGCGCGACACCGCCCAGTCCGGCTATGACGACAGCAAGGCCCTGCTGGACAAGTGGCACGGGGTCGACCGGCTGTCCTATGCCATCACCCCCCGCTTCTCGCCCACCTCGACGCCCGACCAGATGGCCGCCATGGGCGCCCTGTGGGCCGAACATCCCGACTGCCTGATGCAGACGCACCTGTCCGAACAGACCGACGAGATCGCCTGGGTCCGCGACCTGTTCCCCGAGGCCCGCGATTACCTGGACACCTACGAAAGCTTCGGCCTGCTGGGCGGGCGCGGGCTTTATGGCCATGCCATCCACCTGGAGCCGCGCGAGCGCGACCGCCTGCGCGAGGTCGGCGCCGGCCTTGTCCATTGCCCCACGTCCAACACCTTCATCGGCTCGGGCCTCTTCGACATGGACGGGCTGATGCGCGAGGGCCAGCGGATTGGCCTCGCCACCGACACTGGGGGCGGGTCGTCCTTTTCCATGCTGCGCACCATGGCCGCGGCCTATGAAATCGCCCAGCTGCGCGGGCGCGCCCTGCACCCGGCCGAGCTGATGTGGCTGGCCACCGCCGGCAGCGCCGAGACCCTGCACATGGGCGACAAGATCGGCCAGCTGGAACAGGGGTTCGAGGCCGATTTCGTCGTCCTCGACCTCGCCTCTACCCCCGCCATCGCCCAACGCTCGGCCGAGGCCAAGGACATCTGGGAGGCGGTCTTTCCCACCATCATGATGGGCGACGACCGGGCGATCCACGCGGTCTGGATCGACGGCAGCGCCGCAAACTAACGGCACCCCCCACCTTCCACCGGCGGCCAAGTCCCTAGTTACTCGGCACATCCCCACCCTCACGCCCGGCGGCCACGCCGGGCAGCGGCCGACCTCCCCCCGGAGGCCGCTTTGGCGAGATCACCAGCAACAAAACCGACTTAACCTCTTTAGGGCGGCAAACTCAGATCAAGCGATCCAAAAGCGCCCTCCAGGTCGGCCGCTGCCCTCACCACTCTGTCCACCCGTCACTTGCACAACGGCAATTCCCCCGGCTCGTACTTCGGCAGCGAATCCCGCCAGGCATTGATCACCGGCTGCAAGGTCCGCTTCGGCCAGAAGTTGGGCGCCCCGATCGCACTCAGGCAGGACGCGTTCCAATAAAGCCCCTTGCTCGACAACGACTGCCCCCGCTTCACCGCATTGGCCACCGCGTTGATATCCTTGGATTCCGGGTAGATGTACAACGTCGTCGGATTGCCCTCGACCAGCTTCAGGATCTCGCGCGATTCCGCCGGAGACCAGGTCGTGCAGCCGTTGCTCCGCCCGCCCGTGTAATTCACCAGCCGCCCGTAGGGCACATAGCCCTCATCATCGGCATAGGGGCTTTGCGGGTTCTTCATCCGGCACTGCCACTTCACGAAAACCGCCGGATGCCCGCCGATCGCCCGCTCCCGCGCATTGCGCGTCTCGCCCTCGCCGTCGAACAGCAGGAAGGTCCGGTGAAACGGCCGGGTCGCCCCGGACTGGCTGACATAGCCCTTGAAGGACGTCCGCGTTTCGGCCGTCAGGTAATTGCCACCCATGGTCAGCTTGGACCCTTCGGCATTGCTGAAATTGCGGGCACATTGCCGGCCGTTGGAAAAATCGGCGCTGCGCAGCTTGCGCCCGTTGCCATAGCCCGAGGACACCGCCCGGAAGGTCCGGCTCCCCTCGCAGATCACGTAGAACCTCTGGCCCGGAGCCCCGCTGCGCGCCGTGCTGGGCCGGGTCGCGTCCATCGCCAGGTAACACGGGTTTCGGACCGCTCCCCGGCGGGCCTTGCTTTGATACAATTCCCGCGCCCGTTCCAGCACCACCGGGGCGATCTGCCCTTCTCCGGTGCCCACATGGGCCTGCAACCAGCCCGGGATCTGGGCCGCGCTTGCGGACGATTGGGCCATGACCGGCCCCGCCAATCCCGCCAATCCAAGGGCGATGGCAACAGCCAGGCCCAGGCGAAGTGATTTGATAACCACGGAAACACACCTCCTGCACGATTTACCTCGCCCCCAGCCTAACACAAAAAGCCAAGCTTCAACGCCCCCTGGCGCAGGGAATTTGACAGACGGATGTTCAGAAGGGGATGTCACACAGGGCGTGCCCCGAACACACGTTCCAGGTGACGCCCACACCTGACGCGTGCCCGGATCACAGCCCTCACCCGCCCAGCGCCCCGACAGATACCCGCACCCGGCCCGCAGCCCCAGACGTTAAGAAAGTGTAAATTCGCCGCTGTAACCCATTGATTTCAAATGAGCCGAAAATGTCCCACGCGTGGGACACCCCTCACAAGGGGGCCGCGAACACGGCCGTCCAATAGGCCGCATCCTCCGGCCCCGCCCGCGCCACCGCCGCGACACGTGCCTGAGACAGGATATTCTCGCGGTGCCCCTCGCTGCCCATCCAGCCCGCCACCACCCCGGCGGCATCGCCATATCCATGGGCCACGTTTTCGGCCGCGAAGGACCAGGCATAGCCCGCCGCCGTCAGCCGGTCGCCCGAGATCCCCCCGGCCGAGCCCGGATGCCCCATGAACCCGTTCCGAACCATGTCTTCCGTATGGGCCAGGGCCGCCGCGCCGACCAGGGGATCGAACCCCAGGGCGGCCAACCCGGCCAGCCCCCGCGCGCGATTGATCAGGTCCAGGGCCTCCGGCACCAGCCGCGCCCCGCCCGGCCCCTTCGGCAGGCCCACGATCGCCGGAGGCACCGGGGGCGCCGCGCAGGCCCGTGGCAGGCCCAACACCAACCGCCCCAGGCTCGCCCGGATCATGCCATCAGGCGGCGGGCCAGCCGGTTCTGTTCGGAGATGATCTCGTCCAGGTCGACGGTGGTCAGCACGCCTCCGTCCACCACCTGCCGCCCCTCGACGAACAGATGTTTCACCTTCATCGGCCCGGCGATCAGCAGCGCCGCCGGATCCCAGCTGCCCGCCGCCTCGATACAGCCGGTGTCCCAGATCGCCACGTCGGCCCGCGCCCCGACCTCCAGCCGGCCGCATTCCGGGCGGCCCAGAACATCCGCCCCGCCCCGCGTGGCGATCTCCAGGGCCTCGCGCGCACTCATCGCGTCGGCCCCGTTGGCCACCCGCTGCAGCAACATCGCCTGGCGCGCTTCCAGCACGAGGTTGCCCATGTCGTTGCTGGCCGACCCGTCGACCCCCAGGCCCACCGGCACGCCCGCATCCCGGAACGCCCGCACCGGAGCGATCCCCGACCCCAGCCGGCAATTCGAACAGGGGCAATGGGCGACACCCGTGCGCGAGGCGGCAAACAGGTCGATCTCTGCCCCCTCCAGTTTCACGCAATGGGCATGCCAGACGTCCGGCCCGGTCCAGCCCAGATCCTCGGCATATTGGCCCGGCCGGCAGCCGAAGGTCTCCAGCGAATAGGCCACGTCCTCGGCATTCTCGGCCAGGTGGGTGTGCAGCATGACCCCCTTGTCGCGGGCCAGAAGGGCGGCCTCGCGCATCAGGTCGCGGCTGACCGAAAACGGCGAACAGGGCGCGACGGCCACGCGGACCATGGCGTCGGGCATCGGATCGTGAAACGCGTCGATCACCCGGATGCTGTCTTCGAGAATGGCCGCCTCGTCCTCGACCAGGCTGTCGGGCGGCAGACCGCCCTTGCTCTCGCCGATGCTCATCGCCCCGCGCGTGGCCTGAAAGCGCAGCCCGATGGCCTCGGCCGCCGCAATCGCATCGTCCAGCCGCGCCCCGTTGGGGTGGATATACTGGTGATCCGCGCTGAGCGTGCAGCCCGACAGCGCCAGCTCGGCCAGGGCCGTCAGGGCCGAGACATGGATTTCCTCGGGCCCGAACTTTTCCCAGATCGGGTAGAGCGTCTGAAGCCAGCCGAACAGCAAGGCGTCCTGGCCGCCCGGCACGGCCCGGGTCAGGCTTTGGTAGAAATGGTGGTGCGTGTTGACCAGGCCGGGCGTGACCACGCAGCCCCGGGCCTCGATCACCGTGCCAGTGGTCGTCAGCCCCTGCCCCACGGCGGCGATCTCTCCGTCGCGCAGCAGCAGGTCGGCCCCGGACAGCTCGCGCCGGTCGTCATCCATGGTCAGGATGGTGTCGGCGCCGCGGATCAGGGTTTCGCTCATGTGCTGCTGCCCAACCGGTCCAGCGCCGCCGCATGCAGCGCCGGGTTGGCCGCCGCCAGCGCCCGGCCGCCCTGGTGGACGGGCCCGCCCTCCCAGTCGGTCACGACCCCGCCGGCGGCCTCGATCACAGCGATCGGCGCCTGGATGTCATAGGCGTTCAGCCCGGCCTCGATCACCAGGTCGACCTGGCCCGCGGCAACCAGCGCGTAGCCGTAGCAATCCATGCCGTAGCGCACCAGCTTGACCCCCGAGGACACCTTTTCGAAAGCGGCCCGGTCAGCGGGCGTGCCGATTTCAGGGAAGGTGGTGAACAGGATCGCCTCGGAGAGGCTGGCGGTATCGCGCGTCTTCAACGCCCGTCGGCCCAGGGGGCCGGTGCATTCCGCCAGGTCAGGCCCGCCCACGAAGCGTTCGCCGATATAGGGCTGGTCGATCATGCCCATCACCGGGCCGTTGGCCTCAGACAGCGCGATCAGCACGCCCCAGGTCGGCGTGCCGGACAGGAACCCGCGGGTGCCGTCGATCGGGTCCAGCACCCAGGTCCGCCCCGAGCGGCCCACGACCTGCCCCAATTCCTCGCCCCAGATGCCATCGTCGGGGCGGTGTTCGGCCAGAAGGTCGCGCATGGCGACCTCGGCCGCGCGGTCGGCCACGGTGACAGGGTCAAAGCCCTCGGCCAGCTTGTTGTCGGCGCTCAGCCCCGGCGCACGGAAATGCGGCAGGATCGCCGCGCGCGCGGCATCGGCCATGCGGTGGGCCAGCTCGATATCTGTAAGTAAAAATCCGGACATGGCAATCTTGGTGCCAGCCCGGATCAATCAATACAAGGCTTTCGATGGGGCCGGGAGGACCGGCCCCGTCAAGATGTGGCCGATCAGGCCACGTCGCTCAGCACCCGGGCCAGTTCGAACAGGCGACGGCGCTGGTTTTCGGGAATAGCGTAATAGGAACGCACGAGGTCAAGAGCCTCTTTATCCCCCAAGAGATCGGCGGGGACGGCAGAATCGGCATCGACCGACTCGTCGGCAGGGGTTTCCTGAAGACCTTCGAAGAAGAAACTGACCGGGACGTCGAGCGCATCAGAGATGTCCCAAAGGCGCGAGGCGCTGATCCGGTTCGCTCCAGTTTCGTACTTCTGGATCTGCTGAAACTTTATACCGACCCGTTCCGCAAGTTGCTGCTGGGTCATACCGATGAGCCAGCGGCGATGACGCACACGCTTCCCCACATGTACGTCGACGGGGTGGGTCATGTTGGTTCTCCTTTACTTAACTATTTAAACATCACACCGAACTTGTTACAATGTTCCATGCACTGATCGAACACAGGCGCACAGTCTAGGTCGGCGGCCTGCTATCCCCAGCTTCCAGTCGCTTTCCTCGTGATTATGAGTGTACGTCCTTTTGGGTTGAATTCAAGCAAGCGATTTCCCGGTTTAGGTGAAATTGAATCCAAATTCGGCTTGGTGCACCAGATTGCGTCACTTGCGCCCCGGCCCGCGACGCCGCTGCCCGATTTCAGGGCGCATTCGCTTAAAGCCTTTGCACTCAATGACTTGCCGGAAGGGCGCGCGGCGGGTAAGCGACAGGGCGGGAGGGAATCCTTATGCTTGCTTATCACATTTCCGAGCGCGGCTCGGCACCCGTTTTGCGCGAACTCTCGCTTGAGGCACCCGCTGCGGACCAGATCCGTGTGCGGATTCACGCCTGCGCGCTGAACTTCGCCGACCTTCTGATGATAAAGGACACTTATCAAGACACGCCCGATGCGCCCTTCACACTGGGGCTGGAGGTATCAGGAGAGGTTCTTGAGGTGGGCACGGGGGTGCGTGATTTTGCCTCAGGGGACCGGGTTGCCGTTTATTCAGGCCAGGGCGGCCTGGCCGAGATGGGCAATTTCGAGGCCCGCCGGGCCGTCAAGATCCCCGATCACGTGTCGTACCGGGCCGCGGCGGCCTTTCCCATCGCCTATGGCACCAGCCACCTGGCGCTGGACCACCGCGCGCGGATGCAGCCCGGGGAGACCCTGCTGGTGCTGGGCGCGGCCGGAGGCGTCGGGCTGACGGCGGTGGAAATCGGCAAGCTGATGGGCGCCCGGGTCATCGCCTGCGCGCGCGGGGCCGACAAGCTGGAGGTGGCACGCCAGGCCGGGGCGGATCACCTGATCGACATCGAGGCCCCCGACCTGCGCGAGCAGATCATCGCCCTGGGCCGGGCGGACGTGGTCTATGATCCGGTGGGCGGGGCGGCCTTCCAGTCGGCGTTCCGGGCCTGCAACCCCGAAGCCCGCCTGCTTCCCATCGGCTTTGCGTCCGGTGACGTGCCGCAGGTGCCCTCGAACCACCTGATGGTGAAGAACCTGTCGGTGCTGGGGGTGAACTGGGGCGGCTACATGCGCTTTGCGCCCGATGTGCTGACCGGATCGCTGCAAACCCTGCTGGGCTGGATCGCCGAGGACCGCCTGCGCCCCCACATCAGCCATGTGCTGCCCCTGTCGCAGGCGGGTGACGGGCTGGAACTGCTGCGCACGCGCCAGGCGACCGGCAAGGTGATCATCGTCCCCGACGGCCTTGAATAACGACACCCCTGGGTGGCACCCGGAGGGGGGCCATGGGTGCAGAGCACCCATGGTGACGGCGCTGCACTCGCCGGTCAGTGGTCCGCATCATGGGACGGGCCGTATCAGGCCGCCGTCTCGACCGCCCGCACGCCTGCGGTTCCGGAAAAGCCCCGGCGCAGCATCTCGGCCAGCTCGGCCACCATCGGGCGCTGGGTCGTGGCCGTGTACATGTTGATCAGCTGCACCGGCAGCTCGGGCAGCGCGCCGCAATGGCTGATCTGCTCCAGGTGAGACGGCTCGGTCCCCGCGATCATCGTGTTGACGGCCAGGTCGGCGGCCACCGTCGCCTCGATCGTGCGGTCGCTGTCGGTCTCGACGGCGGTTTCCCATTCCACCCCGGCCGTATCCAGAGCGGCCAGCGATTGCGGGCGGAACGCGCAATGCTGCTGGAAGGCCACGCGCAACGGCCGCTGCCGCCAGATCGCGCCCCCGGGCGCACCGATCCAGGCCAGGGGGCGTTCGGCCAGGGTCTCGGCCCCCTCGCCCGCCGTGGTTTCCGTGGTCAGGATCAGATCGCATTCGCCGCGTGAAAACTCTGCCTTCAGGCTGGACGAGAACGACGTCTTCAGGTGCACCTTCACCCGTGGATTGGCCGCGTGGAACTGTTGCAGCACCCGCGGGATCACCGGGTAGACAATGTCATGGGGCACGCCGAGCGTGATCTCGCCCTCGAAGGCCTGGTCGGTCAGCCGGGCCACCACCTCGTCGTTCAAGGCCACCATGCGCCGGGCATAGCTGAGCAGCTGGTCCCCGGCCGCCGTCAGGCTGACCCCCCGGCGCGTGCGGTCCAGCAGCTCGATGCCCAGAAGCTCTTCGAGCCGCTTGAGCTGCATCGACACCGCCGATTGCGTCAGGTTCAGGTACCCCGCCGCCCGCGTCACGCCGCCCGCGTCGGCAACCGCCACGAACGAACGCAACGTGGTGATGTCCAGGTTTCTCATATCACGACCTCTGATGATCTACATGACGAACATTCGTTTCCGAAATGTATCACCTTCCCCCATATGTTCAACATGATTGATGAATGACCCACCACCGATAACGAGACACGATAGGAGCGTCCCATGTCCAACACCATTCGCCGCAGCGTTTTCGCCCTGCCCGTCGCCCGCCTGCACCTGCGCGCCTACTATGACCTGTGGCGCCAGCGCCGCCAGCTGGCCAAGCTGGACGACAGCGCCCTGACCGACATCGGGATCCGCCGCGACGAGGCGCTGCGCGAAGCGGCCCGCCCGTTCTGGGACGCTCCGACCCACTGGCGCCGCTGATGCGCCGGTCGCCATATGCGCCCCGATGGGCCCGATAGCCGTGGAAACAGAGTGTTGCCGCACCACGGGCCCGCACAGCCATGACGAACCGGCGCATTAACGGTCGAATGACCATGATAAAGCGTCAGAATTACTTGAACCGAGCGCCTTATGCCCCGATATTTCCCCGTGAGCGGGCGCGGCTGAAAAGCCGCGCCTGTCAACGAACCCTAAGGGAGATTAGGAATGGCTGAATACCAAGGAGTTCGATCCAGCGCCGGCATCCGCACGGCCGCGATCGACGAGGGCCTGCGCGCCCACATGAACAAGGTCTACGGCACGATGTCCGTGGGCATGGTCATCACCGCCCTGGCCGCATGGGCCATCGCCGGGCTGGCCGTGACCACCGTGCCGACCGAATACCAGATCGGAGCCGGCGAATACCTGACCCAGTTCGGGTACTCGATCTACGCCAGCCCGCTGAAATGGGTCATCATGTTCGCGCCCCTGGCCTTTGTCTTCGGCCTGAGCGCTGCCGTGAACCGGCTGTCGGCCTCTGCCGCGCAATTGCTGTTCTACGCCTTTGCCGCCGTCATGGGCCTGTCGCTCAGCTCGATCTTCCTGGTCTACACCGGCACCTCGATCGCCCAGGTCTTCCTGATCACGGCCATCATGTTCGCCGCGCTGTCGATGTACGGCTACACCACCAAGAAGGACCTGTCCGGCTGGGGCACCTTCCTGTTCATGGGCGTGATCGGCCTGGTCATCGCCTCGATCGTCAACATCTTCCTGGCCTCGGACGCGCTGACCTTCGCGATCTCGGTCATCGGCGTCCTGGTCTTTGCCGGCCTCACCGCCTACGACACCCAGCAGATCAAGACGACCTACATCCAGATGGCCTCGCATGGCGATCAGGAATGGCTGGCCAAGTCGGCCATCATGGGCGCGCTGAGCCTGTATCTCGACTTCATCAACATGTTCATCATGCTGCTGCAATTGTTCGGGTCGCGCGAATAAGACATCATCGAAGGGCACAGCCATTCGATATCTGACGGAAAGGGCCGGTCGCTGTCGACCGGCCCTTTTTCATGCGCTCTACGTTCTGTGAGTATCGCCCGGGGGAAAGTCAGGTCGAACAGGCCAGGGGCACGGCCATGCCCGTCACCCCGTCCCGGTTGCGGTTGCCGTCATGCACCTGGACGGCCCCTGCCGCCGGACACCCCGTCAGGCCCGTGGCATTGTCGCGGAAATCGGCCGCCCATGCGGGATCCATCCGGCCGGCCTGACCAGCGGTCGGGCGCAGCACGGCAAAGGGCGTCTGGCCCACCCAGACCACGCTCAGCAATTGCGGCATCCCCTTCAGCAGCACCTCTTGCGACACGCTGCCATTGCGCGCAGCAGTCAGGATCGCGGTCTCGGCATTGTAACTGGTGTCATTGCGCCGGGCCTTCGTCACAAGTTGCGGCACCCCCGGCGCCAGCTTGCCCGTCACCGTCACCGGTCCTGCGCCCACCGGGTCGAACGGGTTGGTCGGGCTGACCTGGGGCTCGGCCCCGATCCCGTTGAAGCCGGTGCCCTCGGGGGGCGCGCAGGCGGCCAGAGTGGCAATCAGGGCCAGGCCGCCAGGCCCCCATGGTGCGGCTGTTATTTTTGGCATGTCGTGTCCCCCTAGCGGATGTCCGCCCCGCCCTACCCGGTGATCGTGTCGGTATTGAAGCCGCCAGCGGGCGGAAATGAGGACATGCCAGCATCACGGGCAGCGCCGCCACCCCAACGCAAAAAGGCCACGCGCGAGGCGTGGCCCTTGGGTTCGGTCAGATCAGGGATCGGGGCGCAGCGCCAGGATCCGCCGGACAGGTCCGGCTTACTTGATCTTGCCTTCCTTGTACTCGACGTGCTTGCGGGCCACGGGATCGTACTTACGCACGGTCATCTTTTCGGTCATGGTCCGGGCGTTCTTCTTGGTCACGTAGAAGTGGCCAGTGCCGGCGGTCGAGTTGAGGCGGATCTTGATGGTGGTGGGCTTCGCCATGGTTGGTCTCCTGCATCGGGCGCGCAGGGCCCGCGGGTGTCTCTTATGTGTCTCGTTGAAACCGGCCTTTTACGGGGATTTGGCCCCGAGTCAACCGGGAAACGGGGGATCCTTCAAAAGCCTGCCCGATGCCGCGTGCGGCACCGGGTCACGACGGTGATCAGGCCCCGATCCGTGACGGGTCATGCGCCGATCACAGGCCAGCCGACAGGATCAATCGCTGTATTTGTAGGTCGTTGTCGTGCTGGAATTGTCGTCTCCGCCCCCCGTGGCGACCACGACCAGCAACAGCGCCGCGGCCGCGGCAGCCGCCGCCTGCCCGGCTGTCAGGGCAGTGCCCTGAAGCTCGGACGGCAGGGTCCTGGGCGATTGCTGCGCGCGGCAGGTGGCCTGCAACAGCCCGCCCGTCAGGTAGGTGGCGTCGACCACGGTCCCAGTGCCGCAGACCAGCCGCTGGCGCGCCTCGGCCAGGGCCTGGGCCGGGTTGCCCACGGCCGTCTGGGCCGCCAGGGGCACGGATGTTGCAAGAGTGGCCGAAGCCAGGATTGCGCCGAATACAAATGACGTCTTCATTTCAAAAACCAAAAATTGTGACTATCCCGGACCAAGCATAGCGGCGGGACGGTGTCGAAACAAACAAATCTATGCATGCGGGACAATCGCGGCCGGGAAATGCCGAATTGGCCATGGCCGAAGCGGTTGGAAAATTGTGCAACGGGGCAAAACATGCTTTTAATGGCGGTATTCCATTAGGAGGTTTCGTCATGATTTTGCCGCGCGCCACTGCCTGCCTTGCATCGCTGTCGCTTGTTATTGCGCCCCCCCTGGCCGCCCAGACCGTTCCGGGCGCGCTTTACACGGTCGTGGTGCCGTCGGGGGAATTCGGATCTTCGGCCTACCTGGCCCATGTGCTGCAGGGCCTTGGGGCAGCGCGGGCCTTCTGCGCGGCGCTCGGCGATTCGACGCTGAACGTGGATTGCCTGGCCGAGCGGCTGGCTGAAATCGGGGCCGAGGTGCCCGACGACACCGATTACGTCGAGGTCCGGTCGGTGCTGAACGATACCGCGAAGAAGCTGCAGGACCTGGCGCGGACCAACCGCGATTCGGGCCGGGCGCGGGTGACGGCGACGCAACCGGGCAGCGAGCCCGGCACGATCGTCGCCAAGACCCAGCGCCCGCTGGTCCCGGTCCGGCCGGAAACGGTGGCCGCGGTGAACAGCCAGGCCCTGGCGATTCTCGAGGAAGCCGAAACGGTGCTGCTGCGCAGCGCCGCGGCGGGCGAGCAGCAGACCCAATATGCCCGCATCGCCGACGCGCTGGATTCCAACAAGGTGCTGCTGCGGTCGGCCTGACCGTACAAATGTTGGGATTTAGAGGTGTTGCGCTGGCTGTCCGAAGGACAGCCAGCGCCGGGCGCCGCCGCTTCGCGGCGGCGCAACGTGCGCAGCACGGTCTGGCATTCGTCTGAATGCCGTTTCACTGACATGTTCACTGAAGGGCCCATATGTTCCAGGTATCGCGCGGAGGGCCTGTAAGCCGGATTCTGTCCAGGGGTTGCCCCCTTGGATGACCATTCCTCTGGGGGACGTGTTGCCACGGCCCTCAAGCTGCCAACCCGACCCCTCTCGGCTGAAGCGGGCCTAGCCGGATCCTCGTGAGAGAACACGGCGCGGGGGTCCTATTCGGCATTGCTCCCGGTGGGGCTTGCCGTGCCGCCCCTGTTGCCAGGGGCGCGGTGGGCTCTTGCCCCACCGTTTCACCCTTACCCCCGGCCAGGCCGGAGGCGGTCTGTTTTCTGTGGCGCTTTCCGTCGGGTTTCCCCGCCCGGGCGTTACCCGGCACCGTTGCTTCAGGGAGTCCGGACTTTCCTCGAACCTTGTGGGCCCGCGGCCATCCGGCCCTCCGCGCGAGGGCGGGATATGCACGTTGGGCGCAGACGCGTCAATGGCCGTGCCCGTGCATCGGTCGCGCCGGGGTATTTAGGAAGAGAAAGAAGCAGGAGGGCAGAGAGAGTGGATATCGGCGCTGTTGAGCGGGCCCGCGGCGCCGGGGCGCAGGCGGAGGCGGACGGCGGCCAGGAGGGCCTCGTCTGGGGCCTGGGCAGGGTAGCCTGCGCTGATGGCCAATTGGCGGAAGGCGTCGGTGCGGGCCTGCGCTTGCGGCAGCGTTGCCCGGGGCGCCTGCACCAGCCCGGAGTGTTCCAGCCTGGCCCAGTCGAAGCGCGGGCCCGGGTCGATCTTGCGCCCCGGGGCCATGTCCGAATGACCGATCACGCCCTGGGGCGGGATCTGCCAGCGGGCACGGATTTCGGACAACAGCCGTTCCAGCACCTGCATCTGCGGATCCGGGAAGGGATGATGGCCGGTGTTGTCCAGTTCGATACCGATGGAACGCGAGTTCACGTCGCCGCGCCCCTGCCAGCTGCCGGCCCCGGCGTGCCAGGCCCTGCGCGTTTCGTCGACGAGCTGCCAGAGCTGCCCCTGCCGCCCGATCAGGTAGTGGGCCGAGACCTCGTAGCGGGGGTCGCAGAGGCGGTCGAGGGCGGCCTGGGCACTGTCCATGGCGGTGTAGTGCAGGACGACCAGGTCCGGCAGTGCGTCGCCCCGGCGTGGCCCGTGATTGGGCGAGGGATAGGCGATGGGCGTCAGTTGACGGCCTTGCGGAACGGAGCCGGATCCCAGCCGCAGGCATAGCCGTCGCCGTCCGGGTCAAGGCTCAGGCGGTCGCGGTCCGGTCCGCCGCGGGCCAGGAAATCGGTCTGGGCCAGGTCGGCCGAGCTGTACTTGGCGCAATTGCGCTGCGCCCTGGAGGCCAGGTTGATGCCCGAGCGGGTGTACATCCGCGTGCCCCGCGCGTGATTGGTCGACAGGGCATATTGAACGATGTTGGGGTCGCTGCTGCCCCCGGGGCGGCCGGGGACGGCGGTCGGCGTGATGACCTCGAATTGCGAGCGCTGTTGGGCCAGGCGTTGGGCATCGCTGGCGATCGATTCGCGGCTGGCCACGGCCTGGAAGTCGTTCTCGTCGGAAATGCCGGTGGAGGTGTAGGTCTCGGGCGCGGCATTGGTCGGGCTGGCCTCGACCGGCAGCACGCCGGAATTGGCCCGGGCGGCGGCCAGCGCCGCGGCGGTGTCGGCAGCGATGTCGTCGCTGGTGCCCGGATCGGAGGGGATCGCCCCGGGCACGTTGCCGGAACTAGCCCCCTGCACCGACCCGGGGGTCGGTGTGGCGGGGGTGACCGAGAAGGGTTGGTCCGGCAGGGTTTCCGTCGACACGGCATCCGGCGGGGGCAGCGGAGCACCCAGCCCGGTGGTATAGGGCTGCGGCTGGGTGTTTTCGAACCCGACCCCCGCGGCGCTGTCGGGGATCGAGGGCGCACAGGCGGCCAGCCCCAACAGGGTCGTCAGGCAAAGCGTGGCGGGAAGGGCATGGCGCATGTCAGCTCTCCTGCGGGTCCGGCCCCAGGGCGGCACGGGGCTTGCCCAGGGGTCTTTTGCAAGGATCGGGTCGGAGGATTACCACCATTTCTCGGGCTTTGCCACAAATCCGGCGGCCTGTTCCAGGGCGTAGGCGGTGTTCAGCAGGTCGCCTTCCTCCCAGGGGCGGCCGATCAGCTGCAGTCCCAGGGGCAGGCCCGTGCGGTCGACGCCCGCGGGCACGGCGATGCCCGGCAGACCGGCCAGGTTGACTGTCACCGTGAACACGTCGTTGAGGTACATCTGCACCGGATCCTCGTCGGTCACCTCGCCCAGGCCGAAGGCGGCCGAAGGGGTGGCCGGCGTCAGGATGGCTTCGACCCCGGCTGCAAAGGCCTCTTCGAAATCGCGCTTGATCAGGGTGCGGACCTTGCGGGCCTTGTTGTAATAGGCGTCGTAGAAACCGGCCGACAGGACATAGGTGCCGATCATCACCCGGCGCTGGACCTCGTGGCCAAAGCCCTCGGCCCGGGTCTTTTCGTACATCTCGGTGATGCCGTCGCCCTGTTCCAGCTTGGCCCGGTAGCCGTAGCGCACACCGTCATAGCGCGCCAGGTTGGACGAGGCCTCGGCCGGTGCGACCACGTAATAGGTCGGCAGGGCGTACTTGGCGTGGGGCAAGGAAATGTCGACGATCTTCGCCCCGGCATCCTTCAGCATGGCCGTGCCATCGGCCCACAGCTGCTCGATCTCGTCGGGCATGCCGTCCAGGCGGTATTCCTTGGGGATGCCGATGGTCTTGCCGCGGATGTCGCCGGTCAGCATCGCCTCGAAGTCCGGCACCGGCAGGTCGGCCGAGGTGCTGTCCTTGGGGTCGTGACCGCACATCGCCTGCAGCACGATGGCCGCGTCGCGCACGTCCTTGGTCATCGGGCCGGCCTGGTCGAGCGAGCTGGCGAAGGCGACGATGCCCCAGCGCGAGCAGCGCCCGTAGGTCGGCTTGATGCCGGTGATGCCGGTGAAGGCGGCGGGCTGGCGGATCGAGCCGCCGGTGTCGGTGCCGGTCGCCGCGAGGCAGAGGTCGGCCGCGACCGCTGCCGCCGAGCCGCCCGACGAGCCGCCGGGGGTCAGCTGCGCGTCGTCGTTGCCGCGCCGCCAGGGGTTCACCGCGTTGCCGTAGGTGCTGGTCTCGTTCGACGAGCCCATGGCGAACTCGTCCATGTTGAGCTTGCCCAGCATCACCGCGCCAGCGTCGAAGAGCTGGCCGGTGACGGTGGATTCATACTCCGGGCGGAACCCCTCGAGGATGCGCGAGGCGGCCTGCGATGCGACACCCCTGGTGCAGAAGAGATCCTTGATCCCCATCGGGATGCCGCACATCGCGGGCGCGTCGCCGGCCTTGATCCGGGCGTCGGCGGCGCGGGCCTGCTCGAGCGCGCTCTCGGGGGTCTTGTGCACGTAGGCGTTCAGCGCCCCGGCCTCCTCGATGGCCGAAAGACAGGCCTCGGTCAGCTCCACGCTGGTCACTTCGCCCGCGCGCAGCGCGTCGCGCGCACCGGCGACCTTCATCTTCGTCAGTTCGCTCATTCCACCACCTTCGGCACTGCAAAGAACCCTTCGCGGGCATCGGGCGCGTTCGACAGGATCTTCTCCTGCATGCCCCCGTCGGTCACCCCATCCTCGCGGCGCTTCAGCCGCATCGGCGTGACCGAGACCATGGGTTCCACGCCCTCGACGTCGACCTCGTTCAGCTGCTCGATGAAATCGAGGATGTTCGAGAATTCCTGCGCCAGCGCGGGCAGCTGCTCTTCCTCGACCCGGATCCGGGCGAGCTTCGCCACGCGGGCGGCGGTATCGGTGTCGATCGACATCGGCGGGCTCCGTTGTCCTGAATTTGTCCCGCCCGCTTTACCGCCGCTGTCTCCGGGCCGCAAGCGCCGCGGCGGGGCAGGGGCGGGGCCCGGGCCTTCTTCTGGCTTCAAATATCCCCGGGGTGAATGCGCCGCAGGCGCAGAGGGGCAGCGCCCCTGCCGCCGTGCAGCGGCAGACCCGGCCGCCGCGGGGCGGTCGGTCGCCGCCTATTCCAGCTCGTAGGGCAGCACGTCGCGGCGCTCGGGATGGATGGAGAGCCGCTTCTCCAGCGGCGGCACCGAGCGCTGGTGGCAGTTGGTGCGCTCGCAGATCCGGCAGGAAATGCCGATCGGCTCGAAGGCCCCGTCGCGGCCGAGGTCCAGCCCGTCGGCGTAGACCAGCGCGCCTGCGTGTTTGACCTCGCAGCCGAGCGCCATGGCGTAGCGCCGCACCGGCGCGCCGAAATGGCCGCCGCGCTTGGGCACGTCGCGGGCGAGCAGCA
>PAQV01000085.1 GCA_002709405.1 Paracoccaceae bacterium
GGCGGCACGCTGACCAACTGGAAGACCGTCTCCCAGTCGATCGCGCGCCTGAAGTCCATCGACGAGGCCATGGACGCCGGCGCCGAAGGTCTGACCAAGAAGGAACGCCTGGGCATGGAACGCGACCAGGAGAAGCTGCAGGCTTCGCTGGGCGGGATCCGCGAAATGGGCGGTGTGCCGGACCTGCTGTTCGTCATCGACGTCAAGAAGGAAGCCCTGGCGATCGCCGAAGCCAACAAGCTGGGCATTCCGGTCGTCGCCGTGGTCGACACCAACTGCAACCCCGAGGGCGTCGATTTCGTCATCCCCGGCAACGATGACGCCGCCCGCGCCATCACGCTGTACTGCGAACTGGCCGCCAACGCCGCGCTGGAAGGCATGTCCGACCAGCTGGGCGCCGCCGGCGTCGACATCGGCGAGCTGGAAGAGGGCCTGGGCGAAGAGCTGGCCGTCGAAGGCGAGGCCGCCGCTTCGGAAGAGGCTCCGGCCGAGGCCTGATCCCGGGCCCCGGTGGCCTCCTTCGGTGACCGCGCCGTTGGAGAGCTGTCACGGAACTGACATGCGGGGCGGGGTAGTACCCGCCCCAAACGCAAACTGAACGTGAGGAGAGCGCCAGATGGCAATCACCGCAGCAATGGTCAAGGAACTGCGCGAAAGCACCGGCGCAGGCATGATGGACGCCAAGAAGGCCCTGACGGAAAACGACGGCGACATGGACGCCGCTGTTGACTGGCTGCGCACCAAGGGTCTTGCGAAAGCCGCCAAGAAATCGGGCCGCACCGCGGCCGAGGGCCTGGTGGCCGTGGCAATCGACGGCGGCAAGGGTGTCGCGGTCGAGGTGAACTCGGAAACCGACTTCGTCGCCAAGAACGCCGACTTCCAGGGCATGGTGTCGAACATCGCCAGCACCGCGCTGACCGTGTCGGACATCGACGCGCTGAACGCGGCCGAGATCGGCGGCAAGCCCGTGTCCGAAGTGATCACCGACGCCATCGCCAAGATCGGCGAGAACATGTCGGTCCGCCGCATGGCTTTGATCGAAGGCGAAACCGTCGTGTCCTACGTGCACAACGCTGCCGCGCCCGGCATGGGCAAGATCGGCGTGCTGGTCGCTCTGAAGGGCGGTGACGAGGCGCTTGGCAAGCAGATCGCCATGCACATCGCCGCCGTCAACCCGGCTGCCCTGAACGAAGACGCGCTGGACCCGGCCGTTGTCGAGAAGGAAAAGCAGGTCCAGATGGACATCGCCCGTGAAAGCGGCAAGCCCGAGCAGGTCATCGAGAAGATGATCATCGGCCGCATGAAGAAGTTCATGGCCGAAGTGACCCTGGTGAACCAGCAGTTCGTGGTGAACCCGGACCTGACCGTGGGTGCGGCCGCCAAGGAAGCCGGCGCCGAGATCACCGGCTTTGTCCGTCTTGAGGTCGGCGAAGGCATCGAGAAGAAGGAAGAGGATTTCGCAGCCGAGGTCGCCAAGGCGGCGCAGGGCTGATCCCTTCCAAGCTATAGGTCCCGGTTTCGGGGCCAAGGTGGAAACCCGGGTGCTGCGGCGCCCGGGTTTTTTCGTGCCGGAAGATGCCCGTGCAGGCGGGTTCGCAAAAGAAAACCGTCCCGAAAAAGAAAACCGGCCCGCAAAAGAAAACCGGACGGTGTCCTTGGACACCGCCCGGGAACCAGCGCTTCATGACGCCATACACTCGTTAAGGGGAACTGGAGCTGCGCCAGTGGCGCAGCTCCAGGTGTCTGAACGGCCCCGTGTGACAATGGGGATGGGGCGGGACCGACCAAACCCGGCCAAGGCACGAAAATACACGCCCGAACCGGTCCGGCTATGCCGGTGAAGCCAGAGAGCCCAGAAATCGCAGGGGTCTGACCCAAAGTTCCATGGCCAAAGCCACCACTCACGGAACGTCTTTAAATTGCTGTTTTTATTCGAGAACCGGAAGTCTGGGATTCCTTACCATGAGTTAACAGCCGGTGATCATGGCAAAAAACCCGCGTGATCGGCCGCGGTTTTCACTGTGCGAAACTGTTCATGTGTTCACAAAGCCGATTACCGCCGAATCCCTGGCCGTTTCGGCAAGGACCCGCCTAGGCTTGCCCGCCTATGCCTCGATGACGAACATCTGGTTGTGCAGCGCGGCCTTCAGCACCGCCTGGGCGGTGGTTTCGACCGCCAGCGCCTCGCGGGCGAGCCGCAGGTGCTTTTCGACGGTCGCGGCGGTCAGGCCCATCAGCAGCGCGATGTCCTGGGTGGTCTTGCCGTCTCCGACCCATTCCAGGGCTTCGCGCTGGCGCTTGGTCAGCGACCGGGTCGGGGTGGAATAGGGCAGGGTGAGGATCTTGAGATGGGCGATATTGTTCATCAGCTGGATGTCCTTGCCGTGCTCGGCCCAGATCTCGTCCACCTGTTCCTGGTCCAGCTCGCGCCGGGCGCCCAGCGAAATGGCCCCTTTCGACCGGACCGAAACCGATTTGAAGCTGACCGTATAGCCGGCGAAAAGCCCGAATTTCGCGTTGAATTCGTGGACCCGCATTTCCTCTTTCGACATCGTTTCCGATGCGACCATCTGCTGGATGACCCGCCAGCTGCAGGCGCCTTCATTGGTCAGGGCCCATTGGGTCATGGGGGCGTGGAAATAGCGCCCCTCGTGCATGAACCCCCGGACGTAATCGGGGCTGTGATTGGTCAGGACAATGAAATCCTCGGGATCGCCCAGGGAATTTTCGGTGCGATACCTGGTGAACCCGTAAATCAGCCGGTCGAACCCGTATTCGTCCATCTTCCTCGTATGCGCGGACCACAGCTCTTCGAGCGTCCGCGCATTGGTGAGGTAAAGCATGTAGTCCGCCAGGCTCATCGCGTTCGTGCCCCTTTCAGATGCCCGATTTCAGATGCCCGTTCAGTGCATCGAGTGCCAGGATGTAACTCTGTGGTCCAAACCCGCAAATCTGGCCCAACGCGATCGGCGCGATGTGAGAGACATGCCGGAAGGGTTCCCGTGCGTGGATGTTGGACAAATGTACCTCGACCACGGGCAGTTCCACAGAGGAAAGCGCATCGCGGATGGCAACCGAGGTGTGGGTAAGGGCCCCGGCGTTCAGGATCAGACCATCCTGCACGCCACGTGCCGCGTGAATGGTGTCAATTAGGACACCCTCGTGGTTGGATTGCATGAAGTCCAGTGCCAAGCCCAGCGAATCAGCATGCGCACGGCATTGGGTTTCGATCATGGGCAGGGTGGTGCGCCCATAGACCTCGGGCTGCCGCGTCCCCAACAAGTTAAGGTTCGGGCCGTTCAGCACGAGTACCGATGTCATTTCCGCCACACTCCTTAGTCGTCCAAAGATAGCTGGGACAAATTCAGACTGTCCAGCACCGGAAACGACCGTCTGGCGAAATTCACATCTGCGGCCGAACCGGCCGATCTACCCCTGCATGATGTGACTCTCACGTCGGTGCGGGAAATACAACCATTCCCAGCCAGTCGGCGACCAGCGCCGGCGTGTCCTTGCCGTCGATCTCGATGGTCAGAACGTTCTCCCGCAGCAGCTCGGTGGGGGAGCGTTTCTTGACCGATTTGACCGTGAAGCGCCCGCGCAGACGGCTGCCCGACAGCACCGGGTTCAGGAAGCGCAGCTTGTTGAACCCGTAGTTGATGGCCATGACCTGGCCGGGCAGGGGCGGAAAGCAATCGTAGGCAAAGCGGGAGGCCAGCGACAGGGTCAGGAAGCCATGGGCGATGGTGCCCCCAAACGGCGTTTCCGAGGCCGCGCGGGCCGGGTCGACGTGGATCCACTGGGTGTCCTGGGTGGTCTCGGCGAAGCGGTCGATCATCGCCTGGTCGACGGTGATCCAGTTCGACACGCCGACCTCCTGGCCGACCTTCGCCTCGGTCGCGGCCAGGGCCTTGTCGATATCGGTCATGGGGTATCCTCCTGTCATGCCGGGTCGGGGGCCACGCGCACCATGCGCTTGCCCCGGTTGTCTCCGGCCAGCAATCCGATCAGGGCCTGTGGCGCGTGGTCGAGGCCGTCGATGATGTCCTCGGTGACCTTGACCTGACCCGCCTGGACCCATTTTCGCAATGACGCCAGGGCCTTGGCGTCATCCGCCGCGTGGTCCATGACGATGAAGCCTTCCATGCGCAGGCGCTTGACTACCACCAGGCCCGGCAGGTTGCGCGGCCCGCTGGGGGTGGTGCTGTCATATTGGCTGATCGCCCCGCAGCAGACCACGCGGCCGCGGGTGTTCATGTGGAAGAGCGCGGTTTCCAGCACCGCGCCCCCGACATTGTCGAAGTAGATGTCGACACCATCGGGGCAGGCGGCCTTCAGCGCCCGGTTCAGGCCCGGCTCGCGGTAATCGAGGCAGGCGTCGAAGCCCAGGTGCTCGACCACCCATCGGCATTTCTCGGGGCCTCCGGCGATGCCCACGGCCCGGCAGCCCATGGCCTTCGCGATCTGGCCGACATAGCCCCCGACCGATCCGGCGGCGGCGGAAACCAGCACGGTTTCCCCCGCCTGTGGCCGGCCGATGCCTACCAGGCCATGGTAGGCTGTCTTGCCGGCGATGCCGTAGACCGACAACAGGTGGCTGAGCGGCCGCAGATCGGGCATCTGGGCGACGCTGGTGGCGGGTAGGACAAGCTCTTCGGCCCAGCCAGCCTCGGCCGCGACGATGTCACCGACAGACAGGCCGGGCGCGCGGCTTTCGACGATTTCACAGATCGCATAGGTCGGCATGATGTCGCCGACATGGACCGCCGCGCGGTAGGTCGCGCCCTGCAACCACGACCGGTTGGCCGCGTCGATGGACATCAGGATCACCTTCAGCCGTACCTCGCCATCGCCCGGGACCGGGGCGGGCGCGTCCTCGATGCGGAAGTGATCGGGGGTCAGGGCGCCTTTCGGCAATTGGGCCACGATGATCTGTTTCATGCTGGTTTCCTTTTCCGGGGCGGGGCCGTTAGGGTCTGGGCAACACCTAAGGGGCGCTGCCGATGACACAGACAACCTACCCGCAAACGCGGTACCGGCCCCCCGACGGGGCCTGTGACATGCTGCTGATCCGCCATGGCGCGTCCGAGCCCGCCCATCCGGACCGGCCGTTTCCGTTGAAGGACGGGCATGGCGATCCGGCCCTGGCCCCCGAGGGCGAGGCGCAGGCGTTGCGGGTGGCCGGACGGCTGAGCCGCGCCCCGATCGAGGCGCTCTACGTCACCACCTTGCGCCGGACCCACCAGACGGCGGCCCCGCTGGCTGCAGCACTTGGGCTGGAGCCCCAGATCGAGCCCGACCTGCGCGAGGTGCACCTGGGCGACTGGGACGCTGGGCTTTACCGCAAGATGGCGGCGGAAAATCACCCGGCCTTCCAGAGGATGCGCGAGAACCAGGAATGGGGCGAAATCCCCGGGGCCGAGACCAGCGCCATTTTCGGCGCGAGGGTGCGCGCGGGCATCGACCGCATTGCCGCCCGCCATGCCGGCCAGACCGTGGCCGTCGTGGCCCATGGCGGCACCATCGGCATGGCCCTGTCGCTGGCCGCCGAAACCGGGGCCTTCACCTTCACAGGGGCGGACAACGGATCCATCTCGCGGCTGGTGATCGCCGATGACCGCTGGATCATCCGGGGCTTCAACGATTGCGCGCATCTTGATTGATCAGTCAAAGGTGACCACGACCTTGCCGGTCACCTTGCGGCTGGCCATGGCCTCCAGCGCGTCGCCGGCCTTGTCGAGCGGATAGCGCGCGGTGATCTGGGGGCGGATCTTGCCCGCGCCATACATCTCGAACAGCTCCTCGACGTTTTGGGCATGGCCCTTGGGGTCGCGCATCACCGATGCCCCCCAGAACACCCCCACGATCTGGCAGGATTTCAGCAGGGTCAGGTTCAGCGGGATCCTGGGGATGCCGGCCGGAAAGCCCACCACAAGGTAGCGCCCGTCCCAGCCCATCGCCCGGATCACCGGTTCGGCATAATCGCCGCCCACCGCGTCATAGGCCACGTCCAGCCCGGCGGGCCCGCACAACTCTTTCAGCCGGTTCGACAGGGCCTTCTGGGCGTCGCGGTCCATGTCGTATGGGTAGACGATGGTCTCGTCCGCGCCGATCTGCCGGCAGAACGCGGCCTTGTCGTCCGAGGACACGCCCGCGATGACCCGCGCGCCCATGGCCTTGCCCAGCTCGATCGCCGCGGCGCCCACGCCGCCCGAGGCGCCCAGGATAAACAGCGTCTCGCCCGGCTTCAGGTAGCCCCGGTCCTTCAGCGCATGATAGGACGTGCCATAGGTGAAGACGAAACAGGCGGCCTCGTCATAGGGCATCGCATCGGGGATCTTCGTGGCCTTCGCCGCATCGGCACAGACGAATTCGGCAAAGCCCCCGTGGCCGGTCAGCGCCAGCACCCGGTCGCCTATCGCAAAGCCGCTCACCCCGTCGCCCACCGCATCGACCAAGCCGGCCACTTCTCCGCCCGGGGCAAAGGGGCGGGGCGGCTTCATCTGGTAAAGGTCGCGGATCATCAGCGTGTCGGGAAAGTTCACGCCCGCCGCCTTGATCGCGATCCGAAGTTCACCCTGGCCCGGGTCGGGCACGGCCACGTCGGCCAACTCCAGTGTCTCGGGGCCGCCCACGGCGGTGCTTAACATCGTCTTCATCTTGTCCTCCCCCTGATCCCTCGAAAGGATCCCGTCGCGACGGATCGCGCCCAGTCGTTGGTTGCGGCGGGCCGCACTCAGTCGTTCCTCTTGGCGTGCCACGGCGTTCCCGTGACGTGCCGTCCCAGTGATCCTGCGGCTTATCCGGGTTGTCAACGGAAATTCGAAATGCAATTCTGCACTGCGAAACAGGTTTGCCGCAACGGGAGGACAGGGCGATGCAAACCAGGCTGCCCGGCATGGTCTGCCCGGGGCGTTCCCCATATTCTCATATCTTTTGTGACAGGAAAGGACATTCATGACACCGGAGTCTCTGTTTTCGCTGGAGGGCAAGACCGCGCTGGTCACGGGTGGGGCCACGGGCATCGGCCGGATGGCCGCCGAGGCGCTGGTGGCCGCCGGCGCGCGCGTGCTGATCGCCTCGCGCAAGGGCGAGGCCTGCGAAGCCGTGGCCGACGAGCTGAACAAGCTGCAACATCCCGGCACGGCAGAGGGGTTCGCGGGCAATATCGGGTCCAAGGACGGGCTGGACGCCCTGGCCGCAGAGGTCGCGGCGCGCACCGACAAGCTGCATATCCTGATGAACAACGCGGGCATCACCTGGGGCGCGCCCTTGGGTCAGTTCCCCTATGCGGCCTGGCAGAAGGTCATGAACGTCAACGTCACCGGGGTCTTTCACCTGACGCAGTTGCTGTTGCCGATGCTGAAGGACACCGCTTCGGCCGACGATCCGGCGCGGGTGATCAACCTGGCCTCGGTCATGGGCGAAATCCCGATGGGCGACGGGGCCTATTCCTACTCGGCCTCGAAGGCGGCGGTGATCCACATGACCAAGATCCTGGCCAAGGAGTTGGCGGGGGATTTCGTGACGGTGAATGCCCTGGCCCCGGGACCCTTCGTGTCCAAGATGACGGCCTTTGCCACCGGGACCGAGGAAAAGCAGGCCATCGTCGGGGCCAGCGTGCCGCTGAAACGGATGGGCCGGGCCGAGGATATCGGCGGCTGCGTGCTGTTCCTGGCGGGGCGGGGTGGCGGCTATGTGACCGGCGCGGTGATCCCGGTGTCGGGCGGCGAAAACGTCAACGCCGGGCATAATCTGTTCGAAGATACAATGGGCTAGGGAGAGCACGTCATGGGAGAGATCAGCTTTGACGGCCGCGTGGCCATCGTCACGGGCGCAGGCGTGGGCCTGGGCCGGTCCCATGCCCTGGGGCTGGCCGCACGGGGGGCCAAGGTGGTGGTCAACGACCTGGGCGTGTCGACAGCGGGCGACGGCGGGTCCGCATCCGCCGCCGAACAGGTCGTCGACGAGATCAAGGCCATGGGCGGCGAGGCCATGGCTCACGGGGCCGACGTGTCCGATGAACTGCAGGTCGCCGACATGGTCAACCGGGCGGTCGAGGCCTGGGGCCGCATCGACATCGTGGTCAACAACGCGGGCATCCTGCGCGACAAGACCTTCGCCAAGATGGAGCTGTCGGATTTCCGCAAGGTGGTCGAGGTGCACCTGATGGGCTCGGCCACGGTCGCCCACAAGGCCTGGCCCTTCATGCGCGAACAGAAATACGGGCGTATCGTGATGACCTCGTCGGCGTCGGGGATCTACGGCAACTTCGGCCAGTCGAACTATGGCGCGGCGAAGATGGGCGTGGTGGGGCTGATGAACGTGCTGGCTCTGGAGGGCGCGCGCGACAACATCCGGGTCAACACCCTGGCCCCCACGGCTGCCACGCGGATGACCGAAGACCTGCTGCCGCCCGAGGCGCTGGAGGTCCTGCAGCCGGAAACCATCACGCCGGGGCTGCTGTACCTGGTGTCAGAGGATGCGCCGACCAGGACCATCCTGGGTGCCGGGGCCGGGGTCTTTGCCCAAAGCCGGATCTATGAAACCCCCGGCGTCCTGCTGGAGGGCGCGGCGAACACGCCCGAGGGCGTGGCCGCGGCGTTCGAGACCATCCACGACGCATCGGGTCAGAGGGAGCTGCCCGATGCCTTTGCCCAGACACGGAAATTTGCCCGCATGGCGGCCGAGGCCCGGGGCCTGACGCTGCCATGGGGCGAGGACTGATACCCCAGGACTGACAGCCAAGGATAGACACGGATCAAGGGAGGATCCCCCAATGCGCGACGCCGTCATCGTCTCGACCGCCCGCACGCCGATCGGCAAGGCCTATCGCGGTGCGTTCAACGCCACCACGCCCCAGGCCCTGATCGGCCATGCGATATCGAACGCGGTCACCCGGGCCGGGATCGACCCGGGCGAGATACAGGATTGCATCATCGGCTCGGCCCTGCAGCAGGGCTACCAGGGGGGCAACATCGGCCGCCAGGCCGCCCTGCGCGCCGGGCTTCCGGTCACCGTCGGGGGCATGTCGCTGGACCGCCAATGCGCCAGCGGCATGATGGCCATCGCCACGGCGGCCAAGCAGGTGGTGATGGATGGCATGGACGTGGTCATCGGCGGCGGGGTGGAAAGCATCTCGCTGGTGCAGACGCCCGAGATGCGCGTCGGGGCCGATCCCTGGTTGAAGGCCAACAAGCCCGAAATCTACATGTCGATGCTGGAAACCGCCGAAACCGTGGCCGCGCGCTACGGGATCAGCCGCGAGGCCCAGGACGCCTATGCCGCGCAATCCCAGGACCGCACCCACGAGGCCCAGACCGCCGGGCGGCTGGACGATGAAATCGTGCCCCTGACCACCACGATGAAGATGCAGAACCGCGAGACCGGCGAGATCACTGAACACGAGGTGACGCTGGCCAAGGACGAGGGCAACCGCCCCGGCACCACCGCAGACAGCCTGGCCGGGCTGCAGCCGGTGTTCAAGGACGGCATCCACATCAAGGAAGGGGGCTTCATCACGGCCGGCAATGCCTCGCAGCTGTCGGACGGGGCCTCGGCCTCTGTGGTGATGGACGCCAAGCTGGCCGAACAGAAGGGGCTGGAGCCCCTGGGCCGCTACGTGGGCGTCTTGGCCGGTGGCTGCGAGCCCGACGAAATGGGCATCGGTCCGATCTACGCGGTGCCCCGGCTGCTGAAGGCGCACGGGCTGACCATGGACGACATCGGCCTGTGGGAACTGAACGAGGCCTTCGCCGTCCAGGTCCTTTACTGTCGCGACAAGCTGGGCATCCCGGACGAGCTGTTGAACGTCAACGGAGGCGCGATCTCTGTCGGTCACCCCTATGGCATGTCGGGCGCGCGCATGGTCGGCCACGCCCTGATCGAGGGCAAGCGCCGGGGCGCGAAATACGTGGTCTGCACCATGTGCGTCGGCGGCGGCATGGGGGCGGCGGGCCTCTTCGAGGTGCTTTGATGGGCTGGTCCCGGGACGAAACCCACCTGCCGGTGCAATTGCGGGGTCTGCGGACCCCGCTCGTGGCCTCGCCCATGTTCATCATCTCGGGACCCGAGCTGGTCATCGCCCAGTGCAAGGCGGGCATCGTGGGATCGTTTCCGGCGCTCAACGCCCGCGAGGCCGAGGGCGAGCCGCCCTTGCTGGACGCCTGGCTGACCCGCATCACCGAAGAGCTTGACCGCCACAACCAGGCCAATCCCGATCACCCCGCGGCCCCCTATGCTGTCAACCAGATCGTGCACCGCTCGAACGCCCGGCTGGAACGCGACATCGAGATCTGCGTCAAGCACAAGGTGCCCATCTGGATCACCTCGCTGGGCGCACGGGTCGAGGTCAACGAGGCCGCCCATTCCTGCGGCGGCATCAGCCTGCATGACGTGATCAACAACACCTTCGCCCGCAAGGCCATCGACAAGGGGGCCGACGGGCTGATTGCCGTGGCCGCCGGGGCCGGGGGACATGCGGGGATGCAGTCTCCGCTGGCCCTGATCCGCGAGATCCGGTCCTGGTTCGACGGCCCGCTGTTGCTGTCGGGGGCCATTGCCAGCGGCGAGGCCCTGCTGGCCGCCCGCGCCATGGGGGCCGACTTCGGTTATGCCGGGTCCCCATTCATCGCCACGCACGAGGCCAATGCCGACCCCGATTACAAGCAGATGATCGTCGACAGCACGGCCGAGGACATCGTCTATTCCTCATTGTTTACAGGGGTTCACGGGAATTACCTGAAGGGGTCGGTGCGCAATGCGGGCATGGATCCCGACAACCTGCCGGCCTCAGATCCGTCGGCAATGAACTTTGGCGACGGGTCGTCCAAGCCCAAGGCATGGAAGACCATCTGGGGCTCGGGCCAGGGGATCGGCGACGTGACGGCAGTGACGACTGCCGGCGCGCTTGTCGACCGGATCGACCGGGAATACCGCGCGGCCGGGGCCCGGCTGGCGGCCGAATTCGGGGCCTGAGATGGCAGAGCTGATCGTCATTCGCCACGGGCAGGCCTCGTTCGGATCGGCCGAAGCGGGGGGCTATGACCGGCTGTCCGCCCAGGGGGAAACCCAGTCGCGCATGGTCGGAGAGACGTTGAAGGCGGCAGGCATCCGGCCTGACCGGCTGATCACCGGCAGCCTGGAGCGCCAGAAAAAGACGTTGGAGGCCATGGGCTTCGACGGTGATGTCGAAGAACACGCCGGCTTCAACGAATATGATTTTCATGACCTGTTGCACGTGCGCTTTGGCGGCGCGGTGCCCGACAACGTGGTCAAGGACCGCCGCGATCACTTCCGTACCCTGCGCGACACCCTGAAGGACTGGCAGGCGGGCGGGCTGGCGGGCGCCTCGGAAAGCTGGTCTGACTACACCGCCCGGGTCGAGGCCGCCCGCTGCCACGCCACCCGCCCGGGCGCGGATTGCGTACTGGCGGTCAGTTCGGGCGGCACCATCGGGCGGCTGGTCGCGGCGTGCCTGCAGGCGCCCGACGACGTGATGATCACGCTGAACCTGCAGATCAAGAACACCTCGATCACCCGGTTCATCTTCAACGACAAGGGCCGGTTCTACCTGCACGAATTCAACGCCACGCCGCATTTCCTGAACTCGGACGCGGCACGGCACCTGACCTATAGCTGAGGCCGGACATGACGACCGATACCCAGACACTCGATACCGACGCCGTCGCGGCCTACCTGGCCCAACACCTGCCGGGCTTTGAGGGCCCGGTCGAGGCGCAGAAGTTCCAGACCGGCCAATCCAACCCGACCTTCCTGCTGAAGACCCCGGCCCGCAACTACGTTCTGCGGCGCAAGCCCCCGGGAATATTGCTGAAATCGGCCCATGCGGTCGACCGCGAGTTCCGGGTGCAAAAGGCGCTGGCAGACACCGACGTGCCGGTGGCCAGGATGCATGTTCTGTGCGAGGACGACGCGGTCATCGGCTCGGCCTTTTACGTGATGGACCACGTGCAGGGGCGCAATTTCTTCGATCCGCTGATGAAGGGCGAAACCAATGCCACCCGCACGGCGGTGATCGCCGACATGAACCGCGTGCTGGCGGCGCTGCACGACGTGAATGTCGATGCGGTCGGCCTGTCTGATTACGGGCCGCCGGGCAATTACTATGAACGCCAGATCGGGCGCTGGACCAAGCAGTACCGCGCCTCGGAAACCGTTGATATTCCTGCCATGAATGCACTGATCGACGGGCTGGGCCAGGCGATGCCGGCCGACGATGGCCAGCGCGGGCTGGTGCACGGGGATTACCGGATCGACAACATGATCTTCGACGCCGAGGCCCCCCTCTGCCGCGCGGTGCTGGACTGGGAGCTGTCGACCATCGGCCATCCCTATGCCGACCTGGCCGCCGTGATCATGCAATGGCAAATGCCCGCGGGCACCGAGGGCCGGGGTCTGGCCGGAGTGGACCGTGTGGCCAATGGGTTGCCATCGGATGAAGAGTTCATTGCCATGTATTGCGAGCGGCGGGGCATCTCCGGTATCGACAACTTCGGGTTCTACCTGGCGTTTTGTTTCTTCCGCATGGCCGCGATCGTGCAGGGTGTGCTGAAACGGGCGCTGGATGGCAATGCGTCGAACCCCAAGCGGGCAATCACGCTTGGCGAATATGTCCCCGCCTTTGCCGAAGGCGGGCTGAAGGCACTGAACGGATGAACCGCGATGGATGAGGGCCTGTCCCCAATGCCCGACGATCCCAAGGATCGCAACTTCATCACCGCGCTGGCGCGGGGGCTGGACCTGCTGCGGGCCTTCAAGCCGGGCGAGACCGAGCTGACCAACACCGACCTGGCCCTGCGCACGGGTCTGCCCAAGCCCACGGTGTCGCGCCTGACCCATACCCTGTGCCAGCTGGATTACCTGACGGTCGATCCGCGCAGCGGGGCCTATCGGCTGGGCGCCGGGGTGTTGCAGCTTGGCTATGGCGTGCTGGCGGGGATGGAGATGCCCCGGCGCGCCCAGGCGGTGATGCGGGATTTGCAGTCGGGCCCCAACACCTACACCACCGCCGCCCTGGCCGAACGGCACCGCTTCAGCGCGATCTACGTGGCGGTGATGGCCTCGGAAGAGGACATCTCGTTGCAGCTGCACGTGGGGTCTCGGTTGCCGCTGTTCCAGTCGGCCATCGGCCGGGCGATGATGATCGCGCTGCCCGCCGACGAGCAGGACCGGATCTTTCAGCGTGCCGCCACCGAGGATCCCGACGGAGACGCCGCGCGCCGGGCCCAGATCGACACCGCCCGGCAGGAATTCCGCGACAAGGGCTTTGTCACCGGCTACGGCGAATGGCGGGCCGATGTGAACGGGATCGCGGTGCCGGTGTCGTCGCTGGACGGGCGGCGGATCTGGGGGCTGAACGTGGGTGGGCCGTCCTTCCACGTGGGTCCGGACGAGCTTGAAACCACCTATGCGCCGCGCCTGATCACCGCCGCGCAAAGCCTGGGACCATTTCCGCCCGAATCGGTGTGAAATCAATATCTTGCAGTCAATGGGTTTTTGTTCCGCACTGCGGAACTAGGGGTCTGGCCGTGCAGGCGCTAACAGCGCCGGAACGGCCCTGACCAGGCCCCTTGGCACGTGGATGGCGCCCGGTAAAAACAATCTGAAATCGGTTGGAAGGACCTGCCTTGAACAGGCAGGCCGCACTTCGAAAAGCCCTTCTCTTTGTTATATTTCACAATGGCTTGTGGGCGGTATTTAATGCTGACAAGTGGCCCTTGCGAGGCCATCCCACTGCCCCTTTCTCCATTTGCGAAACACTGTTCCGACCCAGCGTCATCACCGCCGCGATACTTGACTTTACGAGAGGTTATGCAAGGCTTCGATTATGTCCCGCCGTGAGGAAAAAAAGGGCGGCAGGGCATCCAAGGGAGGAAAACACATGCGCAAGACCACTCGGTTCGGCCTCGGGGCCGTTCTCGCTACCGTATTGTCTGCGGGGGCGGGTTATGCCGACACGATCAAGATCGCGTTCATCGACCCGCTGTCGGGGCCCTTTGCCAGCACGGGCACCAACGGGCTGCACCAGTACGAATTTGCCGCCGAAGAGCTGGTGAACAAGAAGGGAGGCGTCCTGGATGGCGACACCTTCGAGGTCGTCGGCTTTGACAACAAGATCAGCCCAAAGGAATCCCTGATCCAGCTGCAGGTCGCCATCGACCAGGGCATCCGCTACATCGTCCAGGGCAACAGCTCGGGCGTGGCCAATGCGCTGACCGATGCCATCGAAAAGCATAACCGGCGCAACCCCGACGACCGGGTGCTGTTCCTGAACTACTCGGCCGTCGACCCGGCGCTGACCAACGACAAGTGCAACTTCTGGCACTTCCGGTTCGATGCCAATGCCGACATCAAGATGGACGCCCTGACCGACATTATCGCCGAGGATGACAGCATCACAAAAGTCTACGTGATCGGCCAGGACTACAGCTTCGGCAAGGCGGTGTCGGCTGCGGCCAGCCGGTTCCTGGGTGAAAAGCGCCCCGACATCGAGATCGTCGGCAACGAGCTGCACCCGATCGGCAAGGTGAAGGACTTCACGCCTTATTCGCGCAAGATCGTGTCGTCGGGCGCGGACGTGATCATCACCGGCAACTGGGGCGCGGACATGCTGAACCTGGGTAAATCGGTGATCGAGAACGGCTTCGAGGGGCCGATCTACACCTATTACGCCGCCGCCGACGGCATCACCGCGGCCTTTGGCGAACAGGGCAAGGACAAGCTGCGCCTGGTGACCGAGGGTCAGACCAACCCGCCGCCTACCGATACGGCCGCCGCCTATATCGAGGCCTTCAAGGCCAAGTATCCCGACGGCAACATGAGCCAGACGCGCATCACCAACGTGATCGAGATGCTGGCCAAAGCCATCGACCAGGCCGGCACGGCCACCGACGTGGTCGCCGTGGCCGAGGCGCTGGAGGGCATGGAACACGAGACCATGTGGGGCGGCACGCTCTACATGCGCCCCGAGGATCACCAGCTGATCCAGGACGTGCTGATCACCGTGCACACCGACGAGGACATCCAGTTCGACCTGGATAACTCGGGCTATGGCCAGCACCTGGAAAGCCGGGTCGAGATGGCGGGCAAGGACAGCCCGACCACCTGCAAGATGCGCCGCCCGTAACCGGCCTGCGGACCCGGGCCGTAAAAGCGGCACGGGTCCGTCTTCAACTTGAAATCGTTAAAGGGGGGTATCCGGGGCATGGACCTCGTATTGGTGAATCTAATCGACGGGCTGGTGACGGGGCTTTTGCTGTTCATGCTGTCGGCCGGCCTGACGCTCATCTTCTCGATGATGGGCGTGCTGAACTTCGCACATGCCAGTTTCTACATGCTGGGGGCGTATTTCGCCTACCAGATCTCGATCTTCCTGGGCTTCTGGATGGGCCTGCTGATCGCCCCGCTCGTGGTGGGCGTGATCGGGGCCGGGGTCGAGCGATACGGGCTGAGGCGGGTCCACCAATACGGCCATGTTCCGGAGCTGATCTTTACCTTCGGCCTGGCCCTGCTGATCGAGGAAGTCGTCCAGTTCATCTGGGGCAAGGACCAGATGCCCTATGAAATCCCCGGCATCCTGGAGGGCGCGGCCTTCGCCATCGCCGGCAACACCATCCCGCTTTACAAGGTCTTCATGATCTTCCTGTCGCTTCTGATCTTCGGCGGGTTGCTTTACGTGCTGACCAAGACGCGCGTGGGCATGATCATTCAGGCCGCCCTGTCCTATCCCAAGACGGTCGAGGCCCTTGGCCACAATGTGCCGCTGGTCTTCATGGGCGTCTTCGGTGTGGGCACGGCCCTGGCGGGCGTGGCCGGCGTGATCGCCGGGCCGGTGCTGTCGACCTTCCCGGGCATGGCCGTGGTGCTTGGGTCCATCGTCTTCGTGACCATCGTCATCGGCGGGCTGGGCAGCCTCTTCGGCGCGCTCGTGGCCTCGCTGATCATCGGCTGGCTGACCACCTTCGCCAAGGCCTATGACGTGCGGATGGAGGACATCCTGACCGGCATCGGCTTCACCAAGCCCGACCCGATCTGGGACAGCGCCTGGCAGGACCTGTGGACGCTGACCTCGCCCCAGATCGCCGACATCCTGCCATACCTTCTGATGGTGCTCATCCTGATCTTCCGCCCCTACGGCCTGTTCGGAAAGCGTGACGCATGACCGATACAACCCACAACACCCATTCCGACGTGCTGGCGGGCAGCGGGCTGACCCTGGCCAAGGCGCTGCCCTGGCTGATCGCCTCGGCCTTCCTGCTGGTGATGCCCTTCGTCTTCACCTCGAATTCGGCCATCACCATCATGAACCAGATGGCCATCACGATCATCTTCGCGCTGTCCTACAACATGCTGTTGGGGCAGGGCGGCATGCTGTCCTTCGGCCATGCGGTCTACATGGGCGTCGGCGGCTTTCTCTGCGTGCACATCATGAACTGGGACCAGTTCTTCGGCACGCTGCCCCTGCCGGTCCTGCCCATCTTCGGAGGCCTCTTCGGCATGGGCCTGGCCCTGATCGTGGGATCGTTTTCCACCCGCCGGGCGGGCACGGTCTTCGCCATGATCTCGCTTGGCGTGGGCGAGCTGATCGCCGCCTGTTCGGTGATCATCGTGGTCTTCTTCGGCGGCGAGGAAGGCATCAGCGGAGACCGCACCTACGGGTTGCCCTTCTTCGGCATCGAGTTCCTGCAACAGATCGAGGTCTATTACCTCACGGCATTCTGGCTGGTCCTGTCCGCCCTGGGCATGTTCCTGTTCTCGCGCACGCCGGTGGGCCGGATGGCCAATGCCGTGCGCGACAATCCCGAACGGGCTGAATTCCTGGGCTATTCCGCGCGCTGGGTCCGGTTCTACTCCTTCGTGGCCTCGGGGTTCTTCGCGGGCATCGCGGGCGGTCTGTTCGCCATCAATTACGAGATCCTGACCGAAGAGAACCTCAACCTCGCCACCTCCGGGTCGATTCTGCTGGTGACCTTCCTGGGCGGCGTCGGCTTCTTCTTCGGGCCGGTGATCGGGGCCATCGTGTTCACCCTGCTGCAGACGGTTCTGTCGCTGCAGACCGAGCTTTGGGCGCTTTACGTGGGCGCGTTGTTTGTCGCCACGGTGATGTTCTTCCCCGGAGGCCTGGCCGGTGTGCTGATGATGCACACGCCGCCCCTGGTGCTGGGCAAGCTGCACCTGCTGGTCAAACCCTACATCAAGACCCTGCTCCCCGCGGCGATCTGCATCCTGGCCACGGCAGGGTTCATCGAAATCCTCTTCCACGCCCGCCACGCGGCCATCGGTGACGACCAGATGACCCTGTTCTGGATGACCTTTTCGCATGCCAACCCGGTGCCCTGGATCGCCTTCGGGGCGGTGGCGCTCGGCGGCTTCTGGCTGGCCCGGCGCAATGCACCTGAACTGGTCGAAACCTGGCACGAGGCCAATACCGACACCGGAGCCCGCCCATGACCGCAGCCCTTGAAATCACCAACCTGCGAAAAAGCTTCGGTCAGACCGAGATCATCCGCGGCGTCGACCTGCAGATCATGCCCGGCGAACGCCACGCGGTGATCGGACCCAACGGGGCCGGCAAGTCGACGCTCTTCAACCTGATCACCGGGCGCTTTCCCCAGACAGCAGGCGTTGTCGCCCTGCATGGCCACGACCTGAAGGGCAAGGCACCCTACGAGATCAACCGCATGGGCCTGTCGCGCTCGTTCCAGATCACCAACATCTTCCCCAAGATGACGGTCTTCGAAAACGTCCGCTGCTCGCTTTTGTGGTCGATGGGCTACCGCTATTCCTTCTGGAACATGGTCGCCCGCTCACGCGCCCTGAACGAAGGGGCCGAGGCGATCCTCGAACAGATCAACCTGCAGCGCCGGCGCGATATTCCAGCGGGCATGTTGTCCTATGCCGAACAGCGCGCGCTGGAGATCGGCATCACCATCGCCGGCGGGGCCGATGTCATCATGCTGGACGAACCCACCGCCGGCATGAGCCATTCCGAAACCGACTACATCATGGACCTGATCCGCGACGTGACCGAAGGCAAGACCCTGGTGATGGTCGAACACGACATGGGCGTGGTCTTCGGCCTGGCCGACCGGATCTCGGTCCTGGTCTACGGGGAAATCATCGCCACCGGCACACCAACGGACGTCCGCGCCAACCCGCGGGTGCAAGAGGCCTATCTCGGCGCGGCACTGGAGGCCGAACACTGATGCTCGATGTCACCGACATGCACGCCTTCTACGGCAAGTCCCACATCCTGCAGGGCGTCAACCTGACCATCGCCGAGGGCGAAATCGTGGCCCTGCTGGGCCGCAACGGGGTGGGCCGGTCGACCACCTGCAAGGCCATCATGGGCGAGGTCGAACCCAAGGGCACCGTGCGCTTCAAGGGTCAGGACATTGCCGGCAGGAAGGCCTACGAAATCGCCAACCTCGGCATCGGCTACGTGCCGGAAAACCGCGACATCTTCCCCGGCCTGACCACCCGCCAGAACCTCAATCTCGGGCTGAAACCGGGCCAGAAGGACGGGGCCGGGCGCTGGTCGATGCAGGACATGTTCGACATGTTCTCCAACCTCGCCAACCGGGCCGATGTCGAAGCCTCGGTGCTCTCGGGCGGAGAACAGCAGATGCTGACCATGTGCCGGACCCTCATGGGCGATCCGGACCTGGTCATGATCGACGAACCGACCGAAGGCCTCTCGCCGCAAATGGTCCAACGCGTGGCCGAATTGCTCCAGGAAATCGCCAGGCGCGGCATCGCCACGCTGCTTGTCGAACAGAAACTGGCCATCGCCCTCGATATTGCCCACAGGGTCTACGTCATGGGCCACGGACAGGTCGTGTTCGAAGGCACCCCGGCCGAGCTGAAACAACGCGACGACGTCCGCAAGGAATGGCTCGAGGTGTGATCCAATTGCGCGCGCCAGGGCGCGCATTCCTTTCTCCTCGGCTCCGGCCTCCGGCCGTCCCCTCGCGCGGGCGCTGGCTCCGAACGCGTGCCCCGCTGCTTCTTTCTCTTTTGAAATACCCCGGGGGAATCCGCCGCAGGCGGATGGGGGCAGAGCCCCCTGAATAATGACCGCACCCTCAGCTGACCCGTCCGCAAGCCCTCGACATTCCATGCAAATCACGGTCTCATCGCATCACGAAAAGGGAACGGCCGGGGAGGGCCGGAATATGGATATCGGAAGTCCGGCAAGCCTCGGGATGGACACCGCCCGGCTCGATCGCATTGGCACCTGGATGCAATCCTATGTCGACCGCCGCCGTTACCCCGGGGCCTCGGTGCTGATCGCCCGCCAGGGCCACGAGGTCTTTTCCCATTCCTGCGGGTTGCGCAACATCGACGCAGGCCTGCCCTTCGACCGGGCCACCCTGGCCCGGATCTTCTCGATGACCAAGCCGGTCACCTCGGTTGCCATCATGACCCTTGTCGAACGCGGGTTGTTCCCGCTGGATGCGCCGGTTTCGGACTTCATCCCCGGCTTTGCCGACATGCAGGCCCTGGTGCCCGGGGCCACCTCCATCGACCAGACCGCCCCCTGCGCCACCCCCACGATCCACCAGCTGCTGACCCATACCTCGGGGCTGACCTACAGCTTCAACACCAACCTGGTCTCCGAGGTCATGAAGGACGAAAAGCTCGACTTCAGCCCGGGCACCCGCACCCTGGACACCGTCGCCAACCGCGTGGCCGAGCTTCCCCTGGTCTTCGCGCCCGGCACGCGCTGGGAATATTCCGTGTCCATCGACATCCTCGGCCGCGTGGTCGAAGTGGTCTCGGGCAAGACCCTGGCGGAATATTTCCAGGACGAGATCTTTGAGCCGCTCGGCATGTCGCATACCGCCTTCCGCGTGCCCCCCGGCACCGGCGACCGCTTTGCCGCGCTTTATACCCCGCTTGAAGGCGACCCGATGTCGGTGGCCGCGCCCGAACATGGCGACGACCCGCTGAACCTGTCGGACGCCCCCGGGGACAGCCGCTATCACACCACCCAATGCTACTCGGGCGGTGGCGGGCTGGTCGGCACGATCGACGATTACATGCGCTTCGCCGAGATGCTGCGCCGGGGCGGAGAGGCCGGCGGACACCGCATCTTGTCGCCCCGCACGCTTGATTTCATGATGCGCAACCACCTGAAGGGCGACATCGCCGACATGGGCCCCACCAGCTTTGCCGAACAGCCCATGGTGGGCACCGGCTTTGGCCTGGGCGGATCCGTCGTGCTGGATCCCGGCCGGGCCCGCACGCCCGGAACGGTCGGAGATTTCTCCTGGGGGGGCATGGCCTCGACCTATTTCTGGGTCGACCGGGTCAACCAGTTGTCGGTCGTCTTCTTCACCCAGCTTGCGCCGTCCAGTTCCTACCCATCGCGCTTGGAACTCAAGGCCCTGGTCCACGGAGCAATGGTGGCATGACCCATAATCCCATCCTCTGGACCCCGACCGAAGAACGCGCCCAGGCCAGCCGCATGGCCGACTTCCTGCGGTTCCTGGCCGCCAAGGGCCACACCTTCGACGATTACCAGGACCTCTGGCGTTGGAGCGTGACCGACCTGGAGGGGTTCTGGGCCGCCATCTGGGACTTTGCCGATATCCGCGCGACGACGCCTTATGACACGGTCCTGGCCAAGCGTGTCATGCCCGGGGCCGTGTGGTTTCCCGGGGCGACGCTGAACTTCGCCGACCAGATCCTGCGCCATGCCGAAACGCATCCCGACAAGCCCGCGCTGATCGTGCATTCCGAGACCTTTCCAGACACGCGCATGACCTATGCTGACCTGCGCGATGCGGTGGCCAGCGTGGCCGGAGAGCTGCGGGCCATGGGCGTGGGGCAGGGCGATCGCGTGGTCGCCATCCTGCCCAACACCGAGGTCGCCATGATCGCCATGCTGGCAACCGTATCCATCGGGGCCATCTGGTCTTTGTGCGCGCCCGACATGGGCCACGTGGCCATCACCGACCGCTTCAAGCAGATCGAACCCAAGGTCCTGATCGCCCAGGACGGCTATACCCACGCCGGAAAACCCATCGACCGGCGGGACGTACTGTCCCAGATCACGGACAACCTCCCAACTTTAAGACACACGATCTGGCTGCCCGTGGCCGGGGACCTGCCCGAAGGGGCCATCCCCTGGAGTGCCATGCTGGGCCACGATCACCCGCTGCAGGTCACGCCCGTCCCCTTCGAGCACCCGATCTGGGTGGTCTATTCCTCGGGCACCACCGGCAATCCCAAACCCATCGTGCACGGCCACGGGGGCATCCTGCTGGAGGGCGCGAAACAGGCGCTGCACCAGGACCTTGGCCCGGACACGCGGTTCTGCTGGCTTACTTCGTCGGGCTGGATCATGTGGAACTGCCAAGCCTCGGCGCTGGGGCAGGGCGCGACCCTGGCCATTTTCGATGCCGCTCCCAACCATCCCGACATGATGGAGCTCTGGCGCTTTGCCGCCCGCGAAAAACTGACCTACCTGGGCGCCGGCGCGGCCTTCTTCGATGTCTGCCGCAAGTCCGGCATCCGCCCGGTGGACGAGCTGGACCTGTCTTCCCTGGTCTCCATCGGGGCCACCGGATCGCCCCTGTCGGCCGATGCCTACGACTGGATCTACACCGCCGCCCGGCCCGACGCCTGGCTGGCCCCGATTTCAGGAGGCACCGACCTGGCCGGGGCTTTCGTCGGCGGCAACCCGATGCTGCCCGTGCGCGCGGGCGAAATGCAGTGCCGCTTCCTGGGCAATGCCGTGCGCAGCTATGACGACGCGGGCCAGGACCTGATCGGCGCGGTCGGAGAACTGGTCTGCACCGAACCGCTGCCCTCGATGCCGCTTTATTTCTGGGGCGACGACGACGGGTCGCGTCTGCACGACAGCTATTTCGACACCTATCCCGGCATCTGGCGCCACGGCGACTGGATCGAGATCACCGAGGACGGCGGGGCCATCATCTATGGTCGCTCGGACGCCACGATCAACCGGAAGGGGCTGCGGCTGGGCTCGTCCGAAATCTACCGGGCGGTCGAAGGCCTGCCCGAAATCCTCGACAGCCTTGTCGTCGACCTGGAGTTCCTCGGCCGCGACAGCTTCATGCCGCTGTTTGTCGTCACCGCGCCCGACGTCTCGCTGGACGACGCCCTGAAGGACCGCATCAACCAGGCCATCCGCACCGGCGTCTCCGCCCGGTTCCTGCCCAACGAAATCGTCGAAGTCTCCGAAATCCCGCGCACCCTGTCGGGAAAGAAGCTGGAAGTTCCGGTCAAAAAGCTGCTTCTTGGCGGCGACCCCGCCCATGTGGTCAACCGTGATTCCATGGCCAACCCCGGGGCGTTCGACTTTTTCGTGACTTATGCCGCGGATCATGCGGCGAAACTGGACGGCTGATACATGGCAGATGCGGCAAACCGAGAGCTGCTCGACCTTCTCGACATCGAACAGCTGGAGGTCGACCTGTTCCGGGGTGTCGGCTCTGGTGGAGAAACCCCCAAGCGCATCTTTGGCGGGCAGGTCATAGCCCAGGCCCTGATGGCCGCCTACCGCACGGTGCCGGATCGGCTGTGCCATTCGCTGCACGCCTATTTCATCCGGCCCGGCGATCCGAAGATCCCGGTGATCTACCAGGTCGACCGCGCCCGCGACGGCGGCAGTTTCACCACCCGGCGGGTCGTGGCCATCCAGCACGGCCGGCAGATCCTGAACATGTCGGCTTCGTTCCACGAGGAAGAAGACGGCTGGACCCACCAGCACGAAATGCCCGACGTGCCCGGACCCGACGGCCTGGTGCCGCTTCAGGAGCGCCGCGAACAGGCCGCCGCCCAGCTGCCCGAAAAGCACCGGGCCGAGTTCCTGCGCCTGCGCCCCATCGACATCCGCGAGGTCGCCCCCGTCGATTTCTTCGATCCCCAGCCCACGGACGACGCCAACCAGATCTGGTTCCGCGTGCCCGGCGCGGCGGGCACGTCTCCGGTCATGCAGCACTGCATGCTGGCCTATGCCTCGGACATGTACCTGCTGGGCTCGTCCCTGCGCCCGCATGGCCTGACCTGGCTGCAACCCCGCGTGATGACCGCCAGCCTGGACCACGCCATGTGGTTTCACGCACCGATCGCCTTCGAGGACTGGCACCTTTACGTGATGGACAGCCCCAAGGCAGGCGGCGCGCGCGGATTCAACCGCGGTGCCATCTACACGCGCGACGGTCAGTTGGTGGCCAGCACCGCCCAGGAAGGGCTGGTGCGCCCGGTCAAGCCGAAGGCCTAGCGCCAGCCCATCGCCGGGGCCACCTCGCGCAGGATCGTCTCCAGCACGTGGACGTTGTAATCGACGCCCAGCATGTTCGGCACCGTCAGAAGCAGCGTGTCCGCCTCGGCAATCGCCTCGTCACCCTTCAGCTGCTCGACCAGCCGGTCCGGCTCGTCCGCATAGCCGCGCCCGAAGATCGACCGCTGCTCCTCGATAAAGCCCACCTGGTCGCTTTCCTTGCCGCCTCGCCCGAAATAGGCCCGGTCCATGTCGTTGGTCAGGGCAAAGATCGACCGGCTGACCGACACCCGGGGCGTGCCGGCATGGCCCGCCTCTTTCCACGCCGCGCGATAGGCCCGGATCTGGTCGGCCTGCTGCTTGTGGAAGGGCTCGCCGGTCTCGTCGTCCTTCAGGGTCGAACTTTGCAGGTGCATCCCCATCTGGGCCGCCCAAACCGCCGTCGCATTCGACCCGGCCCCCCACCAGATCCGCTCGCGCAGACCCTCGGAATGCGGCTCCAGCCGCAACAGGCCCGGCGGATTGGGGAACATCGGCCGCGGGTTCGGCTCGGCAAAGCCCTCGCCCTTCAGCAATTCCAGGAACACCAGCGCATGACGCCGCGCCATGTCGGCCGAGTTTTCGCCCTCTGCCGGCGCATAGCCAAAGTGTTTCCACCCGTCGATCACCTGTTCGGGCGAGCCGCGCGAAATCCCCAGCTGCAGCCGGCCCCCGGCGATCAGGTCCGCGGCCCCTGCATCCTCGGCCATGTAGAACGGGTTCTCGTAGCGCATGTCGATCACCCCGGTGCCGATCTCTATGCGCGAGGTCTTCGCCCCGACCGCCGCCAGCAGCGGAAACGGAGACCCCAACTGCCGCGCGAAATGATGCACCCGGTAATAGGCCCCGTCGACACCCAGCTCTTCCGCCGCCACGCCCAGGTCTATCGACTGGCTCAGCACATCGCTGGCCGTCTTTACCTGGGACCCATGTGTCGGCGACCAATGCCCGAAGGACAGAAATCCGATCCGTTTCATGTCATGACCTGTCAGTTATCCGTAAGTTCCCTTCCAGATAGGAAACCCCACGGCACAGCCACAAGCCCCGTCTCGGTTCACCCGGGCGCAAGTCTTGTGCACAGCCAATCCGACAGCCAATCCGACGGGCGCACCAGGCATGCGGGGCAGGGCGCCCGCCCCTCAACGCCGCCACCTACCGGACCCACCCCGGCAAAAGCGCCCGACCTGCTGCTTCTTTCTCTTTCCAAATACCCCGGCCCACCCTCGGCCGCCCCGCGCAGGTCTTACAATTTATCGCCGTAAACCCGGTTCAGCTTGCGCATCCCCCCGATCCACCGGTCGTAATTCTCGGTCTTGCGCCGCATGTAGCCCAGCACCTCCTCGTGCGGCAGCACCAGGAATGTCTCGTCCCGGATCGCCCGCACACAGGCCTCGGCCACCGGCTCGGGCTCCAGCATCCCGTCCTGGGCCGCCACGCCGTCCTCGTGGCCTTGCGTCATCGCCGTGCGCACCGCCTGCGGGCACAGCACGCTCACCTTGATGCCCGCGTCGCCATGGGTCAGAGCCAGCCATTCCGCCAGGCCGACCGCCGCATGCTTGGTCACTCCGTAAGGCGCCGAGCCGACCTGGTTTAACAGCCCGGCCGCCGATGCGGTGTTCAGTAGGTAGCCGCCCCCGCGCGCGATCATGCGCGGCACCACGTGGCGCGCGGCCCAGACATGGGCCATCACGTTGACCTCCCAGATCCGCTGCCAGTCGCTGTCGGCCACCTCGGCGCCTCCCGGCACCAGGATGCCCGCGTTCGAACAGAAGACATCGATCGGCCCCACCGCCGCTTCGACCTTCTCGATCATCCCCGAGATCTCGACCTCGCGCGCCACGTTCACCTCGAAGGCCGTGCCGTCGACCATGCGCGCGGTCTCCTCGGCCCCGGCGCCATCGAGGTCCGCACAGACGATGTGGCGCGCGCCTTCTTTGGCGAACCGCAGCGCCATGGCCCGGCCAATACCTCCGGCCGCTCCCGTGATCACGATAATCTTGTCGTTCAATTCCATAAGCTTACGTCCACATGTTCGATCCGCCGCACACGGTCAGGGCCTGCCCGGTCATGTACTTGCCCGCATCCGATGCCAGGTACACCACGATGCCCGCCAGGTCCTCGGGCTCGCCCAGCCGGCGCAGCGGAATGTCGTTTCTGATCCGGTGCTCAACCTCCGGATTGTCCCAGAGTTCCCGCGCGAAATCCGTCCGGATCAGACCCGGACAGACCGCGTTCACCCGGATCCCCTTGGGCCCGAATTCCGCCGCCAGGTTGCGCACCAGCCCCAGCAGGGCCAGCTTCGACATGCCATAGGTGCCCAGCATTTCCGATGGCTTGAACGCCCCGATGGACGAGGTGAACACCATCGACCCGGACTCCAGCCGCATCATGTCGGGCGCCACCAGCTGCGCCAGCCACAGGTTCGACTGCACATTGGCCTGCATCGTCTTTTCGTAAGCGGAATCAGGGATTTCCGAGGTCTTCCCGTAGTACGGGTTGACCCCCGCATTGCCGACCAGGATGTCGATCGGGCCGGCAATGTCGCGGGTGCGGTGCACCAGGTCGGCCAGCTGCTCCTTGTAGCCCACGTTGGCCGCGATCCCGTAGGCGCGCGTCTCGCCCAGGGCCTTGTTGATCCCGTCCGCCGCCGCGTCCAGCTGGTCCTGCTTGCGCGAGGAAATCACCACCGTCGCCCCGTGATCGGCCAGCGAGGTCGCCATGGCCAGCCCCATGCCCTTGGACGCGCCCGTCAGCAGCGCCACCTTTCCGGTCAGGTCAAACATGTCCCGCATCCTGAGGATCTCCTTTCTGCAACAGGTCACTGCACAAGGCCCGGATTCCGCGCCGGTCCAGCTTGTCGGTTGCGCCGCGGGGCAGCGGATCTCCCTGCATCCAGACATGTTCGGGGATCTTGAAATGCGCGATATGCGCCCGCAGGAAGGCCTGCAATTCGGCCACCTCGGCCGCCATCCCGGTCCGGATCTGCACCAGCGCCCCCACGGTTTCGCCAAGCCGCGCGTCCGGCACCGGAAAGGCACAGGCCTCGGCCACCGCCGGATGGTGGTGCAGCGCGTTTTCCACGTCGAGGCAAGCGATGTTTTCGCCGCCCCGAATGATGATGTTCTTGGCCCGGTCGACAATCGTGACAAAGCCCGCGTCGTCGATGCACCCCAGGTCTCCGGTCCGCAGCCAGCCGTCTTTCAGAACCTCGGCCGTGGCTTCCGGTTTGTTGAGGTATTGCCGCATGTTACAGGGGCTTTTTACGGTGATTTCACCGACCTCTCCGGGCGCCACGTCCTGACCGGCTTCATCGAGAAACCGCAGTTCCTGCACCGGCGGATAGAGCTTTCCTGCCGTGCCGGGCCGCGAGACATAGTCCGCTCCGGCCATGCCGATGCCGATGGCATTGGTTTCGGTCATGCCCCAGCCGGTGGCGACCAGCGCATTGGGAAAGGCCTGGGTCAGTTGCCCGACCTGGGCAGCCGGCCGCTTGGCTCCGCCAGAGCCCAGGAATTTCAGCGAGTCCAGGGGTTCTCCCATCCGCGCGGCACACTCCATCAGGTCTGCGGTTTGCGTCGGAACCCCCAGAAGACGCGTGACTTTTTCGTCCCGGATCAGGCGCACGGCCTCGGCTGCGTCCCACTTGTACATCAACACGATCCGCGCGCCGGCCGGTATGGAATACAGGAACACCGGATGCGTGGCGGTGACGTGGAACAGCGGCGTGGCCACAAGGATGACCGGGGTCGGAGGATCGGGGTCGGGCTCGTCCTCTTGCATCAGCGGATACATCGCCGATTGCATCAGCCAGGTGTAGACCGCGTTCACGGCACCCCGATGCGTCAGGACCACGCCCTTGGGATGCCCGGTCGTGCCCGAGGAATACATGATCGCGAAATCGTCGTCGGTGTCGATGTGCACGTCCGGCCACCCGGCGCCGGCGCCGGTTTTCCGAACGGTGTCAAAGGCTTCCGGAGCGATCTCGGCGCCGTCCCGGACACCGATCAGGGTCAGGCCCAACCGGTCCTTCAGGGGCAACAGCCGCTGCATCCGCGGCCCGTCGGCAAAGACCATCCGGGCGCCACTGTCGCGCAGCGCGTAATCCAGTTCCTCTTCCGTCCACCAGGCGTTCACGAAAACGATCACCGCGCCGATCGACGCCGTGGCCAGGAAAAGGATCAGCAATTCCGGGTAGTTGCGCATGGCAACGGCCACGCGGTCTCCGGGCACGATCCCACGAGATTGCAGCGCCCGGGCCATCATGCAGACCTCGTCGCAAAAGGCGTCGTAGCTCAGCCGTTCGCTCTGGTAGATCAGGTAATCGTCCTCGCCATCGAGGTGCAGCGCCCGTGACCGGTGCAGCATGTCGCGCAAGGTCGGCGGTGAATTGGCAAAGACGGTGTAGGACGTGCCGCGGATGGTCGCGCGGGTGGTGGCAAAGGCCGGGTTGGTCTGAACCAGATGAGCGGCGGCCGCGTCATAGGTCATGGCTGTCATGGCATGACCCGCAGGTCATGGCGGGTGCGGTGTCCACGCATCCGTTTCCTCCCTAGATAGTCTTGTCGGCCGCTTCAGCGACTCTGGCTCCTCGGGAGGAAGGTTAAAGAGGATTGGGTGACCTGCCAATACCGCATGACGGAATGGCGTTTCACAAATCGGGCCGGGACGTCACGTTTCGGCCGGTCCCTGGGTCATCTGGTCCATATAATATTTACATAATACTGATTATAAGTCTTACGCATGGACGCGAAATATCCGAAGGGCCATGCGGTCCGGGCAGATCCAAAGACCTGCCCGGCTGTTTGTGTTTCGGTTCAGAAGAACGCCTGAAGCCCGGTCTGCGCCCGGCCGAGGATCAGCGCATGGACGTCATGGGTCCCCTCGTAGGTATTCACGGTTTCCAGGTTCATCGTGTGGCGGATCACCTGGAATTCCAGGCTGATGCCGTTGCCCCCGTGCATGTCCCGCGACATCCGCGCGATATCCAGGGCCTTGCCGCAATTGTTGCGCTTGATGATCGAGATCATCTCGGGCGCGGCCTTGGCCGCATCCATCAACCGGCCCACCTGCAAGGCCCCCTGCAGGCCAAGGGCGATTTCCGTCTGCATGTCGGCCAGCTTCTTCTGGAACAGCTGGGTCTGCGCCAGCGGCCGGTTGAACTGCTTGCGGTCCAGCCCGTATTGCCGCGCACCGTGCCAGCAGAATTCGGCGGCGCCCATGACACCCCAGGCAATGCCATAGCGCGCCCGGTTCAGGCAGCCGAACGGCCCCTTCAGGCCCTGTACATGCGGCAACAGCGCCTCTTCGCCGACCTCGACACCGTCCAGCACGATTTCCCCGGTGACCGAGGCGCGCAGGCTCATCTTGTTTTCGATCTTCGGCGCGCTCAGCCCCTTCATGCCCTTTTCCAGGATGAAGCCGCGGATCTTGCCGCCGTGGGCCTCGGACTTGGCCCAGACCACGAAGACATCGGCGATCGGCGCGTTCGAGATCCACATCTTCGAGCCGGTCAGCCGATAGCCGCCCTCGGTCTTCTCGGCGCGGGTCTTCATGCCTGCAGGGTCCGACCCGGCGTCGGGTTCGGTCAGGCCAAAGCAGCCGATCCATTCACCGCTGGCCAGTTTCGGCAGATACTTCTGGCGCTGCTCTTCCGAGCCGTAGGCATAGATCGGATAGATCACCAGGCTGGATTGCACCGACATCATGGACCGATAGCCGGAATCCACCCGCTCGACTTCCCGGGCCACAAGGCCGTAGGACACATAGCCGGACCCAAGCCCGCCATAGGCCTCGGGCAACGACACCCCCAGCAGGCCCATCTCTCCCATTTCGGCAAAGATCTCGGGTTCGACCTTTTCGGTGGCATAGGCCTCGGTCACGCGGGGCTGAAGTTTCTCCTGGGCATAGGCCTTGGCAGAGGCGGCGATCATGCGTTCGTCTTCGGACAGCTGGTCGTCCAGCCGGAACGGATCGGACCAGTCGAAGCTGCCAAGATCGGGGGCGTCCTTGGCACGAAGCGAGGGTGTGGGCGTGGATGGCGCGTTCATGGTGACCTCCGGTTGAGTTTGGCCAAGACCTACCCGATCGGCGGTCCGACAAACAGCGAGACTTTCTCGACTGACTATGACATTTACTCATGGATGGCCTATGCGCGCAAACTCCTGCCCTCGATGGCGGCGCTTCGGATGATCGAGGCGCTGGACCGGCTCGACAGCGCGTCGGCGGCGGCCGAGGACCTGTCCCTGACGCAGGGCGCCGTCAGCCGGCAGCTGCAAGCGCTGGAGGCGCAGCTGGGCCTGGTCCTGGCCCGGCGCGAGAACCGCCGCCTTGTGCTGACACCCGAGGCCCGGGCCTATGCCGCCGATATCCGCGTGGCCCTGGCCCGCGTGGCCGAGGCAACGATGCGCCTGCAATCGGCGCCCCTCAGCGGGACACTAAGCCTGGCCATCCTGCCGGCCTTTGGCATGCGCTGGCTAATGCCCCGCCTGCCCGACTTTGCCCGTCGTCACCCTGATATCACGATCAACATGGCCACCCGGTTGCAAAGCTTTTCCTTTGCGTCCGAACCCTTCGATGCGGCGATCCGCTATGGATCCGGGGACTGGCCGGGGGCCAAGAGCCTGCTGCTGAAACACGAACACCTCATCCCCGTGGCCGCTCCGGATCTTGTGCCTTCAGGGGGCAAGTCGCCAGAGCTCGTGGCACGCTTGCCGCTCTTGCATATCGGGACACGGTCTGACGCCTGGAAAACCTGGTTCCAGCGCTCCGGGCTCGACATCGACCCAGGGCACGGCGGTGTCATTCATGACCAATTCTCAACCATCGCTCAGGCGGCGCGGCACGGGTTGGGCGCGGCGCTGATGCCGGACTACCTGGTGGAGCAGGAATTGGCCACGGGGCAGCTGGTTGCGCTGAGCCCCGCGCCGATGGAGGCCGAGGGGGCCTATTACCTGGTCTGGCCCGATGCCAAGACCATGTCGGCCGACCTGATGTGTTTTCGGGACTGGCTGGCGGAGCAGGCAGAGCCGGAAGATCCCCTGCCCCGCTAAGCCGCTGCGTCGGTCTTCGTACCAGGATTTTCTGATCCTCAGAAAATCGTTCCCATTTTCTTCGACGAAGAAAATGTCCTTACCCCAGCGCGTATCCCGCGCCTCGAACAGTGCGCACGGGATCGGCGCCGCCATGGGTGGTCAGGGCTTTGCGCAGGCGCCCGATATGCACATCAACCGTTCGCGTATCCACGTAGATATCACGCCCCCAGACCCGGTCCAGCAGTTGCTCGCGCGACCAGACGCGCCCGGGTTTTTCCATGAAGGTCGACAACAGGCGAAACTCTGTCGGCCCCAGTTTCAGCGGCTTGTCCGCCCGGCTGACCTTGTGGGTTTCCGCATCCAGGACAATGTCGTCGAACTCCAGCCGCAGACCAACCGTCGATGGCCGCACCCGGCGCAGTTGCGACCGCACCCGGGCCATCAGCTCGATCACCGAGTACGGCTTGACCACGTAATCATCCGCCCCGGTTTCAAGGCCGCGCACCTTGTCGACCTCTTCGGACCGGGCCGACAACATGATGATCGGGATGGTCCGGGTCTCGGGGCGGGTTTTCAGCTGGCGGCAGACCTCGATCCCCGACACGTTGGGCATCATCCAGTCCAGGACGATGATGTCGGGCATGTCTTCATCGACATGCAACAGGGCCTCGTCGCCGTTGCCGGCCTTGACCACCCGAAAGCCTTCCGCTTCCAGATTGTAGGCCAGCACTTCCCGCTGGGCCAATTCGTCTTCGACCACAAGCACCGTGGGTTGATCCGCGGACATGGGCGTCTTTCTCCTAGTTCATATTCGAGGTCACATCGGCCTTCGGGCGCGCCTCGTCGGGGCGTTCACCGGACACCAGGTATATGACCCATTCCGCGATCGAGGTCGCGTGGTCGCCCATCCGTTCCACGTTCTTGGCGATGAAATGCATGTGCATGAAGCCCGTGATGTTGCGCGGATCTTCCATCATGAAGGTCAGGAACTCGCGGAACAGGGCGTTGTACATCTGGTCGACCTCGCGGTCGCGGTCGATCACGTCCCGCGCAAGGTCCTCGTCGCGCTGGATATAGGCATCCAGGGCGTCGTTGAGCATACGCTCCACCTCGCGCGCCATCCGGCGCAGCGAAGACGAGCCCGCGGGCATCGGAGACATGCCGGCCAGCACATGGGTGCGCTTGGCCATGTTCTTGGCATAGTCGCCGATGCGTTCGAGGCTGCCCGAGACCTTCATCACTGTCAGGATCAGCCGCAGATCGACCGCCGTGGGCGCCCGCAAGGCGATCAGGCGCGCGACCTCCTGGTTGATCATCTCGTCCAGCTCGTCGATGGAATGGTCCCGGGCGACGATCTTGTCCGCCAGGTCCAGATCCAGTTCGTCCAACGCCTGGGCACTGCTGCGGATCGCTTCCTCGACCAGGCCGCCCATGCGCATGATCTGCGCCTGGATGGCTTCGAGTTCGCGGTCATATGCGGTGGTGATGTGTTGTTGTTGCATGATCCAAACCAGTTGCCGGGGGGCTTTGGGTGACTTACCCGATGCGGCCCGTGATATAGCTTTCGGTGCGCGGATCTTCGGGATTGGTGAAGATCTGCCCGGTCTCGCCGAACTCGACCAGGTTGCCCAGGTGGAAGAACGCCGTCTTCTGGCTGACCCGGGCCGCCTGCTGCATCGAGTGCGTCACGATCACCACCGAGTAGTTCTCGCGCAGCTCGTCGATCAGCTCCTCGACCTGGGCCGTGGCGATGGGGTCAAGCGCCGAACAGGGCTCGTCCATCAACAGGACCTCGGGTTCTGTGGCCACGGCGCGGGCGATGCACAGGCGCTGCTGCTGGCCACCCGACAAGCCGGTGCCCGGCGCATGCAGACGGTCCTTGACCTCTTCCCAGATGGCCCCGCGGCGCAGCGATTTCTCGACGATCTCGTCCAGCTCGGCCTTGTTCTTGGCCAGCCCGTGGATGCGCGGCCCATAGGCGATGTTGTCGTAGATCGACTTGGGGAACGGGTTGGGCTTCTGGAACACCATGCCGACCTTGGCGCGCAGCTGCACCGGATCGACCTTGGGGTCATAGATGTTCTCGCCATCCAGGTTGATGTCGCCTTCCACGCGGCAGACGTCGATCGTGTCGTTCATGCGGTTCAGGCAGCGCAGGAAGGTCGACTTGCCGCAGCCCGACGGGCCGATGAAGGCCGTGACCATCTTGTCCTGGATCTCGACATCCACGTCCTTGATGGCATGGGTGTCGCCGTAATAGACCTGCACGTTCTTGGCCGAGATCTTGGTGGCCTTGGCGGCCACGTCGGCGCTGGCATTGGGGGTGTCGTACATGGGTTCGGTCCTTGTGTGCATCTTACCAGCGGCGTTCGAAACGGCGGCGGAGGATGATCGCAATGATGTTCATGGTCATCAGGAACAGAAGCAGGATGATGATACCGCCCCAGGCCCGTTCGTAATAGGCCGGATCGGCGCGCTTTGACCATTCGTAGATTTGCGCGGGCATCGACGAGTTGGGCGACAGGAAACCGGCGGCGATGCCATCGGGCACGTTCGTCGCGATATAGCCGACCATGCCGATCAGCAGCAGCGGCGCGGTTTCGCCCAGGGCCTGGGCCAGGCCGATGATGGTCCCGGTCAGGATGCCCGGCGCGGCGAGCGGCAGCACGTGGTGGAACACGGCCTGCATCTTGGACGCCCCGACACCCAGGGCCGCGTCGCGGATCGATGGCGGCACCGCCTTCAGCGAGGCCCGGGTCGAGATGATGATCGTCGGCAGGGTCATCAGCGTCAGCACAAGACCGCCGACCAGCGGGGCCGATTGCGGCAGATGCGCGAACTGGATGAACACGGCCAGGCCCAGGATCCCGAAGACGATGGACGGGACAGCCGCCAGGTTGGAAATATTCACCTCGATCAGGTCGGTGAACCGGTTCTTGGGCGCGAATTCCTCCAGGTAGATCGAGGCGGCCACGCCGATGGGCAGCGACAGGCACAGCACCACCAGCATCATGAAGAACGACCCGATCATCGACACGCCGATCCCGGCCTGCTCGGGGCGGCTTTCCGAGGCATCCGCCCCGGTGATGAAGTCCCAGTTGAAGGTCCGTTCCACGTCGCCGGTTTCGACCAGCTGGTCGATCAGGTCGAAATGGGCGGCGTCGATGTTCTTGTCGCGGGCCACGCTCTCGCGGGTGACACGGCCCTTCATGTAGCCGTCCACCCGGCTGCTGGCGAGGATCTTGAACTCGACCGTCTTGCCGATCTCGGAGGGGTTGGCCAGCACGTAGTCACGCAGCTGGGCCGGCGCCGAGGCCGAGATCATGGCGCGCATGTCCTTGGCCTTCTCGAACTCGGTGGTCAGGCCGGCGTCTTGCACGGCCGCGAAGATGGCGTTGTCGATCAGCGGCGCATAGCCGAAGGTCGACACCTTGCGCAGGTCGTCGGGGTCGCGGTTGCCGTTCTTGTCCAGCTTGGCCGCGTCCAGGTAGACGGGCACCTCGATGAAGGTCTGGGTGAAGGCCGGGATGCCCGAGCGCACGATCGACACCAGCAGGACGACCAGGAAGAAGATCCCGATGCTGATGGCGGCGATCCCGTAGGCCTGGAACCGCTTCTCGGCGGCGTTGCGCTTCTTGGTCCGGGCGTCCTCGGCGTAAAGCGAGGTGGCATGCTTGCCCTGCCTGGCGCCGGACCCGATCGGGGTTGGTGCGGATGCGTCGGTCATTAGTCGTACTGCTCCCGGTATTTCTGCACGATGTGCAGGGCGAGAATGTTCATGCCCAGCGTGATGACGAACAGCGACATGCCAAGCGCAAAGGCCACCAGGGCCTCGGGCGAGGAAAAGTCGCTGTCACCGGTCAGCTGGCTGACGATCTTGGCGGTCACGGTGGTCATCGCCTCGAAGGGGTTCATCGACAGGCGGGCCGCGGCCCCTGCCCCCATGACCACGATCATGGTTTCACCGATGGCCCGGCTGGCGGCCAGCAGCACCGCACCGACGATCCCCGGCAGCGCGGCCGGCAGGATCACCTGCTTGACGGTTTCGGACTTGGTCGCGCCCAGGCCCAGCGAGCCGTCGCGCATGGCCTGCGGGACCGAGTTGATGATGTCGTCCGACAGCGAGCTGACGAAGGGGATCAGCATGATACCCATCACCAAACCGGCGGTCATCACCGACGAGGCGCCGCCCATCCAGCCCAGCCCGTCGCGGCCAAAGACCGACACCAGCAAAGGTCCGACGGTCAGCAGGGCAAAGAGGCCATAGACGATGGTCGGGATACCGGCCAGCACTTCCAGCGCCGGCTTGGCGATGGCCCGCACCCTGGGCGTGGCATATTCCGACAGGTAGACCGCGGCAAAGAGCCCGATCGGCACGGCCACGGCCAGCGCGATGAAGGAAATATACAGCGTGCCCCACAGCAGCGGCACGAAACCCAGTTCCGACAACCCGCCGCGTCCCGAAAAGCTCGGGCTCCAGGTCAGGCCGAAGAAGAACTCGGTCGCCGGGTAGATCCGGAAGAATTCGACGGTGTTGAAGATCAGCGACAGGATGATGCCGACGGTGGTCAGGATCGCGACCGAGGCGGCGGCGATCAGCAGGGCCAGGATGACCTTTTCGACCACGTTGCGGGCGCGGAAATCCTTGTCGGTGCGCGTGTAGCCGAAGGCCAGCCCGGCCAGGGCGATCACGATGGCCAGCACGACCATGGCCGTGTGCAGCATCTTCGACGAGGCGCGGTATTCCTGGGCGGCCTGCAGGATGTTGACCGTCACGTCACCGGTGATGACCTGGCCCGCATCCTTCAGCCGGGCGGTCATGTCGGTGAAATCGGCCCGCGCGCCCGACGCCATCTCTTCGGTCATGGCCCCGATCTGCACGGCGTTGTCCAGGCCCTCGGCCACCCGGCGGACCTCGGCCATCACCAGGCCCAGGCTGGATCCCTCGCGGACGTCGGCCTCGGTGATCATGCTCGACACGTGGCTGTCGATGTAGACGGGGATCAGGATCAGCGCGAGGATGAGAAATCCGAAAGCCGGCACGATCACCGACAGCAGCACGTTGGATCCGTAGTAGACGGGCAGCGAATGCAGGCCGCGGCTGTCACCACCGGCCGAGGCCAGCGCGCGCTGACGGCCAAGCACATAGCCGACCACGGCGATCACCAGGATTATTGCCAGAAGAAGCGACAGGGGCATGGTCCACCGCCTTAAAGTACGTCACGAAGGGAAAGGGGCGGCGCCGATGGCACCGCCCCCCGACACGATGGTCAGGCGATCAGGAGCCCGAACCCATGGTGGTCAGGTCGGACACCTTGGCCTGGGTGTCGGCCAGCTCGGGGTCGGACACCAGGCCGTAGTTGGCCAGCGGGCCATCGGGGCCGGCGATCTCGTCAGCGACGAAGAACTCGGCGTATTCCTGCAGGCCGGGGATGACGCCGACGTGTGCCTTCTTGATGTAGAAGTACAGCGGGCGCGACACCGGGTATTCGCCCGAAGCGATCGACTCGGTGGTCGGCTCGACGCCGGACATGGTGGCGACTTTCAGCTTGTCGGTGTTGTTCTCGTAGAACGCCAGGCCGAACACGCCGATGCCGTTGGGGTTGCCGTCGATGCGGGCCAGCGTCTCGGTGTAATCGCCGTCGATGTCGACCGAACGGCCATCGGTGCGCACGGCCAGGCACGCGTCTTCGGCGTCGTCTTCCGACATGCCGCCCGCGATCATGGCTTCCATGGCGCCGGTGGCTTCACAGCCGGCTGCAACGACCTTTTCCTCGAACACTTCACGGGTGCCGTGCTTGGTGCCGGGGATGAACGCCAGGATCTCGGCGTCGGGCAGATCGGCGTTGAAGTCCGACCACTTGGTGTGCGGGTTGTCGACCAGCTCGCCGTCGACGACCACTTTCGGTGCCAGGGCGTTGAAGATGTCGGCCGGCTCGAAGGCGGTGTAGGCCGGGCCGTCCAGCTGGCTGGCGAAGACGATGCCGTCATAGCCGATGCGGACTTCGACGATGTCGGTCACGCCGGCGTCGGCACAGGCCTTGATTTCCTTTTCGCGGATGGCGCGCGATGCGTTGGCGATGTCAATGGTGTTCTCGCCCACGCCTTCGCAGAAGCGCTTCAGGCCGGCCGAGGAGCCGCCCGATTCAACAACCGGCGTCGGGAAGTCGAAGTTTTCGCCGAAGGCTTCGGCAACGATCGAGGCATAAGGCAGAACGGTCGAGGAACCAGCGACCTGAACGTTGTCACGAGCAGCAGCGGCAGTTGCCGACACGGCGGCGATGGCCAGCGTGGAGGCCGTCAGTTTCACAAAAGACATACGTGTCTCCTAATGGGTCTATTTCGTGGTCCCCCCCATGAGGACCGTGCGCCCCGTCCTATGGGGCACGCGTGTGGCTTTTGTGAAAAACATGTAACAGCTGCATGACACTCGGCAGGGTTTCCGGGAATTTCGACAAATTCTTGCCAGCGCAGGGGAACGAGCGCGGGGCGCTGTCCCTGTTCCGCCCCGTGGGACATCATGTTATGTAACTGATTTTTTGAACGTTTTTCAAGTCGCCGGCATGTGACGCAAGGTTATTTCCGCATCGGCCTGCAACAAGCAGACAACTTTGAAATTTGCCGACATCCGGACCGCTCTCCTCCGTGACAGCATGACGGAATTTCGTTCCGCATGTCACAATCGGGGGAATCACCCGCCCCGCCGCCTAGCGCGGCAGAATCACCGTGAAGACAGACCCCTGCCCCAGCTCGCTTTCGACCCGCAGCCGGCCCCGGTGCCGGTTGACGATATGCTTGACGATGGCCAGCCCCAGCCCCGTACCCCCCAGCTCGCGCGAGCGGTGGCTGTCGGCCCGGTAGAACCGTTCGGTCAGGCGCGGCAGGTGCAACGGGTCGATGCCCGGCCCCTTGTCGATGACCTGCACCCGCGCCGCCGCCGCCCGCACCGCCGGGTCACGGTCCGAGGTGGTCAGCACAAGGTGGACGCTTTTGCCCGAGGGCGCATAGGTGATCGCATTGCCGATCAGGTTGGTGAAGACCTGCTGCAACTGGTCGGCGTCGCCCGTCACCAGCACGGGATCCTCCGGCGCATCGAGCGTCAGCTCCATCCCCGCCTCTTCCGCCAGCGGCCGGACCGAGCGCATGGTCGAATCGAGGATCCCCGTCAGGTCCACCGTTTCGCGCGGGCGGATGCGTTCCTCGTCCTCGACCCGGCTCAGCGACAGCAGGTCGCCCACCAGCCGGTTCATCCGCGCCGCCTCACCCTCCATGATGCCCAGGAACCGGTCGCGCACCTCCGCATCGTCGCGGGCCGGGCCGCGCAGGGTCTCGATGAAACCCATGATCGCGGTCAGGGGCGTGCGCAGTTCATGGCTGACATTGGCCACGAAATCCCGCCGCATCCGGCCGGCCTGTTCCATGTGGCTGACGTCCTGGAAGGTGATCAGCACCGCCCCCGCATCCACGGCCCCCACCCCGTTCACGTAGCGGCAGATGACCTCGTGCATGATGTCCTGCACCCCGTCGTTGGACAGGTGGCGGGCGTTGCGCGGACGCCGGTCGCGCAAGGAATCCTCGATCGTCTGCAACACCTGGGGCTGGCGCAGGATGGTGGCGAAATGCCGGCCCACGATCTGCTGGCCCAGAAGCGTCAGGGCCCCGGTGTTGGCCGCGATGATCCGCTCTGACTGGTCGATCATCAGCCCCGGCAGCGGCACCGCCGCCAGGACATCCCGGATCAGGTCGGCCGAACTCATCGCCGGGTCTCCCTCTTGGATTGTGGTCCGATCAGACATGGCGCAAGTTTGTAACCGAATTTAGGTCGCGGCCGAGATTGCCTCGGAAAAGACCTCCAGAAGCGCATCGGGGTCTTCCAGCCCGACCGACACCCGGAAGAAGCCTTCGGTCATGCCCAGCCTGGCCCGTGCCTCGGGCGTCAGCGCCCGGTGCGAGGACGAGGCGGGATGCGACAAGGTCGTGCCCGCGTCGCCCAGCGTGGGCGCAAAGCTCAGCCGGCCCTGCGCGGCCCGGGCAAAGGCATTGGCCGCAGCCCGGCCCCCAGAGCCGGACCCAGACCCGCCCAGTTCAAAGCTGACCATGTTGCAGCCGTGCCCGTCCAGCAGGGCCATGGCCCCGGCGTGGTCGGGGTGATCGGCGCGGCCCGGGTAGATCACCCGCTGCACGCCCGGCAGATCCGCCAGGTGATCGGCCAGCCGCGCGGCCGTCGCCTCGGCCCGATCGAAGCGCAGGTCGAAGGACAACAGCCCGCGCTCGGCCAGCCAGCAATCGAACGGGCTGGGGGTCAGCCCGGCGGTCACCGTGAAGACCCGCATCCGGTCGGTCAGGGCGGGATCCTTGGCCACCACGTAGCCCAGCATGGCATCCGAATGCCCGGCCATCAGCTTGGTCACCGAATGCAGCACGATATCCGCGCCATGCTCGAACGGCTTGAAGGCGCGCGGCGTGGTGAAGGTATTGTCCACCACCAGCAGGATGCCCCTGGCCTTGCACAAGGCCGCCAGCCCGTCGATATCGGCCAGCCGCAGCGTCGGGTTCGACAGCACCTCGACCAGGATCATCCTGGTTTCGGGCCGGATCGCCGCCTCGACGCTGGCCACGTCGCCGCGATCGGCCAGGGTCGTGGCAATGCCCAGACGCGGCAGGTCCTCGGCCATCAGGCGCAGCGACCGGCCATAAAGCTGGTTGCCCCCGATCACGTGGTCGCCCGCCGACAGCAGGCCCATCACCACGGCCGATACCGCCCCCATGCCCGAGCCGGTCATCACCCCGCCCTCGGCGCCTTCCATGGCGTCGATCCGCGCGCCCACGACCACCGCGTTGGGATGGCCTTCACGCGAATAGGTAAAGCCCTGGGCCCGGCCTTCGTACTGGTCATCCAGCGCATCGGGCGTGTCCGAGGCATAAACGACAGACGGCGACAGCGGTGTCACCACCGGCCAGCTGGAGCTGTCGGGCAGCCCCTCGGGCCGCATCAGCGACCCCTTTCCGTTACGCCTCATGCCAGCCTCGTCAATTTGGTGCGGTAGCGCCGCATGTTGTCCTGGTAGCGCCGCGCCGTGGCGGTCAGCCCGGCGATGGCCTCGCCGTCCAGCTGGCGCACCACCTTGCCCGGAGCCCCCATCACCAGCGATCCCGGCGGGATCTCCTTGCCTTCCGTGATCAGAGCCCCTGCCCCGATCAGGCAATTGTCGCCGATGACCGCGTGGTTGAGGATGATCGCCCCCATGCCCACCAGTGTGTTGTTGCCGATCGAACAGCCGTGCAGCATCACCTTGTGGCCGATGGTGCAATCGCGCCCGATGGTCAGCGGCGCGCCCGGATCCACATGGCAGACCACGTCCTCCTGGATGTTGCTGCCCGCGCCCACGATGATCGGCTCGTTATCGGCCCGCAGGGTCGACCCGAACCAGACCGAGGCCGCCTCTTCCAGCACCACCCGCCCGATCAGGTTGGCATCCGGGGCCACCCAGCTGTCCTCGTGAACCTCGGGGTGCATTCCGTCCAAAGCATAGATCGTCATGACAATTCCTCGAATTCCTGTTGCAGGGCCCGGACGTGATCGGTCAGATCGGGGCGCTGGATGCGGCGCAGCCGGGTCGCCTCGATGATCGTCTTCAGCCGCGCCTCGGTGGCGGACAGGTCGTCGTTGATCAGCACGAAATCGTAGCCGTCCCAATGGCTGATCTCGTCCCAGCTTTTCTGCATCCGGCGCTTGATCACGTCGGGCTTGTCCTGGCCCCGCGCTTCCAGCCGCCGGCGCAGTTCCTCAATCGAGGGCGGCAACAGGAAGATCGACAGGGTGTGCTGCCCCAGGACCGAGTTCCGGATCTGCTGCGCCCCCTGCCAGTCGATGTCGAACAGCACGTCCTGGCCGCTGTCGATGGCCGCCTGCACGGGCAGCCGCGGAGACCCGTAGAAATTGCCGAAGACATGGGCGTGTTCCAGCATCTCGCCCCGGGCGACCTGGGCCTTGAAATCGCCTTCCGGCAGGAAATGGTAATCCTGCCCGTCGACCTCTCCCGGCCGGGGCGCCCGCGTGGTGGCCGAAACCGAGAACACGATCGAGTTGTCCCACTTGCGCAGCCGCTTGGCCAGCGTCGACTTGCCGGCGCCCGAGGGCGACGACAGGATCACCAGAAGGCCTCGGCGGGCGGTGATTGTTACGTCCTTCATGGTCATTCCACGTTCTGAACCTGTTCGCGGATCTGGTCGATCGCGGCTTTCAATTCCAGACCGACGGCCGTCAGGTCGGTCGATTGCGACTTGGCGCACAAGGTGTTGGCCTCGCGGTTGAATTCCTGCATCAGGAAATCCAGCTTGCGCCCGACAGGCCCGCCGTTCGATAGCAGGCCCTGGCCGGTGGCCACGTGGGTGCGCAGCCGGTCGATTTCCTCGGTCACGTCGGCCTTGACCGCCAGCATCGCCAGTTCCTGGGCCACCCGGTCGGGGTCGGCCCCCTCGGCGCTGTCCATGACCCGCGCCAGGTTGGTCTTCAGCGTCTCGGCCATCTGCGGCTTGCGCGCCTCGGCCAGGGTCGCGGCCTGTTCGGCCAGGGCCCCCACCTGGGTCAGCTGATCGCCCAGCAGGGTTTCAAGCGCCGCGCCTTCGGTCTTGCGCATGGCCAGGAAGTCGGACAGCAGGCCCGGGAATTCCGCCTTCAAGGCCGCCAGCAAGGGCCCGGTGTCGTCGTCGCCGGCCACCGTTTCCCACACCCCGCGCAGGCCCAGCAGGTCGGCCGCCCGGGACGGGTCAAGCACCAGCCCCCGGTCCTCGGCCCGCTTTTCCGTTTCGGCCAGCGCGTCCAGCACCATGTCCAGCGCCGCCCGGTTCAGGCTGATGCCGCCGCCCTCGTCGGTGCGCTGCAGGCGCAGCGACAAGGTGATGTTGCCCCGCTTGACCGCCCGGCCCAACTCGGCGCGCAGGGCCGTTTCCAGCCCTTCCAGCCAGTCCGGCACCCGCAGCCGCAGGTCCAGCCCCTTGGCATTGACGCTGCGCAGTTCCCAGGCCCAGCTGTAGGGCCCCAGCGCGCCCCGGGACGCGGCAAAGCCGGTCATCGACATGATCATGGGGCCGCGCTCCTTCTTGCAGATTTGCAGGCAGGTAAAGCAAAGCCTCCCCCGAGGGCAAGCCCCGACCCTGTCCTCTTCAGCCGCCCTCTTCCCGACCACGCGGCGCTTTGGCGGCCCGGACAGGTCGCCGCTCCGACCGGAGACAGGCATCCATACGCCCGGATGCGAGACCTATCCAAAGGGATTAACCAGTCGTAAAGAATTCGGTGACGATTTTTCTCAACTCATGGCACGTTAAGACTTGGGTAAGCATTCCGTCGCTAAACTCTTTCAGGGGGTTTCACCCTGGCGGATGCGCGTGTGGTGAACATGAGGTATCAGACGTGTTTAGACGCAGATCCGTCCCCTCGGGCAACGGAAAGGTCATACAATTGGAGCGGTTCCTGGACGGGGTCAGCCTGTCACCCATTCGACAGATCGAAGCCTATTGGACAGCGCTTCGCGAGGATGGCGGGATCCCGATGCGGTCGCAGATCGATCCCCGCGGGATGAGCTCGACGCTGGAATACACCTTCATCCTGGAACGGATCGCGCCGGGCATGGCGCGGTTCCGGATCGCCGGTCAGCACCTGTGCGGGCTGGCCGGGATGGAAGTGCGCGGCATGCCGCTGACGGCGTTCTTCACGCCGGTGGCGCGGCCGGAAATCTCGGCCACGCTGGAACATGTCTTCGACACCCCCGCGGTGGTCGAACTGGACCTGCGCGGAGAGGTCGCCCGCACAGGCGCGCCCTCGACATCGGCCCGGATGCTGATGCTGCCCCTGCGCAGCGATTTCGGCCGGGTCGACCGGATCCTCGGCGCGATGATGTCGACCGAACGCGGACGCCCCTCGCGGACGCCTGTGCGGTTCGAAATCGCCTCGGCCCAGGCGCGTCCGCTGGATGGCTCGCCGGATGGCGTCCAATCGGCCGACCCCCGGCCCAGCGACGCGGATGACCACCAGGCCTTCCCCCCGGGGTTCGGAGAGCCCACGGTCGAGTTCGGCGAAGCCCCGCGCCCCCGGGCCGTGGAAACCGTTGTCGAAACCCCGGTGCAGACATCCGGTGACGCACGCCCGGCCGACCACGACAGCCCCCCTGCCTGGCAGGATCCGGCGCTGAGCGCGGACCGCCCCGTGGACAAGTTCGGCACGCCCCGCCTGCCGCAACTGGACGACCCGCGCGATACCGCCGCAAGCGGCGCGCCAGACGCAAAAGGGACGCCGCAGCGTCCCCGCCCCGGCGTCCCCTATCTGCGCCTGGTCAAGACCGACACCTGAGTGTCGGTCCCGACCGGACGATTTCCTTAGCCCACCGCGCGGTTCTGGCCGGTCTGACGCAGACCGGTCAGCTCTTCGGCCACCAGGAAGGCCAGTTCCAGCGACTGGCTGGCGTTCAGGCGCGGGTCGCAGGCGGTGTGGTAGCGGTCCGACAGGTTTTCATCGGTGATCGCATGGACGCCGCCGGTGCATTCGGTCACGTCCTGGCCGGTCATCTCGAAATGCACACCGCCGGGGATCGTGCCCTCGGCCGCGTGCACCGCGAAGAACTCGCGGACCTCGCGCAGCACGCTGTCGAAGGGCCGGGTCTTGTAGCCCGACGACGACTTGATCGTGTTGCCGTGCATCGCGTCGCAGACCCAGACCACGTTGGCCCCTTCTTCCTCGACGGTCTTGATCAGGCGCGGCAGGTGGTCGCCCACGGTGCCCGCCCCGAACCGCGCGATCAGCGTCAGCCGGCCGGCGTCGTTGTCCGGGTTCAGCGTGGCCATCAGCTTTTTCAGATCGTCCGAGGTCATCGACGGGCCGCACTTCAGCCCGATCGGGTTCATCACGCCCCGGCAGAATTCCACATGCGCCCCGTCGGGCTGGCGCGTGCGGTCGCCGATCCAGATCAGGTGGCCAGAGCCCGCCAGCCACTTGCCGGATGTCGAATCCTGGCGCGTCAGGGCCTCTTCGTATTCCAGCAGCAGAGATTCATGGCTGGTGTAGAAATCCACCGACGAGAACTCGTGGCTGGCGCCCCGGTCGATGCCCGCGGCCGCCATGAAGTCGATCGAATCCTGGATCCGGCCGGCCATCTCGCGGTAGCGCTCGGCCTCGGCCCCGTCGGTAAAGCCCAGCGTCCAGGCGTGCACCCGGTTCATGTCGGCGAAACCGCCCTGCGAAAACGCCCGGATCAGGTTCAGCGTGGCCGCGGCCTGGGTATAGGCCTGCAGCATCTTGCCCGGATCGGGAATGCGCGCCTCGGGGGTGAAGGCCAGCTCGTTGATGATGTCGCCCCGGTAGCTGGGCAGTTCCAGCCCGTTGACCGTCTCGGTCGGGGCCGAGCGCGGCTTGGCGAACTGGCCGGCCATCCGGCCCACCTTGATCACCGGCACCTTGGCCCCGTAGGTCAGCACCATCGCCATCTGCAGCATCACCCGGAAGGTGTCACGGATGCTGTCCGCGCTGAACTGGTCGAAGCTTTCGGCGCAATCGCCCCCCTGCAGCAGGAAGGCCTCGCCCCGGGCGGCCTTGCCCAGTTCCTGGCGCAGCTTGCGCGCCTCGCCGGCAAAGACCAGCGGGGGATATTTCGACAGTTGAGCCTCGACCGCATTCAGGGCCGCGGCATCGGTATAGTCCGGCATCTGCACGCGCGGTTTGTTGCGCCAGCCGGTCTTGAGCCATTCGGTCATCTGTTCCTCTCCCGATCAGGTCTTGTGACGCCGTCCTATACAAAAGCGAAGCCCCACTGACCATAACCGTTTTGCGACACTTGACGGCGCCATCGAAGCCTGAACACCTTTCTCGGCACTCCGCCCGCGCCCGGCATGCCGCGGGAGACGAATCAAGGACGCGCCCGAAGGACAAGCCCATGTCGACGCCATCCAGCCAAAGCCAAGGCCCCGCCTCGCCCAAAGGGGCCGACAAGCCGCGCCGCTTCGTGTTCCTTCTGCTCGACAAGTTCTCGATGCTGTCGTTTTCCTCGGCCGTGGAATGCCTGCGCATCGCCAACCGGATGAGCGAGCGCAGGCTCTACGACTGGCTGCTGATCGGAGAAGGCGGCGGGCTGGTCAGTTGTTCGGCCGGCACGACCTTCAAGCTGGACGACGACCTGATCGACCTGAACCGCGACGACACCGTGCTGGCCTGCGGCGGACTGGACGTGCAGGCGGCCACGTCGAAGAAGGTGCTGGCCTGGCTGCGCCGCGAAGCGCGCAAGGGCATCAGCGTCGGCGGGCTGTGCACGGCCGCCCATGCCCTGGCCATGGCCGGGCTGCTGGACGGCAAGCGGGCGACGATCCACTGGGAAAACCAGGACAGCTTTGCCGAGGCCTTCGACGAGGTCGAACTGACCAAGTCGGTCTTCGTGGTCGACGGCAACCGGATGACCACGGCGGGGGGGACCTCGTCCATCGACCTGATGCTGAAGGTGATCGCCGACGACCAGGGCGAGGACCTGGCCAATGCGGTGGCCGACCAGCTGATCTATTCCTCGATCCGCACCGACCAGGACACCCAGCGGCTCTCGGTGCCCACCCGCATCGGCGTGCGCCATCCAAAGCTCAGCCAGGTCATCCAGATCATGGAGACCAACATCGAGGAACCGATCAGCCCGTCACTTTTGGCCAAGGAGGTCGGCATGTCGACCCGCCAGCTGGAACGGCTGTTCCGGCGCTACCTCAACCGCTCGCCCAAGCGCTATTACATGGAACTGCGCCTGCAAAAGGCGCGCAACCTGCTGATGCAGACCGACATGTCGGTGATCAACGTGGCCCTGGCCTGTGGCTTTGCCTCGCCGTCGCATTTTTCCAAATGCTACCGGTCGCACTACGACACCACCCCCTACCGCGAACGAGGCACCCGGGGCACGCGCCTGTCGGTCTGACCACGCCCCGGCGCAGCCTCAGGGCCTTTGACCGGCCGGGCTCCCCCCGAAACCGGGCTCCGGCCCTGCTGCTTCTTTCTCTTCCCAAATACCCACTGCCACGGCCCCCCGGGGCCGTGGTTGCGCCGCCTTCGGCGGCGCCCGGCGGGGAGGGCAGGCGCGCTCCGCGCGCCTGCCCTCCCCGCAACCCCTCCCGGATTACCCGGCAGCCGACCCGCCGTGCATGTGGATGAACGAAACCAGCGACGCGGTCGAACCGTCCTTGCCCTCGGCACTTTCCTCGCCGTCGACGACCGGCCCCAGCGAGGTCGCCAGCTCCTTGCCCAGCTCGACCCCCCATTGATCGTAGGAATTGATCCCCAGGATCACCCCTTCGACAAAGACCCGGTGTTCGTAGGCCGCGATGATCTGGCCCAGCACGAAGGGCGTCAGCTGCGGATAGACCAGCGTGCTGGACGGCCGGTTGCCCGGGAACACCCGATGGCGCGCCTGGCGGTCCAGCTCGGCGCCCGCATAGCCCTTGGCCGCCATCCGTTCGCGCGCCTCGTCCAGCGAGCGGCCCCGCATCAGGGCCTCGGACTGGGCCAGGCAATTGGCCACCAGCAGCCGGTGATGATGGGCCAGGTCGGGCTCGTGCCCCACCGCGGCCACCATGAATTCGCACGGGATCACCGCCGTGCCCTGGTGGATCAGCTGGTAGAACGCGTGCTGCCCATTGGTGCCCGGCGCGCCCCAGACCACAGGCCCCGAGGCCACGTCCAGCGCCACCCCGTCGATCGTCACCGACTTGCCGTTCGATTCCATTTCCAGCTGCTGCAGATAGGCCGGCAGCTTGTCGAGCCGCTGGTCATAGGGCAGCACCGCCCGCGTGCCATGGCCGCAGACCTGGTGATGCCAGATGCCCACCAGGGCCAACATCACCGGCAGGTTCTCGGCCCACTTGGCGGCCTTGAAATGCACATCCATCGCCTCGGCCCCGCGCAGGAAGCTTTCAAAGGCCTTGCCCCCGATGGCGATCATTAGCGATAGCCCGATCGGGCCCCAGACCGAATAGCGCCCGCCGACCCAGTCGGAGAACCCGAAGACGTGGTCCGGATCGACCCCGAAGGCCGCCGTCTTGTCCTCGGCCGTGGACAGGGCCACCATCTGCAGCCGGGCATCGCCCCCGCCTTCGGTCAGCCAGGCCTTGGCCGTGCGCGCATTGGTCATCGTTTCGATGGTCGTGAAGGTCTTGGACGCGATCACCAGCAGCGTTGTCGTCGGATCCAGCCCGCGCAGCGTGTCGGCGATATGCGCCCCGTCGACATTGGACACGAAATGGCAGCGCGGCCCGTCGTGGTAGGGCGACAGGGCCAGTGTGGCCATCGCCGGCCCCAGGTCCGAGCCCCCGATGCCGATGTTCACCACATCCGTGAACGCCCCCCCTGCCCCGGCCTTTTCGCCCGACCGGATCGCCTCGGCAAAGCGCTGCATGTCCACCAGCGTTTCGCGCACGCCATCCATGACGTCGATCCCGTCGACGGTCACCGGCCCGCCGTCCAGATTGCGCAGGGCCGTGTGCAGCACCGCCCGGCCCTCGGTTTCATTGATCGGCGTGCCCCCGAACATCGCCGCCCGGCGCCCGGCCAGGTCGACATGGTCGCACAGCGCAATCAGCGCCTCGCGGATTTCGGCATCAATCAGCGTCTTGGAATAATCCAGTCGCATGTCGCCGGTCGAGGCACTGAAGTCAGAGGCCCGGTCGGGATCCGCCTCGAACAGGTCCAGCATGTGCCGGTCCGCGGCCTTTGCCCGCAGACTGACGAGATGATCGAACATCGGTATTACTCCGCCCAGTGGATCGTGGTTCCGTTCAGTATGGCCCGCACAGGAGCCTCTTCAAGCGGAAGCGACCGCGCCCGGTCCAGAGCCTCGCGCTTGTCGGCCCCGGTGATCAACACATGGGTGTTCATCGCCTCGCGCAGGACCCGCGCGGTCAGGCTGACGCGCGGCTCGGGCTGGCTTTCGGGCCGCAGCACGGCCAGGATCGGCGCATCGGCGGCCAGGGCCGCACCCAGCCCGGGCGTGCCGGGAAACAGCGAGGCCGTGTGCATGTCGCCCCCCATCCCCAGGACCACCACGTCCAGCGGCAGCAAGGGCGCGATCTGGCTTTCCAGCTCGGCCAGCACCTCGTCGGGCTCATGCCCCCAGGCGCACAGGGGCACGTAGCTGGCCTGCGCCGCCCGGCCCACCAGCAGCCGCTCGCGGATCAGCTTTTCGTTCGACCGCTCCGAATCGGGGGCCACCCAGCGTTCGTCCGTGGGCATCACCCGCACCCGCGACCAATCGAGGTCCACCGCGCTCAGCACGTCAAAGACCGGGCCCGGCGTCGTCCCCCCGGCCACCGCCAGGGCCACCACGTCGCTATGGTCCAGCGCCACCCGCAATTCAGAGGCCAGCTTGTCGGCCACGTCCATGGCCAGGATCTCGCGGTCGGGATATGCCTCGAGGCTCACGGGTTGATCCCCCGCCATTCCCGCCCGTTGCGCCGCAACAGCAGGTCTGCATCCGCCGGCCCCGCGCTGCCCGACACGTAGGTCTTGGGCACGTCGTGGCGCGCCTCCCAGCCCTCGATGATCGGGTCGGTCCAGGCCCAGGCGGCCTCGACCTCGTCGCCCCGCATGAACAGCGTCTGGTTGCCCCGGATCACGTCCATGATCAGCCGTTCATAGGCATCCGCATGGTGGCCGTCCTCGCCCAGGGCCTCGGCAAAGGTCATGTCCAGCGGCACATCCATCAGCCGCATCCCCCCCGGCCCCGGTTCCTTGATCGTCACGCCCAGGGTGATCCCCTCGTTCGGCTGCAACCGGATCGACAGCATGTTCTGGTGCTCGCCCGCCTCGACCCCGAAGATCGAGTGCGGCATCCGCTTGAACATCACGTTGATCACCGACGACCGCGCCTTCAGCCGCTTGCCCGTGCGCAGGTAGAACGGCGTCCCCGCCCACCGCCAGTTGGAAATCGTCGTTCGCAGTGCCACGTAGCTTTCCGTCCGCGACCGAGGATTGCCCACCGCCTCGCGGTAATCGGGATGGGTCTCTTCCTCGCCCTCCAGCGCGTCGTACTGGCCCCGCACGATATGGTGCGGCGGCACCGGGTCCAGCGCCCGGATCACCTTCAGCTTTTCGTCGCGCACCGCGTCGGGATCGAACTTCGCCGGAGGCTCCATCGCGATCAGGCACAACAGCTGCATCAGGTGGTTCTGCACCATGTCCCGCATCGCACCCGACGTGTCATAATATTCGCCCCGCCCGCCGACGCCCACGGTTTCGGCCACGGTCAGCTGGATATGGTCGACGAACTGGCTGTTCCACAGCGGCTCGAACAGCATGTTGCCGAACCGGATCGCCATCAGGTTCTGCACCGTTTCCTTGCCCAGGTAATGGTCGATCCGGTAGATCTGGCTTTCGTCGAACCACGAGGCCATCGTCCGGTTCAGCGCCCGCGCCGTTTCCAGGTTCTTGCCAAAGGGCTTTTCGACCACGATCCGGCTGGTCGCATCCGCCAGCCCGTGCTGGCTTAGCCGCTCGGCGATATCGGCAAACAGCGCCGGCGCCACCGAGAAATAGAACGCCCGCACCACGTCGGGCCGCAACAGCCCGCCCAGCTCGTCCCAGCCGCCCTCGCCCCGTGCATCCACGGTGACGTAATCCAGCCGCTGCAGGAATTCCGCCATCCACACCGGATCGGGGTCCGTGACGAATTCCGTCAGCGCATCGGCCGCGAAGGCCCGGAACTCGTCCGAACTCATCTCGCCCCGCGCCGCCCCGATCACCCGCGCCTCGGCCGGCATCTGCCCGGCATGGAACCGGTGGAACAAGGCGGGAAGGATCTTGCGGCGGGCCAGGTCTCCGGTGCCGCCAAAGATGACCAGGTCGAAGGGGTCGACGGGGATGACGCGCGATACCATATGCTTTCTCCCTTTGGCCGCATTGATAGCCGACACCGGACGGCGGGTCGACATGGCTGTGGCCATTTGGTTGACTCAGCCGGACTGTTAGCGCAATCATCAGGCGAAACAAAGTCTTTATCACGTTCTCGCAAGGCGGCCTGCCGATTGCTTTCCTTTCGGCGCAGGATGCGTAAGCTCGCGTCATGGCTCAAGAACAGGCGATTGCATGAAAGACCACGCGGCCCCCTCCGCCAACCTCGACAAGTTCCGCGACCCGGCCCTGACCGCCAAGGGCGAACCGCGCGCGACGGTGGCGCTCAGCCAGCCGCGGACGCTGTGGTTCAACACCGGCACGCTGTGCAACATCACCTGTGAAAACTGCTATATCCTGTCCAGCCCGACCAATGACGCGCTGGTTTACCTGACCGCCGAAGAGGTCGCCGACTACCTGGGCCAGATCCGCGACCGCGGCTGGCCGATCGAGGAAATCGGCTTTACCGGGGGCGAGCCCTTCCTCAATCCCCAGATGATCGAAATGGCCCGCCTGTCGCTGGAGGCCGGCCACCAGGTGCTGATCCTGACCAACGCCATGCGCCCGATGATGCGCCCCGCTGTCCAGGACGGGCTGCGCTGGCTGGCCGAACGGTTCCCGGACCGGCTGACGCTCCGCGTCTCGCTCGATCATTACACGGGCCCGCTGCACGACGCCGAACGCGGCGCGGGCGCCTTCGACATTTCGCTCGCGGGCATGGACTGGCTGCGCGACACCGGCATCCAAATGTCGGTGGCCGGCCGCACCCTCTGGCATGAAACCGACACCCAGGCCCGCGACGGCTATGCGGCCCTCTTTGCCGAGCGCGGCTACGACATCGACGCCCGCTCACCGGCCGCCACGGTGCTTTTCCCGGAAATGGACATGTCGGTCGACGTGCCCGAGATCACCACCGCCTGCTGGGGCATCCTCGACAAGTCGCCCCGGGACGTGATGTGCGCCTCGTCGCGCATGGTCGTCAAACGGAAGGGGGCCGAGCGCCCGGCGGTCCTGGCCTGCACCCTCCTGCCCTACGACCCCCAGTTTGAGCTTGGCGAAACCCTGGCCGAGGCCGAATCCGACGTCGCCCTCAACCACCCCCATTGCGCCAAGTTCTGCGTCCTCGGCGGCGCCAGCTGTTCGGCCTGATCTGACGTCTGGTCCCGTCTAGCGTTTCTTCAGCGGAGCAAGGGTCGACGCCTCGATCATCCCGTCGACGATCTGGTTCATCCGCGCGCCCAGCATCTCGTTGAGCGTCTTGATCATGCCATCCGCAACCTTGTTCATTTTCTTGTGCTCGGCCTCGATCGACTTTTTCTTCTTGTCGTCGCTCTCCTGCTCGAAATCACGTTCCAACTGGCCAATGACCTGCACGACCTCTCCGTAGCTGGCGACATATTCCGAGATTTCTTTCTGCGTATTGGCCATGACGATTGCCGTATTGCTGATCTGCTCGGCGCGCTTGTTAGCCTCCTTGGACCAGGCCTTGGCGTCCTTCACGAAATTGATGGTGATCTTGGTGGTCTTCTGGATGGTGATGGCAACCTTGCCAAGGCGGGCCAGATGATCTGATTTCTTCATGACAATACTCCAACAAAATGGCCCCGAAAGAGGCCGTACCAATTATCGAAATTCAAAATTCACCAGGCCGCCAATTCATCCGGCCTCTCTTCGACATTGTCACCCGTACCCACCAGTTCAACCCGCGGTGAGGCAAAAAGTGAATTGTACAAAACGCACAAAACGCCCCTCGGACCCCGTTCCAAACCTGTACAAAACGGCCAATTCCGCCGCCAAGTTTCCACCGCCCAGATTTCCCAGCCGCGTCTTCTTTCTCTTCGAAAATACCCCGGGGGAGGTCTCCAACGGAGGACGGGGGCAGCGCCCCCATCCCGACCTCAGCCAAAAGCAGACCTCAATGGTAGGTGAACTCCCCCACCACGTTGCGCCATTCACCGGACTTCAACATCTTGCGGTGGGAAAACCGGACCGAATGCAGCGGCCCTTCGATCTCGCGCTGCCAGAACTCGATGAATTCGAAAAGCCGGGGATGATCGGGCGCCACGTCATAGTCCTGCCAAACGAAGGTATTGATAACATGAACATAATCCGGCATCCGATAGAAAATCTCGGCCGTGGTCAGCCCATATCCTTTCAGCATCATTTCCGTTTCGGTCATCTTGTCTTGCCACCCGTTTCTTGTTACTGCCCCACCAGCTTTCCCAAGCGGCGTTAAGTTTTCAATAAAAACAGTGTGTTAGCAGCACTCCCGGGTGGCTGCCAAAACCCCGCCCCAACAGCTTTCCCACCAGCCATTGCACCTGATGTGCCAGACCTGCTAGAGTGCGCCCACAAGATATAGACCCTGCAAAAAGATTGGGCACGAGACGTGAGCGACACTCCCGAACCGCCTGAAAACGAAGAGGAAAAGCCGGAACGCCCGGCCTACGATGGCCCCTCGGTGTCCATCGAGTCCGAGATGCGGACCTCTTACCTTGACTACGCGATGTCGGTCATCGTCAGCCGCGCGATCCCCGATCTGCGCGACGGGCTCAAGCCCGTCCATCGGCGTATTCTTTATGCAATGGACGAGGTCGGCAACACCCACGACAAGCCCTACCGCAAATCCTCGCGCCCCGTCGCGGACGCCATGGGCAAGTACCACCCGCACGGGGATTCGGCGATTTACGACGCCCTCGTCCGCATGGCGCAGGACTTTTCCATGTCCCTGCCGCTGCTCGACGGTCAGGGCAACTTTGGCTCGATGGACGGCGATCCGCCCGCCGCCTTCCGGTATACCGAGGTCCGCCTGGCCAAGACCGCCCGCGGTTTGCTGGACGACATCGACAAGGATACCGTTGATTTTCAAGACAATTATGATGGCAAGGACCGCGAACCGACGGTGCTTCCGGCGCGGTACCCGAACATGCTGGTCAACGGCGCCGAAGGCATTGCCGTCGGCATGGCGACCCGCATTCCGCCGCATAACCTGGGCGAAGTGATCGACGCCACCCTCGCCCTGATCGAAGATCCCGATCTCAGCACCGAACAGCTGATCGAATACATCCCCGCCCCCGATTTCCCCACCGGCGGCCAGATCCTCGGCCGGTCCGGCGCGCGCAAGGCCTATATCGAGGGCCGCGGTTCCGTGATCATCCGCGCCAAGACCCACGTGGAAGAGCTGCGCAAGGACCGCTATGCCATAGTCATCGACGAGATCTGCTACCAGGTGAACAAGGCCTCGATGATCGAGAAGATCGCCGAAGCCGTGCGCGACAAGCGGATCGAGGGCATCGCCCACGTCCAGGACGAATCCGACCGGTCCGGCGTGCGCGTGGTGATCGAGCTGAAACGCGACGCGACCCCGGATGTGGTGCTGAACCAGCTGTGGCGCTTTTCCCCGATGCAGGTGTCCTTCGGGTGCAACATGCTGGCCCTGAACGGGGGCAAGCCGGAACAGCTGACCCTGCTCGGTTTTCTCAGCGCTTTCATAGACTTCCGCGAAGATGTGGTGGCACGGCGTACGGCCTACCTGCTGCGCAAGGCCCGCGAGCGCAGCCACATCCTGTGCGGCCTTGCCGTGGCCGTCAGCAACGTGGACGAGGTGGTGGCCACCATCCGCGCCTCGGCCGATGCGGCCGAAGCGCGCGAAAAACTGATGACCCGCCGCTGGCCCGCCGCCGATATCGCGGGCTACATCCAGCTGATCGACGATCCGACCCACCGGATGAACGAGGACGGCACCTATAACCTGTCCGAAACACAAGCCCGCGCGATCCTGGAACTGCGCCTGCAGCGCCTGACCCAACTGGGGGTGCGCGAGGTCACGGACGAGCTGGAAGAACTGGCCGCCAAGATCAAGGATTACCTCGACATCCTGGGTTCGCGCGAACGGATCATGGAGATCATCTCCAACGAACTGACGGAAATCAAAGACCAATTCGCCGTGCCCCGCCGGACCGAGATCCTGGATTGGTCGGGCGACATGGAAGACGAGGACCTGATCGAGCGCGAGGACATGGTCGTGACGGTCACCGCCGGCGGCTATATCAAGCGGACTCCGCTGGCCGATTTCCGGGCCCAGAAGCGCGGCGGCAAGGGGGTCTCGGGCGGGGGGCTGAAGGACGAGGACGTGGTGACCACGCTCTTCGTGGCCAACACCCATACGCCCCTGCTGTTCTTTACGACCGACGGCATGGTCTACAAGCTGAAGACCTGGCGCCTGCCGGCCGGTGGGCGGACCTCTCGGGGCAAGGCCATCGTCAATATCCTGCCGATCCCGCAGGGCATTTCGATCGCGGCGATCATGCCCGTCGACCGGGACGAGGAAGACTGGGACGATCTGCAGATCATGTTCGCGACCTCGGCCGGGGATGTCCGGCGTAACGCCTTGTCGGACTTCACGAATGTGAAGCGTAACGGCAAGATCGCGATGGAGCTGGACGAGGGTGTCGAGCTGGTCAACGCCCGGATCGCCTCCGAGGACGAGGACGTCATGCTGGTCACCGACAGCGGCCGGGCGATCCGGTTCCGCACCACCGACGTGCGGGTCTTCAAGGGGCGCAAGTCGACCGGTGTGCGCGGGATCAAGCTGACCAATGGCGACAAGGTCGTGTCGATGGCCGTGATCCGCCATTTCGAGGCCACCCCCGACGAGCGGGCGGCCTATGTCAAGATGCGCCGCCTGATGGCCGGCGTGGTCGAGGACACCGAGGCCGACGAGGATGGCGGCAATGCCGACAGCCTGCTGCCCCAGGAACGATATGCCGAGATGTCGGCGGCCGAGAACCTGATCCTGACGATCACCTCGCAGGGGTCTGGTAAACTCAGCTCCAGCTTCGATTATCCGCTGCGCGGACGGGGCGGGATGGGCGTTCAGGCGATGGACAAGGCGATGCGGGGCGGCCCCTTGGTGGCGTCCTTCCCGGTCGAGATGGACGACCAGATCATGCTGGCCACATCGCGCGGGCAGTCGATCCGGGTGCCGGTCGACGGGATCTCGTTCCGGTCGCGGAATGCGGGCGGGGTCCGGGTGTTCAACACCGGCGAGGGCGAGGAAGTCGTCAGCGTGGCCTGGATCGCCGACCAGGGAGACGAGGAGGTGAGTGAGGATTAATCCTCGCTCAACCTATCTCTGCGATTGTCGCGGCCCGTAACGGGAGGCCGCGATGAATCTCTATACCTGTTTTCTGGACCTGAAGAACGAAGCCAAGGCGCTGAATTTCGCCATGGCACTGGAAGCCTGGATGAACCACCTTCAGGACAAGGGGGCGATCGCCGGGTGGCAATTGTATCGGCGCAAGCTGAACCTGGCATCGACGACGCATCGAGATTTCTTGCTGGAGATCGCGGTCGAGGACATGACCCAGTTGGACAAGGCGTTCCGGATGCTGGGCAGCCAGGACGACGATATCGAGACGCTGTACCGCAACGTCCACGAGCAGATCCAGGCGGCCGACTTCGGCCTGTATCGCCCCTTCCCGGACGCGGAACGGGCGGAGCGGATGGCGCTGTTGTAGCCACCATCTGCCGCACCCTGCCCTGTCGTCGCCCCGGGCGGTGCTGTTCGGCCGGGGTATTTGTGAAGAGAAAGAAGCAGCAGGCGCGTCTTTGCCAAAGCGGCTCAGGACGTGGCCCGCGGGTCTTACAGGTCGTAGAGGGCGGTGAACTTGGCTTCGAGATAGGACAGGAGCGGCTCTTCGCTGGGGGCTGCGCCACTGGCCTTTTCGATGACCTCGCGGGGGAGGTAGAGGCCGCCGTGCTGTTGGAGGTTGTCCTTGAGCCAACCGGTCGCGCCCGAAGTGTCGCCTTGTTCCAGTTGGCTGTCCAGATCGGGAAGCGCCTTGCGCATGGCCTGGTGCAGGCAGCCGGCGTAGACATTGCCCAGGGCATAGGTCGGAAAATAGCCGAAGAGGCCCACCGACCAGTGCACGTCCTGCAACATCCCGTGGGATGGCTTGTCGACGGCATAGCCGAAATCGGCGGCGAAGCGGTCGTTCCAGGCGGCTTCCAGGTCGGCCACAGCCAGGTCTCCGGACACCAGGGCGCGTTCCAGGTCGAAGCGCAGCATGATGTGCAGGTTGTACTGGACCTCGTCGGCCTCGGTCCGAATGTAGCCGTTCTGCACGCGGTTGGCGGCCATGTAGAAGGCCTGGGCATCGTCGAGCCCGAGGTCTCCGAAGGCGTCCCTGGCCTGGGCGTACATCCAGCTGGTGAAGGCGCGGGACCGGCCGATCTGGTTTTCGTAGATGCGGCTTTGGCTTTCGTGCACGCCCATGGAGACGCCCTGTCCCAGCGGGGTCATGGCATAGGCCGGGTCGATGGCCAGTTCGTAGGAGGCGTGGCCGACCTCGTGGATCGTCGAGTAGAAGCAGTTGAACGGATCGTCCGGGTTGGTGCGGGTGGTGATGCGCACATCCGACCCGCTGCCCGAGCTGAACGGATGCACCGCCTTGTCGATGCGGCCCCGGGTGAAATCGTAGTCAAAGGCGCGGGCCAGCCGGTTCGACACTTGCATCTGCACCGCTGGGTCGAAGGTGCCCGACAGCCCCGGGGGCACCGGTTTGTCCAGGATCGCCGCGCGCAGGGCGACCAGTCGCGGGCGCATGGCGTCGAAGATCACCGCGATTTCGCCGCCCGAGCTGCCCGGTTCGTAATCCTGCACCAGCGCGTCGTAAGCGTTTCCGCCCGAGGACAGGGCGGCGGCCTCTTCGCGACGGAGTTTGACCACCTCGGCCAGGGTCGGCAGGAAGGCCGCGACATCCTCGTTGGATCGGGCCTCGGCCCAGATGCCCTGGGCGACCGAGGTCAGGCGGGCCAGGTCGCGGGCCAGCGTCGCCGGCACCTTGGTGGCCCGTTCAAAGCCGCGGCGGATCTCGCGCAGCTGCGCCTCGGCCACCGGATCGGCAGGGTCTGCGGCAGCCAGCCAGTCGCCCACGCGCGGATCGGACCGCCGGGCGTGCAGCACCGATTCCATGGCGGCCATTTCCTCGCCCCGTTGCTGGGCGGCACCGCGGGGCATCATGGTTTCCTGGTCCCAGCCAAGCCGCATCGAGATCATCTTCAGCGCTTCGGTTTCGCGGGTGAAGGCCATGAGGTCATCGTAGGCGGTCATGCGCGGATCTCCTTGAGGGATGTCGCAATGGGATAAAGGCTGAGGAAGCGGGCCCGCAGGATGGACACGAAGAGCGCCACGGCGACCAGCTGGTGCACGATGGCCAGGCCCACCGGGGCGGCGTAAAGGACGGTCATGATGCCCAGCACGATTTGCAGGGCCAGCACGGCCAGGACCATGTTGAAGGCAAAGCGCGTGCGCGGGTGGGCGCTGCGCCGGCCGCGCAGCCAGACAACGATGCCGAAGGCGGCGACCAGGTAGCCGACGATGCGGTGGATGAACTGCACAAGGCCCGGGCTTTCAAAGAAATTCCGCCAGAGCGGTTCGATGTGAAACGCATTGGGCGGGAAGATCTGCCCGCCCATCAGCGGCCAGTCGGTATAGGATCGGCCGGCGTCGATCCCGGCGACCAGCGCGCCCAGCAGGATCTGCAGGAAGGCCAGGTGCAACAGCCCCGTCGACAGGCCGTAAAGCTTGCGCTCACTTGCCCGGTGGGCCTGCATCAACTCGCGTTCGGGGCGGGCCAGTTTCATGATGAACCAGGCGATGACGCCCAGGATGACGAAGGCCAGGCCCAGGTGCACGGCCAGCCGGTAGCTGGCGACCGAGGTCATGCCCTCGCCCTGGGTCACGCCCGAGGCCACCATCCACCAGCCGATCGCGCCCTGCAGGCCGCCGAGCGCGCCGGGGATCACAAGCCGTCCGGCCCAGCCCGCGGGCATGGATTTCGTGACCAGGAAGCCCAGGAAGCCCAGGGCCCAGACCAGCCCGATGATGCGGCCCAGTTGGCGGTGGCTCCATTCCCACCAGTAGATCTGCTTGAAATCATGCAGCTCCATCCACTGGTTCTGGATCCGGAACTGGTCGATCTGCTGGTATTTCTCGAATTCCGCCTGCCAGTCGGCTTGCGTCATCGGGGGGATGGCCCCGTGGATCGGCGCCCATTCGGTGATCGACAGCCCGCTGTCGGTCAGCCGCGTCAGGCCGCCCACCACGATCATTGCCACCACGAGGGCAAACAGTACCGCCAGCCAGGCCCGGACCAGGCCCCGTGCTCCGCCCCGGCCCCGGTCGATGCCGCCGGGAGCGGTCGCGGGCTGCGCGGGCGCGTCGGCGCCGACCTCTTCGAAGAGCTTTCTCTGTCCGGTCATGTGGTCCTCTGATCCGTGGTCGCGGGAAAGGTATGGCGGGGAAGGTCCAACGTCCAGACGGGCTAGTCCTGGCGGTCTTTCCAGCGGACCATCTGCCGCAGGATCCCGTGCAGCATCTGCACGTCGGACCGGGTCAGGGGCATGCGGCTCCACAGGTTGCGCAGGACGATCTTCATGCCCTCGGCCTTGGTGTCGGGAAAGAAGAACCCCGCCTCGTCCAGCCGGGTTTCGTAATGTTCGGCCAGCTTTTCGATCTCGATGTGCTCTGCCCAGTCGGCCCCGGCCAGTTCGGTCCGCTCGTGAGTGATCTCGGTGCTGGCCCGGCGCCATTCATAGGCCGTCAGCAGAACGCACTGGGCCAGGTTGAGAGAGGCGAACTCGGGGTTCACCGGGACCGAAATGATGGCATTGGCCCGGGCGATGTCGTCGTTTTCCAGGCCCGCGCGTTCGGGGCCAAACAGAACGGCCACGCGCTGGCCGGCGGCGATCTTTTCGGCGGCCATGGTCATGGCACGTTCCGGAGAGACCACGGGCTTGGTCAGCCCGCGCGACCGGGCGGTGGTGGCGAAGACATAGGCGCAATCGTCGACGGCCTGGTCGGTGGTGTCGAACAGGCGGGCATCGTCCAGCAACCGCCCGGCCCCGCTGGACATGGCCACGGCCGCCGGGTTGGGCCAGCCGTCGCGCGGGGCGACAAGGCGCATCCGGTCCAGGCCAAAGTTCCACATGGCGCGCGAGGCCGCCCCGATGTTCTCGCCCATCTGCGGGCGGACAAGCACGAAGGCGGGTTGGGGCGTGTCGCTGGGCATGGGCGTCCTGGTCGGGGCTCTCTGGTTGGGGTGGTTCAAGGGCGGCGGCGTTGGGCACGTGCCTTAGAGCCCGGGGCCGCCGAGGGCAAGGGTCCCTGCCCTGCTCATATGGGCCATCTGCGCGTCATCAGGACCGAGACCGCACGTCGCCTTTGCTTCATCCGTGCAATCCGTTAAACGGCAGGTCACCTGATTGCGATACCAGAGCCTCATGACCGAACAGCCGCAGACATACCTGATCACGCCGCCCAGCTTCGAGGCGGACACCTTTCCCCAGGTGCTGGCCCGCCTGCTGGACGACCAGCCGGTGGCCTGTGTCCGCCTGGCGCTGGCCAGCCGGGACGAAGACGATATCTCGCGCGCGGCCGATGCCCTGCGCCTGGTCTGCCACGACCGCGATGTCTGCCTGGTGGTGTCCGACCACCTGTTGCTGGCCCAGAAACTGGGGCTGGACGGGGTGCACCTGACGTCCGGCGTCCGCGGCGTGCGCGATGCGCGCAAGGCGCTGGGGATCGAGGGCATCGTGGGCAGCTTCTGCGGCCAGTCCCAGCATGACGGCATGACCGCCGGAGAGGCCGGGGCCGATTACATCAGCTTCGGGCCGGTGGGCGGAGGCGCGCTGGGGGACGGCGCGCTGGCCGAACGTGACCTGTTCGAATGGTGGTCGCAGATGATCGAACTGCCGGTGGTCGCCGAAGGCGGGCTTGGCACGGCCGAGGTGCGCGCCCTGGCGCCCTTCACCGACTTCTTCGGGTTCGGCCAGGAAATCTGGGGGGCAGAGGACCCGCTGGCCACGCTCAAGACCCTGCGCGCGGCCATGGCAGATGGCTGACCGCTCGCCAAGGGGCCAGATTATTAGCTAATAATCTCGCCCCGACCCGGCCGGCCGACTACAGGAAGACCCGTTCGACGAACCACCACGCGCCCACCAGCCCGATGATGGCCGAGGCGGGGATCGCGATGGCCGACCGGTACCAGGGCTTGGTGCCAAACCACATGCCCACGGCCAGGAAGGCCACGGCGATCACCGACAGCTGGCCGAATTCCACCCCGATGTTGAAGCCGATCAGCGCCGGGAAGAACTGTCCCTCCGGCAGGCCGAACTCTCCCAGGACGCTGGCAAAGCCCAGCCCGTGCAGCAGGCCAAAGCCGAAGATGACCACCGGCCGCCAGCGTGTCAGGTGGCCAAGGAAGATGTTTTCCAGCGCCACATAGGTGATCGAGGCGGCAATCAGCGGCTCGACGATGCTGGGCGGCACCTGGACCCAGCCCAGGGCTCCGAAGGCCAGCGTGACGGTATGGGCCAGGGTAAAGGCCGACACCTGCCACAGCAGGGTGGACAGGCCCGTGCTCAGGAAAAACAGGCCCAGGACGAACAGGATGTGATCCAGGCCGAGGGGCACGATATGTTCGAACCCCACGGGGATGTACTGGGCGAAGACCAGCCAGCCCGACGCCGCGCCGCCGCCCTCCAGCGGGATGGGCGGCGTGCTGTCGCCGCCGTCGACATAGCCGGTGAAGGGTTCTTCGACCCCCAACTGGCGCAGGATCAGCGTGCCGGCACCCGCGGGCCAGGTCAGCACCATCTCGTCCGCCCCGGCCGGAAGATCGCCCCGCACCACCAGCTCGGAACTGCGCGCCAGCCGTGGATCGCCCATCGGCCCCGCGTCGAACCCGGTGACCGTCAGGGCCACCGGTCCGCCGGCCTCGACCGCAACCCTGCCGATCCACTCTTCGGCAAAGGGGAGGAAACGGTCCTCCAGGCTGCCCTTGTCCAGGCCCCGCAGGTCATCGTAGGTCCCGCCTTCGGCCGCCTCGTCGGTATCGCCCAGCCCATCAAGGTCGATCCCGGCCAGGAAGGCCTCGGCGTTCAGGCGGAAGACGAAGGACACCTCGGTCCCGTCCACGGTGAAATCGGCAATCGTCGGCGACACCTCGTGAGCGTCACTTGGCGCACCGAACAGCACACCAATTGACAAAAGGATTGCGCACCACAGCTTGTAGCCGTGAACGAAAGGAAATCTTTGCATGTCTTACCCGCGTCTTGCCCTTGGATTTGTCGCCTGTATGGCAGCCGGGCCCGTGCTTGGCCATGAGTTCTGGATCGAACCGGTGGACTATACGCTCGACCCCGGCGCGCCCGTGATCGCCGAGTTGAAGAACGGGCAGGAATTCGTCGGCAACACGCTCAGCTATTTCGGCCCGCGCATCACCCGCTTCGACATGATCCGGGGCAACGACGTCGTGGCGGTCATGGGCCGCGCGGGCGACATCCCGGCGATGACCATGGACGCTCCGGCCGAGGGGCTGTGGTCCATCGTGCATGAAACCAGGCCCCAGAAGCTGACCTATGACAGCTGGGACAAGTTCGCGGCCTTTGCAGAGCACAAGGATTTCCCCGACATCGCCGCCCGCCACGAGGCGCGCGGCCTGCCCCGCGAGGGCTTTGGCGAAACCTATACCCGCCATGTCAAATCGCTCGTGGCCATCGGATCGGGGCTGGGATCGGACGTGATTTCGGGGATGGAGACCGAGTTCGTGGCCCTGCTGAACCCCTATACCGACGCGCTGGATGCGGGCCTGCCGGTGCGGCTGCTCTACCAGGGGGCGCCGCGCGAAGATGCCCAGGTGGAAATCTTCGACCGCGCGCCCGACGGGGCCGTGGCCATTTCGACCCTGCGCACCGATGACACAGGCACCGCGCTGATCCCGGTGCAACCGGGCCACGAATATCTGCTGGATGCGGTCGTCCTGCGTCCCGCGCCAGACAGCGCGCCCGAGGTCTGGCAATCGCTTTGGGCCGGCCTGACCTTTGCCGTGCCCTGACCTCCCCCTTGCGGCACGGGCCAATTCCCGCCAATAGAGCGTCATGACCCACGTCCCCGCCACCGAGATCCTGTGCATCGGCTCTGTCCTTTGGGACGTCATCGGCCGCGCCCCGCTCCATATGCGCCAAGGCTCTGATGTGCCGGGGCGCATCACCCGCCTGCCCGGCGGCGTCGCCCTGAACATCGCCATGACGCTGGCCCATTTCGGTATGCGCCCGGTGCTGCTGAGCACCGTTGGCCGCGATGCCGAGGGCGACGAGCTGACCCATGCCTGCCAGGGGTTGGGCCTTGTGACCGAACACCTCTACCGGTCCGAGGACCTGCCCACCGACCGCTACATGGCCGTCGAGGGCGCCAACGGGCTGATCGCCGCGATTGCCGATGCCCATTCGCTGGAAGCGGCCGGATCGAAGATCCTGCGCCCGCTTTTGGGCGGCGCGCTTGGCAGTGAAAGCGCCCCTTACGACGGCCTGATCGCGCTCGATGGCAACCTGACCGTGGGCCTGCTGGACGACATTTCGAAACATCCCGCCTTTGCCCGGGCTGACCTGCGCGTGGCCCCGGCCTCGCCCGGCAAGGCCGACCGGCTGCTGCCCTTCCTGGCCGCCGGACGCGCCACGCTTTATGTCAACCTCGAAGAGGCCGGGCTGCTGGCCGGGCGCAGCTTTGACAGCTCGGCCGAGGCCGCCCAACACCTGGTCAACCGCGGAGCCGCCCGCGTGCTGGTCACCGATGGCGGCCGGGCCACATCCGATGCCGACCCGCGCGGCGTCCATACTCAAACCCCGCCCGAAGTGCTGGTGACCCGTGTCACCGGGGCGGGCGACACCTTCATGGCCGCCCATATTGCCGCCGAGGCCCGGGGCGAACCCCGTGACGCCGCGCTGCATCTCGCGCTGGACGCGGCCGCCGCTTACGTCTCTGGAGGCCAGGACACTTGATCGACATCACCTACAGCGCCGAGGTCGCCGCGGCCAAATCCTGGGGCAAGCCCATTGTCGCGCTGGAAAGCACGATCATCACCCATGGCATGCCCGCGCCGCGCAACCTGGAAGTCGCCTGCGCGGTCGAGGACATCATCCGCGCCGAAGGGGCCGTGCCCGCGACCATCGCGGTGCTGGACGGCCGCCTGCACGTGGGGCTGGAACCGGCCCAGTTGGACACCCTGGGCCATGCAACCGACGTGGCCAAGCTGTCGCGCGCCGACCTGGCCGTGTGCCTGGCCAACGGGGGCACCGGGGCCACCACCGTCGCCGCCACCATGATCGCCGCCCGGGCCGCGGGCATCGCGGTCTTTGCCACCGGCGGCATCGGCGGCGTGCACAAGGGGGCCGAGACCAGCTTTGACATATCCGCCGACCTGCGCGAACTGGCCCAGACCCCGGTCACCGTGGTCGCCGCCGGGGCCAAGGCGATCCTGGACCTGCCCAAGACCCTGGAAGTGCTGGAAACCTACGGCGTGCCCGTCATCGCCTATGGCCAGGACGATTTCCCGGCCTTCTGGTCGCCGTCCTCCGGCCTGCCCGCGCCCCTGCGCATGGACACCCCCGAGGCCATCGCCCGCGCCCACCTGATGCGCGGCGCGCTCGGCCTGCCCGGCGGTCAGCTTGTGGCCAACCCGATCCCGGCCGCCGATGCGATCCCGGCAGACACCCTGGCCCCGATCATCGCCCGGGCCCAGGCCGAGGCCGACGCCCAGGGGATCACCGCCAAGGCCGTGACGCCCTTCCTGCTGCAACGCATCTTCGAGGCCACCTCGGGCCAGTCGCTCGAGGCAAATATCGCCCTGGTGGCAAACAATGCCCGGCTGGCCGCAGGCATTGCCCACGCCATAGGCAACCAGACCGCGAAATGACCGCCGCGATGCATGCGACCATTGTCGCACTGATGCACCGTTCCTAAATTATCCCGGTCTACAACGGGACGAAGATGACAACACCTTTCACGCCCGAGCACCGCAAAGCCGGTCTCCTCCAATCCCTGCGCTCCTCGTTCCTGACCGGGATCGTGGTGATCGCGCCTGTCGGCCTGACCTTCTGGCTGATCTTCTCGGTGGTCAGCTGGGTGGACAAGGTCGTGCTGCCCTTTGTGCCGGACAAGCTGCAGCCCGAAAACCTGTTCGGTATCAACTTCTTCGGCGTCGGCGTGGTGATCTTCCTGTTCTTCACCATCGTCGTGGGTTGGGTCGCCAAGGGCCTGATCGGCCGGTCGCTGATCCGCCAGGCCGAAACCATCGTCGACCGCATGCCGGTGGTGCGCACGGTCTACAACGGGATCAAGCAGATCTCGGAAACCGTCTTTGCCCAGACCGAACGGTCGTTCGAGAAAGCCGTGCTGATCGAATATCCGCGCCGGGGCATCTGGGCCATCGGCTTCATCTCGACCTATGCCAAGGGCGAAATCCTGCGCCGTGCGGGCAATGGCCAGAAGATGATGAGCGTGTTCGTGCCCACAACGCCCAACCCGACCTCGGGTTTCCTGCTGTATTTCCCGGCCGAAGACGTGCACGAACTGGACATGAGTGTCGAGGAAGCCGCCAAGCTGGTGATCTCGGCCGGCCTTGTCTATCCGAACGACAAGAACGGATCCGGTGACAAGACCGATGACGGGGACGAACCGGCCGTGCTCGACCCGCGCGACCGGATCCGCGAACGCGCCTGAACGCCTGCGCGGGGCGCATCACGGGCCCCGCGCCACCGCACCCGTCATGTTCAGCTGAACATGTCCACCATGTCGACGCTGCTGCGCTTGCCGATATCGTCGAAATGCGCCTCCAGGAACGCCTCGGCCGAGGCCCGCCCCGCCGCCTTCAGCTGCGACAGCACCGGCGCCGTCGGCACCAGCTTGGTGGCCACCGACAATTCGTTCATCAACGGGTCATCGGCGATCATGTGCAGGTGCAACCGCCGCATCCGGCCGTCCGGCAGCGTCCCGTCATCCAGCAGGCGCTGGACAAAGGCAATCGCCCGCATCTCGCGCAGCAACGACGAGTTGAAACTGATCTCGTTCACCCGGTTCTGGATCTGCTGCGGCGTCACCGGCAGTTCCGACCGCTCCAGCGGGTTGATGTTGATCACCACGATATCCTGCGGCAGATCCCGCGAAAACAGCGGGAACAACGCCGGGTTGCCCGTGTACCCGCCGTCCCAATAGGCCTCGCTTTCGCCGGTCACCGGGTCCTCGATCTCGACCGCCTTGAAGATCGTCGGCAGACAGGCCGAGGCCAGGATCGCATCCGTCGAAATCTCGTCCCCCGAAAACACCCGGATCTTGCCCGTCCGCACATTGGTCGCGCAGATGAACAGCGCCGGATCCGACCGCGAGCACACCTTTTCATAGTCGAAGACCTCGACCACCGACCGCAACGGGTTGGCATAGAACGGCCCGTAGGCATAGGGCGACATCAACCGCGACAGGGTCTCGCCCATCATGTAGGCTGGCGAATACTCGATCGCATTGGCCACCCGGCGCGGGTTGAACCCGTCCATCCAGGTGCTCAGCCCCGGCTCGTCCACCGCCCCCATCTGGGTCCACAACCAGTCCAGGTTGTCGCGCGCGCCCTCGCGCCCGCTGTGCACCAGCCCCGATTTCACCGCCGCCCCGTTCAGCGCCCCGGCCGAGGTGCCAGAGATCCCGGCGATCTCCAGGTCGTCTTCCTCCAGCAACCGGTCCAGCACGCCCCAGGTATAGGCCCCATGTGCGCCGCCGCCCTGCAAAGCCAGGTTGATCTTCTTCTTCACCACGTCACGCCTCGCCACGGGGCGCCCGGCCCCGTCTTCATCTTTGCCAAAATACGCCGGGGGAGACCTCCGCAGGAGGTCGGGGGCAGAGCCCCCTTCCCGGCGCGCCGCCTTAAAGCGCCGTCCAGCCGCCGTCCACGCTGATCGTGGTGCCGGTGATCTGCGCTGCCGCGTCCGAGGCCAGGAACACGCAGGTCCCGCCCAACTGTTCGACGGTGGCGAATTCCTTCGACGGTTGGCGCTCCAGCAGCACCTTCTCGATCACCTCGTCGCGCTCCATCCCGTATTCCTTCATGGTGTCGGGGATCTGCGCCTCGACCAGCGGGGTCAGCACATAGCCCGGGCAGATCGCATTGGCCGTGATCGGCTCGCGCGCGGTCTCCAGCGCCACCACCTTGGTCATCCCCACCACGCCATGCTTGGCGGCCACATAGGCCGACTTGTAGGGCGAGGCGGTCAGACCATGCGCCGAGGCGATGTTGACCACCCGGCCCCAGCCCGCCTGCCGCATCATCGGCAGCGCCGCGGCGGTGCAGTGATAGGCCGAGTTCATGTTGATGGCGATGATCGCATCCCATTTCTCGACCGGGAATTCGTCGATCGGCGAGACGTGCTGGATGCCGGCATTGTTCACCAGGATATCGCAGGCGCCGGCGGTCTCGATCAGCGCGCGGCATTCGTCACCCTTGGACATGTCCGCCTTGATGTAGCGGGCATCGACACCGAACTCCTTGCCCAGATCCTCGGCCAGCTTGTGGTCCTCGGCGTTGTCGGTGAAGGAATTCAGCACCACCGAGGCGCCGGCCCGCGCCAGTTCGCGCGCGACGCCAAGCCCGATGCCCGAGTTCGAGCCGGTGATGATTGCGGTCTTGCCCTTGAGAGACATGTGAAACTCCTCGCTTTTCTCAGCGGCAGCATAGCAATGCTGCACCTGCAAGATAAGCGAATTCGGGATCTGCCGGTTCCGCAATCGCGGCTTCACGGTTTCGCGACAAGAACTGCCTTGCGCTCGACGCGAACAGGCCGCAAAAGCGCCGCACCAGCTCGGCTCCAGACCAAAAAAAACGCCGGCACAAGGCCGGCGTTCAGTCATTGAGGCAGGTTTCATACAGGCAAGAAACCTATCGAGCAGTGCCCTTGTTATACGCGCTTTACCGCTGGAGTCCAAGCTAAAAGTTTGAAAAGACGTGAAAGCCCCGGTACCCTCCGGGGCCAAGAAAACAAGGGCAGTGAAGGATTGTTTCAGCAATGATGGCCGATTATTTCGCGCGCCGCACGGTCGGCGCATTGGCGCTCGGGGCGATTCTGGCCTGCGGTGGAATCGCCTCCGCCGAGCCCGCCCATGGCATCGCTATGTATGGCGCGCCTGCCCTGCCCCCAGATTTTGATCACCTGCCCTATGCCAACCCCGACGCACCCAAAGGCGGCCGACTGGTCACCGGCGAGACCGGCAGTTTCGACAGCCTCAATCCGCACATCCTGAAGGGCTCGGTGCCGTGGCAACTCCGCTTCCTCGCCTATGAAAGCCTGATGGGCCGCAGCTGGGACGAGCCGTTCTCGCTCTACGGTCTGCTTGCCGAAACCATCGAGACCGGTCCGAATCGTGACTGGGTGGAATTCACGCTGCGCGACGAGGCTCGCTTCTCGGATGGCAGCCCGGTCACCGTCGAGGACGTGATGTGGAGCTACGAGACACTCGGCACTGAGGGCCACCCGCGCTACCGTGGCGCCTGGAGCCAGGTCGAGAGCATGGAGCAGACCGGCCCCAGGAAGATCCGCTTCACCTTCGCCACCGACGACCGCGAGCTGGCGCTGATCATCGGCATGCGCCCGATCCTGAAGAAGGCGCAGTGGGAGGGCCGCGATTTCGCCTCCAGCGGGCTCGACGTGGTGCCGATCACCTCGGCGCCTTACGTCATCGACGACTTCGAGGCCGGCCGCTTCGTCTCGCTCAAGCGTGACACCGATTACTGGGGCAAGGACCTGCCCTTCATGAACGGCCAGGCCAATCTCGACGAGATCCGCATGGAGTTCTTCGGCGACGGCACGGTGCAGTTCGAGGCCTTCAAGGCCGGCGCGCTCAACGCCCTGCGCGAGAACAACGCCGAGAAATGGGAAACCCAGTACGATTTCCCGGCCGTGCAGCGCGGCGATGTGGTGAAATCCGAGATCCCCCATGGCCGCCCCACCGGCATGACCGGGTTCGTGATGAACACCCGCCACGGCGTCTTTGCCGACTGGCGCGTGCGTGCGGCGATGATCCACGCCTTCAACTTCGAATACATCAACGAGACCATGACCGGCTCGCGCCAGCCGCGCATCACCTCGTATTTCTCCAACTCCGACCTCGCGATGAGCGCCGGGCCGGCCGAGGGCCGGGTGCGCGAGCTGCTGGAGCCCTTCGCCGACGACCTGCTGCCCGGTGCGCTCGAGGGCTATGCCCTGCCCGAAGGTGACGGCAGCGCCCGCAACCGGCGCAATATCCGCAAGGCCATGGGGCTGATGGAAGAGGCCGGCTGGACGGTGCAGGACGGCGTGATGAAGAACGCCGACGGTCAGCCCTTCAGCTTCGAGGTGGTGCTCAACCAGGGGGCCGGCGAAGAGCAGTCGATCATCGACATCTACGTGCAGGCGCTGCAGCGCATGGGCATCACGCCGCGCGTCACGGTGATCGACTCGGCGCAGTACAACGAGCGCGTCAACCGCTTCGATTTCGACATGACCTTCTTCCGCCGCGGCATCTCGCTCAGCCCGGGCAACGAACAGCGTCTCTACTGGGGCTCGGACGCGGCGACGCAGGAGGGCTCTCGCAACCTGATGGGCATGCAGTCTCCGGCGGCGGACGCGATGATCGACACGCTGCTCAACGCCACCAGCCGCGAGGATTTCGTCGCTGCGTCGCGCGCGCTCGACCGGATCCTGACCACCGGGCGCTACGTGATCCCGATCTACCAGTGGAACATCTCGCGCATTGCCCATGCCAAGGAACTGACCTTTTCCGAGACCACCCCCGTCTATGGCGACTGGATCGACTGGATGCCGAACGCCTGGTGGTGGCAGGACCAGTGAAACCCGTGTAGACTTGCGCCCGACCGGGCGATCGAACCCGGGCATAAGCAAGACCAACAAGAACAAACCACGAGCAGAACAATGAAACAGGCACTTCTCATCACCGCACTGGCGGTCACCCTTGGCGGCTGCGCCACCATTGACGGCGTCGGACAGGATATCTCGAACGGGGCGCGTACCGTCGAAAGCTGGTTCTGATCGCGCTATCCGACCTTTTGGCACGTTCCCGTGCGCCTCGCCCCGGTCTAACCTGAGCCACGGGCAGAGGAGATAGAGGATGAGCGACCGCGTGGAGCTTTTGAGCGAGAGCCGACCGATCCGGGCACTGGTGGTCGATGACCACCCGCTGTTTTGCGACGCGCTGACCCTGACCCTGCAGTCGATCTCGGATTTCGAAGAGATCCGCAGCGCCGGCACGCTGGAGAAGGCGCTGGAGATCGCTGCGCAGGGAGAGGCGCCGGATCTGGTGATCCTCGACCTTAACCTGCCCGACGTGCACGGGCTCGACGGTCTGGTGCGGATGCGCAATGCCGCACCGCGCGCCGCCATCCTCATCGCCTCGTCGATGGCCGACAACCGCATGATCAGCCACGCGCTCAAGGCGGGGGCCAACGGCTTCGTGCCCAAGCACTCGCAGCGCTCGGTGTTCCGCCGCGCCTTCGAGGCGGTGGGCCGTGGCGAGCCCTTCGTGCCGGATGGCTACATCGACCCCCGCGAGCCCGAGAGCGGCGCTGGCCCCGACGACGCGCTGGCACGGCTCGCGACTCTGACGAACCAGCAGGCGCGCATCCTGTCTCTGATCTGCGAGGGCAAGCTCAACAAGCAGATCGCCTACGACCTCACCATCGCCGAGACCACGGTGAAGGCGCATGTCACCGCGATCATGCGCAAGCTCGGGGTGCACAGCCGCACCCAGGCGGTGCTGATCGCGCAGGAGGCCAACTTCAACCGGGTCTTGCCAAGCGAAGGGGCCGCGCCGTAACCTGCCGTGCACATCGCAAGGGGAGGTGATGTCGTGGACGGAGCACAGACGCGCTCCGCAGGGAGGGGAACGGACCCGGCCGGGGCCCTGCGCGTGGCGCAGGTCGAAAGCACCGCGGAGGATCCGATTGCGGCGATTGCTGCTCAGCTTGGCGGTGGCCCGTTCGGGCTTGTCTGTCTTTTCGCCTCTCCCGAAGCGGATTTCATCGCACTGAACGACGCCGCCATCGGCGCGTTCGGCGGGGCCGACGTGTTTGCCTGCACCACGGCCGGCGAAATCGGCCGGGCCGGCTACGAGGAAGGCCAGATCATTGCCATCGCCTTCCCCTCCGCGCTGTTCGCGGTCGATGCGCTGGCCATCGACGGGCTCGACGCGCTCGACGACAGGCAGGTCATCGACCAGCTGATGCAGCGGCGCATGGCGCTCAATGTCGACGCGCCGGACAAGCCCTACGAGTTTGCGTTCCTGATGGTCGACGGGCTGTCGCTCCAGGAAGAGAACGTCGCCACGATCCTCGCCTCGGCGATGGGCCAGATGCCGCTCTTCGGTGGCTCCACCGGCGACGGCACCGATTTCGGCGCGACCTGGCTGTCCTACAACGGCAAGATCCGCAGCAACGCGGCGCTTTTGGCGCTGGTGCGCAGCCGCTGTCCGGTGAAGGTGTTCAGCATCGATCACCTCGTTCCCACGACGACACGCATGGTGGTGACCCGCGCCGCGCCAGATCACCGCACCGTGCAGGAGATCAACGCAGAACCCGCGGCGCAGGAATATGCCCGGCTGCTCGGCATGCGGCCCGAGCAACTCGACACCTTCACCTTCGCCACCCACCCGGTCGTCGTCCGGCTGGGCGACAGCCACCACGTGCGCTCGATCCAGAAGGTCGGAGACAAGGGCGAGCTGGTGTTCTTCTCAGCGATCAACGAGGGCATGGTTCTGACCCTCGCCGAACGACAGGACATGGCCAGCCATCTCGATCAGGCTCTGGGCGCGCTCTCGGAGACGGAAGCCCCGGAGCAGATCCTCGGCTGCGACTGCCTGCTGCGTCGGCTCGAGGCCGGCCAGTTCCAGGAGACCCGCGCGGTTTCGGACGTGCTCACGCGGCACAACGTGGTGGGGTTCAACACTTATGGTGAGCAGATCGGCGCGCTGCACGTGAACCAGACCTTCACCGCGGTGGCGTTCTACCCCGCCGAGGACGAGGATCGGCCCTGATGTCGCTGATCAATCCCGATGACAGCCTGGAACGACAGAACGAGAAGTTGCTGCGGATCGTCGAGACGCTGATGAACCATGTCGAGCATGGCAATGGCCAGTCCGGCGAGGCCTATGCCCAGTTCGAACGCGCCGCCCTGCTGGAAAAGCGGGTCCGCGAGCGCACGCTCGAGCTTGAGCGCACGCTCAACCTGCTGCACGACTCGAACGCCCAGCTTGCCCAGGCCCACGAGGAGACCGAGACCGCGCGGCGCAACCTCGCCGACGCCATCGAGACGATATCGGAGGGCTTCGCCCTGTTCGACGGCGACGACGTGCTGGTGATGTGCAACTCGCGTTTTTGCCGCGATTTCCGCGACACCGTGCGCGATCTGCGCCCGGGGCTGTCCTTCGAGGGCTACGTGCGCCATGTCAGCCGCTCGCGGCACCTGTCACTGCCCGAGGGGCTGTCGCCCGACGCCTGGGCGGCGGACCGGATGCGCAAGCATACCGACCGGCGGGTCATGTTCAACGTGCGCCACGGACAGGACCGCTGGCTGCAGGTCTCGGAACACCGCACCGCCAATGGCGGCACGGTGATCCTGCAGACCGACGTGACCGACATCATCCGGCTCGAGCGGCAGGAACGGCTCAAACTCAAGGACAAGCAGACGCGGATGATCCGCGCCACGCTCGATCATCTCGATCAGGGGGTCTGCATCTTTGACGACGGCGCGCATCTGGTGGCGTGGAACGAGAAGATCGGGACACTGATGAACCTGCCCGCGCGACGGCTGCATCTGGGCGCCTCCTTCGAGGGGCTGATGGAGCAGGTCGAGCAGAATTTCCGCTTCTCACAGGAGAGCGACCGCGACCTGTTCCGAAGCTGGACCGAGCGCGGCGGCCGCCGTGGTCCGATCAGCTTCGAGCTGAGCCGCGACGGCGGCATCGTGCTGCGCTTCTTCGGGCGCGGTATGCCCGATGGCGGTTTCCTGTTCTCCTGCACCGACGTCACCGCCGAGCGCGAGGCCGCGCGCCGCCTGACCGAGGTCAACGAGATGCTCGAGCAGCGCGTGATGGAGCGCACGCTCGAGCTCGAGGACGCGCTCTCTGCCGCCGAGCGCGCCAACGCCTCGAAGTCGCGCTTCGTGGCGGCGGCGAGCCACGATCTCCTGCAGCCGCTCTCTGCGGCCAAGCTGTTCATCTCGTCGCTCTCGGAGAAAAGCGCAGATGCCGGCGACAAGGCGGTGCTCGACAAGGCGGAGTCGGCGCTGACCTCGGCGGAACAGCTGATCGACGCGCTGCTCGACATCTCCAAGCTCGAATCCGACGGGCTGAAATTCGACATCCGCCCGGTGGCGCTGCGCGAGATCTTCTCGCGCCTGCGCGACGAGATGGAGGTTCTGGCCGCCCGCAAGGGACTGAAATTGCGGATGATAGACAGCGACCTGACCGTCGAGACCGACCCGGCCTACCTGCGCCGGGTGGTGCAGAACCTCGTGGCCAACGCCATCCGCTACACCGAAACCGGACGCGTGGTGATCGGTGTGCGCCGCCGCGGCGGCACCGCCCGGATCGAGGTCTGGGACACCGGGCCGGGCATCGCAGAGGAGGACCAGTCGGCGATCTTCGAAGAGTTCCGCCGCCTCGACACCCGTGCCTCGAGCAATGACGGCCTGGGGCTCGGCCTCGCCATCGTCGAGCGCGCCTGCGCGAGGCTGGGGCACCCGCTGGGCCTCTGGTCCGAGCCCGGGCGCGGCTCGTGCTTCATGGTGAGCCTGCCGGTCGTGGGCAGCAGCGCGCCGGCGCGGCCCGCGGCGCTTGGGCCGGCACGCCCGCAGGGCCTGGCGCAGGCGGGGCTGATCGTGCTGCTGGTGGAGAACGACCCGCAGCTGCGCCGCGCGATGACGGTGCTGATGGAGAGCTGGGGGGTGAACGTGATCGAGGCCGAGGACGCGGTCAGCGCGCTCGACCTGCTGGCAGATCTCGAGATCGTGCCGGATGCGCTGCTGCTCGACTACCAGCTTGGCGCCGGCATGTCCGGCACACAGCTCTTCGGCGAGATCACCACCCGCATGGGCCGCCTGCCCTGCGCCATCGTCTCGGCGGACCGGTCGGAGGCGCTGCGCGAGGCCTGCGCGGCCTTTCAGATCGAGCTCTTGTCGAAGCCGGTGGACCGGCACCGGCTGGGCCGGTTCTTCGACGCGGTGGTGCGCGGCACGCTGGCGGCGGAGTGAGCGGCGTTCAGCGTGCCTTGAAAAGTCCGCCGAGAATGCCGCGCACAAGGCGCTTGCCGGTGGTGCCCGAAAGCTCCTTGAGCACCGCCTGCCCCAGCGCCTCACCGATCGAATTCGGCGCGCTGTAGCGGCTGGAGCGCGGTTTGCTCGCGGTCTTGCGCATCGGCTTGGCACGCGGTGTCGGATCATAGCGCCGCGCGCGATTATACTCGCGGATCATGTCGCCGGCGTCGCCTGCCCCTCGCGAGTCCACTTCGGCGCGCTCTGCCTCCTCCGCTGCCTGCGCCGCCTCATCGGCCCGTGCCTTGAGGATCTCGTAGGCCGAATGCCGGTCGAGCGGCGTGTCGTATTTCGCCGCGAGCGTCGAGCCCGCCAGCACCGCGGCGCGCTCCTCCGGCGTGATCGGGCCCAGCTGCGACGAGGGCGGTCGGATCAGGGTCCGCTGCACGATGCCCGGCACGCCCTTCTCCTGCAGCATCGAGGTCACCGCCTCTCCGGTGCCGACCTCACGGATCGCCACCTCGGTGTCGAAGGTGGGGTTCGGGCGATAGGTCTCGGCCGCCTGCCGCAGTGCCTTCTTGTCGCGCGCGGTGAAGGCGCGCAGCGCGTGCTGCACCCGGTTGCCGAGTTGCCCGAGAATGTCCTCGGGGATGTCGTCAGGATTCTGAGTTATGAAATACACGCCCACCCCCTTGGAGCGGATCAGCCGCGCCACCTGCTCGACCTTGTCGACCAGCGCCTTCGGTGCGTCGTCGAACAAAAGATGCGCCTCGTCGAAAAAGAACACCAGCTTCGGCTTGTCGGGATTGCCGACCTCCGGCAGCTCCTCGAAAAGCTCCGACAGCAGCCAGAGCAGGAACGTGGCGTAGAGCCTGGGGGCGCCCATCAGCGCGTCGGCGGCAAGGATGTTGACGTGGCCGCGCCCGTCCGGGGCCAGCTGCATCAGGTCCGCCAGAGCCAGTGCCGGCTCGCCGAAGAGCTTGTCGCCCCCTTGGTTCTCGAGCACCAGAAGCCGGCGCTGGATCGCGCCGATCGAGGCGGTGGAGACATTGCCATAGCGCAGCGACAGCTCTTTCGCGTTCTCGCCGACCCAGACCAGAAGCGCCTGCAGGTCCTTGAGATCCAGAAGCGGGAGCCCCTGCTCGTCCGATAGCCGGAAGGCGATGTTGAGCACGCCCTCCTGCGCATCGGTCAGCTCGAGCAGTCGCGCCAGCAGGAGCGGCCCCATCTCGGCCACGGTGGTGCGCACCGGATGGCCCTGCGCGCTGAACAGGTCCCAGAACACCGCCGGGAAGGCAGAATAAGCGAAGTCATCGAAGCCGATTGTGGCGTTGCGCTTGGCAAAGGCATCATGCAGCTTGCCCCCCGCGCTGCCGGCTTTGCACAGCCCCGACAGATCCCCCTTCACATCGGCAAGGAAGACAGGAACGCCGGCGGCCGAGAAGCCTTCGGCCAGGATCTGCAGCGTCACCGTCTTGCCGGTGCCGGTGGCGCCCGCGATCAGCCCGTGCCGATTTGCGTATTTCAGCGCCAGATGCTGCTTGTCGCCGTAGCCCTCTCCGCCACCGCCTAAAAAAACGCCACTCTCCATGCCGGACCTCCACGCGCGTGCGCCTCGACCATACAATCTTAACCTTTTGAGGCCAGTATCTTTTTTGCCCGGGGCATCATGTCCTCTCCTGCTTCGGGCAGACTTCCTCCCTGTCAGACTGGCCGCGCTCTCGGGCGCGGCCTTTTTATGCAGTTGTGATCGCGCTGACGTGAGAAACCCTGTTGACCGCCTCATGAGAGTTTCGTAGCGTTCGGCCAATGACAAAGCCGGCCGGTCCGGCAGGGAGCAAGGGGGAAGGGACCATCTGGTCCCTTTTCTCTTTTGTTCCACCGGCTTGCGGCTTCCCGCCATTGTGTCCGGGGCGCGGCAATTCCGGCCTGACACCGCGTCGGCGCCGTGATACTCGGACGAGGACTCATGACCATTCCGAGGGAGTTTCCATGACCAGACTGCTTTCCGCCCTGTGGGCCCTGCCGCTCGTGGCCGGCCTCTCTGCCGCACCGGCATTTGCCCAGGACAGCGCGCAGTCCTCCGAGCAGCCAGCAGAACAGCCCGCTGAACAGTCGCAGAGCCCCATCGGCGGTGCGCTGAGCATGGGGGAATCCGACGCTGACGCCACCCCCGGCAACCCGCAGGCCGAGACCTACACCAAGGCGACCCACGGCGACTGGGAGGTGCAGTGCCTGCGCGTGCCCGAGGGCACCAACGCCGAGGACCCCTGCCAGATGTACCAGCTTCTCAAGGACGAGAACGGTGGTGACGTGGCCGAAGTCAGCGTGTTCCGCCTGCAAAACGGTGGCCAGGTCGTCGCCGGCGGCACCTTTGTCGTGCCGCTCGAGACGCTGCTGACCCAAAAGCTCTCCATCTCCGTCGATGGCGGTCAGGCCAAGCGCTACGACTTCTCGTTCTGCACGCAGGTCGGCTGCTACGCGCGCGTGGGCTTCACCGCCGACGACATCGCCCGCTTCAAGGCCGGCAGCGCCGCAACGGTCGCCATCGTGCCCGCGCTGGCACCCGACCAGCGCGTCGAGCTCGAGATGTCGCTGTCGGGCTTCACCGCGGGCTTCGACGAGACCTCCGAGCTGCGCCAGTAAGCGCGACCGGACACGGACAAGAAACAAGAGGGCCGCGGGAACATCCCGCGGCCTTTTTCATGAGCCCCGGTCGGGCGGCTCAGCCCCGCCCCAGCCCCTCCAGCACCGCCTGCGCAGCGCGGTCGCCCGGGTGCGGCCCACCGCGGCCCAGCCGCTCCATGGTCAGCGCCATCGCCTCGACCTGCGCCTGTGGCGCCTCGAGCACGGACAGCAACGCATCGGCGATCGGGGCGGGACGGCATGCCTTTCCGATGAACTCAGGGACGGCGCGGGTCTCGGACACGAGGTTGACCAACGTCACCGTATCGACCAGCAGCATCCGCCCGATGATCTCGCGCGAGAGCCAGCCCATGTCATAGGCCACCACCATCGGCGTGCCGGCCGCGGCCAACTCGAGCGAGACCGTGCCAGACGCCGCGAGCGCTACGTCGGAGGCGGCGAAGGCAGCGCGCTTCTCGGCAGCCATATCCTCACCCAGCTTGCGCGGCTCGAGCACCAGCGGCGGCTCCGCCCAGCCTGCGCAGAGCTCTTCGACCATCGGTGCCACCGGGGCTGCGGCAGGCAGGACGAAGCGCAGATCCGGGCGTTCCTGCTGCAACCGAGCGACCACGTCCCCGAAGACCGGCGCGAGGCGCGACACCTCGGAGCGGCGCGAGCCGGGGAGGATCAGCGCGACGGGCGCGTCTCCAAGATCGTGGCGCTGGCGGAAGGCCGCAACGTCATCGTCGCCGGCCTGCGGCTCGGTCACCACCGGGTGGCCGACAAAATCGCAGCGCATCCCGGCGGCTTCCATGTAGGGCGGCTCGAAGGGCAGCAGCGCCAGCACCTGATCGACATGGCGCGCCATCTTGGTGGCGCGCTTCGGACGCCACGCCCAGACCGTGGGCGCCACGTAATGCACCACGCGGATGTCGGAGCGCGCCTTGACGAGCTCGGCCACCCGCAGCGAGAATTCCGGCAGGTCGACAGTGATCAGCACGTCCGGCTCGGCGGCGATGATCGCCTCGGCGGTCTCGCGGATGCGGGCCTTGAGCTTGCCGTACTGGCGCAGGATCTCGGTGATCCCCATGACCGAGATCTCGTCCATGGGAAACAGGCTCTCGAGCCCCTGCCCGATCATCCGCTCGCCGCCGATTCCGGTGAACTGGACCTCGGGCACCCGGGCCTTGAGACCCTCCATCAGCGACGCGCCGAGCTTGTCGCCCGAGGGCTCGCCTGCCGTGATATAGACCTTCATGCGTCGCGCTCCCGCACCCAGAGAAACAGCCCGGCGGCGTCGAGCGCCTCGATCATCGCGGGCCGGTCGACCATCATCACGCCACCCGCTGACAGCACGATGCCCGAGAGCCCCGCCCGGACGGCACCCTCAGCCGTGCGGGGGCCGACCACCGGCAGATCGGCGCGATGGTCCTGTCCCGGCTTCTCGGCCTTGTAGAGCACGCCGCCAGCGGCGGCCTCGAGCGCGTCGATCATCGCGTCGGTGCCGGCCTCGTCCTCGCGGGCCAGCACCGCGCCGTCTCGGATCACGCAAGCCTGCCCGAAATCGCGTGCGCCCTGCTCGCGACTGACCTGATCGCCCAGCCGTGCCGCGCCGATGTCGGCGGCCCCGGGCTGCACCTGCGTCAGAACGCCTGAAGGTGGCAGCAGGTCAGGGGCGGCCTCGTGCGCCCCCACGACCTCGAACCCCGCGCCCTCGAGCAGCCCGATGACAATCCGCAGCGCCCCGTCGTCGCCGCGCTTCAATGCACGACGAAAGGCCGGCAGCATCAGCACGGTGCGCCAATCGAGCTGGGTCAGCCGGATCTCGGGACGCGCAACGCGGCCGACCATGCAGATCCGGGTCACGCCGCGCTTCCGTAGCCAGTGCAGGAAGCTGCCCAGCGTCTCGATCCGGAAGCTGCGGTCGACCGCAAGCCCCTCGGGCATATGCGGCTCGAGCGCGCAGATCAGCGGGCGCTCCGGGCAGGCGTCGGCCACCGCGCGGGGCAAGGCGCCCTGCCCTGCGATCAGCGCCAGCATGCGCTCAGCCCGGGGTCAGGAAATGACGATCACTGTCGCCGAGGATGAAATCGACGATCTCGCGCACATGCTCGCTCTGGGTCTCGTCCCCGAGCCGCTTGGCGCGGTCGGCAAACGCCCCCTCGCCCTGCGCAAGCATCTGGAACGCGGCGCGCAGCGCGGTGATGTCGGCCCGGCTCACGCCACGGCGCTTCAGGCCCACGAGGTTGAGCCCGTCGAGCTTGCCGCGCGGCGCCTGCACGAGGCCGTAGGGGATCACGTCGTTGGTGACCATGGTCACCGCGCCGATGATCGCGCCCTGCCCGATACGCACCCACTGGTGCACGCCCGAAAGCCCGCCGACGATGACATCATCGGCGATCACGCAATGCCCGGCCACGGCGGAGTTGTTGACCAGGATCACCCGGTCGCCAACCTGCACGTCATGCGCGACGTGGCAGCCGGCCATGAACAGACCGTCATCGCCGACGCTGGTCACCCCGCCACCGCCCTCGGTGCCGGAATTCATCGTGACATGCTCGCGGATGCGGTTGCGCTTGCCGATCACAAGTCTGGTGCTCTCGCCGCGGAACTTGAGGTCCTGCGGGATCTCGCCGATCACCGCGAAGGGAAACACCACGGTTTCCTCGCCGATCTCGGTCTTGCCGGTGACAACAACGTGCGATTTCAGCTCGACGCGCGGCCCGAGAACGACCTCGGGGCCGACATGGCAGAACGGGCCGATGATGCAGCCCTCGCCGATCTGCGCCCCGTCCTCGACGATGGCGCCGGGATGGATCTGTGTCTCGGTCACGTCGGCAGGTCCATCATCGCGGTGAACTCGACCTCGCAGGCCATTTCGCCCTCGACCTCGGCCACGCCGCCGAACTTCCAGACCTTGCCGCCGGGCTTGCCGCGCAGCGTGGTGAGGTTCATGCGCAGCTGGTCGCCCGGCACCACCATGCGGCGGAACTTGCACTTGTCGATGGCCATGAAATAGACCTTCAGGTCCTTGTCCGCGAGATCGAGCGCGGTGCCCACCATCACGGCGGCGGTCTGCGCCATGGCCTCGGCGATGGTGACGCCCGGCATGATCGGCTGGCCCGGAAAGTGGCCCTGGAAATGCGGCTCGTTCATGGTGACGTTCTTGATGCCGACCGCCGACTTGTAGCCGTCGATCTCGACCACCCGGTCAACCAGGAGGAACGGGTAACGGTGCGGCAGAATGCGCTGGATCAGCTGGATATCCGCGGTGAGCAACGTGTCGGTCATGGTGTTTTCCTGTCGATCTGTCGCCCCGTCCCTAGCAACAGCCGCGTGACGGGGCAAGCGTCGAGGCCGGATCAGGGCTGAGCCGGAGCCTCGGACGCCTCGGACCCATCGCCGATCTCGGCGTCGATGCGGGCGATGGCCGCGTCGGTGATGTCGATCACGTCCGCCGAGAGAAACAGCGAGCGCTTCTCGAGGATCACCACGGCACCGGCCTCGCGCATGATCTGCTCGATCACCGGTTCGGAGGCCGTGATGAACTCGCGGCGAAGCCGTTCGGAGAGTTCGCCGACCGCACGGGCCTTGGCGTCCTGTTCACGGCGCAGTCCCTGCACCTTCTGATCGAACGCATCCGCAAGCGCACGGAACTCCATCGGGTCGAGTGTTGCGCGCTTCTCGGTAAGCTCGCGTTCCTCCGACGTAAGCTCGGCCTCGATGCGGCGGTTCTCGGCGGCGATCTCCGTCCCCTCCTGCTCGAACATGGCCGCCACGCGCTCGCCATAGGCGCTCTCGGCGAACAGCCGGTCGAACTCGATCGTGAGAAAGTCGCTTTCGACGATGCCGGGATCCGCGCCCTGTGCGGACGCGGTCCCTGCGGCCAATCCGAGGCCAAGCGCGAGGACGAGATGCCTCAGGGCCCGGACCATCTCAGAACTCTGTCGAGACGGTCAGGCTGAAGTTCTGTTCGCGGTCCTCGTCTTCCTTGACCAGGGGACGCGAGAAGTTCAGCCGGAGCGGCCCGAGCGCGGAGTCCCAGAACACCGAGAAGCCGATCACGTGACGCAGGCTGAAATCCTCGTAGAGGATGTCGTTCGTTACCGTCGACGTGGTCGCGTCATCAAGCCCCCAGACCGAGCCCATGTCGTAGAACAGGCCGCCGGTGATGCCGTATTCATCCGGCAGACCAATGGGGAATTCCGCTTCGAGCCGCATCACGGCGAAGTAGTTGCCGCCCAGCGAGTCGTCCACGTCTTCGGCGTCGTTGAATTCCCGCGGCCCGATGCCGCCGTACTCAAAGCCACGGAGCGTAGAGTCGTTCAGGCGGAAGCGGTCGGTGACACGGCTGCGGCCGCTGGTGTAGTTCAGCGCCCCGGCCTCGAAGGTTGCCCTCAGGGTGACTTCCTCGTTCCAGACGCGTTGCTGCGCAACGGCACGGAGGTTGGTCTCGATAAAGCTGGTATCGCCGCCGAGCCCGCCGAAATCCTGCCCGAACTCAAGCAGAACACCGGCGTTCGGATCAAGGCCGTCGCGCCGTGTGTCCCAGCTGAACGTGTAGCCGAGGCTGCTGTCCCAGCGCTCGCCGAGGTCTTCCTCGGCGCGGATGATCTGGCCGGCATCGCCGTCGTCGGTGTTGAGGATGTCGCTGTATTCCAGCGTGTAGCGCAGGCTGAGACGGCCGAAATCGGAAACCGGGAAGCCGATGCTCGGACGGAAGACGCCGCGGCCGGTGTCGAACTCGGCATATTCCTGCTCGGTCGCGGAGTAGCTGGCGCCGAGGCCAAAGGTCAGGTCACGGCCGAGGAAGCGCGGCTCGACGAAGTTGAACGAGTAGTTGTTGTTGGTCGAGGCGGTGCTGACCCCGGCGGACAGACGCTGCCCGCGGCCAAGGAAGTTTCGTTCGCTGAAGGACAGCGACAGCCCCAGACCGTTCGAGGTCGAGTAGGAGCCGCCGAAACCGATCGAGCCGGTCGGCTGCTCCTCGACGTTGACGTCGATGATCACCTGCTGCGGCGTGGTGCCTTCGCGGGCATTCACATCCGCCTCGGAGAAAAATCCCAGCGCGCGGATGCGCTCGGCGGATTGGCGGATGGCGCGCGGATTGAACGGGTCGCCTTCGACCGTGTCGAACTGCCGCCGCACGACGCGGTCGAGCGTCGTCGTGTTGCCCTCGATGTCGATGCGCTCGACGAAGATGCGCTCGCCGCGGGTCATCTCGAAGGCCACGTCGAGGGTCTGGGTGCGATCGTTTCGGGTGATGCGCGGATTGACCCGCACAAAGGTCAGCCCTTCCTGCACGCCGAGCCGCTCGAGACGCGCAATCTCGTTCTCGATCGTGGACGGAGAGTAGGTCTGGCCCGACTTCATCTTGATGGCGTCGCGGAACAGCAGGGTATCGACCTCGGGCAAATCGGACTGCACGCTGATCTCGCCGATGTCGAACTGCTGCCCTTCCTCGATGTTGAAGGTCACGAAATACGCGTCGCGCTCCGAGGCCAGCTCGGTATTCACACCGGTGATGCGGAAGTCGACATAGCCGCGCGAGGCGTAGAAATCCTGAAGAAGCTGGCGGTCGAACTCGATCCGGTCGGCGATGAAGGTGTCCGCCGTGATGATCGCGCGGAGCAGGCCGGCCTGCTTGGTCTCGAGCACGCGGCGCAGACGGCGGTCGCTGAACTCGGTGTTGCCGACAAAGGAGATGCGCTCGACCTCGGTGACGCCGCCTTCGAAGATCTCGTAGACCAGATCAACGCGGTTGTCCGAACGCCGGATCAGCTTGGGCGTCACCCGTGCTGCGATGCGACCCTGCTGGGTGTAGGCCTCGGCGATGGCATTGGCGTCCTGCTCGGCGGCACTCGGGCTGTAGACCCGGCGCGGCTGCGTGGCGACGATGGCCGCGAGATCCTCGTCCTTGATCCGGCGGTTGCCTTCAAAGGCGATGCGGTTGATCGTCGGATATTCGGTGACGCGGATCACCAGCGTGTTGCCCTGCGGCACGATCTCGACCGTCTCGAACAGGCCGGAGGCGACGATCCGCTGATACGCCGCGTTCAGCTCGCCGCCCGAAACCGGTGCCCCGCGCGCGATGCCCGCATAGCTGAGGATGGTGCCGGCCTCGATCCGCTGGTTGCCCTCGATCGAGACGTTGCTGAAAGAGAAGGTCTGGGCTTGGGACGGCACCGGGAGCGCCGTGAAAGCCACTGATATTGCGACAGAAAGCGCCGCTAGCGAGCTGCCAATTTTAAGATTGCGCGCGCCACGCAGGAGGCTGGCCCCTGAAAGCCCTTGGGTCATCCTTCAATCCACTCCGCCTTTATTTTTCAACGTGAGTATCGGGATTGAAGTACCTTGTCAAAAGCCGAAACGGCCCGTTTTCAGAGCGATCCCAGAAAGGCGCCCAAATACAACGCGCCCGCAATCGCGAGGACGCTGAGAACGCGATCCAGGTTGATCATGACGAGCAGGCCGAGGCCGCGATATCCGGTTTGAAGCGTGTGCATGGTGGTCCAGCCGGTTTCCAGAAATTGGTTTCCGAACCGTTCCTAGACGCCCATTGCGGCTGTTTTGCGGCATAGCCCGCACGAAAACGCGGCGTCGGTTTCCGTGCGGGAGACTGTCCCTCAGGGACAGAAGAGATCGTTGGTCAGCGCAAAGGTCATCAGCGACAGAATCAGGACCAGGCCGATGGACATCAGCACGTTCAGCGCCTTGTCCGAAGGCGGCTTGCCGGTCACCGCTTCCCAGGCATGGAACACCAGGTGGCCGCCATCGAGCACCGGCACCGGGAACAGGTTTAGCAGGCCCACCGCAGTGGACAGCACCGCGATGAAGGTGATGAAGCTCTGCCCGCCCTGGCTCGCCATCGCGCCACTGGTCTGGGCGATGCCGATCGGCCCCGACAGGTTGCACGACGAGATGTTGCCGATCACCATGTTCCACAGCCCCGAGAGCGAGCCCGAGATGATGTTGCCGGTGCGCTCCACGCCACCGAGGAAGGCATCGACCGGGCCGATCATGCTGGTCGCCGGCTCGAAGGCGAGACCGCCGACGATGCCGATGCGATAGACAGTGTGGTAGCCTCCCTCGGGCAGCGGCTCGTCGGTGCGCTTGGGAGTCATCTCGAGTTCGAGCGTCTCACCCTCGCGCCACACCGTCAGAGCAAGCGGAGCACCCTCGGAGCCCTCGACCTTTTGCTTCAGCTGCTCGAAGGCGAAAGCGGGTTCGCCGTCGATGTTGAGGATGATGTCCCCCGGCTCGAGCCCGGCCTCGTTTGCAGCGGAGCGCGGCACGATCTGGGTCGCCAGCGGCGGATAGACGTACGGGCCGTCGACCTCGAGATGCTGGCCGTCGCGCGAGACGGTATAGGGCAGCACCGGCTCGTGCGGGAGGCCCTGCATGAAGGTCTCGAAGCCCTCGGCATCGTCGAAGGACGGCATCGGCGCACCGTTGATGGCGAGGATCTCGTCGCCCTCGCGCAATTCCTGCGCCACCGGCAGCGCCCGCAGATCCCCCACGGTGAAGGGCTCGGTCACCCTGCCCTGCACCATGAAGAGCCCGGTAAAGATCAGGATCGTCAGTGCGAAGTTGAACACCGGACCGGCGGCCACGGTTGCGGCCCGGGCCCAGAGCGGTGCGCCGTTCATGGTCCGCCGGCGCTCGGCCTCGGACATGTGCGCGAGGCTGTCGAGATCGGCCCCGCCGCTGGCATTGGCGTCACCCTTGAACTTGACGTAGCCGCCGAAGGGCAGCGCGGCGATCTGCCACTTGGTGCCGCGCTTGTCGTAGCGGGAGTAGATCACAGGCCCGAAGCCGAGCGAGAACACATCCGCATCGATCCCGGACCAGCGCCCGACGATGTAATGGCCGTATTCATGGATGGCCAC
>PAQV01000086.1 GCA_002709405.1 Paracoccaceae bacterium
GAAATCGTCGTTGATCTCCTCCATCTCCAGCACGATGTCATAGGGCACCTTGGCCTCGGCCAGCAGCACGTTCATGTGCCCCGGCAGACGGCCCGCCACGGGGTGGATTGAAAGCGTACCTCCTTGCCCTGGGCCCGCAGCTTCTTGGTCAGGTCGCTGACCGCCGACTGCGCCTGGGCCACGGCCATGCCGTAGCCGGGGATGATGATCACGCTGTCGGCCTCGTTCAGGGCCGAAGCCACGCCGTCGACCGGGATCTCGATCATCTCGCCTTCGACTTCCATCTGCGGCCCGCCGGTTTCGCCGAAACCGCCCAGGATGACCGACACGAAGGACCGGTTCATGGCCTTGCACATGATGTAGGACAGGATGGCCCCCGACGAGCCCACCAGCGCACCGACCACGATCAGCAGGTCGTTGCCCAGCGAGAAGCCGATGGCCGCAGCCGCCCAGCCCGAGTAGCTGTTCAGCATCGACACCACCACCGGCATGTCGGCGCCGCCGATGCCCATGATCAGGTGATAGCCGATGAAGAAGGCCAGCAGGGTCATCAGGACCAGCGCCCACATCGCGCCGCTCCCGAGGTAGATGAACAGCAGGATCAGCGACAGGCCCGCCGCCGTGGCGTTCAGCATGTGCCCGCCCGGCAGTTTCGTGGCGGCCGAGGTGACCTTGCCCGCCAGCTTGCCGAAGGCGATGACCGACCCGGTGAAGGTCACGGCCCCGATGAACACGCCCAGGAACAGTTCAACCCGCAGGATGCCGATCTCGACGCCCGACTTCTTGGCCAGCAGGGCCGCGAACCCGTCCAGGGCGTACTTGGCCTCCTGGTCCATCGACATGACGTTGGCCAGCTCGATATGGGCGTTGTAGCCCACGAAGACCGCGGCCAGGCCCACCAGCGAGTGCATGGCGGCCACAAGCTGCGGCATCTCGGTCATCTGGACGCGCTTGGCCACGATGTAGCCGATCACGCCACCGGCCGCGATCAGCAGGATCGACAGCCACCACAGGCCCGAACCCGGCCCGATGAGCGTTGCAAAGATCGCCAGGGCCATGCCCGCGATGCCATACCAGACCGCGCGCTTTGCGCTTTCCTGGCCAGAAAGTCCCCCCAGCGACAGGATGAAGAGGACGGCTGCGACGACGTACGCCGCCGTGGTAAATCCGAATTCCATCTGTTCTCTCCGCCCTTACGATTTCTGGAACATGGCGAGCATGCGCCGTGTCACGAGGAAGCCGCCGAAGATGTTGATCCCGGCCATGAAGACCGACAGCGCGGCCAGCACGATGACCCATCCCACCGACGAGCCGATCTGCATCAGCGCGCCCAGGATGATGATCGACGAGATCGCGTTCGTGACGGCCATCAGCGGGGTGTGCAGCGAATGGGCGACGTTCCAGATTACCTGGAAGCCCACGAACACGGCCAGAACGAACACGATGAAGTGCTGCATGAAGCTGGCCGGAGCAACCAGGCCCAGCAGCAGCATCAGCACGGCGCCAACCACGATCAGGGTGACCTGGCTCTTGGTCTGCGCCTTGAAGGCCGCGGCCTCCATCTCGCGCTTCTCCTCGGGGGTCAGTTCCTTGACCTTTTCCTTCGGCTTGGCGGCGATGGCCTGGATCTTGGGTGGTGGCGGCGGGAAGGTCACCTCTTTTTCGTGGGTGATCGTGGCCCCGCGGATCACGTCGTCTTCCATGTTGTGATTGACCACCCCGTCCTTTTCAGGCGTCAGGTCGGTCATCATGTGACGGATGTTGGTCGCGTAAAGCGTCGACGATTGCGTTGCCATCCGGCTGGGGAAGTCGGTGTAGCCGACGATGGTCACGCCATTGTCGGTGACGATCTTCTCGTCCTTGACGGTCAGCTCGCAGTTGCCGCCGCGCTCGGCCGCCAGGTCGATGATGACCGAGCCGGGCTTCATCATCTCGACCATGTCCTTGGTCCACAGGACCGGCGCGTCGCGGTTCGGGATCAGGGCGGTGGTGATGACGATGTCGATATCGGGGGCCAGTTCGCGGAACTTGGCCAGCTGCGCTTCGCGGAATTCCGGCGAAGACGGCGCGGCATAACCGCCGGTGGCGGCCCCATCGGTCTGGTCTTCCTCGAATTCCAGGAAGACGAATTCGGCGCCCATGGATTCGATCTGTTCGGCCACTTCGGGGCGCACGTCGAAGGCATAGGTGATCGCGCCCAGCGAGGTCGAGGTCCCGATGGCGGCAAGCCCGGCCACGCCGGCGCCCACGATCAGCACCTTGGCGGGGGGCACCTTGCCGGCGGCGGTCACCTGTCCGGTGAAGAATCGGCCAAAATTGTTGCCGGCCTCGATCACCGCGCGGTAGCCGGCGATATTGGCCATCGAGCTCAGCGCGTCCATCTTCTGGGCGCGGCTGATGCGGGGAACCATGTCCATGGCGATGACGGTCGCGCCCTTCTCGGCGGCCTGGGCCATCAGTTCTTCGTTGGCGACGGGGTAGAAGAACGAGATCAACGTCTTCGAGGGCCCGAGCCGCTTGACTTCGGTGTCGCTGGGCGGACGCACCTTGGCGATGATGTCGGCCGCCTTGTACAGTTGGGCCGCCGTCTTGATCACTTCGACCCCAGCCTCTTCATAGGCCGCGTCCGAGAACCCGGCGGCCAGGCCTGCGCCGCTTTCGATCAGGCACTCGTGGCCCAGCTTTTGCAATTGCCGGGCGCTGTCGGGCGTCATGGCCACTCGGGCCTCGCCCTCGAACACTTCCTTTGGTGTGCCGATTTTCACTCGTGGTCCCCCTCTGCGGTCCGTCTTGATGTGGTTTGGCGCGCAATTCCGTCTGGTAACGCGCGCAAGATAGTTGCGCAAGCCAGCCTTTGGTTCCTATACGAAACTGTCACACTTGGGTGTGGTCTTGCTGATTGTTTTGCAGGCATTCGCGGGCACAATGGACCGATGCCAGCCAGGTGCCGGTCACGCACTTTCCAGCATTTGACACTGTTGGCGGGTGGTCGCTCCCCCCAGTCGGACAACCGCGACAGGATGTGGCGTTTCAGGGATGGCGTCCGGGCTTGCGTGTCAATGAAACACCACGCGCCGGAATTGGCAGCGCCGTGTGCGCTATAGAAAATTCGGCGAATTTTCTCGATCCGATTTTCTTTGAAAGAAAATCAGCGCGTTGCGAGCCCCGTTGCGACCATGATCGCCAACGTCTCCATCCGCGCCTGGTAAGACTCCGGATCCATGCCCTGCTTTTTCAATCCCTTGAGCGCCGCCATCAAGGTCGTTGCCACATGCTCCGGCGATTTTTGAAGATCGATCCGCCCGGCGGCCATCTCGTCAACCAGCCAATCGGCATAGATGTCGCTCAACCGGGCCTCGCCGGCCTCGACGATATCCATGGCCACACCCGTACTGGATTCCAACAATTCCATGCCATGAGGTGATCCCAGCATGACCTCGCTCATCCGCCCCGCCTGTGCCAGGAACGCATTCCCAAGCCGTTTTGCCACTGACCCGTCTGCCTGAAGCGCCAGTGCAACGCCCTCGGCCGCTTCATCATAATAAAGCTGCACCAGGGATCTCAGAATGTCCTGCTTGTTCCGAAAATGCACATACAGCGCAGGGCGCGACACGCCGGAGGCCCGGGCGATGTCGTCCATGGAGGTCTTTCTGTAGCCGTAGCTCGCGAAAGCGCTGGCCGCTGACTCCAGAATGGCCTGCTGTTTCGTGTCTGGTGACGTGTCATGCATTCCAAAATATCTGCCGGGTCTTGCGATCCGTGTCAATTGACACCCTGACAAAAAACATCCATTTCGTCAGTTGACGCGCTGACACATTGAATGAATTATGTCAGAGTGTTTTCAACCCGCCCCACGAGGCCCGCCATGACGATTGCCCTGACTGTCAACGGTCACCCCCACCAGGTCGATTTGCCTGACGACGTCCCCCTGCTTTGGGTCCTTCGCGATACACTTGGCCTGACCGGAACCAAGTTCGGCTGCGGGGTTTCGGCCTGTGGCGCATGCACCGTCCATATCGACGGAGAAGCGGTGCGCAGCTGCCAGGTCGCCCTTGGGGATGTCTGGGGGGACGTGACAACGATCGAGGCCCAGGGCACCCCCGATGCCCTGTCGATCCTTCAGAAGGCCTGGGTCGATCACCAGGTCGCGCAATGCGGCTATTGCCAGTCGGGGCAGATCATGCAGGCCGCGGCCCTCTTGGCCGAAACGCCCTCTCCCAGTGACGAGGACATCGACACGGCCATGGCCGGAAACCTCTGCCGCTGCGGGACCTACCCGAGGATCCGCGCGGCCATTCATGATGCCGCCGCCAAGATGAGCGAGGTATAGGGCCCATGTCACGCATCGGAACCATCGCCCGCCGCACCTTCCTGATCGGCTCTGCCGCGATTGCCGGGGGCGTCGCCTTCGGGATCTACAAGCTGAACGAAACGCCCGAGAACCCTTTGACCCCCGGCACCGGCGAGGCCGCGCTGAACCCGTTCATCTTCCTTGACCAGACCGGGGTGACGATCATCACCCCTCGGGCGGAAATGGGTCAGGGCGTTCACACCACCCTCGCGGCCCTGGCCGCCGAAGAACTGGACCTGGACTGGCAGGATGTCCGCGTGCTGCACGGCCCCCCGGCTGCGGCCTATTACAACAATGCCATGGTCGGCGGCCTGCTGCCCTTCAAGGAATACCAGATGACCGGCTGGCAGCACATGATGGCCGGTCAGCTGGACAAGGCCGGCAAGTTCCTGTCGCTGCAGGTCACGGGCGGGTCGACCTCGATGCGCGACGGGTTCGACCGCCTGCGCGAGGCCGGGGCCAGCGCCCGCGAGACGCTGAAGCTGGCAGCGTCGGACCGGTTGGGCGTCGCGGCCGCCTCGCTGCGTACCGAAAGCGGCCGGGTGATTGCTCCGGACGGCACATCCATCGCCTATGGCGAGCTGGCCGAGGCCGCGGCCCAAATCGTCCCGCCGACGGTCACGCTGCGCGACCCGTCCCAATGGCGTTACCTTGGGCAGTCGATGCCCCGGCTTGACCAGGTGGCCAAGGCCACCGGCACCGCGCAATTCGGCATCGACACGCGGATGGAGGGCATGAAATTCGCCACCATCCGCCAGAATCCCCAGCGTGCGGCCATGAGTTCATTCGACGCCAGCGCCGCCGAAACCATGCCCGGCGTCGAAAAGATCATCGCGCTGGAGACCGGCGTCGCGGTCGTTGCCTCGAACACCTGGCTGGCCTTCCAGGCGGCCGACGCAATCGACATCACCTGGGCCCCCGCCCCCTACCCCACCGACCAGGACGCGATCTGGGCGGCGATCGAGGACAGCTTCGACACCGAGCCGAACTCGACCCTGCGCCACGACGGCAACCTGGTGGACCTGCCCGAAGAGGCCACCCTGGTCGAAGCGGAGTACCGGATGCCCTTCCTGGCCCATGCCACGATGGAACCGATGAACGCCACGGCCCTGTTCACCGGTGACGCCCTGCAGGTGACCTGCGGCAACCAGTCTCCGGTCATGGTGCGGGACAAATGCGCCGAGGCAACGGGCCTGACACCCGACCAGGTCACCGTGCAGACCACGATCATGGGCGGCGGTTTTGGCCGCCGGGGGGACGTGGATTACGCCGTGCTCGCCGCGCAGGTCGCGCAGCAGATGCCCGGAACGCCGATCCAGCTGACCTGGACCCGTGAAGAGGACATGACCCAGGATTTCTACCGCCCCGCCGCCATCGGCCGGTTCCGGGGCGCGGTGCAGGATGGCAAGGTCCTGGCGCTGGATGGCAAGATCGCTGGGCCCTCGGTCAACGCCAGTGCCATGCCGCGCTGGACGGGGATGGAGGCCTCGGGCCCTGACAAGATCCACGTCGAGGGCGCCTATGACCAGCCCTACGCGATCCCGAATTACCGCATCGCCGGCCACCTGACCGACCTGGGCATTCCGCTGGGCTACTGGCGGTCCGTCGGGGCCAGTGTCACCGCCTTCCTGCACGAAACCTTCATCGACGAGCTGGCCCTGGCCGCCGGGCGCGATCCCTTGGATCTGCGGCTGGAGCTGATGCGCGACGAACACCCGCCCTCGGCCGCCTGCCTGGAGAAGGTCGCCGAGATGTCCGGCTGGACCGGCCAGACGCCCGACGGCATCGGGCGGGGCGTGGCGTTCAGCTTTTCCTTCGGCACCCCGGTCGCCCAGGTGGTCGAGGTCGCTCAGACCGACGCAGGGATCCGCATCAACAAGGTCTGGGTGGCCTGCGACGTCGGCCTGGCGCTGGACCCGTCGATCGTGCGGGCCCAGATGATGTCGGGGGTGATCTTTGGCCTGTCGGCCGCCGCGATGGGAGAGATCACCTTTGCCGACGGGGCGGTCGAACAGCAGAACTTCTACGATTACGACGCCCTGCGGATGCACACCGCGCCGGCGGTCGAGGTCGCCATCCTGGAGAACAAGACCCACCTGTCCGGGGCCGGAGAGCCGGGCACGCCGCCCTCGATGCCCGCGCTTGGCAATGCGCTGTTCGACCTGACGGGCACACGGGCGCGGTCGCTGCCGCTGATGCACAGCTTTGACCTGCTGATGTGACCTGGCGGGTCTGACGGGCGGTTGGCCGGTCTGCGGCCCCCGCCGTCAGACCGGTCCGGCGGCCCGGACCGACCTGGCCGCGCGCTCTGGCAGGGGCGCGTTGGTTTCGGCCCAGTCGATGATCATCGCGGCCAGGGCGGGCCAATCGGTGTATTCCCTGTCGGTCTGGGTGTCGATGGTTTCGCCCCGCTGCCAGGCGATCCAGCGCATCGCCATGGAGCGGAAGAAATCGTATTCGGAAAAGCGGAAGGCCCCGGCGATGTGTTCGATCCGGCCGGGCGTCCAGCCCGTGGCCCGGGTGAACTCCCGGGCGATCCGGTCCAGGTCCTCCCGGTCGGCCGGCTCGTTGCCCGCCGCGGCCAGCGACACGACCAGGAACAGCCCCGGCTTGCCGTTCAGGGCCGGCGCATGGGTTTCGGCCACCCTGGCCAGCACATCCTGCACATGGCCGACATGGACGGACCCGGCCAGGATCACCGCGTCGAACAAGGCCAGTTCGACGTCATCGGCATCGCTTGCGGCCAGCAGTTCAACGCTGTGCCCTTGCGAGACCAGCTGGTCGGCACAGAAACGAGAGACCTTGCGGGTCTGGCCCTCGGTCGTGGAATACGTGATCAGGATGCGCATGTCCGGTCCTCCTCGCTGGGGATGATAGCGCATCCGGGGGCCGTTTTGCCATGATCCAGGTCAGGCCTGATCAGGCCCGATCAGCCCGGCGGCTGGCCGCCCGCCCCGCTTCAGGCGGTTTTCTGCAGGATCGGCCGACGCCCGGCCGCCCAGTCGCGGACGGCCGCGCCGAAGGCCTCGAACAGCGGGCGCGAGACCGGGTCGTTGTCGGCGTTGTATTCCGGGTGCCATTGCACGGCCATCGTGAAGCCGGGCGCGCCGTCCACGTAGATCGCCTCGGGCGTGCCGTCGGGAGCATAGCCGTCAATGACGATGCGCTTGCCCGCCGTCTTGATCCCCTGCCCGTGCAGCGTGTTGGTCATCACCCCGGGCGAGCCGAACAGCCGGTGGAACGGGCCGCCCTCGGTAAAGGTCACCTCGTGGCGCAGGGCGAATTTTTCCTCGACGGTGCCATCGGGGGGCATGCGGTGGTTCATCCGGCCGGGCAATTCGCGGATCTCGGGATAGAGCGTCCCGCCCATGGCCACGTTGACCTCTTGAAAGCCCCGGCAGACGCCCAGGAAGGGCTGGCCGCGCGCCACGCAGGCCCGCACCAGGGGCAAGGCAATGGCATCGCGCGCCCGGTCGAAGGTGCCGTGGGCCGCCGTTGCCTCCTCGCCGTATTCCTCGGGATGCACATTGGGCCGCCCGCCGGTCAGCAGAAAGCCGTCGCAGGTGTCCATCAGCTCGTCGACCGACACGTAGCGCGGATCGGCCGGGATCAGCAGGGGCATGCAATTGGCCACCACCGCGACCGCGGACGAGTTCATCGACCCGCCGGCGTGAACCTCGTACTGATCGTTGATCAGGTGGGAATTGCTGATGATGCCGACAACGGGTCGCGTCATGCCGCCTGTCCTACTCGCTTGGTGCAACCGGAAACTCGGCCGAGGATACTCAGCAGAGGCCCCCGCCGCAACCACGGCCCCGGTCCAGCGCCGCATGACATACGTCGAATTGATCCAGGCGCCCAGCCGGTGACCCCGCCGGCCCGCGCCAACGGGGGTTCTGCCCGGCCTTCGTACCAAAGGCCGCGTGTGCCGGCCGTCCAGATGACGGCCGAGGCGGGTCGTTCCTCCTCCTCGACGACAACCCACCCCGGCGCCACCGAGATCACGCCGGCAAAGCGGCGGACCTCTTGTCCGGAAGACCGGTCGAGCCGATGCTTACATCTGCCCTCCCCCGTCACCCGGAACCCGGGCGTCCGACACACGCACCCCGGGCACGGGACGCGCTTTCGGACGTGCAACAGGGAAAGACCCGACGAACAGATTATGGGGCGGCGCCTTTTCGGACACCGCGCCTCCCCTTCGTCTCACTCCCCCCATGCGGATCGTGCCGCCGCCCCATTAAGGCGAAAAGCACTTCCTTAATACATGTTTACCTCACGGAGGCCTTCAACTCAAGCCGTCGCGCGTGCAGGACCGGCTCGGTATATCCCGAAGGTTGTACGCGTCCACGGAAAACAAGGTCGCAGGCAGCCTGGAAAGCGACCCCGTCATACTCCGGGGCCATCGGCCGATAGGCCGGGTCGCCGGCGTTCTGAGCGTCGACCGTCACGGCCATGCGGCGCATCGCGTCCATCACCTGTTCTTCGGACACGACGTCGTGGTGCAGCCAGTTGGCGATGTGCTGGGCCGAGATCCGGCAGGTCGCCCGGTCTTCCATCAGGCCCACGTCGTTGATGTCGGGCACCTTGGAACAGCCGACCCCCTGGTCGATCCAGCGCACGACATAGCCCAGGATACCCTGGGCGTTGTTCTCGACCTCGCGGATGCGCTGCGCCTCGGTCCACTTGCGGTAAGTGGCCAGCGGGATGTCCAGCACCGCGTCCACATGGGCCCGCCGCCCGCCCGCCTTCAGCTTGTCCTGAACGGCGAAGACGTCGATCTTGTGGTAATGCAGCGCATGCAGGGTGGCCGCCGTGGGGCTTGGCACCCAGGCGGTGTTGGCCCCGGCCTTGGGGTGGTCGATCTTCTGTTCCAGCATCGCGCTCATCATGTCGGGCATCGCCCACATGCCCTTGCCGATCTGGGCCACGCCGGACAGGCCGCATTCCAGCCCGATATCGACGTTGAGGTTCTCGTAGGCCCCGATCCACGCCTTGCGCTTGATGAAATCCTTGCGGCTGAAGGGGCCTGCCTCCATCGAGGTATGGATCTCGTCGCCGGTCCGGTCCAGGAAGCCGGTATTGATGAAGGCGCAGCGGTGGGTGGCCGCCCGGATACAGGCCTTGAGGTTGACCGAGGTCCGCCGTTCCTCGTCCATGATGCCGATCTTCACGGTGTTTTTCGGCAGGCCAAGGATCTCTTCGACCAGGGTAAAGGTGCGGTCGGCAAAGGCCACCTCTTCCGGCCCGTGCATCTTCGGCTTGACCACGTAGACCGAGCCCTTGGCGCTGTTGCCCCCCTCGGCCTGCAGGTCGTGCATGGCGATGGCCACGGTGACCAGGGCATCCATCAGCCCTTCGAAGACCTCGGCCCCTTCGGCATCCAGCACGGCCGGGTTGGTCATCAGGTGGCCGACATTGCGCACCCACATCAGCGCGCGGCCCTTGACGGTGACGGGGTCGCCCCCGGGGCCGGTATAGGTCAGATCCGGGGCCAGCGCGCGGGTCAGCGTCTCGCTCCCCTTCTGGAACGTGGTCTCCAGGGTGCCCTGCATCAGGCCCAGCCAGTTGGAATAGGCCTGCACCTTGTCCTCGGCATCGACGCAGGCCACCGAATCCTCGCAATCCATGATCGCGGTGATGGCGCTTTCCAGGCGCACGTCGGCCAGCCCGGCCTGGTCGCGGCTGCCGATGGCATGGGTGCGGTCAAAGACCAGTTCCACGTGCAGGTTGTTGTTGACCAGCAGAACCGCATCGGGGGCCTTGGGATGACCGCGATAGCCCACGAATTTTTCGGGTGAAGCCAGGGGCATGTCGTCGATCAGCAATTGGCCGTCATGGATGTAGTAGCGGCGCGCATCGGCATGGCTGGTGCCCTCGACCGGGAAGGCCTCGTCCAGGAAGACCCGCGCCCGTGCCACGACCCGCGCCCCGCGCCCCTTGTCATAGCCGCCCTTCGGCGCGACCGACCCCATGGCGTCGGTGCCATAAAAGGCGTCATACAGGCTGCCCCAGCGCGCATTGGCCGCGTTCAGCGCATAGCGGGCGTTGGTGATCGGCACCACAAGCTGCGGCCCGGGAATGCGCGCGATCTCGTCGTCGACGTTCTGGGTTTGAATGGCAAAATCGTCGCCCTCGGGCAGAAGATAGCCGATCTCTTCCAGGAACGCCCTGTAGGCCGCGTGATCATGCGGGCCGTCCCGATGGGCCAGGTGCCAGTTGTCGATCTGCTGTTGCAGCGCCTCGCGCTTGGCCAGCAGGGCGCGGTTCTCGGGAGTCAGCTCGGTGACCATGCGGGCGAAGCCGCTCCAGAAGGCCTGGGCTGACACGCCAGTGCCCGGCAAAGCCCGAGTTTCAATGAAATCCGCCAGTTCGGTGGCGATCTGCAGGTTTTCGATGGAAATCCGCTCACTCATGGACTCAGCCTCCGCATACCAATGTGTACCGGATAGGAGAAAAGTTTCCTATCGGCAACAAGATTGATGGATCGGCGCGGTGGCCCACGGTTGCATGCAGCCAGCGCCGGACACCCGATGGTATCGGAAACCGGGCGCTTGCGGGGAAAGCGGTGCGAGATGAGGGCGTTAAACGGGGGTTTTCGGGGTGTTTTCCAGCGGACTGCCCGGATTTTGCGACGACCGATGGTCTGGCGTGCGCTTGGAAACTGTCAGTTTTCTGTCAGGAGGAGGGGCGTGATCAGGTCGTGCCTGTTCGCTCCTGACATCTGGGTGACAGTCAGGGCGCGTCGCTTTTGGGCCGGTGGTGGCCTTTGCCTTCGGCTTCCATGCGCGCGTAGAAGGACCGCAACGAGGTGTCGTCGGTCGGCCTGAAGCTGTCCCCGGTGGGCGACATGGCCGCGATCCTGTCCAGCCGGAACATCCGGAAATCCTGCCGCAACTCGCACCAGGCGATCAGCGTCCAGACCTTGCCCCAGAACCACAGGCCCAAAGGCCGCACGACCCTATCCGTCGGGTGCCCGGCGGCATCGGCATAGGACAGGCGCAGGCTGGCGCGGGTGGCTGTCGCCGTCTCGATCTCGTCAATCCGGTCCCGCAATTCCGGCGTCATCTCGGGGGCGAAGGAATGCACCTCGACCGCCTGGGCTTGCGCCTTGGCATCCGGGGGCAGAACCTCGGCGATCTTGATCAAGGCCTCTTCGGCCGCCCGCGCCATGGTGGCGCCTCCCCACGCCCGGGCGATGCGTGCCCCGGCAACCAGCGCCACGATTTCGTCCCGGGTGAACATCAGCGGGGGGATGTCGTGGCCGTCTTCCATGACATAGCCGAACCCGGCCTCGCCCGAAATCGGCACGCCCGAGGCCATCAGATCGGCAATATCCCGGTAGATCGTGCGCGGGCTGACCTCCAGCGCCTCGGCCAGAACCCGGGCCGTGGTGCGCCGACCGCCCCTGAGATGCTGGATGATCTCGAACAGACGGTCGGCGCGTCGCATCAGGCGCGTTCCATGAAGCCGACCGAATTGCCGTCAAGATCCTCGCAATAGGCATAGCGGCCGGCCGGGATCGAAATCGGAGGCGACACCACCGTCCCGCCCGCGGCCTTCACACGTTCCAACGTGTCTTCCAGTTTGCCGGGTGCGTTGAAATGCACGGTCGGCCCGGATCCGCGGGCCGCGGGAACACCGGGGTAGATGTGGCCGCCGACGCCCTTGCCCACTTCCTTGGGTGTGAAGATGGCAATGGGGTTGGGGCCCATGTCGTCGGTCGTCAGCTTGGTGTCCAGAACCGCCTGGTAAAAGGCCACGGCCTTGTCCATGTCGGTTGTCGGGATTTCGGCCCAGACCACGAAATTGTCGGGATGATAGGTCATCGTCATGTACTCCACATTAAGCGATGACCCGGTTCTCGCACAGGGCTGCTGACAGCATTCTGTCAGCATCTGTCAGGCGTCCCCGAAAACTTTTCAACTGGACCGGATGAGCCTGTCAGGAGCGTGTCAGTTGCCCGACGCGAGGACCTGCTCTGACTGGATCCCGGTAGATGCGGACAGCGATTGGTCCCAGCGGTCCAGATTGTAGATCGCAAGCCCCGTGCTCATGATCGCAGAGCTGGCCAGGGCCACGCCGATTCCAAGAAATGCGGGTTTGTTCAGCTCCGGCGTTTCGCCGGGCATGTCCTGAGGCGCTGGCATGGCGCTCCTTTCCGTTGACCGTTATGTGAATATATTGATGACAGAACGCCGAACCCGGCGTTTGGTTTCACCTTAAACGGAAAACAGGACCGATGCGCGACGCTGCTCCCCAGACCATTCACCTTTCGGACTACACCCCTTTCGGATGGCTGGTGGACAAGGTCGACCTGACCTTCACCCTGGCCCCCAATGCCACGCGGGTGAAAAGCCGCATCCGATTTTCGCCGAACCCGGACGCGCCAGATCAGGACTTTTTCCTGCACGGAGAGCAACTTAAACTGATCTCTGCCACCATCGACGGCAGTGCTGTTGACACACAACTGACAGAACAGGGCCTGTCCTGCCAAGTTCCTGACAGCCCCTTCACCTGGGAAGCCGAGGTCGAAATCGACCCGGCAAACAACTTTGCGCTGGAAGGGCTTTACATGTCGAACGGCATGTATTGCACGCAATGCGAGGCGGAAGGCTTTCGCAAGATCACCTTCTACCCAGACCGCCCGGATGTCATGAGCACCTTCACCGTGCGCATCGAAGGCGACCTGCCGGTGCTGCTGTCGAACGGCAACCCCACGGCACGCGGAGACGGCTTTGCCGAATGGCATGACCCCTGGCCCAAACCGGCCTACCTGTTCGCCCTGGTCGCGGGCGATCTGGTCGCCCATTCCGATCATTTCACCACCGCCTCGGGCAAGCCGGTGGACCTGAACTTGTGGGTCCGGCCGGGCGACGAAGGCAAATGCGCCTTCGGGATGGAGGCCCTGAAGAAATCCATGACCTGGGACGAAGAGGTCTATGGCCGGGAATACGACCTTGATGTCTTCAACATCGTGGCCGTCGACGATTTCAACATGGGGGCCATGGAAAACAAGGGGTTGAACATCTTCAACTCGTCCGCCGTGCTGGCCAGCCCGGAAACCTCGACCGACATGAATTTCGAACGGATCGAGGCGATCATTGCCCACGAGTACTTCCACAACTGGACCGGCAACCGCATCACCTGCCGTGACTGGTTCCAGCTTTGCCTGAAGGAAGGCCTGACCGTCTTTCGCGATGCGCAATTCACGTCGGACATGCGCTCGGCCCCGGTCAAGCGGATCCAGGACGCCATCGACCTGCGCGCACGGCAATTCCCCGAGGACGGTGGCCCGCTCGCCCATCCGGTGCGGCCCGACCACTACCAGGAAATCAACAATTTCTACACCGCGACCGTCTATGAAAAAGGCGCCGAGGTCATCGGCATGCTCAAGACGCTGGTGGGCGACGAGGGCTACAAGACCGCGCTGGACCTGTATTTCGACCGCCACGATGGGCAGGCCTGCACGATCGAAGACTGGCTGACCGTGTTCCAGGACGCCACCGGCCGGGACCTGAGCCAGTTCAAGCGCTGGTACACACAGGCCGGGACGCCGAAAGTGTCAGTGTCGGAAAGCTGGGACGACGGCACCTATACGCTGACCTTCCGTCAGCAGACCGCGCCCTCGGCCGCAACGCCCGCGCCCGAACCGCAGGTGATTCCGCTGGCCGTGGGCCTGCTGAACCCGAACGGGGACGAAATCCAGCCCACGACGGTGCTGGAACTCACCCAGTCAGAACAAAGCTTTAGCTTTGAGGGGCTGGCCGCCAAACCGGTGCCCTCGCTGCTGCGCGGCTTTTCGGCACCGGTCACGCTGGACCGCGCCAGCTCGACCGAGGAACGGGCCTTCCTGCTGGCCCATGACACCGACAGCTTTACCCGGTGGGAGGCGGGCAACACGCTGGCCCGCCAGACCCTTCTGGACATGGCCGCGAAAGGCTCGGCGCCCGAGCCGGCCTACCTGGATGGCATGCTGGCGGTGCTGCGCGATGACGGGCTGGACCCGGCCTATCGCGCGCTGATGCTGTCCCTGCCGACGCAATCGGCCCTGGCCGGCGCGCTGGCGGACCAGGGGATCACGCCCGACCCCGATGCGATCTGGCAGGCGGTGGAGACCCTGCGCCAGTCCCTGGCCGAGCATCTCAAGGACCTGTTGCCGCGCCTTGCAGCCGAAATGCAGGTCGATGCGCCCTACAGCCCCGACGCCACGCAATCCGGCCAGCGCGCCCTGGGCGGCGCCGTTCTGGGCCTGCTGACCCGGCTGGATGGCGGCGCGGCCGCGGCGGCGCAGTACCAGGCGGCCGACAACATGACCCTGCAGCTGAACGCCCTGGCCTGCCTGATCCTGGCCGGCAAGGGAGAGGCAGAGGTCCAGGCCTTCTACGATCAATGGCGCCACGACCGGCTGGTCATCGACAAGTGGTTCGGGCTTCAGGTCATGCAGGCCGCGCCCGGCGCCGCCGTACAAACCGCCGACGCGCTGACCGGCCACCCGGACTTCAACATGAAGAACCCCAACCGCTTCCGCGCCACGCTGGGCGCGCTGGCCGGGCACCATGCCGGGTTCCATGCCAAGGACGGATCGGGATATGCGCTGCTGGCCGACTGGCTGATCAAGCTCGATCCCCTGAACCCGCAGACCACGGCGCGGATGTGCACGGCCTTCCAGACATGGAAGCGCTATGACAGCGGACGCCAGGCCCATGCGCGCGCGGCGCTGGAACGGATTGCGGGCACCGACGGCCTGTCGCGCGACAGCTCGGAAATGGTCCAGAGGATCCTTGCCTGACCCGGTCAGCCCTGCCCTGATCCACAAAAGCCGCGGCCGACGCGTATCGGCCGTGGTGTCCTTGCTGGTGATCTATGGCGGGCTTGCGGCGGCGGCGATTGGCCTGCACGCCTCGCCCTGGATCCTGGCTCCGCTGGTGCTGGCCACCCTGCCCGCGCTGTGGGAAGTCCTGACCGACCCGCGCACCCGCCTGACGCTGGATGACCACGACCTGCGCTGGCAGGCCGGCCGGCGCGATGGCCACGTGGCCGTCGACCGCATCGCCAGCGCCCGGTTCGACACGCTGTGGGATTTTTCGGTGCGGGTCACGCTGACCCTGGACGACGGGCGCAGCCTGCGCCTGCCGCCGGACCTGCACCCCCCGCACCGGGCGCTTGAAGAAGCCCTGATGGCCCGGAATGTGTCAACCGAGCGCCATCATTTCGCCCCCGGCTACCGGGCACGATCGACACCGCGCAACCGATAACCCGCCCCCTGCTGGCGCAAATCCCGGGATGGGCCCATTTGTCCACATTCGCGCGTAATTAACCCTCGTGGCGCGGGGTCCCGGAATGGCTGAAAAAGCTCCGCGCATGCGCCACGTTCGTGCCGCATTGGCGCACGACACAGGTGCCAAGAAATTGCACAGCCGGGGTCTTCATGACGTCACCTTTCATCGCCCGTTTCCACGCCCTCTTTGACCGGCTCGCGGCGTTGCTTCACCTGGACCGGCCCCTGTCCCAACCCCTGGCCCTGCCCTCTCCGCACCGACCCTCGCCCGACATCGACCCAGAACATTGCCTTGATATTCCCGTCTGCGACCATGGCCCCGGCCTGCGCATGCACGACGACCTGTTCGCCCGGGGGCAATTCCTGGCCCGCCAGGAAAACTGGGACGACCTGGCCCGAACGATCGCGGCGGCCGAGGCCGCGCGGGAGTGCACGCCCTCGGGCATGCCGGCCGCCGACCTACTGGCGCTTGGGGCGCGCTCCGACGTGGTGCTGGGGGCGGAACATGCGCTTCTGGACGGCCGCCCGTCGCGCGATGCGCCGCTGGGGGCCGGGATCCGCGCGCTGGAAGGCGTCCTGCGCGAATACCCCGACAGCTATCCCGTGGCGCTGATCGTGGCCCTGGCCCATATCGACATCGGCTGGGCCTGGCGCGGGGCGGGCTGGGATGCCACCGTGCCCCGGGCCAACCGCTCGGCCTTTCAACGACATTTCGACCGCGCCCAGGAGATCCTCGCCCCCTATTGCGGGCTGGAACTGAACAGCCCGGCGGTGGCCGCCGCGCGCTGTGCCCTGCTGGCCGGAGACCCCGAGGCGCAGGCCCGCGTGGCCGACGATTACGAGGACCTGATCGACCTCGCCCCCCTGAACCACCGCCACATGCGCGCCCTGGGCATCCACATGCTGCCCCGCTGGTTCGGGGGATATGACCAGCTTGAACTGGAGGCCCGGCGCACCGCCGCGCGCACCCAGGACGTCTGGGGGGCCGGGGCCTATGCCTGGGTCTACCTGGACGCGGTGGCCATGGACGAAGAGGCCTGCGCCCGGGTGGATCTGGATTTCTTCCTCGACGGGATTCAGGACATCGTGGCCGCCCGGCCCGATCAGCCGATGATCAACCTGCTGACGGCCTATTGCGCGGTGACCTTGCAACAGCGCCTGGGCTATGATTCCACGGCAGATTTTGCCCGCACGCGGATCGGCGACTGTGCCCGCTGGCTGATCCGCGACCACCTGACCGAAGTGCACCCCCTGGTCTGGGCCCATGCGGCCGAAGGGGCCGACGTGGCCGCGCGCATCACGTCCAGCAACCGGTTCGCGGCGCGCGGGCGGTCGGATGCGCTGCAGGCCATCAGCGACAGCTTCGCCGAGGACATCCTGCGCGGCAACCGCGTGCGCTTTACCGCCGAGGGCCCAAAGCTGATGCCCCTGTAACGCGTCGGGACGCTTGCGATCACTGCGCCTTGCTCCGCCCGCGCGGGTGGCTTAGAACGCCGTCCAGCCCTGAAACCCTGGAGCCGCGACGATGCTGGATCTCACCTACGACGCCCCGAAGCCCAAGATCATTGCCGGTGCCAAGCACGACTGGGAGCTGGTCATCGGGATGGAAGTCCATGCCCAGGTGAGCTCGAAGGCCAAGCTGTTTTCCGGCGCCTCCACCGCCTTTGGCGCCGAGCCCAATTCCAACGTCGCCTTCGTGGACGCCGCGATGCCCGGAATGTTGCCGGTTATCAACGAGTTCTGCGTCGAACAAGCGGTGCGCACCGGGCTGGGGCTGAAGGCAGAGATCAACCTGACCTCGGCCTTTGACCGCAAGAATTATTTCTACCCCGACCTGCCGCAGGGCTACCAGATTTCCCAGCTTTATCAGCCCATTGTGGGCGAAGGTGAAGTGCTGGTCGAACTGGGTGAAGGCGTGGCCCGCAAGGTCCGGATCGAGCGCATCCACATCGAGCAGGACGCGGGCAAGTCGATCCACGACATGGACCCGCACATGTCCTTCGTCGATCTCAACCGGACGGGCGTGGCCCTGATGGAGATCGTGTCGCGCCCGGACATCAGAAGCCCTGAAGAAGCAGCGGCTTACATCGCGAAGCTGCGGCAGATCCTGCGCTACCTGGGCACCTGTGACGGCAACATGCAGAACGGCAACCTGCGGGCCGACGTGAACGTGTCGATCTGCCTGCCCGGCGCCTACGAGAAGTACCAGGAAACTCAGGACTTTTCACACCTGGGCACGCGCTGCGAGATCAAGAACATGAACTCGATGCGGTTCATCCAGCAAGCCATTGAAGTTGAAGCGAAACGGCAGATTGCCATCGTCGAGGCGGGCGGTTCGGTGGACCAGGAAACCCGGCTTTATGACCCGGACAAGGGCGAGACCCGGTCGATGCGGTCCAAGGAAGAGGCGCATGATTACCGTTACTTCCCGGATCCCGACCTGCTGCCCCTGGAGATCGAGCAGGCCTGGGTGGACGAGATCGGCGCGTCCTTGCCGGAGCTGCCGGACGAGAAGAAAGCACGCTTTATCAAGGACTTCGGCCTGACGGACTACGATGCGTCGGTGCTGACGGCCGAGGTGGAATCGGCGGCCTATTTCGAAGCCGTGGCCGAAGGGCGCGATGGCAAGATGGCGGCGAACTGGGTGATCAACGAGCTGTTCGGCCGGCTGAAGAAGGAAGATCACGACATCACGCAAAGCCCTGTGTCCCCTGCACAATTGGGGGGCATCATCGATCTGATCGCCAAGGGCGACATTTCCGGCAAGATCGCCAAGGACGTTTTTGAGATCGTCTATAGCGAAGGCGGTGATCCCGCTGATATTGTTGAGAAAAAGGGGATGAAGCAGGTCACGGACACCGGCGCCATCGAGGCGGCCGTGGACGAGGTGATCGCGGCCAACCCGGCGCAGGTGGAGAAGGCCAAGCAGAACCCCAAGCTGGCGGGCTGGTTCGTGGGCCAAGTCATGAAGGCGACCGGGGGCAAGGCGAATCCCAAGGCGGTGAACGAGATCGTGAGCGCGAAGCTGGGGCTGTGACCCGTGTGGATGTAAGATGGGTGCTCAGCACCCATCCTACGCAAGGATCGACCGTTTTGTACAAGATGAAACCCGCGTTTTCGCGGGTTTTGTCCGTTTTGTACATGTCGCCTGGTGGCCAGATTTCTCCCCAGAATTCCCCCGTTGAACCGGGTGTTGGAGCGCTTTAGCGTCACCCCGGATAAAGGGGGTCCCATGGCGCCGAACAAGCCGATCCGGAATGCCACCAGGCTGCTGATCGCCGTCGGCGGCTTCGCGGCCGGGCCGGGCCTGCTGGCCGGGCTGAAGGCCGGGCTGTCGGTGGCCGACACGGTGAAGGCGATGTGGGCGAAAGCGCCTCCGGCGCTCAACGGCCTGGCCGATGACCTGGCCCGCGAGGCGGAAGAGCTGTTCGCCGCCTGGCCGGACCGCCCGCCGGATGCCGATATCCTCTTTGGCCAGATGGTCGCCCTTGGCCTGCCCTCGGCCGATGACATCGTGTCCTGCGCTCTGAAGCCCGACGCCTTGTGCGACCTGATGCTGGCCAGGCTGACCGACCCTGAACACCTGGCCCCGCCGATGCCGGGCCTGTTCCGGGCGCTGGCGGGCCGCACCCTGGCCCGCGTGCTGGACGACCCGGCCTTCACGGCCGATCTGACGCCGGCCTTCATGGAACGGGTGCTGTCCGACCTGGCCGCCTTGCGGGCCACGGCCGGGCGGTTGCAGGACCGGGCGCGGCAGGACGCGCAGCGGCTTGGCATTCAGGAGGGCCTGCTGATCGCCCTCGCCCGCCGCTATGCCGAAACCGAACCCGAGGATTTCGACAGCGCCCTGCGCGGGTTGGACCAGGCCTTGCAGGTGGCCGCCGATGAACGGAAGAAAGGCCGGCTGCCGGGCAACGACCTGGCCGCGGTGGATGCGGTCTTTCGCAAGGTCGACGCGCTGAATGCAGAGGGAGAGATCGACGCGGCCTCGGCCGAACTGGCGCGGCTGGACGCCGAGATCCGGGACGAAAGCGCCCGGCTTGCCCAGGCCCGCATGCACCTGGTCGAGCGGCGGATCGCCCAGGCGGTGATGGCGCGCGACGTGGACCTGGCCGTGGCGATGCTGCTGGACAAGCTGGACCTGGACGGGGGTCGCTTTGCCGATCTGCAGCGGCTACAGGACGCCTGGACCACGCGGGGCCGCGACAAGGGGCTGCGCTTTGACCTGGAGGTGGCCATCGGGCTGGGCCGGGCCGAGGTCGACAGGGCTGACTACCGCGAAGAACGGGCCCATGGCTGGAACGATCTTGGCGTGGCGCTGGAAGCCCTGGGCAGTCGCGACAGCGACACCGCCCGCCTGCAAGCGGCGCTGGAGGCCTGGCAGAACGCCGAGCGGGACTGGCCAAGGGACAGCTCGGCCGAGGGCTGGGCCATGGTGCAGAACAACCTTGGCATCGTCTACCAGTCGTTGGGCCAGCGCGCGCAGGCGCCCGACCTGCTGGCGCAATCGGCGGCGCATTACCGGCTGGCGCTGGAGGTCTGGACCCGCGACAGCCATCCGCTGGACTGGGCCAAGGCGCAAAGCAACCTGGGCAACGCGTTGTGCGCGCTGGGGCAGGTCTCGCGGGATATCGACACGCTGCGCGAGGCGGTCGATGCCCATCGCCTGTCGCTGGAGGCCTATCCCAGGGCGGAGGACCCGTTGAATTGGGCCACGTCCATGCGCAACCTTGGGACGGCCCTGCTGACCTTGGGGCATATCGCGCAGGACGTGGCGCTGACGTCCGAGGCGGCCCGGACCCTGCAGGCCGCACTCACCGAAATCCCGCGCGAGACGATGCCGATGCCCTGGGCCGAGTGCCACGAGAACCTGGCGTGGTGCGACCTTGCTCTGGCCGTGGACCCGGCCACCGGGGCGCCCTGCCCGCATTTGCACCAAGCCTTGGCGCATGTGGACCAGGCTTTGGGCGTCTATGCGGCCGACGCGGCCTCTTATCACCTGGACAAGGCATATTACTTGCGGGCCGATCTTCTCGCCCGGATCGCCGAATTTTGCCCCGATGCGGCCGACAGCTGACGCCGCTGTGGCGGCTGGGTCTATTGCTGGCGGTTTGGTGGGCGCGGCGTTAGGGTCGGCCCGGTTCACGAGAGGAGTTCCCATGTCCCAGCCCGCCCCGTTCATGTCGTCGGTCATGGAGGTGATCCCGGAGTGGATCGACTATAACGGCCATCTGAACATGGCCTATTACAACGTGCTGTTCGACCGCTGCGGGGACGAGGCCTACGAGTTGCTGGGCTTTGGGCCGGAGTATGCGCAGCGCGGTTTCACGACGTATACGGCCGAATTCCACCTGTGCTACGTGCGCGAGCTGCACCTGGGCGACAAGGTGCGGGTCAGCCTGCAATTGCTCGACCATGACGAGAAGCGGTTCCACACCTACCAGGAGATCCACCACGAAGACGGCTGGCTGGCCGCGACCGGGGAATCTCTGGCCCTGCATATCGACCGGTCGGGCCCGAAGGTGGCGCCGTTTCCAGACGATATCGCCAAGCGGCTGGCCAAGATGCAGGATGCCCATGCCGGGCTGGGCTGGCCGGACCGGGCGGGCCGGTCGATCGGGATCGTGCGGAAGGGGTAGGCTCCGCGAGGGGCGACCTGCGCGTTGCGGGGCGAGACGGGTGCCAAATGGGCGGCAGATCCGGTTGCCGGCGAACAACAACGCGCGAGAATTGGCCGGCGCGCCAAGATGCGGGCTTCCTTCGGGCGGCGGGTCTGATAGGCTCCGCCGGGTTTCAAGAAAGGTCCCTTTGCCATGCCCCAGTTCGAGTACAAGGTCGTTCCGGCGCCCACGCGCGGCGACAAGGTGAAGGGGGTCAAGCAGCCCGAGGCGCGGTTTGCCCATTCCGTCGAGGGCGTGCTGAACCGCATGGCCGAAGGTGGCTGGGAATTCGTGCGGGCCGAGATGCTGCCGAACGAGGAACGCTCGGGCCTGTCCAAGACCACGCGGGAATGGCGCAACCTGCTGATCTTCCGGCGCGAGCGGGCGGCGGCCGACACGATCGACCCGGCGCTGATCGCAGCCCCGGTGCCGCCGGCGCAATCGGGGGCCAAGCTGGCGGCCCGCCATGACACCCACGACGCGGCCCGGGCCGAGCCGGCCTTTGCCGAAGATCCCGCGTCCTATGACATGCCCGACCCCGAGGAGTCTGACACCAAGACCGAATCCGAGGGCGCCGACGACAAGGCCGGCGCCGGCTCGCCCATTCCGTTGCGCCCGCTGCGCGGCTGGCGCGACCGGGACTAGACCCCGATGTCGAGGGCGAGCGCATGAATGCGCCCGATCAGATCCTCGCCCAGTGCGGCATGCACGGCCCGGTGCCGGGCCAGCCGCGATTGCCCTTCGAACCCCGGCGCGCGGATGGCCACGATGAAATGGCTTTCCCCGCCTTCCTGGTAGCCGCCATGGCCCCGGTGGCTTTCGCTGTCGTCGACGACGTCAAGCGACGTCGGCGCAAAGGCCCTTGTCAGCCGGTCCCGGATTTCGGCGGTAACGGGCCCGTCCTGCGTATCGCTCACCATTTTTTCAAACGCCCCCTTCTATCTGGCCTGACAAAGTTTAAACTCAGCATTCCGAGTCGAAAAGGTGCCCGCACATGACAAAGTCTGACCCCTTCGGTTTCGATATGTCCGTTTCCGCGTCGAAGAAGAAGAACCCCCGCGGCCGCAGGGGCATGTCTGGCGCGTCCGAAACCTCGACCCGCGTCTGCGACCATCCGGACTGCAACGAGCCGGGCAAGTTCCGCGCGCCCAAGGCCCCCGACGTGCTGGACGATTACTTCTGGTTCTGCCAGCAGCACGTGCGGGAATATAACCTGAAGTGGAACTTCTTCGACGGCACGACCGAGGCCGAGCTGAACGCCCAGCGCACCAAGGACAAGGTCTGGGAGCGGGAAACCAAGCCGATGGGCGACCCCGAGGCGCGGGCCTGGGCGCGGCTGGGCATCGACGACCCGCACCAGGTGCTGGGGGCCAACGCGACCAAGAACAAGGGCCGCAAGGTGACGGGGCGCAAGCTGCCTCCGACCGAGCGCAAGGCGATCGAGATCCTGGAGGCCAAGGACGACTGGACCAAGGCCGAGGTGCGCAAGGCCTACAAGAAGCTGATCAAGGTGCTGCACCCGGACATGAACGGGGGCGACCGCAGCCAGGAAGAACAGCTGCAAGAGGTCGTCTGGGCCTGGGACCAGATCAAGGTCAGCCGGAACTTCAAGGAATAAGGCAGGGCCGACCGCCCGCCGCGTGTTTGACAGGCGCCTGCCCGGCTGGGGCGGGCGCCTTTTTCGTATGCGCCTGGCGGGGGGTTCGGGGCCAAGGCACGGGCGGTGAAGGTCCGCGCAAGGGGGCGCGCGTGCGGGGCCCGGGCGGCGGGGGCCGCGTTACATCTCTGTCACCGAAGCATGGTTAAAGCCGGCCCACCGCCGGGGCCCTGGCAGAGGCCTGCCGCCCCGCCCCCCTTGCTGCGAACCTGTTGAGACACCATGACCGAATTCCTGTCGCTTCTTCATCCGGCCGCCGGCTGGGCGGCCGTCATCTCGGCCACCCTGCTGGGCGGGCTGCTGGCCTGGAACCTGCGCACCCCCGCCTTCGGCTTCTGGCCGGCTGCATCGGGCTGGCAGCACACCACGGCCTTCGGGATCTTCCGCGTGTTCTGCGGATCGACCGTGCTCTTTGCCCTGCTGGAGATCTGGGCCCATGGCTGGGGCCACTGGCTGCGCTATGCCGTGGGGGTGCCCCTGACCTTCGTGGCCTTCGGCATCACCCTGTGGGGCTACCGGTTCCTTGGCCTCGACAACACCTATTGCGAGGCCGACGGGCTGGTCACCGGGGGCATGTATGCCTATTCGCGCAACCCGCAATACGTGACCTCGGTCCTGGCCACGGTGGGGCTGGGCATCGTCGCCGGATCCCCCCTGACGCTGGTCTTCGCCCTGGTGCTGTTCGTTCTGTATTTCCTGTTCATCCTGAACGAGGAACGCTGGCTGGCGAAGGGCTATGGGCGGACGTTCATCGACTACATGAAGACCACGCCCCGGTTCGTCGACGAACGCAGTTTCATGCGCTTGCGCGAGGACGTGCTGGGCTGACCGTGCCTGATCGCCCGAACAGAAAAGCCCCGCCGGGATGTGCCGGCGGGGCCTTTGTTTTTTGACGCTGTTGGGGGGCGGTTACGCTTCCAGCGCGGCCAGCCCCTCGTCGTCGAGGTCGGTGATGGCGATCGAGGCCGGGTCGATCGTGGTGGCGTCGACGCCCACCAGTTCGGCCAGCAGGACCTGTCCCTCGTCGGTGTCGACATAGACCTCGGTCACGCCGCCGTTCTGGACCAAAACGATGTCCTCGGGGTCGGGCAGGTCCGCGCCTTCGGGGTAGTTCAGGACCAGGGCGTCTTCCTCGGGGTTGAAGTCGGTGATGACCAGGCTGTCCTCGCGGGGCTGGTCGGCCTCGTCGACCACGAAGACATCCGCGCCCTCGTCGCCGGTCATGATGCCCTCTTGGGTGACCAGCACGTCGTCGCCTGTGCCGCCCTTCAGGTCGTCATAGCCCTCGCCCCCAAACAGCACGTCGTCGTCCGCGTCGCCGTAAAGCGTGTCGTCGCCCGCGCCGCCCGTCAGGGTGTCGTCGCCGTCCTGGCCGCCGAGGATGTCGTTGCCCTCGCCGCCATCGATCACGTCGTCGCCGTCGTCGCCTTCGAGAAGGTCGTCGCCGTCACCGCCCAGGATCGTGTCGTTGCCCTGGCCGCCGCTGACGGTGTCGTCGCCCTCGCCCCCGTCGATGTAATCGTCGTCCACGCCGCCGTCGATGACGTCGTTGCCCTCTTCGCCGTAGATCTCGTCGTCGTCGTCCTGGCCGTAGATCGTGTCGTCTCCGGCCCCGCCATAGATGACGTCCTGGCCGTTGTCGGTGACCGGGTCGGGGTCTCCGGCCGAGCCGTCATCGGGGATGTTGGCGTAATCGGGATAGGCCGGGTCGAGCCCGCCATAGATCAGGTCGTCGCCCTCGCCCCCGTCGATGAGGTCGTCGCCCTCGCCGCCGATGATGGTGTCGTCGCCCTCGCCTCCGTCGATGTCGTCCTTGTCGAAGCCGCCGTCGAGGTAATCGTCGCCCTCGCCGCCGCTGACGTAATCGTCGTCGTCGCCGGTGAAGATCGTGTCGTTGCCCGCGCCGCCATAGGCCGCGTCGATGTCGTCGGTGGGATCGGGGTCGGCGGGCACATCGGGCAGGCCCTGGTAGGACGGGAAGCCGGTGTCGGGCACCTGGGTTTCCAGCGGGGTCGAGGTGTCGATGTAGTCGTCGCCCTCGCCGCCATGGGCCTCGTCCCGGCCGATGCCGGTGTAGATGGTGTCGTTCTGGCTGCCCCCGTCGGCGTAGTCGTCGCCGGTGCCGGTGTCGATGTAGTCGTTCTGCTGGCCGCCATAGACCGCGTCGTCGCCGGCACCGCCGTACAGGGTATCGAGCCCCTGGTTGCCGTTCAGCGTGTCGTTGCCGGCCTCGCCATAAAGCGTGTCGTCGCCTTCCGAGCCCATGAAGTCGTCATCGCCTTCACCGCCGTACATCAGGTCGCGCCCGGCCTCACCACGGGCATAATCGTTACCCTCGCCGCCCAGGATGGTGTCCTGGCCGGTGCCGCCGGCGAGGTAATCGTCGCCCGCGCCGCCGCTGATGTAGTCGTTGTTCTGTTCGCCGTGGATCTCGTCGTTGCCCTCGCCGCCGAACAGCGAGTCGAAGCCCTGGGCGCCGAAGATCAGGTCGTCGCCATCGCCGCCGTCGATCATGTCGTGGCCGAAATTGCCCCGGATGATGTCGTCACCGTCGTTGCCGTCGATGTTGTCGTTGGTACTGGTGCCGAAAATTTCGTCGTCCCCGACGGTGCCTACAAAGGCCGCACCGGCAGACAGGCCCAAAAGGGCCAGGATAGTGAGCATACGACAGATCCCCATGTCGAAGTCGTGAAAACCCGCTCACAATCCATTTGTGTCAAAAATTAGTCAAGGAGGATGGAAAACTATCCTTTATAGAACAGGACTTGCGGACAATGGCCCCTGATCGCGGCCTTTGTTTCGCGAATTCGACGGGGATTTCCCGCCATGCGTGTGTCCAGTATCGCATAGGAAGATCACGCCCCCTGACGCGGCTTCCCGCGCGGATCGCCGGCCACTTTGGCCTTTCCCTTGCCCTCTGCCTCTGTATGGTGCAGATCGGTCGCGCCCTAGCGGGACCCCGAGACGAGCGACAAGGACAGAGTTGATGGCCGACGGCAGCATTGAATCCACTGCGAAACCGACCGAAGAGGTTTCCGTCCGCGATGTGTTCGGCATCGATACCGACATGACCGTGAAGGGCTTTGCAGAGGCCACCGACCGCGTGCCGGACACCGATCCGACCTACAAGTTCGACCCCGACACCACGCTGGCGATCCTGGCGGGCTTTTCCCGCAACCGGCGCGTCATGGTGCAGGGCTACCACGGCACCGGCAAGTCGACCCATATCGAACAGGTCGCGGCTCGGCTGAACTGGCCGGCGGTGCGGGTGAACCTGGACAGCCACATCAGCCGGATCGACCTGATCGGCAAGGACGCGATCAAGCTGCGCGAGGGCGTGCAGGTGACCGAGTTCCACGAGGGCATCCTGCCCTGGGCGCTGCGCAACCCCGTGGCCATCGTGTTCGACGAATACGATGCCGGCCGGGCGGACGTGATGTTCGTGATCCAGCGGGTGCTGGAGCATGATGGTAAACTGACCCTGCTCGACCAGAACGAGATCATCACCCCGAACCCCTATTTCCGCCTGTTCGCCACGGCCAACACGGTGGGTCTGGGCGACACGACGGGGCTGTACCACGGCACCCAGCAGATCAACCAGGCGCAGATGGACCGCTGGTCCCTGGTGGCCACGCTGAACTATCTCAGCCACGATGCCGAGGTGGCGATCGTGCTGTCGAAGAACCCCCATTACAACACCGAGAAGGGCCGCAAGACGGTCAGCCAGATGGTGACCCTGGCGGACCTGACCCGCACGGCCTTCATGGCGGGCGACCTGTCGACGGTGATGTCTCCGCGGACGGTGATCACCTGGGCCGAAAACGCCGAGATTTTCCGCAACGTGGGCTATGCCTTCCGGCTGTCCTTCCTGAACAAGTGCGACGAGCTGGAGCGCCAGACCGTGGCCGAGTTCTACCAGCGCTGCTTTGACGAGGAACTGCCCGAAAGCGCGGCCTCGACGGCGCTTGGCTAAGAGCTGAGCGCCCGGGCGTGCGGGCAACCGTGCGGGGGCGTTAGAACTCCGTAAGATCTTTTCTGCTAGCGTCCGGTCCCCATGACCGGGCGTTTTGCATATCTGGGCCTCAGCCTTTGCCTTTTGGCGGCCCCCGCCGCCGCCCTGCCCCATGCCCCTGCCGACCTGGTCCGCCTGTTTTCCATCTGCGCCGGCCGCTATTCGGCCCTGGCCGAACACGAGGCGCTGTTCGACGGGGCGGCCTCGGACCGGGCGGGCGCGCGGCGCGACCTGTTTGTCGACCTGGTGGACACGGTCCTGCCCGACGCAAGGGCGGGCGGGTTGAGCGGCCAGCGCGCCCTGGCCTGGCGGATCAGCGCCAAGCATGCCCAGGCGGTCCTGCTGTTGCGCGCCACCTTCCTGCGCGATCCCGAGGCCGCGGCGCGTGCACGCCGGGCGGCCGATCACTTTTTCTCGGAATGCCAGTCGTCCGTCTTGGGAGGGTAACACACCCGCGCTAGGCTTTGCCCGGCCAACGGAGTTATCCCCATGCATATCGGACTGATCGGCGGCATCGGCGTCGCGGCGAGCCTCGTCTATTACCAGCGCCTGGCGGCCGAGGTCGACCGGCTGGGCGGCACGATGGATCTGACCATCGTGCACGGCGACATCCAGACCCTGATCCGCAACAACCTGGCCGACGACCGGGCCGCACAGGCACAGGCCTACCTGCCCTTGCTGAACCGGCTGCGGGACGCGGGCTGCGATTGCGCGGCGATCACCTCGCTGGGCGGGCATTTCTGTTTCGACGAAACCCGGGCCCTGTCGCCCCTGCCCCTTGTGTCCGCAGTGACGCCTTTGGACACGGCCTTTGCCGCGCAGGGCGTGAAACGGGTCGGCCTTCTGGGCGTGCGGGGGATCATGCGATCCAGGCTTTACGGGCAGCTGGTCCGGACCGAGGCGGTGGCCCTGGATGACGAGATCGAGGTGCTGGGCCAGGCCTACCAGGACATGGCCGTGTCGGGCTTTTGCACCGACGACCAGCGGGCGCTGTTCCTGGACGCCGGGGCGCGGATGGTGCGCGACCTCGGCGCCGATGCGATCGTGCTGGCGGGCACCGACCTGAACCTGGCCTTCGACGGGCAGGACCCGGGCTACACGGTGATCGACGCGCTTGATACCCACGTGGCCCTGCTGGCGCGCCTGGCGACAGGCCAGGTCGCGCTGGGCCAGGCCGTTTAACCAGGTCATCTGGGCCGGTTATCTGGACGGGCCACCCCCTTACAGTATCAACCGACCAGCGCGCCGGTTTGTGCAGCATTTGTGAGTCATTTGTATATACTTCATTGACTGTTAATTTTTCCGTCATAAAATCGTTACATGAGACATTTCGTAGCGATCCTTGCCGGTGGTCTCGCCCTGTCCTGCACTGCGGCCCAGGCCCTGCCGGCGTTTTCACACCAACAGGCGGAATTGTTCGCCAAATGCTCGGGCCGGCTGGCGGCCCTGGCCACCCATCAACGCTCTACCCGTGACGCCCAGGCCCCGGAAAACGAACGCCTGCGCGCGGAATTCGACGTGCTTTTGTCGGCCGTCCTGCCCGATGCCCAGGACCAGGGCGTGCCCTCGGGCCAGGAAAACCGCTGGCGGTCCCAAGGGTGGAGCGAAATTGCCGGCTTCCTGGCCGATCAGCATTACAGTTTCGACGCGACCGTGGCCGACAATGCCCGCGATGCCGCCGCCTTGCGCATCGCCGAATGCCGCGATGTCGTGCTGATGCCCGAGACCTGAGGGCAGCAGCGGTCGGACCTATGGCCAAGGCCCGTGAATGGGTCTAGGGTGCGGTCTCGATGCCCCGAGACGCGCGCCCTGGATGCGCGCCCGAGCCTGCGAAGACCTGACATGACCAAGCCCGACAATCCCGCCGATCCGTTCAAGAAGGCCCTTGCCGAAGCAACCAAGGTGATGGCCGACGACCCCGAGCTGAACGTCAGCTACTCGGTCGACCCGGCGGGCCTGTCGGGGGATTCGATGCGCCTGCCCCAGGTCAGCCGGCGGATGTCGCGCGAAGAGGTCCTGCTGGCGCGGGGCACGGCCGATGCGCTGGCGATGAACCGCAAGTACCACGATGCCGGGGTGCACGCCCGCTATGCGCCGCCGGGCGACATGGCCCGCGATCTTTACGAGGCGATGGAAACCGCCCGGTGCGAGGCGATGGGCGCGCGCGACATGCCCGGCACCGCCGGCAACATCGACGCCAAGATCGGCCACGAGGCCGCGCGGCGGGGCTATGACCAGATCCGCCAGGCCTCGGACGCGCCGCTGCCGGTGGCCGCGGGCTACCTGATCCGCCACCTGGCCACGGGCCGCCCCCTGCCCTCGGGCGCGCAGAACGTGATGGACCTGTGGCGCGGCTTCATCGAGGAACAGGCCAGCGACACGCTGGAAAACGTCCAGGACATGCTGTCCGACCAGGCCGCGTTCTCGCGGCTGGCCCGGCAGGTGATTTCCGACCTGGGCTATGGCGACCAGCTGGGCGACGACCCCGACAGCCAGGACGAGAACCAGGAAGACCAGGCCGAAGAGCAATCCCAGGACGAGGACCAGCCCGACAGCACCGGCCAGGACGACCAGGACGACGACCAGGCAGAGGCCAACCCCGAACAATCCCAGGACGAACAGCAGGACGCGGCCGAGGCCCAGGTGTCCATGGACGAGATGGCCGACCAGGAACTGGGCGAAGAGGCCGAGATGCCCGACGGCGAGGCCCCGCTGGAACCGCCCCCGCCGCCCCCGGTCTCCGAGGCCGATCCCGACTACAAGGTCTACATGTCCGACCACGACGAGGAAATCGCCGCCGAGGACCTGGCCGAACCGGCTGAACTCGAACGCCTGCGGGCCTACCTGGACCAGCAGCTGGACCCGCTGAAAGGGGCGGTCAGCCGCCTGGCCAACAAGCTGCAACGGCGGCTTCAGGCCCAGCAGAACCGCAGCTGGGAATTCGACCGCGAGGAAGGCATCCTCGATGCCGGCCGCCTGGCCCGGGTCGTGGCCCAGCCGACGACGCCGCTGTCGTTCAAGGTCGAAAAGGACACCGAGTTCCGCGATACTGTGGTGACGCTGCTGCTGGACAATTCCGGGTCCATGCGCGGCCGCCCGATTTCGATCGCGGCCATCTGCGCCGACGTGCTGGCCCGCACGCTGGAACGTTGCAACGTCAAGGTCGAGATCCTGGGCTTCACCACCCGGGCCTGGAAGGGCGGGCAGGCGCGCGAGGCCTGGCTGAACGACGGCCGCCCGCAACAGCCCGGCCGGCTGAACGACCTGCGCCACATCATCTACAAAGGGGCAGATGCCCCCTGGCGCCGGGCTCGGCCCAACCTTGGCCTGATGATGAAGGAGGGCCTGCTGAAGGAAAACATCGACGGCGAGGCCCTGGAATGGGCGCACCGGCGCATGCTGGGCCGACGCGAACAGCGCAAGATCCTGATGGTGATCTCCGACGGGGCGCCGGTCGATGATTCGACCCTGTCGGTGAACCCGGCGAATTACCTCGAAAAGCACCTGCGCGACGTGATCGCCATGGTCGAAAAGCGCAAGATGGTCGAACTGCTGGCCATCGGCATCGGCCATGACGTGACGCGCTACTATGACCGGGCCGTCACCATCACGGATGTCGAGCAATTGGCGGGCGCCATGACAGAGCAGCTCGCGGCACTCTTCGACAGCGACCCCCGCGCCCGCGCGCGTGTCATGGGCATGAGAAAGGCCAGCTAGGCTGGCCTCCGCCTGCGGCGGGTGGGTATTTGAAAAGAGAAAGAAGCCAGAGGGGCGCCCTGCTGCTTCTTTCTCTTCAAAAATACCCATGGTGCGACAGGCTCAGCAGCACGACCTACAAGAATAGCGCAGTCCGGTAACATCTCCCCTTGATGTCGCGGCGGCGCCCCTTTGGCTTGCACCAGGGCTGCAGATCGGGTGGGATCTGTCAGCCAAGACACCGGAGACCGTCCACATGTTTCAATCCTTCGAGGTGACTGCCCGCCCCGAACAAGGCCCGCCCCGCTTGTCCGCCTTGCGCGAAGAACTGGCCCGGGAAGGTCTGGATGGATTTCTCGTACCCCGGGCGGATGCGCACCAGGGGGAATACGTGGCCGACAGGGATGCTCGGCTGGCCTGGCTGACCGGCTTCACCGGATCGGCCGGCTTTTGTGTGGCACTGAGGGATGTTGCGGGGGTGTTCATCGACGGGCGTTACAGGACACAGGTCAAGGACCAGGTGGCCGATGTTTTCACCCCCGTGCCCTGGCCGGATGTGCGCATGGGCGATTGGTTGCGCGAGCAACTGCCCCGGGGTGGGCGCGTCGGCTTCGATCCTTGGTTGCACGCCGTCTCGCAGCTGCGGGATGCACGGCGGTCGTTGGACGGATCCGGGATAGAGTTGGTGCCGCACGACAATCTCGTGGACCGGATCTGGGAGGATCAGCCCGATCCCCCCGCCAGGCCGGTGCGGGCGCATCCACTCGATTTTGCTGGGGAAAGCTCTGCATCCAAGCGGCAACGCCTGGGAGCGGAGCTGGCCTCGGCCGGTCATCGCGGCGTGGTGCTGACCCTGCCGGATTCCATCATGTGGTTGCTGAACATCCGGGGCTCGGACATCGAGCGGAACCCGATCGCCCAGTGTTTTGCCCTGCTCTATGACAGCGGTTCGGTGGATCTGTTCATTTCGCCCGGCAAGGTGGCCGATCTGGCGGATCACTTCGGGTCCGATGTCACCGTCTGGTCGCCCGACCATCTGCTGGATGCCCTGGACGCGGTCGAGGGGCCGTTCCGCTTTGATCCCGGCTCTGCCCCCCAGGCGGTGGCCGATGCCCTGGGCAGCAACGGGGTGGAGGGCCCGGACCCGTGCCTCTTGCCCAAGGCCTGCAAGAACGAGGCCGAGATCGCCGGCAGCTCGGCCGCTCATCTGCGCGACGGCGCGGCGATGGTGGAATGTCTGGCCTGGCTGGACGCCCAGGCCCCTGCGCAGGTGACCGAAATCGACGTGGTCCGGCGCCTGGAAGCCTGCCGACGCCAGGACAATGCCTTGCAGGATATCTCGTTCGAGACGATTTCGGGCACCGGTCCGAACGGCGCGATCATGCACTACCGGGTGACAGAGGAATCCGATGCGACGCTGGAGGCCGGGCAGCTGCTGGTGCTCGACAGTGGCGGGCAGTACCTGGATGGCACCACGGACATCACCCGGACCATCGCCATGGGCGAGGTCGGCCCCGAGGAAAAGGCGGCGTTCACGCGGGTGTTGCAGGGCATGATCGCCATGAGCCGCCTGCGCTGGCCCAGGGGCCTGTCGGGGCGCGAGATCGAAAGCATCGGGCGGATGCCGCTTTGGCTGGCGGGCCAGGATTTCAACCACGGCCTGGGCCATGGGGTGGGGGCTTACCTGAGCGTGCACGAAGGGCCCCAGCGGCTGAGCCGGACGTCGGATGTGGCCTTGCAGCCGGGGATGATCCTGTCGAACGAGCCGGGCTATTACCGCGAGGGCGCCTTCGGGATCCGGATCGAGAACCTGCTGGTGGTGCAGGAGGCGGCCCCCCTGCCCGGCGGAGATCCCGAGCGCACAATGTTCGATTGGCGCACATTAACCTATGTGCCCATTGACCGCCGGTGCATTCTGGCCGACATGTTGACGGTCGAAGAGCGGGCCTGGCTCGACCGCTATCACTCAGAGGTCTTCGAAAAGATTGCGCCACGCGTTGGGGAGGATGCCCGCGCCTGGCTTGAAAGAGCTTGTGCGCCCCTCTGATCTGTCACGCGTGCGTTACATCGGGCGGGCACATCGCTGAATGAATTAGGGAAGGACGGGACATGGCTGATCATATCAGAATTCGCAGGGCCGAAGGGGTCTGGACGGTGCGCTCGGGCGGGGCGGTGCTGGCAGAGAGCAGCAACGCGCTGGAAGTGACCGAGGACGGCTATCCGATGGTGATCTATTTCCCGCGTGGTGACATTGCCATGGCCTTCCTGGACCGGACAGATCACACGACCCATTGTCCGCACAAGGGGGACGCGGCCTATTACTCGATCATGAACCGGTCGGCGACGATCGAAAACGGCGCCTGGACCTATGAAAACCCGCCCGAGGCGCTGGCCCAGATCAAGGACCACGTGGCGTTCTATGCCAGTGCGGACGTCACGGTAGAGCGTATCTGACCGGGCCTGGCGGATTTTCTGCGCAGGCAGAAAATGGGCGCCGATTTTCTGCCTGCGCAGAAAATTCCCCCTCACACCCGGCGTTGACGGGCACGGACGTCAGGAATGTTCTTCCGCCGCCGTGGCCGCCAGCGCCCGGTTATAGGCCTTCAGGGCATCGACATGAAACAGCGCCCCGCGCAATTCGGGGGCGCTGTTCTCGCCAGTCAGGGACACCACCGGCAGGAACGTCACCCCGGCCCGGTCGAACACCGGCATCGCTGCCTCCAGCGTGGAATTGACGTCCAGGTACAACCCCTCTCCGATCATCTCCCAGCACCGCTCCGCATCGGCCGCCCGCGCATCGTCGGGCTTGCGCATCACCCCGCCCACCCGGAACATCGCCAGCAGGTAGGCCTGGGGCCCGGCGGCCAGGTGCAGCCCGCGCCGCTCCAGCACCGTCAGGAAGAACGACCGGTCAACCACGCGCGAGGCCAGCGCCGTCGACATCGACACCGACACCATCACGGCGATGCCGATCTGCCAGTCTCCGGTCAGCTCGAACACGATCAGCGTGGTCGAAATCGGCGCACCCAGGACAGCCGCCGTCACCGCCCCCATGCCCGCAAAGGCGTAAAGCGCAGGCGTGCCCGACACTTCGGGCAGCACGCCCGTCGCGATCAGCCCGAAGGCCAGCCCCGACACCGCGCCGATCATCAGCGAGGGCGAGAACATGCCCCCGCCCATGTGGCCGGCCAGGGTGATCGCCACGGCCAGGACCTTGGCAATGGTGAAGATGATGGCCTCGGACAGGGGGATGTCGCCCTTGAGCGCCCTCAGCGTGGTTTCATACCCCACCCCGATGATATGCGGAAAGGCCAGGGCCAGCAGGCCCAGCAGCAGCCCCGACAGGCCCGGGCGCAGCCAGCGCGGCGTGCCCAGGACGGACTGGACATGGTTGCCGATGTCCTCGGCAAAGAAGATCGCCCGCATCAGCACCACGGCGATCAGGCCCGACACCAGGCCCAGCAGCAGGAAGGCCGGCAGTTCCACGTAGAACTCCAGCGCCCCGGGCGTGTTTAGCACGAACTCGGTCAGGCCACCGAATTCCAGCCGGTTGATCACCGTCCCGGCCACCGCCGCAATGACGATGGGCGCAAAGGCATGGACGGCAAAGTGGCGCAGCACGACCTCCAAGGCGAACAGCGCCCCGGCGATGGGCGCGTTGAAACTGGCCGACACGGCGGCGGCCACGGCACAGCCCAGCAGGTCGCGCCCGGTGATCCCGTCGGCATCCAGCTTGCCCGACACCCAGGACGCGATCACCCCGGCCAGGTGCACCACCGGCCCTTCCCGCCCCGAGGACCCGCCCGAGGACAGCGTGATCAGGCTGACCAGGGCCGAGGCGAACCCGGCCCTGGTTTCCACCCGCCCACCGTGCAGGGCCGCGCCCTCGATCACGTCGGCGACCGAGCGCAGCCGCCCGTCCGGGGTGAACCAATTCAGGATGACGCCCACCACCAGCCCGCCGCAGACCGGGATCATCACGATCAGCCACCAGGGCAGCGTTTCGGCATGGCTGTGCAACAGGTTGGCGTCGTCGGTCCGATAGAGCAGCGCCTGAAGCGCAAAGATCCCCTTGCGGAAGAACAGGGCGGCAAAGCCCGCCACGATGCCCACCGCCAGCGCGATGAACCAGAACTGGATCTGGCTGGGCCCCCGGTGCCGCAGCACGTGCCACCCGTCCCGGACCGATGACACGGCCAGGCCGAACTGCTGGGACAGGTAGGGGCGCTTTCGCTCGGCCATGGGGACTTCCGGCTGGGGACTTGGTCCGGTGTAGAACAGCCCCGAATGTGGTGAAAGACCCAAGCTACTGCCCGGATCGAAACCGTGGCGCTACGGTCCCGCCCTCCGATCGCCGCATCCCGACCGGCGGCGATGGACATTTCCCCACCCCCCGGCGCAGGATGCCGGCACCACCCGGCCATTTCGCCGGGCCAAGACACCAGATGGTCCAGGAGAGCATTGTTGCCAGGTCATTACACCGCCGGGATCGAGATCCTGCTGTTCATCGGTCTCGCCCTGAAGGTGTCGGGATTCATCGTGCGGGACGAGCTGATCCTGCGGGGCCTGGTGGCCTCGGGCATGGTGTTCGACATCCTCTATTACGGGCTGCGCCCCGATCCGATCACCCAATCCATGTTCACCAACGCGGTGATGGCCGGCATCAACCTGGTGCTGATCGTGCTGATCGTGTTCGAGCGCACGACGCTGAGCCTCTCGTCCGAGGCGCGGCGGCTTTATGCGCAGTTCCCCTCGCTCACGCCCGGGCATTTCCGGTTCATCTATGCCCATGTCGACTGGCGCGAGACGACCGAACCGACAACGATACTGACCGCCGGACACAAGGTCACCGAGCTTTATTGCGTGATGGAGGGCACCTACACGATCGAGAAATGCGGCGCGGATTTTGCGGCCCGGGGGCCGGCCTTCGTGGGCGAGATCGCCCTGCTGACCGAGCGCCCGTCAAGTGCCACGGTCAGTCTGCCCGCCGGCACGCGTTATGCGGCCATCCCCTTTGCGCCCCTGCGCAAGCGCATGAAACGGTCGCGGGCCTTCTACAATTCCATGGTCGCCGTCTTTTCCGAGGACCTGGCCGCCAAGGTCGCCAACTCGGTGCCCATGGCCACTGTCGACGCGGTCGCCGCCCATCGACAACACGTGCCCCCATCCGGGCCTGCCTCCCCACCGCAGATGGCCGAGGCCCGGGCCTAAACGCCCGTCAGGGCTGAAACAGGGCGCAAGCGCCCGCCAGGGCTATAACAGGGCGCCCGCGCCCGTCAGGGCTGCAACAGGGCGCGGGCGGCGGCGCGGGCTTCGTCGGTGATCGTGTCTCCGGCCAGCATGCGGGCGATTTCGTCGATCCGCTCGGGGGTATCCAGGGCCGACACGCTGGACAGGGTTGCCCCGTTTTCCACTGCCTTGGCCACCCGCCAATGATGCCCGCCCCGCGCCGCGACCTGCGGCGAATGGGTGACCACCAGGACCTGCCCGCCCGAGGCCAGGGCCTCCAGCCGCCGGCCCACCGCATCCGCCGTGGCCCCGCCGACGCCCCGGTCGATTTCGTCGAAGATCATCGTCATGCCCGAGGCATCGCCCGCCAGGCAGACCTTCAGCGCCAGCAGGAACCGGCTGAGTTCACCGCCCGAGGCGATCTTGTTGATCGGACCGGCGGGCGCGCCGGGGTTGGTGGCCACGGCAAAGGCCACCGCATCGCGCCCCTCGGGGCCCGGGGCCTCGTCGGTGATGCCCGTGGTGAAGACGGCACGTTCCAGTTTCAACGGCGCGAGTTCGGCCGTCACCGCCGCATCCAGCCGCGTGGCCGCGTCCTTGCGGGCAGCCGACAGGGCGGCTGCGGCGGCGTCATAGGCGGTCTCGGCCGCGGCCAGGGCCTTGCGCCGGTCGGCCAGGTCGCTTTCGCCCCCGTCCAGGGCGGCCAGCCGGTCGCGCAGGTCGGCGGCAAAGCCCGCCAGGTCGTCCGGCACCAGCCCGTGCTTGCGCGACAGGCGGCGGATTTCGAACAGCCGTTCCTCGGTGCGTTCCAGCTCGTGCGGGTCGAAATCCAGAGCGTCGAGGCAGGCCTCGATCCCCGACAGGGCATCCCCCAGTTCGATCATGGCACGGCCCAGGGCGGCGATGGGCGCGTCGACCGTGCTGGTGTCGGCCTGGTCGGCCACGCCTTCCAGCCAGCGCAGGGCATCGCTTGCCGCGCCCTCGGCCCCGTCGCGCCCGACCGCCTGGGCGGCCCGTTGCACGTCGGCCCGGATCCGTTCGGCCCCCTGCATCAGCCGGCGGCGGCTGTCGAGCTCGGCATCCTCGCCGGGCTGCGGATCCAGCGCATCCAGTTCGGCCACCGCATGGCGCAGGAAGTCTTCCTCGGCCTTGACCTCTTCGAGGGCCTTGGTGACGGCCTGCAGGGCATTGGCCGCCTCGCGCCGGGCCGTCCAGGCCGCGCGCACGGCCCCGCCTAGATCGTCATGGCCCGCGTAGGCATCCAGCAGCGCCCGGTGTCCGCGCGGGTTCAACAGGCCCCGGTCGTCGTGCTGGCCATGCAGTTCCACCAGCGTGTCCGACAGCCGGCGCAGCACCTCGCCAGAGGCGCGCCGGTCGTTGATCCAGGCCGTCTTGCGCCCGTCCGACCGGTTCACCCGGCGCAGGATCAGCTCGTCCTCGACCGGCAGGCCGGCCTCGTCCAGCACCTCGGCGGCAGGATGGCCCGGGGGCAGTTCGAAGACGGCGACCACCTCGCCCTGCTCGGCCCCCTCGCGCACCAGCTCTGCCCGGCCGCGCCAGCCCAGCACGAAGCCCAGGGCATCCAACAGGATCGACTTGCCCGCCCCGGTTTCCCCGGTCAGCACGTTCAGACCCGGCCGGAAAGCCAGTTCCAGCCGGTCGATGATCAGGATGTCTCGAATATCAAGCGATCGCAGCATGGGCGCGGTCCGTAGGGCGGGCTTTGGGCCCGCCACCCCCTGAAGGCCTTATAGCCACTGGCCCTTGATGGTCTGGCGATAGATCTGGCTCAGCCAGTTGTTGCCCCGGTCCTTCAGCTCCAGCCCCTGGCTGGTCAGCAGCTTGTAGCTGTCCTCGTACCATTCGGTGGACCGATAGTTGTACCCCAGGATCGCCCCTGCGGTCTGCGCCTCGTCAACAAGACCAAGCGACAGGTAGGCCTCGACCAGGCGGTGCAGGGCCTCGGGCGTGTGGGTCGTGGTCTGGAAGTCCTCGACCACCACCCGGAAGCGGTTGATCGCCGCCGAGTAATGCTGACGCCGCAGGTAATAGCGCCCGATTTCCATTTCCTTGCCCGCCAGGTGGTCGAAGGCCAGGTCGAACTTGAGGATCGCCGAGGTGGCATATTCGCTGTCGGGGTAACGCTCGATCACCGCGCGCAGGGCCTGCAGGGCCTGGAAGGTCAGCCCCTGGTCGCGCCCGACCTCGTCGATCTGGTCGTAATAGCTGAGCGCCAGCAGGTATTGCGCATAGGCCGCGTCGTCATCGGCCGGGTAGAAATCGATGAACCGCTGCGAGGCCGCGCGCGAGTTTTCATAGTCGCGGTCCTGGTGATAGGAAAACGCCTGCATGATCAGGGCCCGCTGGGCCCAGGCCGAATAGGGATAAAGCCGTTCGATTTCGCCGAAGTAATAGGCCGCATCGTCGGCCCGGTTCCGGCTGAGTTCGTATTCACCGCGTTCAAAGATCTGTTCGGCCGTAAAGCCATCCAGATTCTCGACGCGCTGTGACCCGCTGCTCAGGAAGCCGCCGTCACCGCATCCGGCCAGCGTGAGTGCCAGCACCAATACAGCCGCCTTCCGGAACGCCGACCTGCCGCCTGTCATTCTCGCCTATCCTCACCGCATAGTACCTGGGGTGTGCCCCGCTTTTGAGTGGGTCTAGCACATTAAAATCCGGTGCAAAACGCCTTATCGTCACCCCGACCGCAGGCCCGCGCGCCTGTGTGATCCACCGCAACATCCATGAAACACCGCGCTGACGCAAAACGCCCGGCCCGGGGATCCCCCGGGCCGGGCGTCAAGTAACGGTCTTGGGAACCGTCTGGAAAGGCACAAAGATTCGCCCCGCACGCCATCGGGTGCCGGGTCAGGCGACCTGCGGGATTTCGCGGGCCGCGAGGCCCGCACCGGGCAGCCGGGTCATCTGGTCGTCCGAGCAGACCACCATGCGCACCGCGTCGGGCGTGGCAAACAGCTGGCGCAGCAATTCATTGGTGACCGAATGGCCCGCCCGGTTGCCCGTGTACCGGCCCAGGATCGGCCCACCGGCCAGCGCCAGGTCGCCAAGCGCGTCCAGCATCTTGTGGCGCACGGCCTCGTCGTCGTGGCGCAGACCGCCGGGGGTCAGAACCTCGGCCCCGTCGACGACCACCGCGTTGTCCAGCGTGCCGCCCTTGATCAGGCCGGCCGCGCGCATCTGGTCGATGTCTTCCTTGCGGCAGAACGTCCGGCTGTCGGACAGTTCGCGCACAAAGGCCCCGTTGGCCATGTTCAGCACGCGGGTCTGGGCGCCGATCGCCGGATCGGGAAAGTCGATGTGAAAGTCGATCTCCATGCCTTCGTGCGGCTCCAGCCGGGCCATCGCGGCCCCGACCTGGACCTCGACCGGCTTGAGGATCTGCAAGGCCCGCACCGGAGCGGTCAGACCCTGCAGGCCGCGCTCCATGATACCCTTGACGAACGGCAGGGCCGAGCCGTCCATGATCGGCGCTTCCGGCCCGTCGATGTCGATCAGCGCGTTGTGCACGCCACAGCCCGCCAGGGCGGCCATCACGTGTTCGACCGTCGACACCGAGGCCCCTGCCCCGTTGACCAGCCGCGTGCACAGCGGGGTCTGGTCGACCACGTCCCAGCGGGCCGGGATCAGCGTGTCGCCCAGCGTGATGTCGGTGCGGCGGAACCAGATACCATGCTCGGCCGAGGCCGGCCGGATCGTCAGTTTGGCCGGGCGGCCGGAATGCAGGCCAACCCCTTCGAACGTCACCGGTGCTTTCAGCGTCTGTTGCATCTTACCCCTTTCGGACCCACCCCGGGCCCTATCGTCCGTGCCTTCGCGTCCCTTTTGGTCCCCCGATCATCCGGTTATCAAACCACCGGACCCGGGGTCGGGTTCCTTTGCTGCACGGCAGAAATCGTTAATCATGAAGTAGAGAACGGGCCTCTGCATCACAATTCAAAGTTTGCAACCGTTTGAAACATCGCTGAAAGAGATGGGCGATGGCCCGCCCACCCTGCCCCAACCCCTTACCATCAAACAAAAAAGAGGCCGCAATTTGCGGCCTCAGAGTGCTTGGGTTGTGATCCCGGTCAGTTGGCTTGACGCCGAAGGAACGCCGGGATTTCAATTCGATCCTGATCCGGATCGTTCGAGGGTTGGGATTGCACACCGGCACTGGGCTGATGAACGCTGGGTTGTGCGCGCACCGCCGAGGTGCCCTGGGTCTCGGGCGTATCGGCCGCGTGGCCGGTCATCCGGTTGATCAGCGAGTTGATCCCGAAGCGCGAGCGTTCCGCCTCTGCCGCGGGGGCCGGGGCGACCGGGCGCGGCGCCTGGGGCGTGTCCTGGACCCGCGCGGTGGCGGCCCGCAGGCGGTCCATCATTTCCGGCGTGGGCGTGCCCGGCAGTGGGGCCTTGGGGGCCACGAAGCTTTCCGGTTCAGCATCCATCGTGTCGCGTTGGGGCTGGAAGGCGGCCACTTGCGGCTGGTAGGCCGGCGGCGGCAGGCCGTCGTTGGACAGCGAGGCCGGCTCGTCCTCGTAATAGCCTTCGGCCCGGTCCAGGGCTGCGGCGGCATCGCTGTCGATCCCGTCGAACAGGCTCGGTTCCTCGGCGGCCTCGACATATTCGGCGGCCACCGGTTCATAGGCCTGGCGTGCGGCCACGGCGGGCTCTGCCATCGGTTCATGGACGGGTGCCGGTGCCGGTTCGGCCGGCTTCTGCGCGTCCTCGAACGAGGTCGTCGGCTTCAGCGGACGGGCCATCGGGCGGCGCGGCACCGGGATTTCCGAGTTCACGTCCGATGCGTCGATCCCGGTGGCCACGACCGACACGCGCATCATGCCGTTCATGGTTTCGTCCAGGGTCGAGCCGACGATGATGTTGGCGTCCGGGTCCACTTCCTCGCGGATGCGGTTGGCCGCCTCGTCCAGTTCGAACAGGGTCAGGTCATGGCTGCCGGTGATGTTGATCAGCACACCCTTGGCCCCGCGCAGCGAGATCTCGTCCAGCAGCGGGTTGGCAATGGCCTTCTCGGCGGCCTGGATGGCGCGGTCTTCGCCCTCGGCCTCGCCGGTGCCCATCATCGCCTTGCCCATTTCGTCCATCACGGCGCGGACGTCGGCAAAGTCCAGGTTGATCAGGCCGGGCCGGACCATCAGGTCGGTCACGCCCTTGACGCCCTGATAGAGCACGTCGTCGGCCATCGAGAACGCCTCGGTGAAGGTCGTCTTTTCGTTGGCCAGCCGGAAGAGGTTCTGGTTGGGGATGATGATCAGCGTGTCGA
>PAQV01000087.1 GCA_002709405.1 Paracoccaceae bacterium
ACGCGCCACGACGCCCGCCGCAAACTGTCGCTGAAGCAGGAAAGCCCCGAGGCCACGGCCTATGAACGGATTTCGACCACCTTCGCGGGATCTGTCCTGAACGGCGTCATCATCCGCGAGGCGCCGGGGTACCGGAGTGAACCGCAGAGCCACGAGGGCGAGGAGATCTTCTTTGTGCTCGAAGGCGCGCTGACCGTCGAACTGGAAGGGCAGCGCATCGAACTTGAAGCCGGGGACAGCCTGCATTTCTCGTCCCAGCGGCTGCATTCCACCTGGAACCATACCGATAGCGAAACGGCGATCCTCCATGTCTGCACGATGGATGTCTTCGGCGACCGTATCGCTGCCGCCGAAGACATTTCCGGCGCACATGCCGGGCACGAAGCCGCATTGATCGAAGCCGCGGGAGAGCACGAATGACCGCCTGGACCCAATTCGCCACGGCCACCGCGGGCGATGACATCGACGCCATGTTCGCCGCCCTCTGCGCGCTGGTGCAGGAGGAAATCGGCGCCGGGCTGTTCACCGTGATGACCTTTGATCCCGGCACCCGGCTGGCCCGCCGGCGCTGGTCCAACATGCCCGTGGAATCCCCGCCCGGGGGCACCAAGCCGATGCCCCCGACCGACTGGGGTGCGCAGGTGCTGGACAACCATCAGCCCTTCGTCGCGCACGTTCCGGCCGATTTCGCGCCGCATTTCCCGGACCACGAGCTGATCGTCAGCCTGGGCTTCGAAAGCTGCCTGAACCTGCCCGTCGTCGTGCAGGGCGAGGTGCTGGGCACGCTCAACTGCCTTGACGTGGCGCATCACTACACGCCCGACCGCGTCGCCCGCGCCGCCCGGCTGATCGCCCCGGGCGCGCTTTGCCTGCTGCTGGAACGCCAGGCCAACCCCGAGGAGACATCCGCATGACAAAGACCACGACCCGCGTGGCCACCGATGTGGGTGGCACCTTCACCGATATGGTCTGTTTCGAAACCGACCTGGACACCGGCGAAAGCCGCATCACCACGGCCAAGTCCGACACCACGCCGCCGAACTTCGAACAGGGCGTGCTGAACGTGCTGGCAAAGGGCGGGGTGGATCCGGCGGGCGTCGATTTCATGGCCCATGGCACCACGGTCGTCATCAACGCCCTGACCGAACGCAAGGGCGTCAAGGTCGGTCTGATCACCACCGAAGGCTTCCGCGACACGCTGGAAATCGCGCGCGGCAACCGGCCCGATTTCTTCAACCTGCATTACGAAAAGCCCGAACCCTTCGTCCCCCGCTACCTGCGTTGCGAGGTCCCCGGGCGGATCAACTACCAGGGCGCCGAGACCGAGGCCCTGGACCTGTCGGGCTTGCCCGCGATCCTCGATGGCTTCAAGGCCGACGGCGTGCAGGCGGTGGCCGTGTCGCTGCTGCATTCCTATGCCAACCCGACCCACGAACAGGCCGTGCTGGAGGCGATCCGCGCCCATTGGCCCGAGGTCTCGGCCGTGGGGTCTCATCAGATCAGCCGCGAATGGCGCGAATACGAACGGGGCAATTCGGCCGTGCTGTCGGCCTATGTCCAGCCCGTTGCCGAGCGCTACCTGCGCCGGCTGGAATCCGGCCTGACCGAGGGCGGTTTCGATGGTCAGCTTTATGTCATGCAATCCAATTGCGGCGTCGACACGCTGGATGCCACCTCGCGCATCCCGATCACCATGGTCGAAAGCGGCCCGGCGTCCGGCTTCTGGGGTGCGGCGGAACTGGGCAAGCTGATCGGCGAGCCCAACGTGCTGGCGCTCGATATCGGCGGGACCACCGCGAAATGCTCGCTGATCGAGGACGGCGAGGTCAAGATCATGACCGATTACTGGATCGAGCGGGACCGGACCTCGGCCGGCTACCCGATCATGGTGCCCGTGGTCGACCTGGTGGAAATCGGCAATGGCGGCGGGTCGATCGCCTGGGTCGATGATTTCGGCAAGCTGCACGTGGGCCCGCAATCGGCCGGCGCCATGCCGGGCCCCGCGGCCTATGGCAAGGGCGGCAGTGAGGCCACGACCACCGATGCCAACCTTTGGCTGGGCCGGATCAACCGCGATTACTTCTGCGGCGGCGCGGTCGAGGCCGACATGGAGGCCACCGGCGCGGCCCTGCAAAAGGTCGCCGACAACCTGGGCGTCGACCGCGACCAGGCCGCACAGGGCATCGTGCGGATCGCCAACAACAACATGGTCAACGCGCTGAAACTGGTCTCGCTGAACCGGGGTCACGACCCGCGCGACTTCGTGCTGGTGGCCTTTGGCGGCGGCGGGGCGATGCACGCCGTGGCGCTGGCCCAGGAACTGGGCGTCAAGAAGGTGGTCATTCCCACCGGCGCGTCGGTCTTTTCGGCCTGGGGCATGATGATGTCCGACCTGCGGCGCGACTACTTCCTGACCGCGCTTGCCGACATGGGCGAAGGCGCGGCCGAGGGGCTGGAGGCCCGCTTTGCCGAGACCGAGGCCCAGGCCCGCGACCAGTTCGCCGCCGAGGGCGTGGCACCGGACAAGGTCATCCTGAAACGGTTTGGCAAGTTCCGTTACCAGAACCAGGAACACACCGTCGAAGTCCCCATCGACGGCACCGTGACCGAAGCCGCGCTGGCCCGCATCGCCGCCGATTTCCACGAGGCCTACGAGAAGGAATACACCTACCGCCTGTCCGCGCCGGTCGAGATGGTGGGCCTGCATGTCATCGCCTCGGCCGAGGTGGGCAAGCTGAAACCGGTCGAACACCCCCTGACCGACGCGCCCGCCAGCGCGGCCCAGAAGGGCACGCGCGATGTGGACTATGCCACCGAGGGCACCCACGCGGCGGCCATCTACGACGGCGAAAAACTGTTGCCCGGCATGAGCTTTGACGGCCCCGCCATCGTCGAGGACCCGGGCACGACCATCGTCATCCATCCCGGCAACCGGGTCGAGGTCGACCGCTGGGGCAATCTGCACATCCTGCTGTCGGTCCCGGCCGAAACCCCGGCGATGGAGTCCGTCTGATGGCGCTTGATCCGATCACCTCCGAGATCATCCAGAACTCGCTGCAGGCCGCCGCGGACGAGATGTTCGTGGCGATGAAGAAGACGGCCATGTCCTCGATCATCTACGAGGTGCTCGACATGGGCACCGGGATCATGGACGCGGACGGCGAAATCGCCTCCTCGGGCGCGGGCATTCCGGCCTTTGTCGGGGTGCTGGACAAGGCTGTTAAGGTTATCGCCGCCAAGTTCCCGGCCGACGTGGTCAAGGACGGCGACGTCTATGCCACCAACGACCCCTTCTACGGCGGTGTCACCCACCTGAACGACATCATCGTCGCCATGCCGGTCTTTGCCGAGGGCAAGCTGGTCGCCTGGACGGCCAATATCGCCCACAATTCCGACGTTGGCGGTATGGCCCCCGGCTCGCTGACCGGCGAGGCGACCGAGATCTTCCAGGAAGGCCTGCGCCTGCCCGCGATCCAGCTGGTCGAGGCGGGCAAGCCCATCGCCTCGGTCTTTGAAATCCTCAAGGTCAACAGCCGCATGCCCGACGTGCTGGAAGGCGATGTCTGGGCGGCGATTTCGTCCGTGCGCGTGGGCGCGAAACGGCTGGTGCAACTGGCGGAGAAATACGGCGTCGCGGCCTTTGAACAGGCGCTGGCCGACTTCATGGACCACGGCGAAAAGGTCTCGCTGGCCGCGCTCGCCGACCTGCCCAAGGGCAAGTACGAGCTGGACGAGGAACAGGACGACGGATCGACCTTCAACGTCAAGATCGAGATCACCGACGACAAGTTCATCGTCGACCTGCGCGACAATCCCGACCAGTCCGCCGGGCCGACCAATTCCTGCCGCGACGGGGTGATGGTGTCGGCGCAGATGCTGTTCAAATCCCTCACCGATCCGCGCGGGCTGGCCAATGCGGGCAGCTTCCGCCCGATCGAGCTGCTGACCCGCAAGGGCAGCGTCTTCGACGCCCAGGAACCGGCGGCGATGGGCTTTTACTATGAACTGGAACTGCGCGCCTATGACATCATGTGGCGCTGCCTGGCCCCCTACATGGCCGACCGGCTGGGCGCGGGGCACTTCGCATCCGTCTGCGGCACCTTCATCGGCGGCGTGCACCCGGACACGGGCCGGCACTACACGATCATCGAACCCCAGGTCGGTGGCTGGGGCGCGGCTGGCGGGCGTGACGGGAACTCGGCCGTGTTCTGCGCCTTCCACGGCGAAACCTACAATTGCCCGGCCGAAATCAACGAGGCCCGCAACGGCGTCATCATCGACCGGATGGAACTGAACACCACCCCCGGAGGCGAAGGCCGCGAAACCGGGGGCCGGGGCGTGGTCATCGACTACCGCACCCGGTCCGAGGACGGCTATGTCACCATCGGCTACACCCGGTCGAAATTCCCGGCCTGGGGGCTGGACGGGGGCCGTGACGGCAGCGCCAATTACGTGCGCTTCATGCCGGTCCAGGGCGAGGCCAGCGAATTTGCCTTCGTCTCGAACATGAAGACGAAACCGGGCGACGTGATCCGTGTGATCACAGGCAACGGCGGCGGGCTTGGCGACCCGAAGGACAGGCCTCGCGACAAGGTTGCGACAGACCTGCGCAACGGTCTGATCAGCGCGGACACCGCGCGAACCATCTACGGATACGAAGGATAAGCGCGATGAGCAGCGATGTGATCACAAACCGTCTGGCGCGGCTGCGCGCCGCGATGAAGGACGAAGGTGTCGAGCTTCTGGCGCTTGGCCCCGGCCCCCACATGCAATGGCTGCTGGGCTTCCAGCCCCATGCGGACGAACGGCTGCTGCTGCTGCTGATCACCCAGCACGGAGCCGAGTTTGCCATGCCGGCGCTTGAAGCCGACAGCGCGGGCCAGCACACCGACCTGCCGATGCACCTGTGGGCCGATGCCGACGGGCCGGGCGCGGCGCTCGATGCCACCCTGGCGGCGGTCAAGGGCCAGGGCGCGATGGTCGTGGCCATCGACGAGGGCATGCGCGCCGATTTCGCGCTGACCCTGCTGGATCTGCTTCCCGGCGCGAAGCACGTCTTTACCACCTCGACCCTGGGCCGTCTGCGGATGATGAAAGACGAGGACGAACTCGCCCGGCTGAAGACCAGCGCCCTGCTGGCCGACGAGGCAATGAAAACCGCCTTTGCCGCGATCAAGCCCGGCATGACGGAAAACCAGGTCAAGCAGATCGTCATCGACCGGTTCGGCCAGGACGGGGCCAAGCTGGAATTCGGCATCATCGGCACGGGCGGCAACGGGGCCTTCCCGCACCACCAGACCGGCGAGACGGTCATCCAGAAGTGCGATGCCATCGTCATCGACATCGGCGCGCGGCTGAACGGCATGCCCTCGGACATCACCCGCATGTGCGTCGTGGGCGAAAAGCCCGAAGGCTATGACGAGATCCACGCCATCGTCGAAGGCGCCGTCCAGGCCGCCATGCGCGCCGCCAGGCCGGGCGCCACGGCCCGCGACATCGACGCCGCCGCGCGCAACCACATCGCCCAGGCGGGCTATGGCGACCACTTCCTGCACCGCACCGGCCACGGGCTGGGGATCGAGGTGCACGAACCGCCCTACATGACCGGATCCTCGGACACGGTGCTGGAAGAAGGCATGGTCTTTTCCATCGAACCGGGCATCTACCTGGTGGGCAAGTTCGGCCTGCGGCTGGAGGAAATCGTCTACCTGACCAAGGACGGCGCGGTGAAATTCTCGGAACTGCCGCGCGACGTGGCCGTGGTCGGAGACTGACATGCCCCGCGCCTGGCAGATCCACGATTACAGCGGCTACACGTCCCTGTCGCTCGACACCGTGCCCCAGGGCACGCCGGGGCCGGGCGAGATCCGCATCGCCATCGAGGCCTTTGCCCTGAACTGGGGCGACATGAACCTGATGGAGGACAAGTACTCGTTCTCGTTCCCCGGGTTCCCGGCCCGCGTCGGCATCGAGGCCTGCGGCGTGATCGACGCCATGGGCGCGGATGTCGTGGGATACGAGATCGGAGACCGGGTCTGCACCCTGCCCTATTTCTACTATGACAAGGGCGCCAGCACCGAAAGCCTGGTGATGGATCCGGCCTATGTGACGAAGGCGCCCGAGGGGTTGAGCCCGGTCGAGGCGGCCTCGATCTGGATGCAGTACCTGACCGCCTATTTCCCGATCTCGGAAATCACGCCGCTTGGCGCGGGGGATTTTGCTCTGGTCACGGCCGGAACCTCGACCGCCGGCGGGTCGATGCTGGAAATCGGCAAGGCCCGGGGCGTGACGATGATCGCCACCACGCGGTCGCCGGCCAATGCGGAGTACATGCGCGCGCTCGGGGCGGACCACGTGATCGTCACCGGCCAGGACGACGTGGCCCAGCGGATCGCTAAGATCACCGGGGGCCGGGGCGTCAACCTGGTCTTCGATCCCGTGGGCGCGGGGCTGATCGACCAATACGCGCCGGGCCTCGCCCGGGATGCGCGGATCTATTACTACGGCTCGCTGGATGGCGAACGGCCCGAGCTGCCCTTTACCGACCTCTTCCAGGCCAACGCGGTGTTCCAGCCCTATTCGGTCTTCAACTACGTGCAGGACGCCGACCTGCTGCCCAAGGGCAAGGCCTGGATCTACGAGGCGCTGGCCAATGGCGACATCCGGCCCAACGTCGACCGGGTCTACCCGATGGAAGACTACATCAAGGCCTGGGACTACCTCAGCCAGCCGCGCAGCGCGCACGGCAAGGTCGTGATCGAGACGGGGATCTGATGACCGACGATCCCTTTACCCGCGCGGTCATCCAGGCTGGCCTGACGGCGGCGGCGGACGAAATGTTCGCCGTGCTGAAAAAGACGGCCATGAGCCCGATCATCTACGAGGTGCTCGACGTGGGCACAGGCATCACCGATGCCCGGGGCGAAATCGTGTCCTCGGGCGCGGGTATCCCGGGCTTTGTCGGCGTGCTGGACAAGGCGGTGAAGCGGATCGTCGCATTGCACGGGTCGACAGTGCGCGACGGCGATGTCTTCGTGACCAACGACCCCTATTGGGGCGGCGTCACCCACCTGAACGACGTGGTGATCGCCCAGCCCGTCTTCGTTGACGACCAGCTTCTGGCCTGGACGGCCTCGATCGCCCATTGGAACGACGTGGGCGGCATGACGCCCGGGTCGATGCCCGCCGACGCCGTCGAGATCTTCCAGGAGGGCCTGCGCCTGCCCTGCATCCGGCTGTTCGATGCCGGCCGCAAGATCGACGCTGTCTTCGACATCATCGCCACCAATTCCCGCCTGCCGGATTTCTGCATGGGAGACCTTTGGGCCCAGATCTCGGCCGGGCGGCGGGCGGCGAAACCCATCGCCGAGATGGCCGCGACCTATGGCACCGACACCTTCACGGCCGCCATCGAAGCCGCCTTTGAAGAAGGCGAGCAGCGGGCGCGGACGGGCCTGGCCACCCTGCCCCGGGGCCGCTACCCGGTCGCCCAGGAACAGGACGAGGGCGAGACCTGGCACGCGGTGATCGAGATCACCGACGAGGCCTTCATCATCGACCTGACAGAGGCCCCGGCCCAGAAGACCGGGCCCTTCAACACCTCGCGCGACGGGGCCCTGATCGCCTGCCAGCTGATCTTCAAGGTGCTCACCGACCCCGAGCTTTACGCCAACGCCGGATCCTTCCGGCCGCTTCAGGTCATCACCCGGCCCGGCACGATCTTCGAGGCCACGGCCCCCGCCCCGCACGGTTATTATTCCGAAACCCGGATCCGCCTGTCGGACATGCTGTGGAAGACCATGGCCCAGGTCATGCCCGACCGCCTGCCTGCCGGTCATTTCGCCTCGATCTGCGGGACGGTCATCGCCGGCGTCCATCCCGACACCGGGCGGCGCTACACCATGGTCGAACCGCAGATGGGCGGCTGGGGCGCCACGGCGGGCCGCGACGGTCTGCACGCCATGTATTCGACGAACCACGGCGACACGTTCAACTGCCCGGTCGAGATCTGCGAGGCCCGCTACGGCATCGATGTCGGCTGGCGCCGGCTGTCGGACAGCGACGCGGGCCATGGCCTGCACAAGGGCGGTATGGGCATGTCGACCTGCTATCGCCCCCGCGGCACCGCCACGCTCGCCGCCGGCTACAGCCATGTGCGCGTCCCCGTCTGGGGCGCCAATGGCGGAGACGCCGGGGGCCTCAACCGCATTGCCGTGCACCGCCAGGATGGCACGGAACAGGACTTCTCCTTCGCTTCGGGGGTCACGCTGACCCCGGGCGACCAATTGCTGATCGAAACCGCAAACGGAGGAGGCTGGGGCGCATCCGCCCCCAACGACAAATGACCTGCCACCCCACTCACGGACCAACAGAGGATGTGAACTGATGAAGACCATGACGAGGCTTGGCCTCCTTGCCTGCTCGACCGCGATGCTCCTTGCAGGCCCCCTTGCCGCCCAGGATCGCCCCCTGCGGCTGGACGAATCCGCCGTCGGTGAAATCGACCCGGCCAAGGGCACCGATTACGCCGACACCGTTCTGGGCGTGAACCTGTACGAAGCGCTGGTCTACCCGAAACAGGGCGGCGCGGGCGTGCAGCCCTGGCTGGCCAGCGACTGGACGATCGATGGGCTGGACTACACCTTCACCATCCGCGACGGCGCGACCTTCTCGTCGGGCAACCCGGTGACCGCCGCCGACGTGGTCTATTCCTTCGACCGCCTGATGGCCCTGGGCCAGGGCCCGTCGTCGCTGTTCGAAGGCCGTGTCGCCTCGGTCGAGGCGGTCGATGACAGCACCGTCAAGTTCACCCTGACCGAAGCCTTCGCCCCCTTCCTGGCCGCCCTGGTGCAGCTGTCGGTGGTCGACAGCGCCGTGGTCAAGGACCACGCAACCGGCGACGATTATGCCTCGGACTGGCTGTCGTCGACGGCGGCCGGATCGGGCGCCTATGTCATCAAGGAACACGATCCGCAGATCGAAACCGTGATGGTGCCGAACCCCAACTACACCGGCGAGGCCATGGACGACCTGGCCCCGGACGAAGTCACCTACCGCTACTCGCTCGAAGCCTCGACCGTGCGCGCGCTGATGTCGCGCGGCGAACACGACATCTCGTCGCTGTGGCTGCCGCCCGAAGTGCTGAAGGCCATGGAAGCCGACGGCACCGTGCACCTGGCCTCGGAACCCGGCGGGACGGGCGAATACATCATGCTCAACACCCAGCGCCCGCCGCTGGATGACGTGCATTGCCGCCTGGCCCTGACCTATGCCTATGACTACGCGACCACGCTGCAGCTGCTGGCCGTGACCGACGACATGGCCCAGGGCATCGCCATGAACGGGGCCACGCCCTCGGGCCTGTTCGGGTCGGACCTGGACCGCCCGCTGCAAACCCAGGACATGGACAAGGCCAAGGAAGAACTCGCCGCCTGCAAATACGCGCCGGACGAGTACGAACTGGACCTGGCCTGGATCGCCGAAGTGCCCGCCCGCGAACGCCTGGCCCTGCTGATGCAGGCGACGTTCACCCAGCTGGGCATGAACGTGAAGGTCACGCGGACCCCCTGGGCCCTGATCACCCAGCAGGTCACCGAACCGGCCACCGCGCCCCACGCGATCGAGATCGCCGTGTCGACCCGCACCCCGGACACGGATTCGCTGATGTACAACATGTACAGCTCGACCGTGCCGCACACCTGGATGTCGGCCTCCTACCTGGCTGACGACGAGGTCGACGGCTACCTGGAAGCGGGCCGGACCGAAACCGACCCCGAAAAGCGGGCCGAGATCTACCGCAACCTCAACGGCCGCCTGCGCGACCTGGCCCCGGCGATCTACGCCTACGAGTTCACCGGCGTCTACGGCATCCGCAACGGCATCGAGGTCCCCAACCTGATGGACGACAGCAAGCGGTACTCGATCTCCGCTTTCTCGATGCTCTTCAAGGACATGCGGGTCACCGACTGACCTGTCCCGGCCCCGGGGCGCGATCCCCGGGGCCACCCGACGACCAGGAGAACACAATGCGCATTCTATGGGTCAACCCGGTGGGAACCGACGCCGACGACACGGCCGTCGCCACCGCGCTGAAGGGCGCGGGCCGATCCGGGCTGACGGGCACCGTGCTGTCCTTTGCCCCCGGAACCGTGCCCGTGCACCTGGAATATGACGCCTTCGAGGCGATGGCCGTGCCCCAGGTCGTGCGCACCGCCCTGCATTTCGGCCGTGAAGGCTATGACGCGATGATCGTCGGCTGTTTCTACGACACCGCGCTGGAGGCCGCCCGCGAGGTGTCCGGCCGGATGATCGTCACCGGTCCCTGCATATCCGCGCTGGAATTCGCCGGCGCCCTGTCCGCCCGGTTTTCGGTGCTGGCCGCGACCGACAAGGCCGCCGGCCACATCCGCCGCCGCATCCGCGGCTACGGGGCCGAGGGCCGGCTGGCCTCGATCCGGCCGCTGGGGCTGTTGCCCTCGCAGATGCTGGCCGACCCCGAGGGCTGCGAAGCCCGCATCATCGACCAGGCCGCCCGGGCCGTGGCGGACGACGGGGCCGAGGCCATCGTGCTGGGCTGCACCATGGAATACCAGGCCGCCCTGCGCGTCGGAGACCGCCTTGGCGTGCCGATGATCGACGCCGTGCGCGCGCCGCTGATGCAGGCCGAAACCCTGGCCCATGCCGCCCGCAACTTCGGCTGGACCCCCGGCCGCGTCGGCGGATCGGTCGCGCCCACCGGCGCCGAGATTGACGCCGCCGCCATCACCCCTCCCGACATCGGCAACAGGGTGGATTTCTGACCCATGACCCCCGTACTTCGCCTGCTTCTTCAACGCCTTGCCATATCCGTCCTGGTGCTGGTCGGCGTGTCGATCCTGATCTTCTTCATCGCCCGCATCGTGCCCGGAGACCCGGCCCGCATCGCCCTTGGCCCCAACGCCAGCCAGGCCCAGGTCGACGCCCTGCGCGAGGCCCGACACCTGAACGACCCCATCGTCGTGCAATACGGCTGGTTCCTGCGCGACCTGCTGCACGGGGACCTGGGCACCTCGCTTTACACCAAGCGCCCCGTGACCCAGGACATCGCCACCTACTTCCCCGCCACGCTGGAACTGGTGCTTTACGCGGGGGCCATGATGATCCTTCTGGGCCTGCCGCTCGGCCGGCTGGCCGCCCGCTTCCAAAGACGCTGGCCCGACCATATGGCCCGGCTGATCTCGGTCATCGCGGTCTGCACGCCGGCCTTTGTCTGGGGCGTCGTGCTGCAACTGACCTTTGCCTATATCTGGCCGATCTTCCCGCTGGAGGGCCGGCTGTCCAACGGCATCGACGCGCCCCCCCTGATCACCGGGTTCTACACCATAGACGCCCTGCTGAACGGCCAGGTGGCCACCTTCTTCGACGCGCTTTACCACATGATCCTGCCCGCCACCGCCCTGGCCCTGTCGGGCATCGGCCAGACCGCCCGGCTGACCCGGTCGTCGATGATCGAAACCTACCGCAAGCCCTTCATCGACATGTCCCGGGCCTATGGCTTTCGCGAGGACCGCATTTCCCGCCGCTTCGCCTTCTGGCCCTCGCTGATCCCGACGTTGACCATCGTGGGCCTCGATTTCGCGGCCATGCTCGCCAACGCCTTCCTGGTCGAACGGGTCTTCGTCTGGCCGGGCCTGTCGCGCTACGGGGTCGAGGTCATCCTGCGCAAGGACCTGGACGCCATCGTCGGCGTCGTCCTTGTCATCGCGGCCATGTTCCTGGTCACCAACCTGATCGTCGACCTGATCGTGTCCATCATCAACCCGCGCATCCGCCTGGCCGAACGAAAGGCGAAAGCATGAGTGCGAAAGCCCCCTCCGTCGCCTGGACCGAGTTCCGGTCCAACCCGATTTCCATCCTTGGCCTGGTGCTGGTGATCTTCTGCATCGCGCTGGCCGTGCTGGCCGATTTCATCACCCCCTACCCCGCCCATGTCGGCCCGATCGGAGACTTCACGGCCATCAACCAGGCTCCCTCGGCCGCGCATTGGTTCGGCACCGACACCATCGGGCGCGACCTGCTGACCCGCATCGTCTACGGCTTCCGCCTGTCGCTGCTGATGGCCGTGCTGGTGCTGTCGATCTCGATGCCCGTGGGGGTGATCCTGGGGCTCTTTGCCGGCTACCTAGGCGGCTGGGTCGAATTCGTGCTGATGCGCCTGACCGACATCTTCCTGGCCATTCCCCCGCTTGTGCTGGCCATGGCCATCATGGGCTTTCTGCCCGCCACCCTGACCAACGCCATGCTGGCCGTCACCGTCATGTGGTGGCCCTGGTACACCCGGCTGGTCTACAACGTCGTCCGCTCCGAGGCCCGCGAGGGCTATGTGCTGGCGGCAGAAGTCATCGGGGCCTCGCCCCTGCACATCATGTTCCGCGAAATCCTGCCCAATTGCGCGCCCTCGGTGCTGACCAAGCTGACACTGGATATCGGGTTCGTCGTGCTGATGGTGTCCTCGCTGTCGTTCCTTGGCCTCGGCGTGCAGCCTCCCACCCCCGACCTCGGGTCGATGGTGGCCGACGGGGCCAAATACATGCCCGACGCCTGGTGGCTGTCGATCTTCCCTGCGCTCGCGATCATGGTCCTTGTCCTTGGCTTCAACCTGCTGGGCGACGGGCTGCGCGAAGCCTTCGATGCAGAGGTGTAAGATGGCCGTTCTGACAATCCGCGACCTGCAGCTGGGCTTTCGCAAGGGCCGCCAGACCGCGCAGGTCCTGCACGGGATCTCGCTGCACGTGAACGCCGGGGAAAAGGTGGCCCTGGTCGGCGAAAGCGGCTCGGGCAAGTCCGTCACCGCCCAGCTGGCCCTTGGCCGGCTGCAACAACAGCGCGGCACCCTGGCCTCGGGCGCCATCGAGGTCGTGGGCCACGACCTGATCGCCGCCCCTGAAAAGATGGCCCCCGAGCGCGGCCACCGGGTGACAATGATCTTCCAGGACCCCACCTCGGCCCTGAACCCGGTCTTCCGCATCGGCGACATCTTCTCCGAAGTGCTGCGCTCCGGCGGCCGCAAGGTCACCGACGCCCAGGCCCGCGACCGCGCGCTCAAGGCCTTGGCCGAGGTGCACATCCCCGATCCCGCCCGGGCGCTGGACAGCTATCCCTTCCAGCTGTCCGGCGGCATGAACCAGCGCGTGATGATCGCCATGGCCCTGGCCAACGAACCTGAACTGCTGCTGGCCGATGAACCCGGCACCGCGCTGGACGTGACCGTGCAGGCCCAGACCCTGCGGCTGATGGACGACCTGGTGACGCAGAAGGGGACCGCGGTGCTGTTCATCTCGCACAACCTGTCGGTCGTGCGCGAATTCGCCGACCGGGTCTACGTGATCTACCGGGGCAAGATCGTCGAGCACGGGCGCACCGACCAGCTGTTTGCCGATCCGCGCCATCCCTATACCCGCGCGCTGCTGTCGGCCGCGCCCAGGCTGGTGGGCGGCGGCCTGCCCGATCTTCCCGACCATTCCGACGCCTTCCGCGATCCGCTGATCGTGCACCCGGGCTGCGGCGAACCCCACGAGGTGACGGCATGAGCGACGTCCTTCTGCGCACCACCCGCCTGTCCAAGATCTTCAAGACCGGCGATCACGAGGTCAGGGCCCTCGACGACGTGGATTTCGACGTGCGCCGGGGCGAATGCCATGCGGTCGTGGGCGAAAGCGGGTCCGGCAAGTCGACGCTGGCCAATATCATCCTGGGCATCCATGCCTCCACCTATGGCGAGGTGCATTTCGACGGCAAGCCGCTGTTCCAGGACCGCCCCCGGGCGATGAAACGGCGGATCCAGCTGGTCCAGCAGAACCCGCTGTCCTCGCTGAACGGGCGCCGCCGGATCGGCAAGTCGATCCGCCTGCCGATGGATGTGCACGGGCTGGGCGAAACCCGCCGCCGGGCCGCCAAGGTCGAAGAGTTGCTGGTCGAGGTCGGCCTGGAACCGGAGATGGCCCGCCGCACCCCCGCCTCGCTGTCGGGCGGGCAGCGCCAGCGCGTGGCCATCGCCCGGGCGCTGGCCGCCGAACCTGACCTGATCGTGCTGGACGAACCGACATCCGCGCTGGACGTGCTGGTCCAGGCCCGCGTGCTGAAACTGCTCGACACGCTGCGCCGCGACCGGGGCCTGACCTATGTCTTCATCACCCATGACCTGGCCGTGGTCCGGGCGCTGGCCGACCGGATCAGCGTCTTTGCCGAGGGCAAGCGCGTCGAAACCGGCCGCGCCGACCAGATCTTCACCGCGCCACAGGCCGACTTCACCCGCCAGCTGATCGGGGCCGTCCCCGTGGCCAGCGCCGAGGAAGAAGCCATGCGCGACAGCATCCGCCTGACCGGCCGCGCCCCGCAGGCCTGACGGCCGAACGACAAGGAATACCCAAGTGGCAACTCGCATTGGCGTCGACATCGGCGGCACCTTCACCGACCTGATCTATTACAACGAAACCACCGGCGAGACGGTCGAGGGCAAGGTCCCCACCGTCCCCCATGCCCCCGAAGAGGGCGTCATCCACGCGGTCCAGGCCCACGTCCCCCAGCATGTCATTGCCGATGCGGCCTATTTCCTGCACGGCACCACCGTCGGCCTCAACGCCCTGCTGGAACGGCGCGGGGCCGAGGTCGGCCTGCTGGCCACCCAGGGCTTCCGCGACGTGCTGGAAATCCGGCGCGGCGACCGGGCCGAGATGTACAACCTCTTCTGGCAACAGCCCCCTGCCCTCGTCCCTCGCCGCCGCCGGCTGGAGGTGCCAGGCCGGGTGCTGGGCGACGGTTCGGTCCATGCGCCCGTCGATGAGGCCGCCACGCGGGACGCCATCCGCGCGCTGATGGCCTTCAAGGTCGATGCCATTGCCGTGGCGCTGATCAACGCCTGGGCCAACCCGGACCACGAATTGCTGGTCGAACGGCTGATCCGCGAGGAAGGGTTCGAAGGCGGTATTTCCCTGTCGCACCGGATCTCGGGTGAATACCGCGAATACGAACGGACCTCGACCACTGTCATCGACGCCTTCGTCCGCGGGCGGATGTCGAACTACCTGCGCCGGCTGGAAACCCGCCTGCGCGACCTGGGCTTCACCGGCACCGCCCTGATCACCCGCTCGGGCAGCGGGTCGATGTCCTTCGCCGAGGCCGAGGACCGCCCCTTTGAAACCATCATGTCCGGCCCGGTCGGCGGGGCGCATGGCGCGTCCGAATTTGCCCGGTCACTGGGGATCAAGGCGCTGATCACGGCCGACGTGGGCGGCACCAGTTTCGATACCGCGCTGATCCTGGGTGGCGAACCGCAGGTGCTGTACGAAGGGTCCATCGACGGCATGCCGGTGCAGACCACCTGGGTCGACGTGCGCTCTATCGGGGCGGGCGGAGGCTCGCTGGCCCACGTGGATCGCGGCGGGCTGATGCGCGTCGGGCCGCAATCGGCGGGCGCGGTGCCCGGCCCCGCATGCTATGGCAAGGGCGGCACCCAGCCGGCCCTGACCGATGCGGCGGCCTACCTGGGCATGCTTGGCCCCGGGCAACTGGCCTCGGGCATTACGCTCGACATCGCCGCCTCGACCTCGGCCCTGGCCACGGTCGCCAAGGCCCTGGGCCAGGATGTCGAAACGGTGGCCACGGGTGTCATGCGCATTGCCGCCGCCGCCATGGGCGGAGCCATGCGCGAGGTCACCGTCGAACAGGGGCTGGATCCGCGCGGCATGACGCTTCTGCCCTTCGGCGGCGCCGGTCCGCTGATGGCCTGCCTGCTGGCCGATGACCTGGGCATGACCCGCATCGTGATGCCCCCCTTCGCCGGGAATTTCTCGGCCTGGGGTCTTCTGGGCGCCGACCGGGTGCAATCCTCGGCCCGAACCCTCGTGACGGACCTGGACGCCCAAGGCCTGACCCGCGCCCAGGCCCTGCTCGACACCCTGCTGGCCGAGCTGACGGACCGCGGCGCACGGCCTGACAAGGCCAGCCCCTCGGCCCGGCTGGACCTGCGCTACAAGGGCCAGGAACATGCCCTGTCGGTCGATCTGCCGCTCGACGGCACCCGCATCGCCACCGATGTCGACACCATCCTGACCACCTTCGCCCGGGAATACGACAAGACCTTCGGCGGCACGCTCGACGAACAGGTCGAAACCGTCGCCGTCCGCGCCACCTATACCGAGGCGCTGGCCAAGCGGCAGGTCCGCGTGCCCGAGCCCTCCCCCGCCCCGGCCGAACCGGCCTCCATCGACGCCCATTCCTTCGCCCTGGGCAAGCGCCTGCCCTTCGCCATCATCCCCCGCGCCACCATCGCCGGGCCCACCGACGGGCCCTGCATCGTGACCGAAACCACATCCACCCTGTATGTCGACGCCGGCTGGACGATCCGCCCCGGCACCCAGGGCGAGCTGATCCTCGACCGCAAGGAGCTTTGAGCCATGGACACCATCCTGCACAAGGCCGGCCAGTCGCGCACGGCGCCCTCCGACCCGGTTGACCCGATCACCACCGAGGTTGTCCGCCACGCCCTGAACTCGGCCGCCAACCAGATGAAACGCGCCCTGGTGCGCACCGCCTTCTCGCCGGTGATCTACGAGGTGCTGGATTTCGCCGTCGCCCTTTATGACCGCGACGTGCGCCTTCTGGCCCAGGCCCCCAGCCTGCCGATGTTCATGGGCACGCTGAACTTCTGCGTGATCGAGGCCGTCAAGGGCATCGGCGGGGTCGAGAACCTGAACGAAGGCGACATCATCATCTACAACTGGCCCTATGGCACCGGCTCGCATCCGCAGGACCTGGCCGTGGTCATGCCCGCCTTCCACGAGGGCGAACTGGTCGGCTATGCCGCCATCAAGGGCCATTGGCTGGATATCGCGGGCAAGGACCCCTATTGCACCGACACCGTCGATGTCTTCCAGGAGGGCACGATCTATCCCGGCGTCAAGATCGTCGAGGCCGGCAAGATGGTCGATCCGATCTACCGCATCATCCTGGCCAACTCGCGCGTGCCCAAGATGATCGCCGGGGACCTCAACGCCGAAATCGTCGGTGTGCGCACCGGCGTCCGAGCCCTGCTCGAGGTCGTCGCCCGCCACGGGCTGGCCGATTTCACCCGGGCCGTCGAGGAAATGTTCGACCATGGCGAACGGGTCGTGCGCAACTACTTCGCGGCGATCCCCGACGGCACCTATACCGGGTCCGGCGTGATGGACGACAACGGGGTCGAACCCGGCCAGATCCCCTTTGACATCACCGTCATCGTCGACGGCGATGCTGTGCGGCTGGATTACTCTGACGCCCCGCCGCAACAGGCCGGGCCGATCAACACCCCGGTACCCTCGACGATATCCACCAGCCGGGTCGCCATTTCCATGCTCGCCGGCATGGGCGAGGCCCCGAACGAAGGCCATTTCCGCGCCATCGAGGTCGTCACCCGCCCCGGCACCATGTTCCACCCCCTGCCCCCCGCGCCGTGCTTCCTGTACGGCTGGCCCGCGGTGCAGGCGATCGAGGCGGTCTACCAGGCCCTGTCCCACGCCGCGCCGGAAATCGTGCCGGCCATGTCGGGCGGCTGCATCTGCTCGCTTGTCCACTGGGGCACCCGCGAAAAGACCGGAGAGCCCTGGGCAGACGGCGCGCCCCACCCCGTGGGCCAGGGCGCGTGGAAGGGCCATGACGGGGGCACCATGCTGCACATCTCGGAAAGTGCCACGCGGTTCTCGCCCGTCGAAGTCTGGGAAAGCCGCAACCCCTGGCTGGTCGAGTGCATGGAACTGGTGCCCGACAGCTGCGGTCCGGGTGAATGGCGCGGCGGCATGGGCGTCGATTTCGCCTTCCGCATGCTGGAAGACACCTATGTCACCACCTCGGTCGAGCGCACCGAGAACGGCCCCTGGGGTCTGGAGGGCGGCGTCGGCGGGCGCGCCAACGCGGTGCGCATCGAACGGGCCGACGGATCCGTCGAATCGAAACCCAAGGCCACCCGTATCCCGATGCCCAAGGGCGACATGCTGCGCCTGCGCACCGGCGGAGGCGGCGGCTATGGCGCGCCCTCGGCCCGCGCGCCCGAGGCGGTGCTGGCCGATCTCGAGGACGGCTACATCACCCACGACTACGCCCGCACCCATCACCCGCAGGTGCCCCTGCCAGACGACGAAAGCTAGGCTTTCCCCGGGGTCATCCTTGCCGGGATCGGCCTCGGGACACATTCGGAACTGGCGTTCCTCCTCGGCCCCATGTCAGGCTGATCCGGTCAGGTGACACCCACCGGAAAGGAAGCCAACATGTCCGCCGATCTGCCCATCGAAACCGACACCCGCGCCCTGCTCGACCGCATGGGCGTCGATCCAGCCCTTTACACGGGTGGCAACATGGTCAGTTTCTCGCCCGTCACCGGCACCCAGATCGCCAGCCTTCCCGAAGACACGCCCCTGACCACCGGCGCGGCCATGGGCCGTGCCGCGCAGGCCTTTGCCGCCTGGCGCATGGTCCCCGCCCCCCGCCGGGGCGAGCTGGTGCGCCTGATGGGTGAAGAGCTGCGCGCCGCCAAGGACGACCTGGGCCGGCTGGTGTCCATCGAGGCCGGCAAAAGCCCCTCGGAAGGGGCCGGCGAAGTACAGGAGATGATCGACATCTGCGACTTTGCCGTGGGCCTGTCGCGCCAGCTTTATGGCCTGACCATTGCCACCGAACGGCCCGGCCACCGGATGATGGAAACCTGGCACCCGCTGGGTGTCGTGGGCATCATCACCGCCTTCAACTTCCCCGTCGCCCCCTGGGCCTGGAACAGCACCCTGGCCCTGGTCTGCGGCGATCCTGTGGTCTGGAAGCCCTCGGAAAAGACCCCCCTCACCGCGCTGGCCTGCAACGCCATCCTGGCCCGGGCCATCGCCCGCTTCGGCGACGCGCCCGAGGGCCTGTCGCAGGTGCTGATCGGCGGGCCCGAGGTCGGCGCGGCCCTGGTCGACGATCCTCGCGCGGCGCTGATCTCGGCCACCGGGTCGACCGCCATGGGCCGCATCGTCGGCCCCCGCGTGGCCGCCCGCTTCGGCCGGTCGATCCTTGAACTGGGGGGCAACAACGCGGGCATCGTCTGCCCCTCGGCCGACCTCGACATGGCCCTGCGCGCGGTCGCCTTCGGCGCCATGGGCACCGCCGGCCAGCGCTGCACCACCATGCGCCGGCTGTTTGTCCACGACGACATTTACGACGCCTTCGTGCCCGGCCTGGTCAAGGCCTATGGATCCGTTTCGGTCGGCAACCCATTGACGACAAACGCTTTGGTCGGCCCCCTGGTCGATGAAAGCGCCTGGTCCGGCATGCAATCCGCCCTGGCCGAGGCCCGCGCCGCCGGCGGCACGATCCATGGCGGAGAGCGCGTCGACGTCACCGGGCCGCAATCCTTCTACGCCCGCCCTGCCCTTGTCGAAATGCCCGCCCAGACCGGGCCGGTCTTCCGCGAAACCTTCGCCCCGATCCTCTATGTCATGCGCTACAGCGACCTGGATGACGCCATCGCCCAACACAACGACGTAGGCGGAGGCCTGTCCTCGTCGATCTTCACCCGCGACCTGCAGGACATGGAAACCTTCCTGTCGGCCTCGGGGTCGGATTGCGGCATCGCCAACGTGAACATCGGCACCTCGGGCGCTGAAATCGGCGGGGCCTTCGGCGGCGAAAAGGAAACCGGCGGCGGGCGCGAAAGCGGGTCGGACGCCTGGAAAAGCTACATGCGCCGGGCCACCAACACGATCAATTATTCCAAGGATCTGCCCCTCGCCCAGGGTGTCACCTTTGACATTTCCTGACCGCAGGCAGAGACAGGCGAAAACGGCCGCGCGGTGAAAGGGCAAGGCATGAAAGACACCTATGACGTGGTGATCGTGGGCGGTGCGGTGATGGGCTCGCTGACCGCCTGGTGGCTGGCCTCCACGCCCGATTTCGACGGCTCCGTGCTGCTGATCGAACGCGACACCAGCTATGCCACGTCCTCGACCGCGCTGTCGGCCTCGGGCATCCGCGTGCAGTTTTCCAACCGCGTCAACGTCGAGATTGGCCAGTTCGGCGCCACCTTCCTGCGCGACTTCCCCGACCTGATGGCGCTCGACGGCCCCGGCCCCTCGCTGAATTTCCATCCCGGGGGCTACCTGTTCCTGGCCGCGACCCAGCGCCAGGAACGCATTATGCGCGACAACCACGCGGTGCAGCGCGCCGCCGGGGCCGACGTGGTGCTGTGGGATCCCGACCAGCTGGCCTGGGCCTTCCCGCACCTGAACACCGCCGACATCCGGCTGGCCTCTTACGGGCAAAGCGGAGAGGGCTGGTTCGACAACACCGGCCTGATGAACGGCGCCCGGACCAAGGCCCGCGCCCTGGGCGTGGACATGCTGGTGGACGAGGTCACCGGGATCACGCGCGTGGGCAACCGGGTGACCGGGGTGACGCTGGGCTCGGGCCGCCAGATCGGGGCGGGCACTGTGGTCAACGCCGCCGGGCCGCGCGCGGGCCATGTCGCCGCCATGGCCGGCCTGGACCTGCCGGTCGAGCCACGCAAGCGCACGGTCTTCGTCTTCGACGCCGCCCAATCGCCCGAAGGCACCGCCCGCGTCAACAACGGCCGCCTGCCCCTGATGGTCGACACCAGCGGCATCTGGGTCCGGCCCGAGGGCAACGTTTTCCTGACCGGCTATGCGCCCGACAACGACCCCCCTGCCCCGCTGGACGATTTCGAGCCCACGCACCAGGACTGGGAAAACCACGTTTGGCCCGCCCTGGCCGAACGCGCGCCCGCCTTCGAGGCGCTGAAGGTCCAGCGCTTCTGGGCCGGCCATTACGAGTACAACAGCTTTGACCAGAACGGCATCGTCGGCCGCCACCCCGAGGTCTCCAACTTCATCTTCCAGAACGGCTTTTCCGGCCACGGCCTGCAACAGGCTCCGGCCGTCGGGCGCGGCGTGATGGAGCTGATCACCTATGGCGGTTTCCGCAGCCTGGACCTGTCCGATTTCTGCTATGAACGCATCGCCCGCGCCGCGCCGTTCCTGGAACGGGCCATCGTCTAGGGGCGGCCCACGGTTTACAGCTGTAAACCCGGGCGTACCTGCTATAGTGGGACCGGGCGTCCGGGCCCACTATATACAGAAAATCATTGACTTAGCGGGGGGAATCGGGCTCGTTACTGCAAAGTAGCGCAAAAATAGCGTCGTCGAGCAGAAAGAGAGCACCAGATGATCCCGGTGACACCTATCGAGGCCGAGTCGCCCTCGCAGGTTGCCAAGCAGATATCGCACCGATTGGGCAGTGCGATCAAATCCCATTTGCTTCAGGCCTTCGCCCCCGACAACACCAAGGTCATGCGCAAGATCCCGGCGACCGAGGCCGCCGACCTGATCGGCGCCAGCCCCGCCTTCATGCGCAAGTGCCATGGAGACGGCACCTTGCCCGAGCCCGCCGAGATCCGAGGCGGACGGCGGTATTACTCGGTCCAGGAAATCTGGGATGCCCGGCTGACGCTGGAAAAGACCACCAAAAGCCAGGGGCGCTACCTGCCCTGGCGGCGCAATGGCGAAACGTTGCAGGTCTGGCAGCTGATGAACTTCAAGGGCGGGTCCAGCAAGTCGACGACGACGATCCACCTGGCCCATTACCTGAACCTGCACGGCTACCGCGTGCTGATGGTCGACCTGGATCCGCAGGGCAGCCTGACCGGCATGTGCGGACTGGATCCGCGCACCGAATTCGACGGGCCGACGATCTATGACGCGATCCGCTACGACGACCCGGTGCCGATGGGCGACGTCGTGGTGCCGACCTACCTGCCCGGCCTGTCCCTGGCCCCGGCCCGCCTGGTGCTGAGCGAATTCGACACCGAATCCGCCCTGAACCGCGACAGCGGGCTGATGTTCTATTCGCGCCTGCGCGATGCCATCGACCAGGTCGAGGACCGCTTTGACGTGGTGCTGATCGACAGCCCGCCGCAGCTGAGCTTCCTGACCCTGACCGGCATGTCGGCGGCGACCTCGATCATCGTGCCGCTGACGCCCTCGATGATGGACGTGAGTTCGACCAGCCAGTTCATCGAGCTGGCCTCGGCCTACATGGAGGTCATCGAACAGCACGGCGCGCAGCTGCATTACGACCACTTCAAGTTCCTGTTTACCCGGGACGAGCCCACGGACGTGCCCTCGCAACAGCTGGTCAGCTTCATGCGGGCGCTGCTGCAGGACCGGGTGATGGCCGCGACAAGCTATAAAAGCACGGCCATTTCGGACGCCACGATGATGAAGCAAAGCATCTACGAGGTGTCGCGGTCAGACATGACGCGGGGCACCTACGACCGGGCCCGGCAGTCGATGGACGGCGTGGGCAAGGAAGTGGACACCATGATGGCGCAAGCCTGGGGGAGGACCTGATGGCACGCAAGACGGATTTCTCGGCCGCGTTGGCGGCGGCCTCGGGCGAGAACGCAAAGGCGTCAAAGATCGACGACCTGACCGCCCAGATCCCCGCGCTGCGGGCGATGCAGGGGTCGCTGCAGGCGATCCGCGACCTTGCGCCCTCGGACATCGACGACTGGGGTGCGACGGACCGGATGGGGGACGAGTTTACAGCTGTAAACCCCGAAGGCCTGGACACCGACGGCGAAGACTTTGCCGGGCTGAAACGCAGCATCGGGGAATTCGGCCAGCAGGTGCCGATCCTGGTGCGGCCTTCGAAGACCAAGGGCCGATTCGAAATCATCTATGGCCGGCGCCGCCTGCGGGCTTGCGCCGAACTGGGCCTGCCGGTGCGGGCCAACGTCCAGACCATCGACGACGACACCGCGCTTTTGGCGAAAAGCGTCGAAAACGCCGCCCGCCGCCCGCTGTCCTTTTACGAAAAGGTGCGGTTCTCGGCGGCCATCATCGCCGAGGGCCAAGACACGGCCAAGGTCATGCGCCTGCTGAACGTGACCAAGTCGGGCGCGTCGCATCTGAAGAAGGTGCGGGACAACGTGCCGGACAGCGTGGGCTTGCGCATCGGCTCGGCCCCCAGGTCGGGGCGTCCGCGCTGGACCCAGCTGGCCGAGGCCTTTGCCAACCGCACGGTCAACGAGAACCAGGCCCTGGCCTACCTGGACCGGCTGTCGATGGACACGCCCTCGGACGAACGGCTGGATGGGTTGCTGGCCTCGATCGCCCGGCGGGGGGCGCAGCCGCGCGTGCAGCAGGACCGGTCCCCGGTCGCAGGGGTCACGGTGAAAACCGGACGCTCCGGGCTGAACGTGTCGGTCAAGCGCAGCGGCAGTCCGGATGGCTTTGCCGACTGGCTGGACGCGCATATCGACGAGATCATCAAGGACACCTACGCGCGCTTCAAAGAAAGCGCCGGGGAGAGCTGAGTTTACAGGTGTAAACTCGATAACCGAGGCAATGAGAGCAGAAGGAGGCAGGCGGAAAAAGAAAACCCTCGAAAGCGGCGAGGCTCCCGAGGGCTGAAGAACGCGAACGTTCTTAGACTAGACACCTAAAACGTATCAGCCCCCGATTCTCCGAGCAAGACCAAACGCCCCTGGGCGATCGGGTTTTCTGTATCTGCTGACATGTGAATGACCCAAAATTCAAAGCGGGCCCGATACGGGGCCACGCCTGCCGGTGCTGTGCCGGTGGGGCAGGGAGGTGCGCGCAAGTGGATGCAGTTGCGCGCGGTTGAAGACGCGCGGGAGCCGTTGGGGCTGAAGGCCACGGGGGTCAACATCCTGCGGGCGATGATCAGTTTCATGCGGGCCGATGCGATCAGCACTGCCGCGCCGGATCACCACATCGTCTATGCCAGCAATGCGGCCATCGCCCGGCGGGCGCATGTGTCGGTTGCGACGGTGGAACGGCAGGTGTCGCGGCTGGTCGCCCTTGGGCTGATCGAACGGATCTGCGCGCGCAACGGCAAGCGGTGGGCGCGGCGGACGGGAGCGGGGCAGGTGGTGCTGGTCTCGGGGCTGTCGCTGCTACCGTTGAGCCTGCGGCACGAGGAATTCCTGGATCTCACCTCTCGTCACCGCGCCTTGCAGGAGCGTTTGATGGAGCTGCGGGATAGCTGCCTGTTGGCCTTGGCCCGATTGCAGGACCGGGCCGATGATCTGCTGAACCGCGCGAGCAAAGTGTTGCGACGCAAGCCGGATCTGGATCAGCTTCAGGCTCTGCTGGCCGAGATCGTCGCGGCGCAACCGGTGGATAACAGCTGCGAAACCTCCTCCGTGCCCAGCGAAATGCGGGACGGGAGCATGCCGGATGAGGGGCACAAAGAACATCCAGATAACAGCGAGAGTAAGGAATGGGGAGAGGCGGGGACAACAGCCGCCGACATGGCCCGCAGCTTTCCTCTGTTGTGCGAGGAACTGACGCGCCAGGACAACGAGGGCCCGATGGACCGGGTAATGGACGACCTCGCCCGGCAATTCGGTTTGGGCCAGGTCTGGACCCATTGCAGGGAAGAGGGGCCTCAGACAGCCTTTGTCCTGTTGGGGCACCTGATGGAACGGGCACATCGGGTGCGCAACCACCGGGCCTACATGGCAGCGATGATTGCCCGGGTCAGGCAGGGAGAGGTGACACTGCCCACCCTGATCCGCCCCCGGAAACGGCGGATTCCCGTGGAAAAGGGCTTGAATTGCAAACATGAACCGGTGTTCACATAGGCATGGGGAAAACGACACAGCCAAAGACGAAACGCGGTATCGAACGGCGGGCCAAGATCCTGGCCGCGGCCGAAGCGGGGATGGGCGTTCAAGGGGTTTCAGCGGCATCCATCGCCGAGATCACCCGCGAGGCGGACACGGCGCTTGGCACCTTCTACATCTACTTTTCCAACAAGGAAGAGGTCTTCCGCGAACTGGTCCTGGAGATGGGCAAGGTCACCCGCCAGATGGTGGCCGAGGCGATTGCCGAAGCGCCTGACCGGCTGGCCGCTGAACGGGCGGGGCTGGCGGCGTTTCTGAACTTCGTCGCCAAGCGGCCTGCGCTATACCGCATCGTCGAAGAGGCGCGGTTCGTCGATCCGGACGCCTACCAGCGCTATTTCACCAGTTTCGGCGATGCCTATGCGGCGCAGTTGCGGGCGGCCGAGTCCAGCGGAGAGATCTCGGCCGGGGATGCCGACGTGCGGTCCTGGGCGCTGATGGGCATGGCGAAGGCGCTGGGGGACCGCTACGTTCTGTGGGACACCGTGCCCGACATCGACCGGGTGGTGAACGAGGCGCACCGCATGATCTGCCGGGGCCTTGCGCCGGAAAGGGACGAACGCCGCGACGTTTGACTTCCGAAATCGGCCCGGACAGGCGAACATGGGGGCGAGAGGGTGTGGAGACCGACCGAGCCGATGTTTGATGCCGTTCCAGACATGGCGCAGAAACGTGCCGAGCTGACGCCCGGGGGGATCGCCTTCCGGGATGCGGCGACGGGGCGCGACTGGAGCTTTGGTCAGCTCAACGAAGCAGCCGATGCGGTGGCCGAGGGGCTGGAGTCCATGGGCCTGGGCGAGGGCGACCGGCTGGGCATCCTCTGTTTCAACCGGGCCGACTTTTTCGTGGTCCTGTTTGCCTGTCAGAAGACCGGCATCATCCTGTGTCCTCTGAACTGGCGCGAACCGGCGGTGCAGCTTGGGGTGATGACGGAAGGATTGGGCCTGAGCGCGGTTCTGCACGATACCGACCATGCGGCGCTGGCCGCGCGGGTGGGGCCGGTGACGATCAGCCTGGACGGTGACGTGGCGCGCTGGATCGACAGCGGAGGGCGGGCCCGGCGTGGGCAGATCCCGGCGGACCGGCCGTGGTATTTGCTGTTCACCTCGGGCACCACGGGTCAGGCCCGGGCGGTGATCCAGACAGCGCGCATGGCCTGGGCCAACGCGGTGAACATCGGGCAGGCGGTGGGGCTGACGGCGGCGGCGCGCACGGTGAATTTCCTGCCGCTCTTCCATACGGCCGGGATCAACCTTTACACGCTGCCGGTGTTCCTGAACGGGGCGGTGTCGACGATCCTGCCCCGGTTCGACGCGGCGGGTTTGCTGCGCCTGCTGGGCACCGGGGGGATCACCCATTTCTTCGGGGTGCCGGCGATTTACCAGGCGTTTTCACTGGATCCCGGGGTCGATCGGGTGGACTGGTCGGGCGTCAGCTGTGCCTGCGGGGGCGCGCCCTTGCCCGAACCGCTGATCCGGTTCTTTGCCGACCGGGGGGCCCATGTGCTGAATGGCTGCGGGCTGACGGAAACGGGCCCGACGGTCTTCCTGATGGATGCGGCCCAGGCGGCGCACAAGATCGGGTCGGTGGGCCAGGCCCAGATCCTGACCGAGGTGCGTCTGGCCGGAGTGCCCGATGGCCAGCCGGGGCAGGGCGAGGTTCTGCTGCGGGGCCCTGGGGTGACGCCGGGCTATTACGGCGATGCAAGGGCGACCGAGGCGGCCTTTGACCCCGATGGCTGGCTGCGCACCGGAGACATCGCCCGGCGCGACCAGGACGGTTATTTCTACATTGTGGACCGCATCAAGGACATGTTCATCTCGGGCGGTGAAAACGTCTATCCGGCCGAGGTCGAGCGGGTGCTGCATGGCCATCCGGCGGTGCTCGAGGCGGCGGTGATCGGTGTACCCGATGCCCGCTGGGGCGAGGTCGGGGCGGGCTTTGTCATCCTGCGGCCTGGGGCGGCGGGGGCGGATCCGGACAGCCTGCGCCTGTGGTGCCGCGAGCGGCTGGCGGGCTACAAGGTGCCGGCCACCCTGCGCGTGGTCGAGGATTTCCCGCGCACGGCCTCGGGCAAGATCCGCAAGCCCGAACTGCGCAAGGTGCTGAGCTATGCTTGACCTGGCGGCCCGCTGGACGCCGACGCAGGCGGAGTTCGATGCCTTTGCGCGTGTGTCGGGGGATGACAACGCGATCCACGTGGACCCGGCCTTTTCGGCCCGCACGGGGTTCGGACGGACAGTCAGTCATGGCATGCTGATCTATGCCCGGCTTTGGGGCCTTTTGGTTGCGGCCCGGCCCGGCGCGCGGCTGGAGGGTCAGTCGATGATGTTCCCGAACCCGGCCTTCGCGGGCGAAGAGATCGCCCTGTCGGTGCGGGAAACGGGGCCGGGGCGGCTTGCGATGCGGGCCGCGCGGGTGGCCGACGGGGCCGAGGTTCTGACCGGCGAGGCGGTGCTGTCGTGAAGGTGGGGCAGGGGGCGTCTGTGACGCGCAGTTTCAGCGCCGGGGACCTGGCGGATTTTGCCGCCCTCTCTGGCGGGCCGGTGGGCGACCAGGTGCCCGAGCCGTTGATCGGGGCCTTGTTTTCCTTCCTCCTGGGCGTGGAGTGTCCCGGATGTGGGACAAACTATCTGAAACAGGACATGGTGTTCCATGCCCCCGCGCCATTGGACACGCCCCTGACGGCCAGTGTCGAAATCACCCGGCTGCGCCTGGACAAGGCCCTGGCCGATCTGTGGGCGCGCTGCACGCTGGCCGACGGGACGGTGATCTGCGAGGGGCGGGCCCTGGTCAGCGTGCGGGATGTGCAGACCGCCGATCCATCATCCGCCCCATCATAGCGAGAACGGGTCGGATACGGTGGGCGTGGGGCAGGCGGCCTCGATCAGGGTGCCGGCCTTGATCAGCAGATCCTCGCGCCAGCGCCGGGCGACCAGCTGCACGCCCACGGGGCGCCCCTCGGCCGAACCGGTGCACACGCTCAGCCCCGGCAGGCCCACGGCGGGCAGGCCACGCTGGGTCAGCTGAGCCTCGTAGACGCGGGCGAAGCTGTCCTCGGATGCCACGTCGGCCTGCTGGTCGAAGGGCAGTTCTCCGGACACGGGGCACAGCACGATGGGGAAGCGGTCGAGGAACATGTCCCACTGGCGCATCAGCCCGACGCGCAGGCGCAGGGCGTCCATGACCGTCAGCATGTCGGCCGAGCCCGCGTCGCGGGACATGTGGTCGAAGACAAAGAGCGAATCCGGCTCGCCCTCTTCGGCCAGCACGTTGGCGGCGGAGAACCCGGTGTCGGCCATCCAGAGCGTGGCATTGATTCGGGCGGCCTCGCGCATGGGCGGGCTGTCGTGTTCCTCGATCGTCCAGCCGGCGTCTTCCAGGATCTTGGCGGCCTGGATCAGGGCCTGTTTGACGGGTTCGGCCACGGGCATGCCGTCGGGGGTCAGGCAGAGGGCGGCGCGTTTGTCGAAGGGGCCGCTGTCGTAGGGCATGGGCGTGTGCGCGGGATCTCGGCTGTCGGGCTGCATCATGGCGCGGAAGGACAGGTCCAGGTCGCCCATGGTGCGGGTGATCGGGCCCGAGACGGCCATCAGCTGGGCACCGATATAACGGTCGGGGCCGGATTGGTTCCACACCGGGATCCGCCCGCCCGAGGGGCGCAGCCCGTGCAGGCCGCAGGCATAGGCGGGATAGCGGATCGACCCCGCGATGTCCGAGCCATGGCCCACCGGGGCCATTCCGGCCGCGACCGAGGCGGCCGCCCCGCCCGAGGACCCGCCCGGGGTGATGTCCTTGTTGCGCGGGTTGAGCGTCTGGCCGTGGACGTTGTTCTTGGTGAACCAGCGCAGGGACATGGCCGGCGTGTTGGTGCGGCCGACGACGATGGCCCCGGCCTTCTTCAGGTTCGTGACCACCGGGCTGTCATCCGGAGCGGTCAGGTTTTCCAGCAGTTTCAGGCCGTTGGTGGTGGCATAACCCTTCTGGTCGACATTGACCTTGATGGTCACGGGCACGCCGGCCATGGGGCCGGGATCTTCTCCGGCGGCAATCCGGGCGTCAAGATCGCGGGCCGCGGCGAGGGCCTCGGCGCTGGTGTCCTGCACGACGGCGTTGATGGCCGGGTTGACGGCCTCGATGCGCGAAAGGTGCGCCTGTGTGACCTCGGTGGCCGAGATCTGCTTGCTGCGCACGAGCTCGGCGATTTCGGTGGCAGGGCGTGTCCAGATGTCCATGGGTCTTTCGTCCGGCAAGGGGTTTGTCCCGGACCATGGCCCGGGGTGGGCGCGGGCAGAAGCGTTATCGTGCCCGGGGGGCGCAATTCGCTGGTTGGGGACAGGGGCGGGCCGCCGGTTGGGCAGATGGCGCGGCTTTGGGCGCAAGGGGGGATCATTGCGCCCTGGGTCGGGTCGGGGCCGTTTTGTGCATCACAAAACGAGCGGCCCCTGATGTTGGCGCGCCGGGTCGGGCCGGGGCCGTTTTGTGGATCACAAAACGTGCAGCCCCTGATGTTGGCGCGAGAGGCCCGGGGTCAGGGGAAACAGGTCCGCCTGAAGCGCGTGGTAGATGTCGGGCTTGCCCTGGAACTGTCGGCCGGTGGGGGTGCCGGTGTCGTCCAGCTCGGGGAACCAGCCGCCCCGTTCATGATCGACCAGCCTGGCATCGGCAAAGGCCCAGAGCCTGCGGTACCAGGTTTCATCGTCGCCCGAGCCGCCCTCCGTGCCCAGCTTGATCAGCGCGGCGAGCGCCCCGATGCCTTCGGTCACGGGCCACCAGTAGCGGTCGGGGATGGCGATGGCCCCGCCCTGGTGCAGGGTATAGGCCAGCCCGCCGTCCGGTCTCCAGGCGTCCTGCAGGGCCTGTTCGATCAACCGCCGGGCGCGCGCGGGCGCGTCGGTCTCGGGGCGGCCGGACAGATCCCAATGTTGCAGCAGCAGGCGGCCCATTTCCAACGAATGCCCGGGCGTGGTGCCCGCCGGGCGGAACATCGGATCCCCGGCATAGGCGGGGTCGAACTGCCAGGTCTCGGAGTAATGTTCGGGCAGGCGCCAGCCGTGGGCGGGGGCCATGCGAGCGGTGAAGAAATCCAGCACGCGACCCGCCCTGTCCAGCCAAAGCCCGTCGGAGGTGACCTCGTAGGCGGCCATCATCGCCTCGACTGCATGCATGTTGGCATTCATGCCGCGATAGGTGGAAAACACCTGCCAGTCGCGGGTGAATTCATCGCGGTAAAGTCCGGCGGCATCGTCCCAGTAGCGGGTGTCGAGGACCTCGGCGATGTCGGCCATCAGGGCGGGGGCATCGGGGTGGCCGGCCTGCTGCGCGCTGGAGGCGGCCAGCAGCGCGAAGACATGTCCGTAGGCCAGCTTGATGCCATCGGCGATCCCGCTCTCGTCGACCGACCACAGATAGCCACCGTGGTCGGCATCGCGGTGGCGGGTCCGCAGGAAGGCCATGCCGGCGTCGATCATCCGGTCGGATCCGGGGTGGCCGATGGCCTGGCCGAGCGCATAGGAATGAATCAGGCGCGTCGTTGTGTGCAACTCTTGGCCCGCGCGGGGCAGGGGGGTGCCGTCGAGGTCAAGCACGTCGAAACCGCCATCCGCGCGCAGGCTGGCATCGAAGAAGGTCAGCTGGCGGCGGGCGTCCTGCAGCAGCGCGGCCCGGTGCCCGGGGTGGTCCAGCCAGGGGGTGGTGTCGTCGGTATCGGGAAGAAGGCTCATGGTCCGGGCGTCCTGTTGCAAGGCCGGGAGGGGCATGGCCCGGATATGGCAGGATCGGAGCGGGCCAGCAACAGGGCCAGCAACAGGGCCGACCGTTACGCCGGATCCACCAGCGCGCGGTCTAGGCGCCGTAGTATGCTGCCGACGATCACCTTGTGGGCCAGCCCGACGGGCAGCATGTAGGCCCGGCCGAAGGCGTTGTGGGTGACGACGGAGGCGGTGATCGTGACCTTGGGGCCATCGACGGTCAGGCAGATCATGACATCCAGGTGGCGGTCGCGTTCGGTCAGGATCAGCCGGTCGGGCGAGATGTCCTCGACCAGGAAGAAATCCAGGTGGTCGCCTGGGGCCACCGTGTCGTGCTGGCGGCCGGTAAAGCCACCGATCCGCTTGACCCCGAAACGGGCCGAGATGGCGTCCCGGATGCGGAAGGCCTGGCGCAGCAGCCAGCCCTGCTGGGCAGAGATCAGGTTCCAGGCCTCCAGCGGAGTGACCGGGCGCGGCAGGACGATGGCCCGGCTGTCGTGGTAATCCAGCCGGGGCAGGGGGCGCAGGGTGACGGCGGGGGACGCAGGGGTCATGGGATGCGGACCTTTGGAGGATGTCCGCATCTTAGACCGGATCGTGGCGGGCGTGCCGTGCGACCTGTCGTCCTGCACGGGCCGGGGGATGATAGCGGGCCTAGAAGGGCAGGCCCACGTAGTTCTCGGCCAGGTCGCGTTGCGCCGCTTCGGAGCTGGCCAGGTGGGCCAGCGTGGCCCGGCGCATCTGGGCGGCAAAGCCGTCTTCATCGTCGAACCGGTGCAGCATCATGGTCATCTGCCAGGAGAACCGCATGGCCTTCCAGATCCGGTCCAGGGCCCGGGCGGAATAGTCGTCGATGCCGCTGTCGTCGCCCTGTTTCAGCGCCTTGACCAGGGCCTCGTGCAGGTAATGCACATCCGACACGGCCAGGTTCAGACCCTTGGCCCCGGTGGGGGGCACGATGTGGGCGGCGTCTCCGACCAGGAACATCCGGCCCCAGCGCAGGGGCTCGGACACGAAGCTGCGCAGGGGGGCGATGGATTTCTCGATCGAGGGGCCGGTGACCAGGCGGGCGGCGGCGTCTGCCGGGATGCGGCGCTTGAACTCGGTCCAGAAGCGGTCGTCGGACCAGTCCTCGGGCCGGTCGGACAGCGGCACCTGTACGTAATAGCGCACCAGGTTCGGGTTGCGCATCGAGGCCAGGGCGAAGCCGTGTTCGGAATTGGCGTAGATCAGCTCGTCGTTGACGGGGGGCGTGCGCGACAGGATGCCCAGCCAGCCGAAGGGGTAGACCCGTTCGAATTCGCGCCGCCTGGCCTCGGGGATGGTCTTGCGGCTGACCCCGTGGAACCCGTCGCACCCGGCGACATAGGCGCAGGTCAGCGTGTGGCGGGCGCCGTCGCGCGTGTAGGACACCCGGGCCTCAGCCGCATCCAGGTCATCGATCACCACGTCCTCGACCCCATGCACGATGGTCGTGCCCATGGCGTCCTGGGCCTGGTACAGATCCTGCGTCACCTCGGTCTGGCCATAGACCATGACCTGCTTGCCGGTCAGGGCCTTGAAGTCGATGTGGATCTCGCGGTCGCCATCGGTGATCAGGGTGCCGTCGTGGGGGATGCCCTCGGCATCCAGCCGGGCCGAGACTCCGGCCTCGCGCAGCATCTCGACCGAGCCCCATTCCAGCACACCCGCCCGGATCCGCGACAGGACGTGATCGCGGCTGGAGCGTTCCAGGATGATCGTCGAGATGCCGGACCGGTTAAGGAACTGCGACAGCAGCAGCCCGGACGGCCCGCCGCCGATGATGACAACCTGATGATCCATTCTGTGCGCTCCTCCCGCTGAACCCGGCGATCCTACGGGGCGCCCGCCCGGCGCGACATGGACGGCGGGGGCTTGGGCTGGTACTATTCGGGCATGACGCAAGGGATCCCGGCCTTCACGCTGTTCGGCGAAACGAGCGAATTTCCGGACGTAGTTCACTGCGAGCGGATCCGCGACCGGGCGCGATTGCACGACTGGACGATCGCGCCGCACCGGCATCACGAGATGGCCCAGGTGTTCTTCATGCGGCACGGAGAGGCCGAGGTGCTGCTGGACGGCCAGGCCGGCACGCTGGAGACAGGGCAGGTCCTGTTCGTGCCTGTGGGCATCGTGCATGGCTTTGCGTTCCGCCAGGGCTGCGAGGGGCTGGTTCTGTCGTTTCCGTCCATCGTGGTGGCGGGGGTGGCGCGGGCCTCGGCCGCTTTGGGGCAGGCGATGCGCGGGCCGGTGAGCGGAGAGGCGGGGGACTTTGCCGTCACGCTGATGGAACAGATCGAAAGCTGTTTCCACGGGGCTGGCACTTTTCGGGCGGCCCAGCTGGTGGCGCTCAGCCATGCGTTGTTCGCCACGCTGGCCGCGACCATTGGGCCCGACCTGCCCGATCCGGTGCCGGGCGATCCGCGGATGCGGGCGTTCGAGGCGCTGATCGGCGAGACCATCGGCGCGGGCTGGCGGGTGGCCGATTACGCCCGGGCGCTGGCGATCACGCCGGGCCATCTGAACCGGATCTGCCGGGGGGCGACCGGGCGCAGCGCCTCGCAGCAGATCGAAACGGCCCGCATGACCGAGGCCGCCCGGCTGTTGGCCTTCACCCGGATGAGCGCGGCCGAGATCGGCTATCGGCTGGGGTTCGAGGACCCGTCCTATTTTTCCCGCCGGTTCCGGGCCGTGCGGGGCGAGACGCCGACGGATTATCGGTCTCGGGTGGCGCGCTAGGTGCGGGCGGCCTCGAAGGCGGTCCAGGCCCGTTCGAAGCTGGCAAAGTCGAAGCCGGGCGCGCGGGCGGCCTGCAGGACGATCTGTTCGGTGTCGCTCATGCGGGCGATGGCGGGGCCAAGCGCGTCCAGGTAGTCGGCCGGGATGACCAGCGCCCCGTGGCGGTCGGCATGGACCCAGTCGCCGTCGGCGATGGTCAGGCCGAAGATGGAGACCGGGGTGGCGATGTCGCGCACGTGGACAAAGGCATGGGACGGGCCGATGGATCCGGCGACGACGGGGAAGCCGTCGGGCAGGTCGCCCAGGTCGCGCATGACGCCGTTGGTCAGGGCGCCCGACAGGCCAAAGCCCTTGTGGACGGTGGTGTTGATCTCTCCCCAATAGGCGCCGACGGCGTCCGCGCCGTCGAGGTCCTCGACCACGGCGATGGCGGGGCGGGGGCCGGTGGCCATGTGGCGGTAATAGTCCATGCGCCGGGCGCGGATGACGTCAGGCGGCTCGGTGGCCGGGGCGTTCGCGGCGATCTTGGCAGTGCGGGCTTGGCCGACCATGGCCCCCGCATCCGGGGCCGAGCACAGCATGGTGCCGCGGGTGAACCTGTCGAACCCGCGCTTGCCCTCGACGACCTCGATGGCATTGCAGACGGTGGGGGTGTCGACGCTGCGCAGCAGGGTCAGAAGATCGGGGGTCATGGGGGGCTCCTGCTGGTTGGGGGTCAGGCGTCCTTGCGGGCCATCAGCACGCTGTGATCCTGGGTTTCGGGGTCCTGGGCCATGAAGCCGGTCAGGCGCAGGCCGTTGTCTTCGAGGCAGCGCGCATAGCCCGCCGGCGACAGCGAGGCATGATAGACCTGTTCGGTGCCGACCGTGCCGTCCACCGCGCCATGGGCCGGGCCGACGGTGGTCAGGAAGGCGCCACCGGGCACCAGATGGGTGGCGATGCGGGCGATGCAGTCGGTCTGTTCCTCGGGGCGCAGGTGGAAGAAGCTGTTCCAGGCGATGATCCCGTCGAACCGGTCGGGCAGGTCCAGCGCGCGCATGTCGGCCTGCCGCCAGTCGCCCCCGGGCCAGCGGGAGCGGGCGATATCCAGCATGGCGGCGGCGAAATCGACGCCGGTGACCCGGAACCCCTCGGCGATGAACCAGCGGGCGATCGGATCGCCCGTACCGCAGCCCAGGTCCAGCACGCGCCCGCCGGCGGGCAGGCTGGCGGTGAACCGGGCCAGCCACTTGGCCTCGAAGAGGGCGCGGGACCGGGCGGCGTCATAGGCCGCGGCCTGCCGTTCGTAGACGTCGCGCGTGTCGTCGGGATCTGGACTCAGCCCGCCCATGTCGCCCCCGCGGGATCATCGGTGCCCACAACGCGGTACATCGCGGCCTCGCCGGTCATGGCGGGCAGGGCGGTATGGGCCAGGCCCTCGGGCACCGACATGGTGTCGCCGGGGGCCAGCGTGGTGGAGCCCCCGTCCCAGGACACGCGCCAGTGGCCCTTCACGGGCATCAGCACGATCGGCCGGTCATGGCTGTTCGGCGTGTCGGAGGCCGAGGCGCGGGTGATGAAATCGACCTCGAACCCCGGCTTGTCCCGCAGGATCCCGGTTTCGCCGATCACCGTCGCGGGCGTACGGTCGGCCAGGGCGACAAGGTCCCAGTAGCGGGCGACGTGGTTGGGCAGCACCTCGGCGGTGGTGGGTTCGGGGCGCTTGGCCAGTTCGGCGTCCGACATGACGGGCATGGGGGCCACGCCCTCGGGCAGGCGCTCCTGCTTCCTGGTGTCATAAAGCTTTCCGTTCTCGCCCAGGACCAGCCCGTGATCGGCCGCGTCCTCGATCACCTGGGGGGCCCACATGACCCCGCCGCCGGCGTCGTCTCCGCCCAGGATGGCCATGATCATCCCGTAATCCGTGCCGATGTTCTCGAACCCCCGGAAGATGCCGGTGGGGATGTTGAAGATGTCGCCGGGTTCCAGCACGACTTCGCCGGCTGTGCCCCAGCGGCCCCAGAAGAAGCGCCAGCGGCCCGACAGGACAAAGAAGGCCTCGGCCGTGTGGTGATCGTGCAGCGAGTTGCGGCATTTTGGCGGCTGGCCGGCAGCCCCGATGTTGAAACCATGGGGCAGCGAGATATGCACGTGCTGGTCGGGGCTTTCCGAGACGCCGCCGCCGATGATCGTGAAGTTTTCCTTCTGGTCCGATCCGGGGGTGTGGGCGTCGATGAAGGCGGTCTTGCAGGGTTTCAGCTCGCCATAGCGGACGATGCGAGAGGCCATGTCTTGCGGGGTCATGTCTTGTGGGGTCATGTCTGGGGATCCTGTGGTGGTCTGGGGAAAGGGCACGACAGGTCCTTTCCCGGGGGCCGCAGGTTCAGACGGCGCGCGCGCAGGGCGGCGCGGTGGGCATGGAAGCGCCGCCAGGATTCACAGGCGCAAAGGCCCATCACAGGTGTCCCGTCTGCAGCAGGATCTGTTTCCAGACAGCGGTTTCGTCAAAAAGCGTCCATTCCCGGCGCAGGGTCGGGCGGCCGCCGGTCAGGGCACCGAACTCGGCATGGGAAATCCCCAGGATGAACACCTCGGCCCCGGTGGGGGGTCCGAAGGCGCCCCAGCCGTCGTGGGTCCCGTGCAGGCTCCAGCGCAGGGCGGACCGGGGGGGCATCATCGGGTCGTCGCGCCCGATCTGGTGGTGGATGGTGAAGGTCGCATTGGGGAAGGACGCGCGCAGGCCCATCCAGAAGCGGTCGGCCCCGTCATGGGACAGGGTGTCGACCCCGCCGGGGTAGGACAGGTTGGCCGCCCGGTCGTAACCTTCGGGAATAACGGTGAAATCCGCGGCCATGATGCGGGTCAGGATATCGGCATGACGCTGGCCCCATGCGTTGTCGTTGCCGCTGCCCGTGTAGGGGCCGGCGACCTCGGTCGCGGGGGTGTAGGGCCGCACGCAGGCCTCGGGCCCGCCCTCGCGGGCGATCAGGTCGCGGGCATAGTCGCGCGGGTCGATGCCCAGTTGCCGGACGATGGCCCCCTGGTCGCGGATCAGCCATTCGTCGTTGATCTGGTTGGCGATGGCATGGCAATCGGCCAGGATCCGGTAGTGCAGCTTGCGGCCCGTCGGCGCGCCGTAGACCCCCGGGTTGGCATGGGTCGCGGTCGAGTGCAGCCGATGCGACGACAGCATCCCGGCCTCGGGCGTGCCCGACCAGATGACATCCTCGCCGTAAAGCGTGCGGTCGGGGAACTCGGCCAGGGTCGCCATGGTCGCGGCGATCACGCCCTGGTTGCCCACCACCACCGAGGCCGGCGACCGCACCACGATGTCGGGCGCGTAATAGTCATGCAGGGTGGCGATGCCCCGGTCTTCCCAGATCTCCTTGGTGATGCCGATGATGTAATCGGGGAAATCGGTGAACTTGGCGTCAAAGCCGGTCATGGAAGCCGTTTGGGAAGCAGTTTGGGGGGCGTTCATTGGGTCCATCCTTCGGGAATGCGGGCCGAGCCGCGCAGGATCAGGGGCGCGTCCAGCGCCTCGCGGCGCGGAGGCGTCGCCGGATCGGCGATCTGGGCCAGCAAGATATCGACCGTCTCGGCCACCATCGCGTTGGCGCGCTGGCGGATCGTGGTCAGGTTGTAGGCGAGCCAACCGGCGGCGGGCACGTCGTCATATCCCACGACAGATACGTCCCCGGGCACCGACAGGCCCAATTCAAAGCGCAGCGTGTCCATCACCGCCATGGCCATGTGGTCATTGGCCACGAAGACCGCGTCGGGCGGGTCCTGGGCGAACATGCGGCGGGTGGCGGCGCAGGCCTCGTCCAGCATGAAATTGCCGATCTCGCGGGCGTGCAGGGTGTGACCGGCCGCGCGCAACCCGTCGATGAACCCCGCCTCGCGGTCACGCTGGGTCGAGGCCCCGTCCCACCCGGCGATATGGGCGATCTTGCGGTGTCCTCCGGCCAGCAGCAGGTCCGCCACCTTGCGGCCCCCGGCGTAATTGTCCGAGGTCACGGCCGACATGTCCGGGTCGTCCTGCGAGCGGTTGAACAGCACCATGGGCACCCCGGCGGCCCGGCAGCGGGCCGACAGGTCCGACGACAGCGCGACCGAGGCGGCGATGATCCCGTCGACCTGGTAGTCCAGCAGCTCGTCCAGCACCGTGTCGATGTTGCCGGCGGTCTGGGCGGCCATGAAGATCAGCACGTGATAGCCCTCGGCCTGCAGCGCGTTCGACAGCCGCTCCAGCACGTCGGGATAGAACTGGTTGTCGAGATAGGCGACCACCAGCCCGATGATGCGCGACCGGCCCGACACGACGGCCCGGGCCAGCGCATTGGGCCGGTAGCCCAGCTCGGCCGCCGCCTTGCGCACCTTGTCGGCGGTCTTTTGCGACACCGACGCGCCGGGCGTGAACACCCGGCTGACTGCCGACTGGCTGACGCCCGCGCGGGCCGCGACTTCGGCCGACGTGATCCTCCCCCGTTCCATCAATCCGCCGTCCAGCCTCCGTCCACCATCAGCGCGCTGCCGGTGATCAGGGCGCTGGCCTCCGAGGCCAGGAAGACCGCCGCGCCCATGATGTCCTCGACCTGGCCGACGCGGGGCAGCTTGATCTTGTCCTCGACCCAGGCCCGGCGGACGGGATCGTCGAAGGTGGGCCGGGTCAGGGGCGTCAGGATGAAGGTCGGGCAGATCGTGTTGACCCGGATGTTGCGCGGCCCCCATTCGATGGCCATCGCCTTGGTGAAGCCTTCGACCGCGTGCTTGGTGGCCGCATAGACCGCCCGGTCGATCCCCCCCACGTGGGCCATCTGCGACGAGATGTTGATCAGCGATCCGGGCGTGCCGGCCGCGATCATGCCCCGGGCCACGGCGCGGGTCAGGAAATAGGCCCCCTTGATGTTCAGGTCGCTGACCGCGTCGAAATCGGGTTCGGTCGTGTCCACGGCCGGCGAATGGATCGCCAGCCCGGCCGAGTTGACCAGCACGTCGAAGGGCCCCTCGGCCGCCACCGCAGCCTCGGTCGCCGCCACGTCGGCCACGTCCAGCGCCAGGCTGCGCGCCGCCAGGCCCTTGGCCACAAGTGCTGCCTCCAGCTCGGCCAGCTTGTCCGTCGACCGGGCGGCCAGGGTGACCTCGGCCCCGGCTTCGGCCAGGGCCACCGCGCAGGCCAGCCCGATACCCGAAGAGGCTCCGGCCACCAGGGCCCGCTTGCCATCCAGCCGGAACGAAGGTGTCGTCGGCAATTCCATCATCTGTCTCCCACCGCGAAGGGCAGGCGCCCGGGGACGCGCACCTTGTTGAACTCCCGCAGCCGGGCAAAGACATCGACCCCCAGCTGCCGGTAGGCATCCAGAAGATCGACCATCACCCAGTTCTCGCGGATCTTCCCGTTCTCGATCCGCCAGAAATCCAGGCTGCGCATGGTGATCTTCTTGCCCGATGGCGCGATGCCCATCCAGCCGTCATGGGTCACGGTCTGGATCATGTTCGGCCAGCCGGTGACCGCAGCATAAGGCCCGTCGCCGAAGAAATGGTAGGTGATGTCGTCGACATACTGGCCCCGGTCGGGCATGCCGTTCAGGAAGGGGATCTGGTGCCAGTTGCGGAACCCCGCGATGCCCCGCCCGGTGCCGATCCCCGCCGGCCCGTACCAGGTCATGCGCTCGTGCCAGAAGCGCGGCATCTCCATCACCTCCGGCCCGCCCTGGCTGGGATGACGCTTCATGTGCTCCAGCATGTCGATGATGTGCTGTTGCGACGCGCGCGAGGCCGCCTCGTCCCAGGGTCCCTGCACGATCCCGTCAAGCGTCGCCGGTCCCGGAATACAGAACTCGCGGCCCAGGCTGGGGGCCATCGGCCAGGCATTGGCCTGCATCATCACCTCGGGAATGTCCCACAGGGTCTGGATCTCGGTGACCCGACCCGCCTCGAACCGGTAGAACTCGTGGAACCGCATGTGGGTCAGGTGCCCGGTCGGCGGAATATCCAGCCAGGGTGCCACGAAGGTGCCGACGTAATGCCCCCCGCAGCCGACCCAGTCGCCCCCGTCCTCGTCCAGTCCGCCCATGACGATCCAGTCCCGCCGCTCCAGGTCGGGCATCGCCTCCAACAAAGGCGCGTAGCAGGTCGCGTAAAACGCCTCCGGCCCCAGAAGGTCGCCGAAGGGATGCGGCATGTGCACCACCGCATCGGGCGCCATCACGCCCTCCAGCGCCGCCATGACGCCATCGGTGTCGAAATCGGCCATCGCCGCCCGCATCGGGACCAGGGCTGCCTTGTTGGATGTATGTATGTCGCTCATGTCTTCATCTTTGTGAAAATACGCATCTCGCCCGCCGGATCCGCCTAGTCCGCCGCCTGACCATAGGCGACGTTCTTGCCGCCAAACCGCCGCACCCGGATGTTGCACTGCTCGGCATGGCCCACGAAGCCCTCCAGCATGCACAGCCGGGATCCATACGCGCCGACCAGGGCCGCCGCCTCGTCGGTCAGGACCTTCTGGTAGGAATGGGTCTTCAGGAACTTGCCCACCCACAGCCCGCCGGTATAGCGGCCGGCCTTCTTGGTCGGCAGGGTGTGGTTGGTGCCGATCACCTTGTCGCCATTGGCCACGTTCGTGCGCGGCCCGAGGAACAGCGCGCCGTAGCTGACCATGTTCTCCAGGTACCACTCGTCCCGGTCGGTCATCACCTGCACGTGCTCGTAGGCCATGTCGTTGGCCACCTGCAGCATCTCGTCGTGGCTGTCGCACAGCACCACGTCGCCGTAATCGCGCCAGCTGACCGAGGCCGTCTCGGCCGTGGGCAGGATCTCCAGCAGCCGGTCGATCTCGGCCAGGGTCTCTTCGGCCAGCTTGCGCGAGCAGGTGATCAGGCAGGCGGGCGAGTTGTAGCCGTGCTCGGCCTGGCCCAGCAGGTCGGTGGCGCAGAGCTCGGCGTCGACACTGTCGTCGGCGATGACCATGGTCTCGGTCGGCCCCGCGAACAGGTCGATGCCCACGCGGCCGTACAGCTGGCGCTTGGCCTCGGCCACGAAGGCATTGCCCGGGCCGACCAGCATGTGCACCGGGTCGATCGTCTCGGTGCCAAGCGCCATGGCGCCCACCGCCTGGATCCCGCCCAGCACATAGATCTCGTGCGCGCCGCCCAGGTGCATGGCCGCCACGATCGCCGGGTGCGGCGCGCCGCCCACCGGCGGGGCCGAGGCGACGATGCGCGGCACGCCGGCCACGCTGGCCGTCAGCACCGACATATGGGCCGAGGCCACCATCGGGAACTTGCCCCCCGGCACGTAGCAGCCCACCGATTGCACGGGAATGTTCTTGTGGCCGAGGATCACGCCGGGCAGGGTTTCGACCTCGATATCCGTCATCGAGGCCCGCTGGGCCTCGGCAAAGGTACGGATCTGGGCCTGGGCGAAGCGGATGTCCTCCATGTCGCGGGTGGACACCTTCTGCATCGCGGCCTCGATGTCCGAGGCGGTCAGGCGGAAACGGTCCGGCGCGTAGCCGTCGAACTTCTGGCTGAGATCCCGCACGGCAGCATCGCCCCGGCTGTCGATATCGGCCAGGGTGGTTTCGACCACCGCGCGGACCTTGGCGTCATCCTCGGCGCGCTCGGCCTCGGGTTTGCCCTGCTTGAGATAGGTGATGGCCATCAGGCGTGCTCCTCCGTCGGGCGCGGCGGGGTTTTGTCGCCGCGATCATATGCTTCCCAGCCCTCGCCGCCGAAGACATCGACGCCGAGCTGGGCCAGGACGTGGGGAAAGTCGACCATGACCCAGTTGTCCGAGATCCGGCCGTCCTCGACCTTCCAGAAGTCCATGTAGCGGATTTCGACCCGCTTGCCGGTGGCGGCGACGCCCATGAAGGGGCCGGAATGGGTGGCCTCTTGCCGGCCGAAGGCGGCGGCCCATTCGCCCATGAACAGCCGGGCCTCGTCGACGCAGACCTTGTCGGAAAAGGCGGCCTGGAACGGGCGCTGCCAATTGTCCTGGAATTCGCGCAGGCCGGTCTTGGTGCCGCAGCCCTGGTTGCCCATCCAGCGGAAGGCGGGGCTGAAGAACTGGCCGATGTCGTCGATGCGGTGATCGTTGAGCCCGTCGACCATGCCTTCGATCACGGCCCGGGTGGCGTCGGTTTTCGACAGGTCGGTGTCACGGGTCAGGACGGCCTGTTCGGGGCGGGATCCCTTCATGGGTGAGCTCCGTCTGCGTGGAGAGGGTGGATTTGCGTATTTTTGCAAAGATGAAGCAGGGGGCAGCGTGTCCGGACGGCGGTCATCCCTTGACCGCTCCGGCGGTGAGGCCCGAGACGATCTGGCGCTGGAAGACCATGACCAGGACGAAGAGGGGGGCGGTGGCAGAGACGACGGCGGCGACGGCGAACATGACGTTGCCTTCGACCTGGGTGGAGCCGAGGAAGCTGGCGATGGCGGGGATCATCGTCTGGTTCTGTTCCGACAGCAGCATCGAGGTGACGGCGAAGTCGTTGTAGGCCAGCAGGAAGCTGAAGAGGCCGGTGGTGATGACCCCGGGCCACATGACGGGGATGATCACGTGGCGGAAGGCCTGGAAGCGGGTGCAGCCGTCGACCATGGCGCTTTCGTCCATGTCCTTGGGGATGTTGAGGAAGAACGAGTGCAGCATCCAGAGCGTGAAGGGCTGGTTGATGGCGACCAGCACGACGATGGTGGTGGGCAGGATGCCCCAGACGTTCCATTCGAAGAAGGGCAGCAGGTAGCCCGAGACCAGGGTGATATGGGGCATGGCCCGGAAGACCAGGGCGGCCATCAGGATCCAGAAGGCATAGCGCTTGCCCGAGCGGGCCAGGGCGTAGCCGCCCAGCGTGCCGAAGGTCAGCGAGATGATCACCGTGAAGAAGACGACGATGCCGGTGTTCAGCACCGCGCGCCAGAAGTCTTCCTGCACCCAGGCCCCGTAATAGCCCTGGCCGGTGAAGGCGGACCCGGTTTCGCGGAGGGTTTCCACCCCGCGCAGGGCGTTGGTCCAGTCGGCCTTGGAGAAGAAGTCGGCCTGGACCTTGAAGCTGCCCCAGAGCGTCCAGAGGAAGGGGAAGGCGGCGATGACCAGCCAGGCGGCGACCAGGGCAAAGGAGATCACCGTCAGGGGCGTGGTGCGGGAGAGGGCCTTGGTGGTCATGGTGGTCTCCTCAATGGGCCTTGGCGGCCGAGGCGCGTCCGGCTTTCCACGTCCGGATCAGCACCGGGGTCAGCAAGATGGCCACGCCGATGATAGTCATCATCGAGGTCGCCCCGGCCGAGCCGTAGAGCGGGTTGCCGCTTTCGCGGAGGTCATTGAAGATGACGACGGACAGCGAGGTCGCGTGGGCCTGGGCCTGGAAGCTGATGATCGGCTCGAAGACGCGGAAGTTGTCCATCAGCTGCATCAGGGTGACGAAGGTGGCCAGCGGGGCCAGGTGCGGGATGGTGACGAAGCGCAGGCGTTGCCAGGTGGTGGCCCCGTCGATCATCGCCGCTTCCATCGTGTCCTTGGGCACGGTTTGCAGGCCGGCGTAGAAGACGATGAAGCTGAAGGGCAGCGAATGCCAGATGCCGTAGACCATCAGCATGATCCAGGTCAGCGTGGGCGAGGCCTTCAGGCTGAGCGAGGGGTCGTCGAAGACCCGTTGCAAGGTGGCGCCGATGACGCCGTCTCCGTCGACCATCCAGAACAGGATCAGCGAGCCGACGAGGGGTGTCACGATCATCGGCAGCAGTGACACGAAGATCGTCGGGCCTTTCAGAAGTTTCGGCAGGCTGTTCACGCCGACCGCCACGGCGAGCCCGAGGGCCAGCACGAAGGGGGTGACAACGGCCGTGTAGGTCAGGGTGAAGGCCAGGGCCTTGTAGAAGGGCAGGTTGTAGACCCGGGCCAGGAAGGTGCCCAGGCTGTCGGCGGCCCGCCATTCCTCGGCGATTTCGGCAAAGGCCAGGTGCGAGCGGTTGATATAGGTGCGCAGCCCGTTGAACTTGCCAAGCGGCTGGGCCTCGCGCAGGGCGCGGGTGGCCTCCTGGTCGACGGCCGAGGTTTCCTCGCAGCCGAAGGGGCCGCAGCTTTCCGAGACCACCAACACCTGTTCGTGCTGGATGTGCAGCGACTGGACAAAGACCGACACGATCGGCAGCGCGATGAACAGGATCATCGCCGACAGGGTCGGCAGGATGAACCAGAAGAAGGTGCGGTCTTTCATCGTGCGGCGCTCCGGTGGCTGGAAAAGGGGGCCCGGGTGGTGAGCCCCCCTTGGGGTCGTCGGGATTACTGCAGGAAGCCGGCTTCCTTGGCGGCGGTGGTGTAGGCGGCTTCGACATCGGCCAGCGCCTGTTCGGCGGTTTCCTCGCCCTTGAGGTAATCCACCAGTTCTGCGCCAAGCGCGTTGTGCATGATGCCGATCTGGGGGATCATCGGGTAGGGCTTGGCCCCGCCCCGCGCGGTGGCGGCCACGCCGGCGGCGGCCGGTCCGGGGGTGAAGCCGTCCAGCAGCCAGACCGCGTCGTCGTTGTTGGCCGCGACCATGTCCGGGGTCATGCCGCTGACGAGGGCGGCAAAGGTGGCCTCGGCTTCGGCGTCGGACACGTTGCGCGCGATGGAAATCCCGTCCCACCAGAGAGTTGCGCCCGGAATGCCGCCCGGCTCGACCGACGGTGCGGCAGCCAGAACGGTGTTTTCGGTAACTTCGGGGGATGAGCCCTCGTCATCCAGTATGGCCGATCCGCGCGACCCCCACATCAGGCCAAGCGCGGCCTGGCCGGCTTCCCACAGGCCCTGCGTTTCGTTCGAGGCCTGGGTCAGGTAATCAGGGTGGGCGTAGGCGACCAGCGCCTTGAGCGTTTCCAGCGCGGCGATGCCTTCGGGGCTGTTGACCGTGGGCACGGCGGTGCCGGGTTCGAAGAACTGGCCGCCATGGCCCAGGAAGATCAGGTTGTAGGTTTCGCCCAGGTTCCAGCCGGTCTGCATGTTCATGACCAGCGGGTGGTCCATGATGCCGGCGGCGCGGATGGCCTCGGCGGCGGCGAGAAGCTCGTCATAGGTGGCGGGTACGCTGTCGATCCCGGCCTCGGCCAGGATGTCGGTGCGCGCAAAGAGGTGCTGCGAATTGGCCATGAAGGCCACGGCCATGACGTCTCCGCCGATGGTGATCAGCTGGTTGGGCTTGATGTTGGCAGAGTACTTTTCGACCAGGTCGTTCAGGGGCCGGACCAGATCGTCGTTCATCAGCTGGGTCAGGGTGGAATTGGCCAGGATGACGCTTGTGTATTCCGCCGGATCCGGGGTCAGCGCGGCGTTCATGATGGTGCGCGCTTCGGTGGTGTGGTTGCGGCTGAACTCGGCCGCCTGGGCGCCGCAATTGGCCTCGGCCGCGTCGACCAGGGCGTGGATCGCCGGGAAGTCGCTGGCCAGGATGCGGATGGACTGGCCCTCGGGCCCGCAATCGGCGGCGAAGGCGGCTGAACCAAGCAGGCCCGCCACGGCCCCGGTGATGGCAAATGTCTTCAGAAACATCATATACTCCTGTTTCCCTGTGGGTCGCGGCGCTTTGCGGCCGCCGTCATGGTTGCCCGGTTTGGCCGGGGTGATCTGTTGGGGGCGGTCAGGCCCCGATCCTCTGGCCGGTCTGGCCGTCGAACAGGTGGCAGATGGTGGCCGGCACCGCGATCGAGACCATGTCTCCGATCTCGGCCCGGTAGGTCTTGTCGGCGCGCACCGACACCAGCGCCCCGCCGATGCGGACGGTGACCATGGTGGCGTCGCCCAGCAGTTCCAGCGTGTAGATCGGCGCGTTGATCTGCCCGCCCGAGGGCACGACGGCCGCGTCCTCGGCCCGGAACCCCAGCGTCACGGCCCCGTCGCCGGACAGGCCGGGGATCTGTGCGCCAGAGGCGGTGAAGGTGCCGCCCGACAGCGTGCCCTCGATCAGGTTCATGGCCGGCGAGCCGATGAAGCTGGCCACGAAGGTATTGGCCGGCCGGTCGTAGATTTCGGTCGGGCTGCCCACCTGCTGGACGATGCCCTTTTCCATGACCACCACGCGATCGGCGAGGGTCATCGCCTCGATCTGGTCATGGGTCACGTAGATCGTCGTGACGGCCAGTTCGTGGCTGAGGTTCTTGATCTGCGCCCGCGTCGACACCCGCAGCTTGGCATCGAGGTTCGACAGCGGTTCATCCATCAGGAAGACATTGGGCTCGCGCACGATGGCCCGGGCCAGGGCCACCCGCTGGCGTTGCCCACCCGACAGGGCGGCGGGCTTGCGGTGCAGGAAATCGTCCAGTTCCACCATGGCCGAGGCCCGGCGGACCTTGGCGTCATGGGTCGCCGGATCGACGCCCCGGACCTTCAGCGGAAAGCGGATGTTGTCGTAGACGTTCAGGTTCGGATAAAGCGCGTAGCTTTGGAACACCATGGCCACGTCGCGGTCCTTGGGTTCAAGGTCGTTGACCACCTTGCCCCCGATGCTGATCTCGCCGCCCGACGGGTCTTCGAGCCCCGCGATCATCCGCATCGTCGTGGTCTTGCCGCAGCCCGAGGGGCCCAGCAGCACAAGGAATTCCCGGTCGGCGATGGTCAGGTCGAAATTGTCGACACCAACGAAATTGCCCCATCGCTTGGACACGTTGCGCAGATGAATTTCAGCCATTCGGGATCTCCGGGCAGGGGAATCGGATGCATTTTGCATACGCTTGCAAAAACGCTAGACTCACCTTGGCAAATTCGGCAAGGATTTTTTGCAAGCGTATGCAAAATTATGGGGGCACCATGGAATTCCAGGAAGAAAAGCGACTTGTGCGGGCATTTCATGAGGCGATTGATGGCGCGGGCGCGGATGACCTTGGCGCGGTATTGGCGTCTTACATGGCGCCCGATGCGCTGTGGCGGGGCTTTCACCCGTTCGGAGAACTGACCGGCCCCCGGGCCGTGGCAGACACCTTCTGGCAGCCCCTGCGCATGTCCCTGACCCGGATGCAGCGGCGGCAGGACATCTTCTTTGCCGGGCGCAATGAAATGGACGGGAACGGGACCTGGGTGGTGTCGATGGGCCACCTGATGGGGCTGTTCGACACGCCCTGGCTGGGCATCGCGCCCACCGGCAAGATGGCCTTCCTGCGCTATTGCGAGTTCAACCGGGTCGACAACGGTCAGATCACCGAGACGGCGATGTATTTCGACATTCCCCACCTGATGATGCAGGCGGGGTTGCAGCCCTTCCCGCCCCAGACCGCCGCCCACCTGGTGCAGCCGGGGCCTCTGACCCATGACGGTCTGCTATATGATGCGCAGCCCCCGGCCGAGGGCGCGGCCACCCTGGCCGCGATCAACGCCATGATCGGCGACCTGGGCACCTGGCAGCTGGGCCTGCCGCTGGAGGAAGAGCTCGCCCGGACCTGGCATGACGACATGATCTGGTGGGGGCCGGCGGGGATCGGGGCGACCTACACGATCGAGCGTTATGCCAAGCAGCACTCGGCCCCCTTCCGCGCGGCCTTCACCGACCGATCCAAGACGCGCCACCTGGCCCGGCTGGCCGAGGGGCATTATGGCGGGTTCTTCGGCTGGCCCAACTTCACGGCCCGCCACGTGGGCGGGTTCATGGGCATGCCGGGCAGCGAGGGGATGGGAGAAATGCGGGTGATCGACATCTACCGGCGGCAGGGCGACAAGCTGGCCGAGAACTGGATCTTCATCGACCTGCTGCACTTCTGGAACACCCTGGGCGTCGACATCCTGGCCCGGATGCAGGCCTTTCCCCGGACCTGATCGGTCAGGGTGTCAGGGATCACGCGCCAATCAGGCGGCGGGCAGGGTCACGCCCTGGCAGGCCTGGGCATCGCCGCCGCAACAATCCTGCAGCAGGAAGGTGACCAGGCCGTTCACCGCGCCCAGGTTCGGGGCGTACAGCACCTCGCGGTGCTTGCGTTCGGTCGTCACCAGCCCGGCCCGGCGCAGGGTGGACAGGTGCCCCGACACGGTCGAGGGCTTGAGATCCATCAGCCGGCCGACCTCCATCGCCGGAGTGCCATTCGGGCCGCGCTGGACCAGAAGGCGGAAAATGGACAGCCGGGTGTCGTGGGCAAGGGCGCCGAAGGCATCGATGGCAACATTCTGGTTCATGTTTCGTGATTACGCGAAATGACAAGTCTTGACAAGCGGGGGCGCCCGCCGCTAGGCAGCAATTGATACGCGATTTCGCGAAATGACGAATTCATGACAAGGCGCGTTCCGCGCCCCGAGGCCCGACATGACCCAGACCACCGACACCCCCACCGCCGCGGAACCGATGGGCCGCTTCGAACGGCTGCTGACCCTTTGGGTGGCCCTGGCCATGGTCGGCGGCATCGCCGTCGGCACCGTCGCCCCCGGCCTTGTGCAGGCGATTGCCGCGGCCGAGGTCGCCTCGATCAACCTGGTGGTGGCCGTGCTGATCTGGGCCATGGTCTACCCGATGATGGTCAATGTCGACTTCGCAGCCGTCGCCGGCGTCGCCCGCCAGCCCAAGGGGTTGCTGGTCACGCTGACCGTCAACTGGCTGATCAAGCCGTTCACCATGGCCCTGCTGGCCGTGCTGTTCTTCGACTATGTCTTCGCGCCCTGGATCGCCCCCGAGGACGCCGCGCAATACATCGCCGGGCTGATCCTGCTGGGGGCCGCGCCCTGTACGGCCATGGTCTTTGTCTGGTCGCAACTGACGCGCGGCGACGCGACCTATACGCTGGTGCAGGTGTCGGTGAACGACCTGATCATGGTGGTGGCCTTCGCGCCCATCGTCGCCCTCCTGCTGGGCGTGACCGAGATCTCGGTGCCCTGGGAAACGCTGGTCCTGGCCACGGTGCTGTATGTCGTGCTGCCCCTCGCGGCCGGGCTGGTGACCCGGCGCATGCTGGGGTCGGACGCCGCGATCGAGGCCTTTACCGCCCGCATCAAGCCCCTGTCGATGGTCGGCCTGATTGCCACCGTGGCGATCCTGTTCGGCCTGCAGGGAGAGGTCATCCTGTCGAAACCGGCGGTCATCGTGCTGATCGCGGTGCCCATCGTGATCCAGAGCTACGGCATCTTCGCCCTGGCTTACGGGGCGGCCTACATGCTGAAGGTGCCCCACCGGATCGCCGCCCCCTGCGCCATGATCGGCACGTCGAACTTCTTCGAACTCGCCGTGGCCGTGGCCATCAGCCTCTTCGGCCTGAACTCGGGCGCGGCCCTGGCCACGGTGGTCGGCGTGCTGGTCGAGGTGCCGGTGATGCTGTCCCTGGTGGCCTTTGCCAACCGAACCCGCGCCCGCTTTGCCTGAGGCCGCCGATGATCGTCATCCACCATAATCCCGACTGCGGCACCTCGCGCAACGTGCTGGCGTTCATCCGGGCGTCGGGGGTGGAGCCGGAGATCATCGACTACCTGTCCACCGGCTGGACCCGGCCCCAGCTTCTGGCCCTGTTCGCCGCCGCCGACCTGACTCCGCGCAGCGCCTTGCGGGTGACGAAGTCTCCGGCCGCCGAGATGGGATTGCTGGACCCGTCGGTGCCGGACGATACGCTGATGGAGGCCATGCTCAGCCACCCCATCCTGGTTAACAGGCCCATCGTCGCCAGCCCGCGCGGCGTGCGGCTGTGCCGGCCCTCGGAACAGGTCTTCGCCCTGCTGGACGGGCGGCCGCAGGGGCCGGTCTTCAAGGAAGATGGACAGATGGTGATCGACGGGGCAGGGCGGCTGGTGGCCTGAAAAGCCTAGCCGATCAATCCCTTGATCCCAGACGGCAGGTCATCTGACCGAAGGGCCGGGCTGCGCCGCCCCTGTCGCCCAGGCCCGATCTCACAAAAATTGACATGTGTGAGACAATTGACAGACACGCCCGATTTGCCGAAAGTGCCCGCGCATAGCTGAGCACTTTCTGGTTAACATCGGGCCCAACGACACCGACGTCACGCGCCCGGATATTTAAGGGGGACATCGCAATGGCGATGGATGGAGTTACGTTTTCAACGTCGGATTTTCTCGACACGGATGAAGACATCGAAATCGGCACGTCAAGCGTCCTTGAGGACAGCGACGACACGGTCGAAACCACCGAGGCCGCGCCGGTCGAAAAGACCAGCGACGACAGCGCGCCCGTGGCGGCCCTGCCGGCCGACGACGAAGACACCGACGAGCTTGCCGACACCCTGACCTTGTCCGCCCCGGCCATCATGGGCGCCGTCGTGGCGCGGACGGTGATTTCGGGCGGAGAGGTCCCGGTCGTGCGGGCCGAGATCGGCACCAGCCTGCGGATGCTGGTGCAGGGCCTGCTGCCGGCCGAGGAGTCCTCGACCCCGGACAAGGCCGTGGCCGATGCGGACAGCTGGGCCGATTACGCCCTGGCCCTGATCCCCTCGGACGACCTGTTCCCCAACCAGTGGCACCTGCAGAACACCGGCCAGTCGGGCGGTGACGCGGGCGTCGACCTGAACGTGACCTCGGTCTGGGACGATTATACCGGCGCAGGCGTGACCGTCGGCATCTGGGACGACGGGGTGCAATACACGCACCACGACCTGGACGACAATTACGACACCAACCTGCATATCGTCGTGGGCGGCGTGACCCACGACCCGCTGCCGCAAAGCTTCCAGTCGGCCCATGGCACCGCCGTGGCCGGCGTGATCGCGGCCGAGAACAACGGCGAGGGCACCGTGGGTGTGGCCTATGACGCCACCATCGCGGGTGTCGATATGTTCTTCGACAACTCGCTCGACTTCGAGGCCTCGTTCTACGAGCTCGACAATTTCGACGTGACCAACCACAGCTGGGGCTGGGTCACGCCGTTTGCCGACAGCATCTACGACACCAATTCGACCGGCGGCGTCGACTGGCAGGAGTTCTTCGGCGGCTTCTTCGAAAGCGTCGAGACCGGGCGCGGAGGCCTGGGCACCATCAACCTGGTGGCCAATGGCAACGACCGCACGATCGGGCGGGACGGCAACGACAGCAACTTCAACTCGATCCCCCAGACCATTGCCGTGGGCGCGACCAGCCATGACGGCTACGTGTCGTATTATTCGACCCCGGGCGCGAACCTGCTGATCTCGTCGCCCTCGAACGGGGCGGAAGGCGCGGGGATCTGGACCACCGACCGGACCGGGTTCTGGGGCTATGACCGGGGCGGGGATTATACCTCGACCTTCGGCGGCACGTCCTCGGCCACCCCTGCGGCGGCGGGTGTCGTGGCCCTGATGCTGGAGGCCAATCCCGAACTGGGCTGGCGCGACGTGCAGGACATCCTGGCGCTGAGCGCCCGGCACACCGGTTCGGCCATGGGCTCGGGTCCCGAGGCCGACGAGCTTTATACCTGGGAGTTCAACGGGGCGACCAACTGGAACGGCGGCGGGATGCACTTTTCCAACGATTACGGCTTCGGCCTGATCGACGCGCTGGCCGCCGTGCGCCTGGCGGAAACCTGGGTCGACCAGAAGACCAGCTCGAACTGGGAAGATCCGGTCGTGGCCAGCGGCAATTTCAACCTGGTCATCCCCGACAACAATGCCACCGGCATCAGCTTTACCTTCGACACCACGGATGATTTCGACATCGAACATGTCGGCCTGACCCTGGGCTTCTCTGGCGGGTACACGGGCGATTACAACATCACGCTGATTTCGCCAGACGGGACTGAATCGGTGCTGGCGATCACCGGCAACCAGGGCTCGGCCGCGACCACCAACTGGTTCTTCATGTCGAATGCCTTCCGGGGCGAAACCAGCGCCGGCACTTGGACGGTCGAGATCTCGGACGAGACCGCTGGCGACACCGGCACGCTGACCTATGGCGAGCTGCAGTTCTTCGGCGAAACCGCCGATGCGGACGATCTCTATGTCTACACCAACGAGTTCAGCGACTTTGCCGGCGTCGGCAACCACTTGCTGACCCTGAACGACACCAATGGCGGGATCGACACGCTGAACGCGGCCGCCGTGACGGCGGCGTCGATCATCACGCTGGGCGGGACGGCAACCATCGACGGCCAGTTGATCAGCTCGGTCACGGGGATCGAAAACGTCTTCGGCGGCGATGGCGACGACACGCTGACCGGCGACGATGCGGCCAACATCCTGGCGGGCGGGCGGGGCAACGACCTGCTGTCGGGCGGCCGGGGCGATGACATCCTGCGCGACGGCGAAGGCCAGGACATCCTGAAGGGCCAGGCGGGCAACGACATCTACGAGCTGTGCATCGACGATTCCAAGGACAACATCCGCAGCTACGTGGACGGGGCCGACCGGATCAGGTTCGTGGAAGGCGACCTGGAGTTCAGCGACCTGATCTTCACCGATATCCAGCTGGGCAAGGTGCGGATCGACTATGCCGATGACTTCGTGATCGTCGTGAACAGCAACCTTGGCCTGACCTCGGCGGATTTCGACATCTCGGATTTCCTGTTCGCCTGATCTTGCGGTCAAAGTCTTTGGCAAAGCCCCGGCCCGGTGCCGGGGCTTTTCCGTTGCGGCGAGGGTGTCCTTGCTTGCGGTGTGACCAGGTGCTACCATTGGGGAAGGAGGGCAAGCCATGACCGTCAAATCCTCGATCTCGCTCAGCGATGCCCAGTTCGCCTTTGCCAAGGCCATGGTCGAGTCGGGCCAGTATCCCAGTGTTAGCGCCGTGTTGCAGCAAGGCGTCGAAATCCTGCGCCAGCGGCAGGAGGATGCCGAGCTGGAACGCCAGGCCCTTCGGAGGCTTCTGTCCGCCCGCCACGAGGCCGAGCCCATCCCGGCCAGCGCATTCGACGACCGGCTCGACGCCATGCTGGCCGCCCGCCAGAAGGGCCATGACCTGGACACTTGAATTCGCCGCCGAGGCCGAGGGGGATTTCGCCCGGATCTTCGACCATCTCGCCGACAGCTACATGGGCTTCGGGGAGAGGCCGGATTCTGCCCTGCGCCATGCCGCCGAGCGGGTCCGCCAGGTCAGGCAGGATGCCGACCGGATCCTGGTGGCGCCGCACCGTGGACAGATGCGCAACGATGTACTGGCGGGCTGCCGCAGCCTGTCGTTCGGCCAGGCGGCGTTCTGGTTCACGCTGGACGAAGATCGCCGCACCGTGCGCATCCTGGCCGTGTTCTACGGGGCAGAGGACGCGCGCAGGCGGATGTTGCTGCGGGCCCTGGGTGGCGGCTGACGCATGGGGCTTTGAAGCGCAACTCGGACAGGCGGAATGTACCGGTTGGTACACTGGCGCAATGCTGCAATGCGGAATTAGCATGGCTGGATTATTGTGCGGATGCAGCGATAGCGCTATATCAGAACCCAAGACAGGTTCTCCTCCTCCCTGAACCGGTCTTGCTTAAAAGGCGGCATCCTCCTCCTCCCTGGATGCCGCCTTTTCTTTTGTCCTCACACGATTTTTGGCCCTGCGGCGGCGGTTACAACGCGTCTGCGAACGCGGCCACGACCCGAGCAAAGCTGTCGGGTTCTTGCAGGTGCGGGGCATGTCCCGACTTGGCGAAGACATGACGCAGGGTTCGCGGCGCGGTGCGCGCCAGCCAGTCCGAGGCCGAGGCCGGGTACACCCGGCTTTGCGCGCCCGAACAGACCAGCCAGGGCAGGGCGATATCCGCGACGGCCGCGCGCTTGTCCATGCCGACGAGGGCCTGCCAGGCGGCGCGCATGGTGTCGGCGTCCTGGGTCAGGATCATATCGCGGGCCATGGCGCGGGTGAAATGCGGGGCCTCCTGGCCACTGGCAAAGATCGAAGCCGCGATACCGTGGCTGGCCCCCTCCCAATCCGAGACAAGGCGCCGTTCGACCCGGGGCAGGCTGCCCTCGGACTGGCCCAGCAGGCCGTGCGGCCAGTCGGGGGCGGGGCGCAGGCGGGGGCTCATGTCGACGGTGATCAGCCCGGCCAGGTCCCCGGGCCCGTGACGATCAAGGCAATGCCACAGGGCCATGGCCCCCATCGACCAACCGACGGCCACGGCTCCGGGCAGGGCGGCCAGCGTCTCGGCGACACAGGCGGCCCAGTTGTCCGGGCTCGGCGGCAGGTGGCGGGCGCGGCCATGGCCGGGCAGGTCCGGCGCGGCGCAGGTCCGGTCGCCCAGCCGGCCGGCCAGGTCGTCAAAGACCGCCCCCGTCATCGTCCAGCCGTGCAAGAGGACGATGGGCCGTTTCACCCCGTCCGCCCGGCCCTCAGCCGGCCGACAATGCCGGTCGGGAAGAAATAGACGCTGAGGATGAACAGCACGCCCAGCCACATCAGCCAGCGGTCGGGATCCAGGAAATGCGGCAGGATGGGCAGGGCCGAGGTCGCCTCTTCGGCCACGCCCATCAGGTTCTGCAGGTAGTTCTGGGCCAGTACGAAGATCGTCGCCCCGATGACCGCGCCATACATTGTACCCATGCCCCCGATGACGACCATCAGCAGGATATCCAGCATGATTTCGAACGACAGCGTGGTGTCCGGCCCGACATAGCGCAGCCAGATGGCGAACAGGCTGCCGGCAAGGGCAGCGACGGCGGCCGACAGGCAGGTGGCGGCGGTGCGGTACCAGACGACCTTGTAGCCGATCGCCTCGGCCCGGAACTCGTTTTCGCGGATGGCCTCCAGCACCCGGCCGAAGGGCGAATTGACGATGCGCAGCAGCAGCAGGAACAGCGCGCCCGAGCAGAAGAAGATCAGGTAATAGTTCAGGATCTTGCCGTTGATCTTCACGCCCGCGAACTCGCCCAGCCGATTGGCCGGGGTGAGGGCGCGGGGGATGGAATAGTTCAGGCCATCCTCGCCCCCCGTGATGGTCGAGAACTGCGACACCAGGACGGCCACGGCCGAGGCCACGGCAAGGGTGATCATGGCAAAGAAAATCGCCCGGACACGCAGGCTGAACAGCCCGATCAGCACGGCCAGTACGCCCGCAGCGATGGCGCCCAGCGTGGTGCCCAGGATCATCGGGCCAAAGCCCCGGCCCAGGTGGTCCGAGGCCAGGGCCACGCCGTAAGCGCCCAGCCCGAAGAACATGGTGTGGGCAAAGCTGACGATGCCGGTATAGCCCAGCAGCAGGTCGTAGCTGGCCACCAGCACGATGAAGATGCAGATCCGCGCGGCGGTTTCCAGTGACCGGACCCCGGGAAAGAGGAACGGCGCCAGGGCCAGGCAGACCAGGATGGCCAGCAGGATGATCGTCAGCACGACCGAGTTCGGCTTGTCGCCGGAGAGCAATTTGACCAGCATCTTACTTCGCCTTCACCACGGGCAGCATTCCCTGCGGCCGCCACATCAGAACCGCTGTCATCAGCGCAATGTTGGAAATCAGGGCCAGCTTGGGTTCCAGGAAGGCCACGTAGTTCTGCAGAAGGCCCACAAGCAGGGCGCCGATGAATGCGCCCTCGACCGAGCCGAGCCCGCCGATGATCACCACGATGAAGACGAGGATCATCATCTCTTCGCCCATGCCCGCCGTGATGACCTCTTGGTAGAGGCCCCACATGACCCCGCCGAGGCCCGCCAGCGCCGATCCGGCGATGAACACGCCGATGAAGACCATGCGCAGGCGATAGCCCAGGGCCTCGACCATTTCGCCATTGGCCACGCCCGCGCGCACGATCAGGCCGATCTTGGTGCGCAGCAGCACCATGCGCATGGCGACGAACAGGATCAGGCCGATGACCACGGCCAGCAGCCGGTACTTTTCCACTGCCGCTCCGGCGAAGGTGACGGCGCCCTTCAGCATCTCGGGCCGGGTAAGGAAGATCTCCTCGGGGCCCCAGACCAGGTGGATCAGCTGTTCGATGACGATCAGCCCGCCGACGGTGACAAGGATCTGTTTCAGGTGCGCGCCGTAGACGGGCCGCACGATGATGCGCTCGAACCCCCAGCCCAATGCGCCGGTCACGGCGATGGCGGCGAAGACGGCCAGCAGGACGGCGATGACGTTCAACACCAGCGACGGCGCCCCGGTCCATCCCGACAGGGCCAGCAGGACTGATATGCCCACGTAGGCACCGACGGAAATGAACGCTCCGTGGCCGAAGTTGATGACATCCATCAGGCCGAAAACCAGGGTCAGGCCGGACGCCATGATGAAGATCATCATGCCCATGGCCAGGCCCGACACGGTCAGGGTCAGCCAGGACGAGGTCGTGCCGATGGCGAAGAAGCCCAGCACCACGAGAACGGGCACCAGCAGGAAGGGCGCGGCCTTTTCAAGCCGGTCCGACAGGCTGAGCGCCGCGAAGGTCGGGTTGTGATCGGGAGCGGCGGACATCAGTGGGACTCCATGCTCAGGCCCATCAGGCGTTCCTGAAGGGCGGCGTCGGTGGCCAGTTGCGCCATTTCGCCGGTCCAGACGATGGCACCGTTTTCCATGACGGCCACCGTGTCCCCAAGCGCCTTGGCGACCGAGAAGTTCTGTTCGACCAGCAGGATCGACGCGCCCTGGCGTTTCAGTTCGCGCAGCGCGCCGGCCATGGTCGAGATGATCGCCGGGGCCAGGCCCTTGGTCGGTTCGTCGATCAGGTAGAGCTTGCGCTCCTCGGCCATGGCACGCGCGATCGACAGCATCTGTTTCTGCCCGCCCGACAGGGTGCCGGCGGGCGAATTCCAGAAGGTTTTCAAGGGCGGAAAGACCGAGAACAGCCAGTCCAGCCGGGCCTTGTCCAGCGGGCCGGACACGGCGGCCAGGACCATGTTCTCCTCGACGGTGAGGTCTCCGAAGATACCCATGTCTTCGGGGACAAAGCCGATGCCCGCGCGGGCGCGCATGGGCACGGGCAGGGCGGTGATGTCGCTGCCATCGAAGGTGATGGACCCGGACTTGGCCGCCCAGTGGCCGATGATCGTGCGCAGTGTCGTGGTCTTGCCGACCCCGTTGCGGCCCAGCAGCATGGTCACCCCGCCGCGCGGCACGTCAAGGTCGACGCCCTGCAGGATGTGGTATTGGGCGATGTCGGTATGCACGGCCCGAAGCGACAGGATGGGATCAGACATCGGTCAGCTCCTTGCCCATGTAGGCCTCTTGCACGATGTCCGAGGCCATGACTTCCGCCGGGGGGCCATCGGCGGCCAGCGCGCCGTTGTGCAGCACGATGATCCGGTCGGCCAGCGTGCGGATCACGTCCATCTTGTGTTCGACCAGCAGGATGGTGCGGTCGGTGTCGTGTTTCAGCTCGGCGATCAGGTCCAGCACGACGGGCGCTTCGTCGGCGCTCATGCCCGCGGTGGGTTCGTCGAACATGTAGACCTGCGGATCGAGCGCGATCAGCAGGGCGACCTCCAGCTTGCGCTGGTTGCCGTGGCTGAGTTCGCTGACCTTCTGGTCCTTCAGCCTGTCCAGCTTGACGCGCTCCAGCACGGCCATGGCGGCCACGGTCAGCTCGGTATGGCTGGAGGCCATGGAGAACAGCGAAAAGCCCTTGTGCTGGTGGGCCTGGATCACCAGCCGCACGTTTTCCAGCACGCTGAGGTCGGGAAACAGGTTGGTCAGCTGGAACGCCCGGCCCAGCCCCTTGCGGCAGCGGTCGGCCACGCCCAGGCGGGTGATATCCTCTCCCATCAGGGATACGGTCCCGGATGTGACCGGGATCTGGCCGGAAATCAGGTTGAAATAGGTGGTCTTGCCAGCGCCGTTGGGGCCGACAATGGCGGTCAGCTCACCGGCGTGGAAGGCGCACGACACGGCATCCACCGCCACGTGTCCACCGAACCGCACGGTCAGACCGTCAGTTTCCAGAAGCGTCTGGGTCAAGGGATTGCCTTTCTCGGGCCGTCAGGGGGGCCATTCTCGGGCGAGGGTCGGGACGAGGCCAAAACGGGCCCCGGGTCTTGGGTATTGCCGGTCTTTGGATCGGGGCGCACAGCCGCGCGCCCCGATCCGGGACAAGGACAGGGACGGGCCGCGATCAGTCGCGGACCGGAATGTCCATCTCGTCGATGCCGATCTCGCGGACCAGGACGGGCACACCGTAATCCTTGCCCTCCTGGATCTCGGTCACGAAGTGGTACATCGGCTGCATGGCCTGGTGGTCTTCGGGCCGGAAGACCATGGTGCCTTTGGGCGTGGGGAACTCCATGCCTTCCATCGCCTCGATCAGGGCGAAGGTGTCATCGGCGCCCCCGGCCTTCTTGATGGCCTCGACCACGGCGATGCCCGCCGCCATGCCACCCGCGGTGAAGAAATCGGGCGGGGTGCCGAAGCGCTCCATGTGCTGGGCGACCAGCCAGTCGTTCACGTCGTTCTTGGGGATCTCGTAGTAGTAATACGTGGCCCCTTCCATGCCCGGCAGTTCCTTGTAGGCCGTCAGGGCCGCCAGGATGTTGCCGCCCGTGGCGATTTCGATGCCGAAGCGCGAGGGGTCCATGGCGTTGATCTTGCCCATCGGGTTGCCGCCACCGGCCCAGATGATGAACAGTTTCTTTTCGCCCTCGATGTCACCCATGGCCTGGAAGATCCGTTCCGCCGCGGCGGTGAAATCGGTGGTGTCGGTGGGCACGTATTCTTCATGCGCCAGGGTCGCGCCGGTGGCTTCCAGGGCCTCCTTGAACGCCGCCACCCCGTCGCGGCCGAAGGCGTAATCCTGGGCCAGGGTTGCAACGGTCACGCCTTCTCCGCCCAGGGCCACGGCATTGGCGATGGCATCCTGGGACGAGTTGCGCCCGGTGCGGAAGATGAACTGGTTGCGGTTCTCGCCGGTGATGGAATCGGCCACGGCCGGCTCGACGATCAGGATGCGCTCGTATTCCTCGGCCACGGGCAGCATGGCCAGCGCCACGCCCGAGGACACCGGACCCACCGCGATATGCGCGTCATCGTCGCCATAGGCCTCGGCCAGCAGGGCCTTGCCGATGTCGGGCTTCAGCTGGGTGTCCTTCTCGATGACGGTGATCGGGTCTCCGTTGATCTCCATCGTGCCATCGGACGCGTATTCAAGGCCCATCATCAGGCCGACATGCGATTGCGCGGCATAGGCTTCGAAGGGGCCGGTCTTGCCATAGACATGGGCGATGCGGATTTCGGCGGCCAGCGGCGAGGCGGCCAGAAATGCCGCCAGGCCCAGGGCGAGCGTGCGTTTCATGTGATTGATCCTCCCGATTATCACTCCCGGACAGATGAAACATGAATCAATATTCAGGTCAATTCCGGAGTGAGCTTTCCCACCGTCACCCGACCATAGCCGGCCGCCTTTGACGCCCAGGTGACACTTGGCAGACGGGGCAGGACGTCAGGGCATCTTTCGGCGCTTTCCGACCGGTCGGGCCATTGCGGCATTTTCCACGGGCGGGACACTCTGTAGAGGTATGGCAAGACGCAACAACGGGATGACACGCCATGAGCCTTCGGATGACCGACACCTTCATCAAGCCGATGCACCCCGAGGGCATCCGGTTCGTGGCCATCTTCGGGGCCATCACGCTGGGCTTGTGGCTGGTGTCGGATTTCCTGGCGCTGATCGGGCTGGGGCTGACGGTCTGGTGCTACTACTTCTTCCGTGATCCCGAGCGGGTGCCGCCCGCCCGGGACGGGCTGGTGATCAGCCCCGCCGATGGCATCGTGTCGATCATCGAACCGGCCGTGCCCCCGGCCGAGCTGGGCATGGATGCCACGCCCCGCACGCGGGTCAGCATCTTCATGTCGGTGTTCAACTGCCACGTGAACCGCGTGCCCGTGGCCGGAGAGGTCACGGCCATCGCCTATCACCCGGGCAAGTTCTTCAATGCCTCGCTGGACAAGGCCAGCGCCGAGAACGAGCGCAACAGCCTGCGGGTGCGCATGGACTGCGGGCGCGAACTGGCGGTGGTGCAGATCGCCGGCCTGGTGGCCCGGCGCATCGTCTGTTTCATCGAGGAAGGCGCGCGGATGTCGGCCGGAGAGCGCTTTGGCCTGATCCGGTTCGGCTCGCGCCTGGACGTCTACCTGCCCGAGGGCACCGAGCCGCTGGTCAGCGTCGGCCAGACCATGGTCGCCGGGGAAACCGTGCTGGCCGAGTTGCCGGCGGTGCCGCAGCCAGAGCCTCAGCCGGAGACAGGGACCGACCCGGCCGGAGTACCCGGGGCGCAGGCGTGATGTCGGGACCGTCCACGCCTCCTCCGCCACCGGAGCTGTCGATCACGCAGCTTCTGCCGAACATGCTGACCATCGCGGCCGTCTGTGCCGGGGTCTCGGCGATCCGGTTCGGGGTGCACGGCAACTACGTGCTGGCCGTGCAACTGATCCTGGCCGCCGCCGTGCTGGACGGGCTGGACGGGCGGCTGGCCCGGGCGCTGGACAGCCAAAGCAAGGTCGGGGCGGAACTGGATTCCCTGGCCGATTTCGTCAACTTCGGAGTCGCCCCGCCGCTGGTCGTGTATTTCTGGGGATTGCAGTCGATGCCCAATATCGGCTGGCTGGCGGTGCTGGTCTTTGCCGTCTGTTGCGTGGTCCGGCTGGCCCGGTTCAACGTCGCCAGCAATTCCGAAAGCGCGCCCGCCGACAACCGGTTCTTCACCGGCATCCCGTCGCCCGCCGGGGCGCTGCTGGTGATGCTGCCGCTTTACCTGTCCTTTGCCGTGGCCGACCAGCGGATCCTGCCCAGCTGGATGATCTGCCTTTACATGGCCGTGATCGGCGCCCTGATGATCAGCAAGATTCCGACCTGGTCCTTCAAGGCCCAGAAGATCCCCCGTGAACGTGTGCGCTATTTTTTCGTCGGTTTCGCGCTGCTCGGCGCTGCTTTGCTGACGTTCACGTGGGTGTCATTGGCGATGCTTTGCGTTGCCTACGTGGCCATTGTTATCGTCGCATTGGTTAACGAGAAACGCCGGAAGACCCAGGAGGACTGATTTCGTGGACATCGAAGCCGTCGGCACCGCCTATGCAAGGTGGGCGCCGGTTTATGACCAGACGTTCGGAGCCGTGACGCAAGCAGGGCGAAAGGGGGCCGTGGGGCTGATCAACGACGGGGCGGGTTCTGTCCTGGAAGTGGGGGTCGGCACCGGGCTGGCCCTGGAACATTACGCGCCGCACCTGAAGGTGACGGGCGTGGATTTCAGCGAAGACATGTTGGACAAGGCCCGCACCCGGGTGACCGAGAAGGGCCTGGCCCATGTAGAGGCCCTGCGCCAGATGGATGCCCGGGCGATGGATTTTCCCGACGGTCATTTCGACAGCGTGGCCGCGATGCATGTGCTGTCGGTTGTGCCCGAGCCGGAACAGGTGATGTCGGAAATCGCCCGGGTCTGCAAACCTGGCGGCAAGGTTGTGATCACAAACCATTTCCAGCGCGACACCGGCGCCCTGGCCGCCATCGAAAAGGTCGCGGCGCCTTTGTCGAACCTGTTGGGATGGCATTCCGATTTCGCGATCGAGCGTGTCTTGCAGGATGACCGGCTGGTCGTCGAGCACCGGCGCAGCCTGCCGCCCATGGGCATGATGACCCTGCTGGTCCTGCGCAAGATCTGACCGTCACTCGGGCACCCGGGGGGCTTGTCCCCCCGGTTGATCCCCCTTGGGTTGGGCCGCGTCGATTAGCGGATGCCAGAATTCGCGATCTCGGCCCCAAGCCGGGTGACAACGCGGCTCATCGCGGCCGAAACGGCGGTGAAATCGACCGCCCCGTCTTCGGTCTGGGGCAGGGGTTCGGTCAGCACGCTGCGGCCCATGCGCACGACGCTGTCGTCGACCGGGTTCAGCACGGTCCAGCGCGCATCCAGAACCACCCCGCCATCCGAGCGGGCCTCGAACCCGTTGACCTGGACGACGACCTGGTAGCGCAGGGTGTCCGAGGTGGTCCACGGGTACAGATGGATCCGGTCGGTGCCCAGTTGCTGGGACAGGGATTCCCCCAGCACCATCTGGAAATTGCTGGTCAGGTTGCCGCCCCAGCGGTTCAGGTTGTCCACCTGCAGGGTCGTCGGCCCGTCGCGGGTGACGATTTCGGCCCGCTCCAGGTATTCCGGCATGGTGACCGGCCCGACCCCCAGGCTGACGCCGTTGCGCCGGGTCGTCGTGGTCTGGGCCACGGCGGCAGAGGGCGTGGCCCCGGGCGACAGGACAAAGAAGCTGGACGGCTGGCCGGAACAGGCGGCCAGGCCAAGCACGAGGGGCAACAACAGGACTTTGCGTAAGGTCATGGCTTTGTCCTGCCCTATCTCTTGCCGGTCAGCAAGGCGTTGGGGTTGCGTTCAAGATAGTCGGCCAGCTGCCGCAACGAGGTCGCGGCCCGGCGGATCTCGGCCAGGGTGGCCTCCAGCTGGGCAACGGTCGGAGAGTTCGGCCGCACCAGCGATCCCGCCCCCTGGATGACGGAGCGCGCGTCCTGCGCCGCGCCCTGGGCCGTGTCCAGGACATCGTCGGCCTTGGTCATGATCTGCCGGGTGCTGCCGCTGATGTCGCCGATCAGGGTGCGCAGGTCCAGGATGGCCGCATCGCTATTTTCCAGCGTGTCGCGGGCCGAGCGCATCGCCGCCTGGGCATCGTTCAGCAGGGGATCAAGCCGGGCATCCAGCCCGCTGGCCAGGTCTCCGACATTGCGGATCGGCTCGCGCGCCTCGGTCAGGGTGTCGGTGGCCGCCGCCATCGCGGTACGGGCATCGGCGATGAAGGGCCCGGCCTCGCGGTCGAGCGTGTCCAGCAGGCTGTCGGTCCGGTCCAGCGCGCTTTGGGCACTGGCCAGCGTGTCCTGCACAGTCTGGGTGATCGGGCCAAGATCGCCCTGGACCGACGTGATCACGGTGCCGGCCTGCTGCGCCACGGTCTGCACGCTGTCCAGCGCCTGTTGCAACGACAGGGTCAGGGGCGTGATCTGGACGGCCAGGGCATCGGCCATGCCCTCGATCTTGCCGATGGCCTCGGCCGCGATCTGGAACACCTCGCCCGGCTTCATGGCCATGCGCGCGCGCGCCTCGTCGACGGTGGCCCGGATGCCCGACACGGTGGCCGTGATGTCGTCGACCAGGGGCGTGACCCGGCCCGACACCGCGTCGACCGCCTCGCTGATCTGCACCACGCTGTCCGAGGTCGCGCTGATCGCCGTTTCGATCTTGCCGGCGATTTCCTCCAGCGGCAGTTCCTGGGCGATGTCGGCCAGACGGGTGACGCTGGCCTTCAGCTTTTCCATGTCCGAGGGCAGGGTGGGGATTTCAGGATAGCGGCCCTCGATCCCGGTCACGTTGGCCGTCGTGGCGGGCCTGAAGTCCAGCTCGACGCTCAGCTGGCCGGTCACGAAGGATTGCATGCCCAGCTCGGCCCGCAGGCCATGGTCGATCATCTGTTCGGTGGTGCCCCGGTTCTCGGCGGTCAGGCCCTGGATCTTCTGGGGCTCCAGTTCGATTTCGACCGGGATGAAGATCGATACGTCGCGCCCGGTGCCGGGCACGAAGGTGATGCCGATGTTCGTCACCTGGCCCAGCCGGACCCCGCGAAAGTTCACCGGGGCACCGGGCAGCAGCCCGGCCACCGAGCCTTCGAAATACAGCACGAACCGTTCGGTCGGGGCGAACAGGTTCCGCCCGCCGAACACGACCACGCAGGCCAGGCCCAGGGCAAAGGCGCCGACGACGAACAGGCCGACGCGCTTGGGGTCAGCGCGCCTGCTCACGGCCGGGCCATGCCGGGGCGGGTGGGGCTGTCGGAGGGCATGGATACCTCTTGCGGCTGTGCGGACCGTCCGCGGTTCAAAAAGTCGCGCACCTCGGCATTGGAGCCATGGTCGCGCAGGTCTTTCGGGTTTCCGGAGGCGATGGCCGTCTTGGTGACCGCATCCAGGAAGATGGAATTGTTCCCGATCGCGAAAATGCTGTCCAGCTCGTGGGTCACCACGACGATGGTCGTGTCCAGGCTGTCCCGCAATTCCAGGATCAGGTCGTCCAGGCGTTTTGAACTAAGCGGGTCCAGCCCGGCCGAGGGTTCATCGAAGAACAGGATCGCGGGGTCAAGGGCCATGGCCCTGGCGATACCCGCCCGTTTCTGCATCCCGCCCGAGATCTCGGAGGGATAGTAATCCTCGAACCCCGAGAGGCCGACCAGAGCCAGTTTCATCGCCGCCAGGTCGCGTATGTCGGCGGGCGGCAGGTCGGTGTATTCGCCAAGCGGCAGGCCGACGTTTTCGGCCAGCGTCATCGAGCTCCACAAGGCCCCGCTTTGATAGAGAACGCCGAACCCGCGCATCATCGCCTCGCGCGTGGCCGGGGCGGCGGGCCAGAACTCGCCCCGGGCATAGCGCACGGTGCCGGCGGCGGGGGGCTTCAGGCCGATCAGGCTTTTCAGCACGGTGCTTTTGCCGCAGCCGCTGCCGCCCATGATGATGAAGATGTCGCCGTGATCGACCGTGAAACTCAGGTTCTTCTGGATGACGAAATCGCCGTAGGCGAGGGTCAGGTCGTCGACGATGATCTGGGGCGTCTTGCCGGGTGTCTTTTCGGGCATGGCGGCTCAGATCCCGAGGATGTTGGTGACGACGGCAAAGATGCCGTCGAAGACGATGATCATGACGATGGCCATGACCACGGCCGATGTGGCGGCATCCCCCACGGCCGAGGCGCTGCGGCCCGACTGGATGCCCTTCAGGCAGCCGGTGATGGCCACGATGATGCCGAAGAAGACGCTTTTGATGATGCCCAGGGACAGGTCGGTGAGCGTCGTGCTCAGCGCGGTTTCCAGGTAGTATTCGGTGGGCGTCAGGCCAAGCATACCCACGCCGACGATGGCCCCGCCAAGGATGCCCATGACGTTGGAATAGATCGTCAGCAGCGGCATCATCAGGATCAGGGCCAGCATCCTGGGCAGGACCAGGAATTCCATCGGGTCGAAGCCCAGCGTGCGGAAGGCGTCGATTTCCTCGTTGACCTGCATCGTGCCCAGCTGGGCGGCAAAGGCCGCGCCGGTCCGGCCGGCCATGATGATGCCCGTCATGATCGCGGCCATTTCGCGGGCCATGGCGATGGACACCAGGTCGGCCACGTAGATCTGCGCGCCGAAGGGCCGCAGCTGGATGGCGCCGACAAAGGCCAGGATCAACCCGATCAGCACCGAGATCAGCGACACGATGGGCAGGGCCCGCACGCCGCAATCCTCGATCATGGCCATCAGGTCGACCCGGCGGAAGCGGGCCCGGCCGACCAGGAACCGGCCAAGGGCAATCGTGGCCTCGCCCATGAAAGAGATGAAGGCCATCGTGTCCCGGCCGGTCTCGATCACCTGGCCGCCAAGCCGGGTCAGCAGGCCGGGCCGTTCGCTGCGGCGCCGGGCGCCCTGGCGCTCGGGCACGGCGGTGGCCAGGTCGATCAGCCGCCGGGCCCCTTGCGGCAGGCCGTCCATGTCGAAGCGGATCCCGCTGTCGTCCCCATGTTGGACAAGGTGCAGGATGGCGGTGACAAAGGTGCTGTCCCAGTCGCTCAGGCCGGTCGTGTCGAAGGCGATCGCGGTCAGCGCCGTCCCGGTGCTCACCGCCTTGACCAGGCCGGAATGCCCGGGGGTGGGGGCCTCCAGGATCCAGTCGCCGCCGATGACCAACGTCGCCGTGCCCGTACCGGTAGAACGCAGGTCCAGGCGGACCGGATCGGGAGATGTCTGGGCGGGTAACATGTATTAACAGGTTTCACGACTGGCGCGGGCTGTAAAGATCCGTGGCCGCGCGTGCCCTATGCCCCGGGCGGTCATTGCCGGGGAATGGCGAACACCGCGCGCAGCCCGTGCGGGGCCAGTTCAAAGCGCAATTCGCCCCCGTGGACCAGCGCGATGGTCGACACGATGCTCAGCCCCAGCCCGATGCCCTCGCTTGCGCCCGCATTGTCGCCGCGCCGGAAGGGGGCCATCAGGGTCTCGATTTCCTCGGTCGAGCGCATGCCGCTGGCGTCCTCGACCATGATCATGGCCATGTCGGCCGTGGCCTCCAGGTGCAGCTCGGCCCTCCGGCCGTATTTCAGGGCGTTGTCCACCAGGTTCGTCACCGCCCGCTGGATCGACACGGGCCGGGCCGTGACAAGGATGCGGTGCGCGCCCTCGACCACCTGCTGGCCCCGGCGCGAGGTGAACAGCGACTGCCCGGCCCGCAGCACCATCGGTTCGACCCGGGCCAGGCGCACCGGGTGGCCGAGATCCTGGTAATCGTCGACCAGCGCCTCGATCAGCGCGGTCAGGGACAGCTTGCGTGGGTCCTCGACGTTCAGCTCGGCATGGGTGTAGGTCAGGACACTGTCGATGATGGCCGACATGCGGTCGATGTCGGCCTCGAACTTCCCGCGCAGGTCGGCGTCGTCGATCAGGGTGGACCGCAGGCGCAGCCGGGTGGCGGGCGTGCCCAGGTCGTGGCTGACCCCCGACAGGACCACCGCCCGTTTGGCCAGCTGGTCGCGCTCGGTTTCCAGGTAAGAGTTCACCGCGTCGACGATGGCCCGCAATTCGGCCGGGCCCTCGGCCTCGTAGCTGTCGGGCGCGCCGACCCGGCGGCGGGTGCCAAGCGCCTGGGCGAACCCGGCAAAGCGGGCGGCGGTGTTGGCCACCAGCGTGAACAGGACCCCCACGGCCACCAGCCCCATGACGATGGCCATCAGGCGCATGTCGGCCGGCGCCGCCGCGCAGCCCCAGACCGAGGGCGCCTCGACCCGCCGCCATTCTCCGGCCGCGGGCCGGGCGATGATCTGGGGATGGCTGCAATAGCGGGCCATCAGGCGGGTCAGCTGGCCCAGGGTTTCCTCGGGGCGCTGGCCGGGGCGCGAGGGCAGCTCGGCCACGCGGTATTGAAGCCCGTCCGAGATCACCGCCATTGCCAGCCCCGCCCCGCCGGTGGCATCGGGCAGGATGGGCGCGATGGTGACATAGGCGGGGCTGGGCAGGCCGCTGATCGCCTGGAACTCGCCTTCGTCGGCCCGGGCACTGTCGGTCTCGCCCAGCAGGGTTACCGTGACGCCTTCGGGCAGGGCCGCCCCGCGCGACAGGGTATCGTAAAGCAGGATGCCGATGCGCTCGGCCCGGTCCAGGTGGGCCGCCCACCGGGACTGCGACAGGGTCCACATGGCCGTCACGATCACGCCCACCAGCACCGCGGCGGCCAGGGCAAGCGCCCCGGACACCCGCAGGCTTGGCCCGGCCCCCGCGCCCGGTTTCGCGGCCCGGGTGGTCACGTGTCTTCCGCATGCACATCGACGGCCAGCACGTAGCCCACGCCCCGTTCGGTGCGCAGCATCTGCGGATCCTTCGGCGTGGCCTCGATCTTTGAGCGCAGCCGGCCGACCAGCACGTCGATGGCCCGGCCCCCGGCCTCATCGCCCGAACCGTCGCCGGTCACGTCCAGCGCGGCGGCGATTTCCTCGCGGGTCAGGGGAATGTGCGGATTGGCCAGAAGCGCTTGCAACAGCTTGGTTTCCCGGCGCGACAGGGCGACCTGGAACCCCTGCGGAGAGATCACCTCGTCGCGCTTGGCGTCATAGGTCCAGCCGTTGAACCGGAAGGTCCGCGTGCGCCGCCGATGCACCAGCGAGGCGGTCCGGCGGGCCCGGGCCAACACCGCGCGGACACGGGCGACCAGCAGGTCGGGGTTGAACGGCTTGGCCACGTAATCATCGGCCCCGACGTCGTAGCCGGCCATGCGCTGATGATCGGCGGACAGGGCCGAGACCATGACGATCGGCACGTCCTGGTCGCGGCGCAGGCGTGCGCAGATCTCGATCCCGCTTTCGTCGCCCAGCATGACGTCCAGCAGGATCAGGTCGATGCGCCCGGCGGCCATGGCGGCCAGGATGTCGGCCTCGCAGGCGGCTTCCAGCGCGATGAAGCCCTGCTTGTGCAGATACTGGGTCATCATTCCGCGCATCTCGGAATCGTCGTCGACAACAAGCAGCCTGGCAATGGTCATGTTGTCCTCCCTCGGGTCCGGTTTCCTTCGCAGGCGCAGCAATTTCAACGACCCTGTAACAGCCTGTAACAGATCGCCGGACTTTCTGCCCGCCCGCCTCGTCTTGCCCCGGATCGGCCCCTTGCGGACCGGGGGCGCAACAGAGCAGGATCCGCGCCACAACTGCTATAGATGGCAGTCCGAACGGGAGGAATCCAAGATGAAACACACCGCTTTTGCGGCTATTTCCGCTATTGCCCTGACCGCGGCCGGCGTGGCCGTTGCCGAACCGCAGGCCGAAGTCCTGCATTGGTGGACGTCGGGTGGCGAGGCCAAGTCCGTGGCCGTCTTGCAGAAGGAATTCGCGGATAACGGCGGTACCTGGACCGACATGCCGGTTGCCGGTGGCGGCGGAGACGCGGCCATGACGGCCCTGCGCGCCCGCGTGCTGTCGGGCAACGCGCCGACCGCCGTGCAGCTGAAGGGCCCGGCGATCCAGGAATGGTACGAAGAGGGCGTTCTGGCCGACATTTCGTCGGTGGCCGAGGCCGAAGGCTGGGCCGACGTGCTGCCCGAGCAGATCGCCGAACACATGAAATGCGAAGGTGCCTGGTGCGCGGCCCCCGTGAACGTCCACCGCGTGGACTGGATCTGGGCCAACAAGGACGTGCTGGAAGCCAACGGCATCGAGATGCCGACCACCTGGGACGAATTCAACGCGGCGGCCGAAAAGCTGCAGGCGGCGGGCATCATTCCGCTGGCCCATGGCGGCCAGGCCTGGCAGGACGCGACCGTCTTCGAAACCGTTGTCCTGGGTCTTGGCGGCCCCGAGTTCTTCCAGCAGGCGCTGGTCGACCTGGACCCCGAGGCGCTGACCTCGGACACGATGGTTGCCGTCTTCGACCAGATGCGCACCCTGCGCGGCTATGTCGACGACAACTTCTCGGGCCGTGACTGGAACCTGGCCACCGCGATGGTCATGAACGGCGAAGCCGCCTTCCAGATCATGGGCGACTGGGCCAAGGGCGAATTCCTGGCCGCGGGCAAGGTCCCGGGCGAAGACTTCCTGTGCGGGTCCACCCCGGGCGAGGGCTTCCTGTACAACGTCGACAGCTTTGCCATGTTCGACGTCAAGGGCGACGACAAGAAGGCCGGGCAGGACCTGCTGGCCGAGCTGATCGTCGGCCCCAGCTTCCAGGAAGTGTTCAACCTGAACAAGGGCTCGATCCCGGTGCGCACCGACGTGGCGCTCGACAAGTTCGACGATTGCGCGCACCTGTCGTCCGAAGACATGACCGCATCGGCCGAAGGCGGCGCCCTGCTGCCCTCCTATGCCCACGGCATGGCCCTGCGCGGCGCGCAGGCGGGTGCGATCACCGACGTGGTGACGGCGCATTTCAACTCGGACATGTCGTCGGCAGACGCGGTCCAGATGCTGGCCGACGGCGTCGCGAACTCGATGTGATCGGGCGGGCCGGCCGCATTTGCCGGCTGGCCCCCTGATCGACCCCGGTCCCTGACCGGATAATGACAGGGCCCGTCCATCACGGACGGGCCCGACAACAGGAGAACGATATGGCCAGGTGGTTCGAAACCCATTTGCCCAAGATCGTGCTGGCACCCAGCTTCATCGCTGTCCTGATCTTCGTTTACGGTTTCATCGGCTGGACGGCCTGGGTTTCCCTGACCCGGTCCAAGCTGCTGCCCAAGTACGAGATCGTCGGTTTCATCCAGTACGACAGGCTCTTCGCCTCCCCCCGGTGGGACACGGCGATGACAAACCTTTACATCTTCGGTGGCATGTTCATCGTCATCTCGATGGTGCTTGGCCTGATCCTGGCGATCCTGCTGGACCAGCAGATCCGGGTCGAGGGTGCGATCCGCACGATCTACCTTTACCCCATGGCCCTGTCGATGATCGTCACCGGCACGGCGTGGAAATGGATCCTGAACCCCGGGCTGGGCGTGCAGGCCATGGTGCAGGGCTGGGGGTTTGAGAACTTCAAGTTCGACTGGCTGGTGAACCCCGACATGGCGATCTACACGATCGTGCTGGCCGCGATCTGGCAAAGCTCGGGCTTTGTCATGGCGCTGTTCCTCGCCGGCCTGCGGTCGGTGGACACGGAAATCATCCGCGCCGCCCAGATCGACGGCATCCCCACCTGGCGGGTCTACACGGCGATCATCATACCCTCGATGGCCCCGATCTTCCTGTCGGCCTTCATCGTGCTGGCCCACCTTGCCATCAAGAGCTTTGACCTGGTCATCGCCCTCACCGGAGGCGGCCCCGGCTATGCCACCGACCTGCCCGCGACCTACATGTATGCCATGGCGTTTTCGCGCGGCGACGTGGGGCAGGCGGCGAGTTCGGCCATGATCATGATGCTGGTGATCTTCATCATCGTCGTTCCCTATCTCTATTCCGAGCTGAGGGCGAAAAATGACTGATGTTCCCTATTCGCCCGCCCGCCAGTCCAGCGCCGGCAAGGTCGCGCTGCGCTGGGGGCTCTACCTGATCCTGGGGATCTTCGCGGTCTATTACCTGATGCCGCTGTTCGTGATGATCACGACCTCGCTGAAAAGCCTGGAAGAGATCCGCACCGGAGACCTGGTGTCCTTGCCCCGCGAGGTCACCTTCGACGCCTGGGCCAAGGCCTGGTCGGGGGCCTGCACCGGCATCCAGTGTGAAGGTGTGCGACCCTATTTCTGGAACTCGGTGCTGATCGCGGTGCCCGGCGTGCTGATCTCGACCCTTTTGGGCGCGGTGAACGGCTATGTCGTCGCGCAATGGCGGTTCAAGGGCGCCAACGTGATCTTTGCGCTGATGCTCTTTGGCTGCTTCATCCCGTTCCAGGTGGTGCTGCTGCCCATGGCCCGGATGCTGGGCCTCTTGGGCATGGCCGGCACGATCCCGGGGCTGATCTTTGTCCACGTGATCTACGGTATCGGCTTCACCACGCTGTTCTTCCGGAACTACTACGTGACCATCCCGGTTGAACTGGTGAAGGCCGCCAAGGTCGACGGAGCCAGCTTCCTGCGGATCTTCTGGTCGATCTTCCTGCCGCTTTCAATCCCGATCATCGTGGTCAGCGTCATCTGGCAGTTCACCCAGATCTGGAACGACTTCCTCTTCGGTGTCTCGTTCAGCTCGGCCGGCACGCAGCCGGTGACCGTGGCCCTGAACAACATCGTCAACTCGACGACGGGCGTGAAGGAATACAACGTGGACATGGCCGCCGCGATCATCGCCGCCCTGCCCACGCTTCTCGTCTACGTCGTCGCCGGCAAATACTTCATCCGCGGTCTGACCGCCGGATCCGTGAAAGGATGAGTGACATGGCTCCGATCCTCGATATCCAGAACCTGTACAAAAGCTACGGGTCGACCGAGATCCTCAAGGACATCAACGTGTCCATCGAACCGGGCGATTTCCTTGTGCTCGTCGGGCCTTCGGGCTGCGGCAAGTCCACCCTGCTGAACTGCATCGCCGGGCTGGAACCGATTTCCGGCGGCACGCTGATGATCGGCGGGCAGGACATGAACGATGTCTCGCCCAAGGACCGCGACATCGCCATGGTGTTCCAGTCCTATGCCCTTTACCCGACCATGTCGGTGGCCAAGAACATCACCTTCGGCATGAAGGTGCGGGGAGTCGACCAGGCCACGCAGGACAAGAAACTGGCCGAGGTCGCCCAGCAATTGCAGATCGAACCGCTGCTGAAACGCCGCCCCGGCCAGCTGTCGGGCGGTCAGCGCCAGCGGGTGGCGATGGGCCGGGCGCTGGTGCGCGATCCCAAGCTGTTCCTCTTCGACGAGCCGTTGTCGAACCTGGACGCCAAGCTGCGGGTCGAAATGCGGACCGAAATCAAGGCCCTGCACCAGAACCTCGGCGCGTCGATGGTCTACGTGACCCATGACCAGATCGAGGCGATGACCCTGGCCACCAAGATCGTCGTTATGAAGGGCGGGGTGATCCAGCAGATCGGGACCCCCGCCGAGATCTACAACCAGCCGGCCAACCTGTTCGTGGCCGATTTCATGGGGTCTCCGGCGATGAACCTGATCCCGGCCAAGACCCGGACGGACGCGGCCGGCACCCAGCTGGAAATCGACCGGCCCGGCGGCGCGCCCATCGTGCTGACCGACACCCGGGCACGAGATCTGCCAGCGGACGTCATACTGGGCCTGCGCCCCGAGGACATCGCCGAGCCGGGCTATCGCTCGGGCGAGACGGTTCAGCAGGCCGATTGCAAGGTCGAGATCGTCGAACCGGCCGGGGCCGACACCTATGTCGTCACCACGCTGGGCGGCAAGCTGGTCACCGCACGCCTGCATTCCGACACCCAGGCCGCGCCGGGGGTGAACCACACCTTCGCCTTCGACCTGGGCAAGGTGTCGTACTTCGTGCCCGAAACCGGCGAGCGCATCGCCTGACCCTTGCTGGGGCCCTTCGGGGCCTCAGAACGCCAGGGGCGCGTTTTCCTTGACCTCTTTCATGACGAAGAAGGTCCGGGTCTGACGCACCCCCGGCAGCGCGATCAGCTTGCGCCCGTGCAGCACGTTGAAATCGGCCATGTCGCGCACCCGGATCTTCAGCAGGTAGTCGAAGTCGCCCGCCACCAGGTGACAGTCGAGCATCTCTTTCATGTCCGACACCGCGTCTTCGAAGGCCGCGAAACTCTCGGGCGTCGACCGGTCCAGAACCACCCCCACCATGACCAGGGCCCCCAGGCCCACGGATCCCGGCGACACCTGGGCTTGCACGCGGCTGACGTGGCCCTCGTCGAACAGCCGTTGGGTCCGCCTGTGACAGGTCGCCGGGCTGACATTCACCGCGGCGGCAAGTTCCGCATTCGTCAGGCGGCCGTTGCCTTGCAAGTGGCGCAGGATGTTCAGGTCGATTCGGTCGAGATCGCTCATGGAAGGATCTTCCATTCAGGGGTCAGTGTTTTCACATAACTCTCATTATGTGACGAAAGGCATAGCCAATACAGAAATCTGTCGGCCAACTTGGGAAGCACCTTTCATCCAACCCTTGTTACCGTTCCGCCCGACAGACACAAGGAGACAGCCCATGTCGCTGCTGGAAAAGTTCGACCGCTACCCGCTGACCTTCGGGCCGACGCCCATCGAACACCTGCCCCGCCTGACCGAGGCCCTGGGCGGCAAGGTCGAGATCTACGCCAAGCGCGACGATTGCAACTCTGGCCTGGCGATGGGCGGCAACAAGCTGCGCAAGCTGGAATATATCGTGCCCGACGCCATCGCCTCGGGGGCGGATACGCTGGTGTCGATCGGGGGCGTGCAATCCAACCACACGCGGATGGTTGCGGCGACGGCGGCCAAGATCGGCATGAAATGCGTGGTCATCCAGGAAAAATGGGTGCCGCATTATGATGCCGTTTACGACCGGGTGGGCAACATCATGATGACCCGCCTGATGGGCGCGGATTCGCGGCTGGTGGATGACGGGTTCGACATCGGCATCCGCAAAAGCTGGGAAAACGCCATCGCCTCGGTCAAGCAGCACGGCGGCAAGCCCTATGCGATCCCGGCGGGGGCTTCGGTCCACAAGTACGGGGCGCTTGGCTATATCGGCTTTGCCGAGGAAGTCGCCGAACAGGAAAAGGACCTGGGCTTCACCTTCGATTACATCGTCGTCTGCGTGGTCACCGGGTCCACCCAGGGCGGCATGATCGTAGGCTTTGCCGCGCAGGACCGGGCCGACCGGGTGATCGGCATCGACGCCTCGGGCACCCTCGACCAGACCCGCGCCCAGGTGCGGTCCATCGTCGACAACACCGCCGAGCTGGTGGGCCTGGGCCGCGAGATCCGCGAGGATGAAATCGTCATCAACCCCGACTATGCCTATCCCGCCTACGGCGTGCCGTCCGAGGAGACCAACGACGCCATCCGCCTGGCCGCCCGGACCGAAGCGATGATGACCGACCCGGTCTACGAGGGCAAATCCATGCAAGGCATGATCGACCTCACTCGCAAGGGGTTCTTCCCGGAAGGGTCGAAAGTGCTGTATGCCCACCTGGGCGGCGCCCCGGCGCTGAACGGCTACAGCTATTATTTCAAGGACGGCTAAGCGCGTCAGGGCCGGTTTCCGCCGGCCCGTCAGCCCGCCCTTGCATGGGCATTGGCCCGCCGACCGACCCCGCGCCAGGTGATTCGATCTACCAAATCCCGGTAAACCGGGGCAAATCACAAGATCAGCGCGTGCCACCTGCGTGTTGGTGGTGCAACAGGGCGAAAATGTCCTGTGACGCGCGAGGCAAAACCCACCCTGCACGGCTTAAACGGGTTTGGTGGACAAGAAGGCCCGGTCCCATGGGCCTTTAGCGAAGGGCGTCCCGGTGGCTTGTCCAGGGGCTTTATGTCGCAAGACAAGACAGCGCACCAAATTTTCGCTCGCCCATCTTGATCAACGCCCGAAATCGCCAATGGTTCCCGGCAAAAGTTGCCTCAATTCCGAACCAAGCGGTTTACCGCCGATCTTCAAATCGGCTAGGCTTGGCGTCACGGGCAAAGATCGAGCTGCCGGCTAAAGGCAAAAACAGCCCGTCAGGACTTCATAGATACAGCGGTGCTACCGCCCTTCTGCAACCATATGTTGTGAGGGGCCTCGGTTGTCGCGTGTTTGGAACGGGGCTGGTGTTGTGGGCAAGATCACGAGTTTCTGGGGGCTGCTGGCCGCCTATTGGGTGTCGGACCGCTGGCGCGAGGCATGGATCCTCTCGGCCGTTGTCATCGGGCTGACGACCCTTCTCAGTAAGGCCAGCGTCTGGACCGCCATGGCCAGTGCCGATTTCCTGGCATCCCTGACCGGTTTCCATTCCGGAGACCTCGGCCCGCAGCCCGTCCACGCCGTCCTGCTCGCGGCCCTGGCCTTTTTCGGCATCTTCGTGGCCCGCACCGCGGGCGTGGCCTTTCGCCACCTGGTCTCGGCCACGCTGCACCGGCGCGCCCGCGGCTGGTTGGTCGGCCGGTTCGACAGCGCGATCCTGGCCGACGAGCGCATCGCCTTCGACCTGACCAGCGACCGCAGCACGACCGAAGGCATATCGCGCCTGCCCGATGCCATCGACCAGCGGATCGACGAATGTTCCATCGGGCTTTACGGCGGGCTGATCGGGCTGGTCATGGGTCTGTGGGGAGCGATCACCTCGATCTGGTTCGTCTCGGCCGCCATCCTCGAACGCAGCCAGCCCGTGCCGTTTCTTGACCGCTGGGGCGCCTCCGCCAATGCCACCCTGGCCGACATCGCCCCTGGCCTGGCGGCGCGCATCGACCTGGTGCCCGGAGACAGCGGCACCGCGATCCTCGCCCTGACCCTGATTGCCGTCTACGTGCCCACGATCACCTATATCGCCTGGCTGCTGGGTCGTATCATCGAACGGCTGAACCTGGAACGGCAGCGGCGCAACGGGGCCTGGCGCGGCGAATGGGGCGGGTTGCTGAACCGGGTGGCCCAGATGGCCGCCTCGCGCGGGGAACGGGCGCAGCGCCGGATCAACGGCCAGCTTTATGCCGATGTCGACGAAACCTGGGGCCGCCAGAACCGCCTGGACGCGGGCATGATGATGTTCTCGAACACCTATGGCTTCCTGTCCAGCCGCCTGCTGGCCTACCTGCCCGCCCTGCCCGCCTACATGGCCAACAGCCTCAGCTTCCGCGATTTCGCCGCATCGAGCGAGCTGACCGCCGAGCTGATCGGCGACGTGTCCTGGTTCATCAACGTGATGCCCGCCATTGCCACGCTCAAGGCCAATGCCGCCCGCCTGACCGAGGTCGCCCAGGCCGTCGAACGGGTGCAGGAACGCCGGGCGTTTTATGCCGAAACCGGGGTCAGCCGGTTTGAACGCCGCCGGGCCGCCTCGGGGCCGCTTCTGTCGGTGGATGGCCTGGGCCTGTGCCATCGCGGGCACGGGTCCGATCCGTTCCTGACCGTGCCCCGCCTGCAGCTGCATCCCGGCGACCGGGTCTTCCTGCGCGGCCAGAACGGCTGTGGCAAAAGCAGCCTGCTGAAGGCCGTCGCGGGGCTGTGGCCCTATGGCGAGGGCCGGGTGACGATGCGCGAGGGGGCCGACCTGTTCTTTGCCGGCCAGGAGCCCGACATTCCTGACCGCCTGACCCTGAAAGCGCTGGTCACCTATCCCGACCACCCCGAGCAGCACAACGACATCGCGGTGGCCCATGTGCTGTCACGCGTGGGCCTGGGCGATTTCATCAATTGCCTTGGGGACGACCTGCATCACGGCAAGAACTGGCGCAACGTCTTTTCCGGCGGACAGAAGCAACGCCTTGTTCTGGCGCGTATTTTGCTGGCCAAGCCCAAGGTCCTGCTGCTGGACGAGGCGACCTCGGCCCTGGACGTCGATGCGGTTGTGGACTTCCACCTTGCTCTGTGCGAGGTCTTGCCCGACACCGCGATCCTTGCGGTGCTGCACGGGGACACCGTGCCGACCGACCCGGACGGCGACCCGTTCTATGCGACGGTCCTCGACATCCGGAACGGTGTCGGCCAGCCCCATCCGGTGCAGGATCACCCGATGGTCGCGCGGCACGCGGCCGAGTAACGGCGGCAGACACAAGGTGACATTATGCAAGGCCATGCAGATCGGCTGATGGCCGAGATGACGCTTGCCGAGAAGATCGGTCAGCTGAACCTCCTGGCCGCTGGCGAGGGCCTGACCACGGGCGCCGCCCAGGCGACCCCGCTGGCGCAACGGCTGGATGCCGGCCAGGTGGGCGCGATTTTCGGGACAAAGTCGCTGGCCTCGGCCCGGGCGATGCAGGAACGCGCGCTGGAGGGCTCGCGCCTGAAGATTCCGCTGTTTTTCGCCGAGGACGTCATCCACGGCCACCGCACCGTCTTTCCGCTGCCGGTCGCCCTGACCTGCAGCTGGGACCTGGACCTGATCGAGGACACCGCCGCCTTTGCCGCCGCCGAGGCCGCCTCGGAAGGGCTGCACCAGGTCTATGCCCCGATGATCGACGTCTCGCGCGATCCGCGCTGGGGACGGATCGCCGAAAGCCCGGGTGAAGACCCCCTGCTGGCCGCGCGCATCGCCGCCGCGGCCACGCGCGGCTTTCAGGGGACGGGCATCGCCGAACAGGCGCGGGTGGCGGCCTGCCTGAAGCACTTCGTGGCCTATGGGGCGCCGGATTCGGGGCGCGATTACGACAATGCCAGCCTGTCGTGGGAAGACCTTCTGGCCGTCTACCTGCCCCCGTTCGTCGCCGGCGTGCGGGAAGGGGCGGCCAGCGTCATGGCCTCGTTCAACGCGGTCAACAAGCTGGCCATGCATGCCCATGAACCCCTGATCGAGGGCTGGCTGCGCGGCAAGACCGGCTTTGGCGGGCTGGTCGTGTCCGATTACACCGGCGTCAAGGAGTTGACGGCCCATGGCTTGGGGCCTGCCCCTGTCGTTGTCGCCCGTGCCCTGCATGCCGGCATCGACATGGACATGGTGGGCGAGGATTACCTGGCCGAACTGCCCGCGCTGGCCGAGGCCGGTATAGATGCGCCGGATGCCGGATTTGCCATGTCCGCCAGTGACATAAAGGCCCTGATCGACCGGGCGTGCCACCGGGTGCTAAGCTTCAAGGACCGGCTGGGCCTGCTGGAAGATCCCTTCCGGGGAATCGGCGACACGCAGGCGCCTTCGCGACTTGCCGGGCGCAAGCTGGCGCGCCGGGCCGCCGCCCGCTCGGCCGTGCTGCTGAAGAACGACGGCACCCTGCCCCTGGGGGAGGCCGCGCGGGTCGCCCTGGTCGGCCCCTTCGCCCACGACCGGCGCAACATGCTGGGCACCTGGTCCGTGTCGGGCAATTCGGATGACGTGGTCTCGCTGTCCGAGGCCGTCACCGCCCTGACCGGCTCGGAACCGCTGACCGCCTGGGGGGCGAATATCGTCGATGACGACTGGCTGACCCGCCGGCTGAACGTCCATGGCATCACCGTCGAACCCGATCCGCGCTCCGAAGCCGATCTGCTGCTGGAGGCCCTCGAACAGGCCCGGCAGGCGGACGTGGTCGTGGTCACCGTGGGCGAGGCCAAGGAACATGCTGGCGAAAGCTCGTCTTCGTTGTCGCCCGCCCTGCCCCCGGCGCATCACCGGCTGGTGTCCGCCCTGAAAGAGACCGGCAAGCCCCTGGTGGTCGTCGTCTTTGCCGGTCGCCCGCTTGCCTTAGGCGCGGTGGCCGACAAGGCCGACGCCCTGCTTTACGCCTGGCACGGCGGCATCGCCGGACCCGAAGGCGTGGCCGATCTGCTGTTCGGTGCGGCCACACCCTCGGGCCGGATGTGTGTCACCCTGCCCCTGCATCCCGGCGAAACGCCCATCAGCCATGCCGAGGAACCCACCGGCCGGCCCTTCCCCGGGGCCTTCCAGAAGTTCCGCACCGGCTGGCTGGATCTGCCCGACGGGGTGACGCGCTTTCCCTTCGGCTTTGGCCTCGGCTATGGCGATATCCGCTATGGTGCGCCCTCGGTCTCGGGCGCGAGCGCCCCGGCCAGCGACAAGGTCCTGCTGACGCTCGACATCGAAAATGCGGGCGACCGCGAGGCCGTCGAGACCGTTCAGCTATACGCCAGCGACCCGGTGGCCCGGATCACCCGACCCGCCCGTTTCCTTTTTGATTTCAAGCAGATCAGGCTCAGCCCAGGGGAGCGGCGCGAAGTGGTCTTTGAAATCCACGCCGCCCAGTTTGCCTACCCGATCGCCCCGTCGCTGGAGACTGCCGAATGGGTCCGCGACCCCGGCCTCGTGCAGCTGCATGTCGGCCCCAACAGCCGCGATACGCAAACGGTGGACCTGACGTGGGACAGCTGATCCGCGGTCTTGACGACGCCGCCCTGCGCGACCGCGTGGCCCAGGCCACTGCGTCCTATTTCCTGGACTGGAGCCACCCCGCCAGCGGCATGGCCCGCGAACGCAGCGCCGGATCCTTCGGCTACGACGTGGCGGAAACCGTGTGCACCGGGGGCACCGGCTTTGGCCTGCTGGCCCAGATCGTGGCGGCCGAACGGGGCTGGCGGTCGCGGCGAGAGATCCTCGACCGGGTCGAACGCATCGTGAATTTCCTGGAAACTGCCGACCGGTTCGACGGGGTCTTCCCGCATTTCCTGGACGGCGCGACCGGCCGCGTGCTGCCCTTCATGGCGGGCGACGACGGGGGCGACCTTGTGGAAACCGCCTTCCTGATGACCGGCCTGCTGGGGGCCGCGGGCTATTTCATCGAAGCGCCCGAAATCGGGGCCCGGATCGAGGCGCTCTTCGAGGCGGTCAACTGGGCCGCCCACCTGCGCGCCGACGGAGCCGTCATGTGGCACCGCCACCCGGCTCGCGACTGGGCGCCGGGCGCGCTGCCGATCCGGGGCTGGAACGAATGCCTGCCGGTCTTCGTGCTGGGCGCGGGATCCGACAGCCACCCCCTGCCCGCGGCCAGTTACCACGACAGCTGGGCCACCGCTCCGGCGTTCCACAATGGCCAGACCTATGGCGACACGCGCCTGCCGCTGGGGCCGGACTGGGGCGGGCCGCTGTTCCTGTCGCAATACCCGTTCCTGGGCATCGACCCGCGCGGCCTGCGCGACGCCCATGCCGATTACTGGCAGCAGGCCCGGGCCCATGCGCTGGTCAACCGCCATCATTGCCTGGCGAACCCGCAGGGCTGGGCTGGCTATGGGCCGAACTGCTGGGGCCTGACCGCCAGCGACGATCCCGGCGGCTATGTCGCGCATTCCCCGACCGAGGACACCGGGACCATCACCCCCACCGCTGCCCTGGGCTCGATGCCCTTCGTGCCGGACGAGGCGATGCCCGTCCTGCGCCACCTGCACGACGACCTGGGCGACAGGCTGTGGGGAGAGGCCGGGTTCGTCGACGCCTTCTGCCCCGCCCACGATTGGGTGGCCGAAAGCCGGTTGGCCATCGACCAGGCGCCGATCGTGATCGGGCTGGAGAACCTGCGCTCGGGGCTGATTTGGGACGTGGTGTCGGCCCGCCCCCAGATCCGGCGCGGTCTGGCCCGGCTGGGCTTTACCGCGCCTTACCTGACCCCAAGCGTCTGACAGGCCTTGGCCCGGGCGCCGGTGGCCTCCAGGAAGGCGGCCGCCGACCACGTCAGGGCCAGGCACGAGGTCGGCGCGCCCGTTGTCCTGTCGAATTGTTCGGGCAGGGGGATGTCCGGATCGGGAGCGATGTCCTGGATGATGCGCAGCCATAGCTCGGCCCGTTGAAACGCCGCGCGATTGCCGGTCAGGGCGGCGATCCGGTAGTGCAGCTCGGCAAAGCCCAGCGTGTTCGGGACCCAGGGGTTGCCCCCGAAATAGGCATCGTCTTCCCAACGGCCGATGGCCGGAACCGGGCGTCCGCTGTTGAGGGGGTAGAGCGCGGTGAATATGCGCTCCAGCCCGGCCACCGTCGCGCGCGTGGCATCCGCCGTCATGGCAAACGGCCCCGACACGCGCCTGGCATGGACCACGGCCAGCACCGTGGCGCTATCCAGCACGCCCTCCGGGGCTTCGGTGCTTTCCCGCCAGGCCCCCGAGCCCGCGTCGCGCATCCCGTTCATCAGTCGGGCTACGGTGGACGCCGCCGCTTGCCAGGGGCCCGTGTCGCGGCCCTCTGCCCGCGCCCGCCGGGCCGCGCGATCCAGCGCATCCCATTGGGCAATCAGGGTAAAGCTGCACCGGCGCGGGGGCGCTTCCTCCCACGGGCCGATCGAGGCCCGCCCGGCCACGCCAGCCACATGCGCCAGGTCCCGGTCGACCAGGGACCGGGCGTCGGGCGAAGCCGCTTCGGGCATGATCTCGGACAGGCGCATCAGGACCGACGCCCGCAGCGCCGGGCCATCGTCCTGCGGGCGGCTCCAGCGTTCCAGGTCGGGGCTGCCGTCGGCGGCCACGCGGGGCTCTTCCAGCCAGCCGGATCCCGTCAGCGCCGCCAGTTCGGCGTTGGGCCGCAGGAATTGCAGGTGATCGGGCGCGGTGGTGGATGTCAGCGGGTTTTCCGCCGGCCCCCGCCGGTCCGGATCGGAAATGCCCAGCGAGAACCGAATGTGATCACACACCGCCTGGCGCCAGAAATCAGAGGCCTCCGGATCCGCGCGCATTGCCTGGGGCACCGCCCCCAGCACGATCGCCGCATCGCGGATCCAGTGATGAAAGTAATCCGGTTCGGGATCCCACGCGGCCATCCGGGGCGAGGCCAGGATCGACCCCGGCGCGGGGCTGAGCCGCCAGCCAAAGCCGGGCCGGTCGCGCACCAGCTGGGTGGCCGACACCGCCGCCCGCATGTCCCGCGCAGCGCTCAGCCGGCGGTCGGCGATCCAGGCTTCATCGGGAAGGATCATGCGCCCACCGCCATCAGCGCGGCCCCCAGCGCGGCGGCGCAATCGGGGCCCTCGGGGCAATGATGCTGGCCGGGCAAGGCCGCAAAGAACCGGCCCTGGCGCGCGGCCACGAAATAGGCCCGGGCGTGGTCGGGCGTCACCACCCCGTCCTCCAGCCCCGTGACCACCGCCACGGGCACGGGCGATCCCTGCAACACTGGCGCGGCATCGGCCGTGTCGAGTTCGGCCCGATACAGCGGCGCCTCGCGGGCCAGCTCGGTCAGCGCCTGCGGACCCATGGCCACGCGGGCCGCCAACAACAGCGGCCCCGACAGGACGGGCGAGACGGCCAGCACATGATGCAGCCCGGAGTGGCCCGCCATCATGCCCACCCCGTAGCCCCCGATGCTGTGGCCGGCCAGCGCCAGTGGCATCGCCGGCCATGTCTCTTGCATCCAGCCAAGCATCGCCCCCGCAGCGGCCACGTGCCCGGCCAGCGTCAGCCCCGACGCAGGCCCAGAGCCGGGCAGCGCCGCGGAATGGGGCAATTCGGGCGCCACGACCCGCCACCCGCGGGCCAGGTAGGCCCGGGCAATCTCGGCGATTTGGGGCTGATCCGGCGCGCCGTTGCGCCCGTGCGCCAACAGGGCAACGCCCGCCGGCCGCTCGGGGCCCGCGATCACGACTGGGCCCGGCGCGGCCCGTGCAAGGGGCGACGCGGTCTCGGGCGGCCAGGATGTCACGCGCTCATTCATGATCTGGACACTAGTGCAGCCCTTGCCCCTGCGCACCCCTGTTGCCGCCTCAAAACCCGGCCAAGCCCCCGGCACACGGCAATTTCCCGCCGCGCGGGGGGATCACCCATTGGTGCGCACACGGATCGACATACATCGGCTAGGATCCGCGCGACCCCTTTCGTTAATCAAGCCGAGAGACCTTCGTTCATGGCCAGACCCGTTCCCCGATCCATGCCGACCCTGGCGACCATGCCGCGCCGCCATTTCCTGGGATCCGCCGGTGCGGCCCTTGCGGCCCCTGCCCTGTGGCCCGCCGCCGCCCGGGCCCAGGAGACCAGCCTGCAGGACGCCGGGGCCCCGTTTTCCTTCGACGCCCTGGCCGAAGACATGCGCGCGCGGGCGGCCGACCCCTATGCCCCGCCAGAGCCGGTGCAGGGCTTCCTTGCCGACCTGGATTACGACGCCTACCTGCGCATCCGCTTCCGGCCCGAACAGGCGCGCTGGTCCGACGAGGGCTCGCGCTTTCGCCTGCATGCCTTTCACCCCGGCTGGCTGTTCAACGAGCCCGTGAAGATCCACGAAATCGTCGATGGCACCGTCGCCGAGATGACCTTTACCACCGATGATTTCGAATATGGCGATCCGGACATGGCGGCCGAGGTGCCCCCGGGAACGCCGATGCCTGGTGTCGCCGGGTTCCGCGTGCACACGCCCCTGAACCGGGCCGACATCTTTGACGAACTGGTGGTCTTCCAGGGGGCCAGCTATTTCCGGGCGCTTGGCCGGGGCAACAGCTATGGGCTGAGCGCGCGGGGCCTGGCCCTGAACACCGGCCTGCCCGAGGGCGAGGAATTCCCCCGCTTTTCCGAAGTCTGGCTGCAACGCCCCACGCCGGGCGAGCCCTGGCTGACCCTCTATGCCGCGCTGGACAGTCCGTCGGTCACCGGGGCCTACCGGTTCGTGATCACACCGGGCGAGGACACCACGATGGAGGTCACCGCCCGCGTCTTCCTGCGGAAAGACGTGACCGAGCTGGGCATCGCGCCGCTGACCTCGATGTTCCTGTTCGGGGGCGCGGATATGGGAGGCTTTGACGATTACCGCGTCGCCGTTCACGACAGCGAGGCGCTGGTCGTGCACACCGGCGAAGGCGAATCCGTCTTCCGGGCGCTCAACAACCCGCCTTGGCTGGGCAATTCCTACATGGCCACGGCCAACCCGCGGTCCTTCGGGCTGGTCCAGCGCAGCCGGGCCTTCGAAGATTACCTGGACGCGCAGGCCCATTACGGCCGGCGGCCCTCGCTGATGGTCGAGCCGATGGGCGACTGGGGGCCGGGCGCGGTGCGGCTGGTCGAGATCCCCTCGGACCTGGAGGTCAATGACAACATCGTGGCCTATTGGGTGCCCGACGGAACCCGCCACGCGGGCGAGGCGCTGGAATTCTCCTATCGCCTGCACTGGGGCATGACCCCGCCGGGCGCGGCGCCGCAGAACCTGGCTCGCGTGGTGCGTACCCGTGTTGGCGAAGGTGGCGTGGCCGGGGTGGAAACCAAGGCTGACACGCGCAAGTTCGTCATCGACTTTGCCGGGGGTCTTCTGGGCAGCCTGCCCAGCGATGCCGAGGTCGAGGCGGTGGCCACGGCCTCGGGCGGCGAGATCGCCGAGACGGTGCTGGCCCCGGTCGGGGGCAAGGACCTGTGGCGGCTGGTGGTCGAGGTCCGCGCCCAGCCCGGCGCGGTGGTGGAGTTGCAGGCCCATATCGCGGGCTATGACCGCCGCCTGACCGAGACCTGGGCCTACCAGTGGATCGACGCCTGACCGGGCGGTGACGCCCCGGGGAATCGCGCCTGCCGGCTGGCCCTGACCGGTCCGCGGGCGCGGTTCCCAACCCGGCCCCTGGCCGCCGTTAGCCCAAAAGCCTGCCCAAAAAAGTATCACCCCGACAGGTTGGCCCCGGGAAATGACTGCTCCCGGAGGCCCGTTCCCGCACGGCCGGTTGCAAAATTGAAGTAATACTAAATTGAAGTAATACTAACATTTTGACGACAGGCTGCACGGAAGGCGGGGTGACATGGCGCAATACAGGGTTGGAATCGACATCGGGGGCACGTTCACGGACCTGTTCCTCAGCCACCCCGAGGCCGAGCAGGCCGCGCTGCACAAGACCCTGACCACGCCCGACGATCCCTCGCGCGGGGCGTTGACCGGCCTGGCCGAACTGTTGGCCCGCGAGGGCGTGGCCATGGGAGACGTGGCCGAGATCGTCCATGGCACGACGCTGGTGACCAACGCGGTGATCGAACGGCACGGGGCCAAGGTCGGGCTGCTGACCACCACGGGCTTCCGCGACACGCTCGAGATCGGCAACGAACAGCGCTACGACATCTATGACCTGGACCTGGCCTTCCCCGAGCCCCTGGTCAGCCGCGACCTGCGCCGCGAAGTGGCCGGCCGCATCGACGCCCTGGGCCGCGAGGCCACCCCGCTGGACGAAGCCGGGCTGAAGGCGGAACTGGATGACCTGGTGGCCGGGGGCTGCTCGGCCATCGCGATCTGCTTCATCCATGCCTACCGCAACCCCGCCCACGAACTCCGCGCGGCCGAAATCGTCAAGGCCGCCTACCCGGACCTGGCCGTGTCGGTGTCCTCGGCCGTGGTGGGCGAGATCTCGGAATACCCGCGTTTCGTGACCACCTGCGCCAATGCTTTCGTGCAGCCACTGATGGCCGATTACCTGGCCCGGCTGGAACGCGAACTGACGGGCAAGGGCTTTGGCGGGGCGCTGCGCCTGATGACTTCGGCCGGGGGGCTGGTGCCGGTGGAAACCGCGCGCGTCCTGCCCATCCGCCTGCTGGAAAGCGGCCCCGCCGGCGGGGCGCTGGCCACGGCCTGGTTCGCCCGGGCCGCCGGGCTGACGGATGTGCTCAGCTTCGACATGGGCGGCACCACCGCAAAGGCCTGCCTGATCGAGGGCGGCGCGCCGCATATCGCGCCGGTGCTGGAAGCGGGCCGCGAACACCGGTTCAAGAACGGATCCGGCCTGCCGGTCCGCGCGCCCACCGTCGACATGATCGAGATCGGGGCCGGCGGCGGCTCCATCGCCTCGATCGACGGGGTGGGCCTGCTGAAGGTCGGCCCGCGCAGCGCCGGGGCCGCGCCCGGCCCCGCCTGTTATGGGCGCGGGGGCGAAGACCCCACCGTCACCGATGCCTCGGTCCTGTTGGGGTACTACGATCCCGACCGGTTCCTGGGCGGCAAGATGGCGCTGGACCGGGCCGCGGCAGAAACCGCGATGGACAAGATCGCCGGCCCTCTGGGCCTGTCCACGGTCGAGGCCGCCTGGGGCATTCACCAGACAGTCGCGGAATCCATGGCCTCGGCCGCGCAGATCCACATGGTTGAAAAGGGCCGCGATCCAAGGGGCTACGCGATGATCGGCTTCGGCGGCGCGGGCCCGGCCTTTGCCGCCCGCGTTGCGCGCATCCTCGGCGTGGGTGAGGTCATCATCCCGCCCGCCTCGGGCGCGGCCTCGGCCCTGGGTTTCCTGTCGGCGCCCCTGGCGGTGGACCTGGTCCGCTCGCGCCCGATGCAGATCGACGAGGCCCTGTCGGGCGGGATCGAGGCCCTGGCCGCCGACATGCGGGCCGAAGCGCTGGCCGAACTGACCGCCGCCGGAGTGGCGGAAACGGATGCCGCCTTCGACATCACGCTCGACATGCGGCTGAAGGGGCAGTTGCACGTGGTCGCGGTGCCCCTGCCCGAAGGCGCGCTGGATGCCTCGGCCGAACCGACCCTGCGCGCGGGGTTTGAAACGGTCTACCTCGATCGCTATTCCCGCCGCCCCGCCGATGCGCCGCTGGAAATCCTGTCGCTGCGCCTGCGCGCGCGCGGCCCGGCCCCGGCCCTGTCGGTGGGCGGAGGCGCGGCCGCCCAAGGCACGCCCGAGCCTCGCAGCCGCAAGGTCTGGACCGGCGACGCCTGGGAGGCCGCCAGCGTGCACCTGCGCGCCGACATGATCCCCGGCCAGGCCATCACCGGCCCGGCGATCATCGAGGAACCGGAATCCACCACGCTGGTGCCCAAGGGCGACAGCGCCGCCCTGGACGATGCCGGCAACATCCGCATCACCGTTGGGCTTGGCGCGCAAACCGCCGTCAAGGTGACCGGCGACCTGCCCCTGGCCGAGGCCAAGGCCCGGCTGGAGGCCGACCCCATCGCACTGGAAATCATGTGGGCCCGGCTGGTCACCGTGACCGAGGACATGTGGCAGACCGTCTGCCGCACGGCTTTCTCGCTGATCATTTCCGAAAGCCAGGACTTTGGCTGCGCCCTGCTGGATCCGTCGGGCGAAACCATTGCCCATTCGGCCCGCGTCATGCCCGTCTTCAACATCACCCTGCCCCGGGCGGTGCGCCACATCCTCAAGACCTACCCGGCGGACCAGATGCAGGAAGGCGACGTCTACCTGACCAACGACCCCTGGGAATGCGCCGGGCACCTGTTCGACATCGCCGTCGTGACGCCCGTGTTCTCGGACGGCCGCGTGGTCGCCCTGGCCGCGACCGTGGGCCACGTGGGCGACATCGGCGGGCTGAGGAACGGGCTGGCGGCCACCGAAGTCTTCGAGGAAGGGCTGCAAATCCCGCCAATGCGGCTGGTCCGCCAAGGCGAGGAGAACGAGGACCTGTTCCGCCTGATGTTCCACAACGTGCGCGAACCCGCGCAGGTGCTGGGCGACGTGCGCTCGCTGGTCACCGCCAATGCGCGCGGCGCGGCGCAGGTGCTGCGGTTCCTGGGCGAATACGGGCTGCGCGACCTGCGCGGGCTGGCCTCGGTGCTGCAGGACCGGTCAGAGGCCGCCATGCGCGCGGCGATCTCGGCCCTGCCCGACGGCACCTACCGCTCGACGGTGGATTTCAACCCGCTGGGCACCCGCATGACCATCCCCATGGCCCTGACCGTCGATGGCGACCGGATCGAGGTCGATTTCGCCGGGGCCCCGCCCCAGGTGCCGCTGGGGGGCATCAACTGCACGCTTAGCTATACCGAGGCCCACGCGACCTACCCGCTGAAATGCATGCTGACCCCGGGTGTGCGCGGCAATGCCGGGTGCTACCGGGCGTTCACCGTGACGGCGCCCGAGCGATCGATCCTGAACTGCGATCACCCTGCCCCGGTGTCCCTGCGCACGCGCACGGGCTGGTATTCCTCGCCCAACATCTTCCGGGCCATGGCCGAAACCGTGCCCGGCGCGGTGCGGGCCTATTCCGGCCTGCCCAGCGTGCTGACCTTCTGGGGCACCGATGCCGACGGCCGGCCCTATTCGGAAATGCTGCTGATGGGCGGCGGACAGGGGCTGGACGGGCGCGGAGCGCTGCTCTGGCCGACCTCGGCCGCGTCGTCCTCGCTGGAACTGCTGGAACAGCGGCTGCCGATCATCGTGCAGGAAAAGGGCTTTGTCACCGACAGCGGCGGGCCCGGTGCGGCGCGGGGCGGTCCGGCCACGCGCATCCGGGTGCGCCGGCGCGACGCGGGCGGAGAGATGACCTGCCAGGTCGCGCCCGAAGGCGTTGACCTGCCGGTGTCCGGCCTGCATGGCGGTTCTGCGGGGCTGAGCGCGCGAGCCACGATCACCTCCGCAGAAGGTGTCACCGATTGCGGCACCGGCGGGATCTTTCCGCTGGCCGGAACCGACGACGAGGTCGAGCTGATCCTGAGCGCGGGCAGCGGCTTCGGCCCCGCGGCCCAGCGTCCGGTAGGGGATGTCGAGCGTGACGTGCGTCTGGGGCTGGTGTCGCCCGAGGCCGCCGAAACCGCCTATGAATTGAGCGCTCGGAAAGAGAAAGCCGCCTGATTGGGCGGCTCCTCTTGACCCAAAAGCCAGATCCGGCGCAAAAATTTAGTATTACTTAAAAACAGGTGCCGCTTGGCAGACGACACAACCAATACCTCAGACCGCCAGGACAGCGGCAAACCGGCGATCGGGGCCAAGCTGCGCGCCCGCCGCCGGGCGCTGAAGCTGACGCTTCAGGACGTGGCCGAAGGCGCCGGGGTTTCGACCGGGTTCATGAGCCAGGCGGAACGCGACATCGCGGTGCCCTCGCTGACCACGCTCAACCGGATCTGCACCGTCCTGGGCATTGCCGTTCAAGACGTGCTGCCCGGATCCGGCCCAGCCCCCGAGGCCACCCGCCACGACCACCGGCAGAAACTGTCGCTGCGCCAGGAAAACCCGGATGTCACGGCCTATGAACGGATCTCGACGACCTTCGCGGGCTCGGTCCTGAACGGGGTCATCATCCGCGAGGCCCCGGGCTATCGCAGCGAACCGCAAAGCCACGAGGGCGAAGAGATCTTCTTTGTGCTCGAAGGCGCCTGCACGGTCGAACTGGAAGGCAACCGGGTGGTGCTGGAGGCCGGCGACAGCCTGCATTTCTCGTCCCAGCGGCTGCATTCCACCTGGAACCATACCGATAGCGAAACGGCGATCCTCCATGTCTGCACGATGGATG
>PAQV01000088.1 GCA_002709405.1 Paracoccaceae bacterium
CATTGGCAACGCCCATGATCAGGCCGCGCTTTCCTTTCAAAACGTCCGACATCATTCTTATCCGTGGTATCTGGAAAGGATCATGGATCCGTTGGTGCCGCCAAAGCCGAATGAATTCGTCATGACGCTGTCGAGCCCGGCATTTTCAACCAGCCCGGTGGCAATCTCGCCCTCGGTCAGGTCCGGATCCAGCGTGTCGATATTGATCGACGGCGCGATGAAATCGTGTTGCAGCATGAGGAGGCAGAACACCGCCTCCAGCGCGCCGGCCGCGCCCTGGGCATGGCCGGTCATGGATTTGGTCGACGACACGACGGGCGCCGGCCCGTTGCCGAAGACCCGGCGCACGGCCTCGATCTCGCCGACGTCGCCGACGGGGGTCGAGGTGCCATGGGCGTTGATATAGCCGATGGTGCGGTCGCGGTCGAAGGTCTGCAGCGCGCCGCGCATGGCCCGCTCGCCGCCTTCGCCCGAGGGTGCGACCATGTCATGGCCGTCCGACGTGGCCGCATAGCCCGTGACCTCGGCATAGATCTTGGCGCCGCGGGCCTTGGCATGTTCCAGCTCTTCGAGAACCAGGATGCCGCCGCCGCCCGAGATGACAAAGCCGTCGCGGTCGGCGTCAAACGCGCGCGAGGCCCGTTCGGGCGTGTCGTTGTACTTGGACGACATCGCGCCCATGGCGTCGAACAGGCAGGACAGGGTCCAGTCGAGTTCCTCGCCGCCGCCGGCGAACATCACGTCCTGCTTGCCCATCATGATCTGCTCGGCCGCGTTGCCGATGCAATGCAGCGAGGTCGTGCAGGCCGAGGTGATGGAATAGTTGATGCCCTTGATCTTGTAGGCCGTGGCCAGGTTGGCCGAAATCGTCGAGGACATGGCCTTGGGCACCGCGAAGGGGCCGATGCGCTTGGTCGCGCCGGATTTCAGAACCGTCTGGTGCGCGGCGAACATGGCGCTGGTCGACGGCCCGCCCGAGCCGGCCACAAGGCCGGTGCGCTCGTTGACGATGTCCTTTTCTTCAAGGCCCGCATCGGTAATCGCCTGCTGCATGGCGATATAGGCATAGGCGGCTCCCGGGCCCATGAAGCGCAAGGTGCGCTTGTCGATGTGCTCCTTGGGGTCAAGGTCGATGGCCCCGGCAATGCGGCTGCGGAACCCGTGTTCCGCCATGTCGGCATTGGCCGTGATCCCGGACCGTCCTTGCTTGAGTGATTCAAGGACCAATCCGGAGTCGGTGCCGATCGACGACACGATGCCCAGTCCTGTTACGACGACGCGGCGCATGGGGGTCTCCCTTGTCTGGTGTGCCAGGCCTGAGCCCAGGGTTACTCTCCTGTCGAGAGCCCCACCTTCATTCCCTTGACCGAATAGATCTCTTCTCCGTCGGCCTCAACCCGTCCATCGGCCACGCCCATCTTGAGCTTGCGGTCGATGACCCGGACCATGTCGACGGTATAGGTCAGCATCTTGCGGTCTGGCCGGACCATGCCGGACAGTTTCACTTCGCCCACGCCAAGCGCCATGCCCTTGCCGGGCATGCCCCGCCAGCCAAGGTTGAAGCCGGTCAGCTGCCACAGGCCGTCAAGGCCAAGGCAGCCGGGCATGATGGGGTTGCCGGGAAAGTGGCATTCGAAGAACCACAGGTCCGGGGTGATATCGAATTCGGCGACCACGTGCCCCTTGCCATGGGCGCCGCGATCGGCGCTGACATCGGTGATGCGGTCCATCATCAGCATCGGCGGCATCGGCAGCTGGGCATTGCCAGGGCCGAACAATTCACCGCGGGCGCATTTCAGGAGCGCTTCCTTGTCGAAGAAGGTGGGGTAGTCCGCCATGCTGGCGCGTCTCCTGGTCATCTCGGGTTTCGCATTTCGCCCCCTCTATCACCGCCGCCGGAGGTCCTGCAAGACCATGCTGGCCCTCGGCACTAGGTCGGGGCTACGTTGGGTCAGCGTCGGACGGGGGGGGCGTCCTGCACAGGTCAATTGTGGCCTTTCGGGCCAAGTGCGGGGCTTTTTCGGGAATCCCATTGAGTTCGGCCCCCGTCAAGGCCTATATAAACCATTGTAGAATGTCTGAAAGGCTGTGCTTGTGGCACAATCGGAAGAAAGAGCGATGACCTGGCTGGGCCAGGCTGGGCTGCGGCCGACGCGTCAGCGCGTGGCCCTGGCCGAGTTGCTCGTGGGCGACGGCAAGGACCGGCACGTCACGGCGGAAAGTCTCTTCGACTCGGCGCGCGACCGGGGTGTCGCGGTGTCCCTGGCCACGGTCTACAACACCTTGCGCGCCTTCTGCGACGCGGGCCTCGTGCAGGAAGTGACCGTGGACGGGTCGAAAAGCTATTTCGACACCAACACCCACGACCACCCGCATTTCTTCTGGGAAGACGAGGCGCACCTGTTCGATGCGCCTGCCGACGAGCTGGTGATCACCCAGTTGCCCAAGGCGCCCGAAGGGGCCGAGATCGCCTCGGTCGACGTGGTGATCCGCCTGCGCCGCCGCAACTGAGCGGCCTTGATCCCCTCATGGTCTTGTTCTCCGACCCGGGCAGGGCGGCCTGATGGCGCGTCCTCCGTCCTCTCCTCCCCCGTCCTCTCCTCCTCCGTCTGATCCTCCGAAACCGGCCGGGTCTCGGTCGCGATCCTCGTCGCGCCGGCGCAAGAAGAAACCGGCCGCGGTGGTCACCCCGCCTCCGGCGCCGGCCCAGCCCGTGCGCCCCGAACCGCCGTTTGAAATCTTCCTGTCGGGCACCCCGGGCCTGGAAGACGTGCTGGCGGCCGAAGCGCAGGCCCTGGGCTTCGCGGATGCGGTGGCGGTGCCGGGCGGCGTGACGCTGCAGGGGGGCTGGCCGGATGTCTGGCGGCTGAACCTGTGGTGCCGGGGGGCGACGCGGGTGCTGGTGCGCCTGGCCGAATTCCGGGTGCTGCACCTGGCGCAACTGGACAAGCGGGCGCGGCGGGTCGACTGGGCGGCCGTGCTGGGCCGGGGGCGGGCGGTGTCGGTGGAAACCACCTGCCGCAAGTCCAAGGTCTACCATGCGGGCGCGGCCACCCAAAGGATCGAGACGGCCATGCGCGAGGCGCTCGGGCCCGTCGAAAGTGATGCGGCGCCCCTGCAGATCCGGGCGCGCATCGACGACGACCTGTGTACGTTGAGCCTCGACAGCTCCGGCGAACCCTTGCACCGGCGGGGCACCAAGCTGGCCGTGGGCAAGGCGCCGATGCGCGAGACGCTGGCCTCGATGTTCCTGGATCAGTGCGGCCATGGCAAAGACGAACCGGTCTACGATCCCATGTGCGGCTCGGGGACCTTCGTGATCGAGGCGGCCGAACGGGCGCTTGGCCTGGCTCCCGGGCGGGGGCGGGATTTTGCCTTTGAAACCCTGCCCGAGTTCGATGCCGAGGCCTGGTCGGGCATGCTGGCCGAGGGGCGCAAGGCGCGGCCCTGTGCCTTGCGCTTTGTCGGGTCGGACCGCGATCCGGGCGCGGTGCAGATGGCCGGCGGCAATGGCGAGCGGGCGGGTGTCGGCGACGTGGTGACGATCCTGCAGCGCGCCGTGTCCGAGGCGCGGCCGCCCGAGGGGCTGCCGGGTCTCGTGATGGTGAACCCGCCCTACGGCGAGCGAATCGGCAACAAGAAGCTGCTGTTCGGGCTGTACGGGGCCCTGGGCGAGACCCTGAAAACGCATTTTTCCGGCTGGCGCGTGGGGCTGGTGACGACGGACACGGGGCTCGCGCGGGCGACGGGGCTGCCCTGGCTGCCGCCCGGTCCTCCGGTGCCGCATGGCGGGCTGAAAATCCGGCTGTTCCGGACCGATCCGCTGCCCTGAGGCGTATCGCGGGGACCCCAGCGCCGGGCCGCCCCGGCGGGCGTCCCACCCACCCACCCCGCCCGCCGGGGCGACCCTTCGGGCGGGGGTCAAAGCGTCAGGTCAGAACCACTGGCCAGGCTCCATCAGCCCAAAATCCAGCAGTTGCCGCGAATGCCAGTCGAACCGGGCCGAATTGTGCCAGCGGAAGGTGTCGATGTCATAGGTCGAGCCAGGATTGCGCTTGAGCGCCTTGGCCGTGCGGAACGAACAGATCGCCGCCGTCAGGTTGTGGTGCCAGGGGCAGGCGTAGGTGTTGTATTCGTCATCGTCGAACGTGTGGTCGGGACCCAGCGTCAGCCCGGGCTTTGACTGGAACAGCCCGATCCGGTCGATGCGCCGGCTGTTGGACGGCACGTGCTCCTCGAACCGCCAGCGCAAGCCGCCGAAGAAATCCAGCTGGCGTTCCTTGGCATGGCCGGTCAGCGGGTCCAGCCGGGCCAGGGCGTAATACCCGGTCCGGTCCAGGTGCGCCCGTTCCAGCGACACCGCGTTGGGGCAGGCGCCAAGATCGTCGGCATAAAGGTCGATGACATAGGTCAGCATCGCCTCGCGCCGTTCTTCCTTGTGGAAGGCCAGCATCTCTCCGACAGAACGCGTTTCCGAGAACGGGTAGAACAGGTACTCGGCATTGTAGCAGTAATACATCCAGATCCCCGGCGCCGCCGCGATGACCTTGTTCACCGCCTCGGCCACAGCCCCTGGCTGCACGGTGCTGTAGGTGACCCGGTGGATGTCGGGTTCCAGGTCGGGGGCCATCGGGAAGGCATCGGGCATGAAGGCCACGATCGTCTTGAACCGGCAATCGCGGTGATGGCGCAGGGTGGTGTCGATTTCGACCTCGTCCTCGACGAAGACCATCGCAAGGGGCCCCCGGGCCCAGGACGCCGCCGCCGCAAGGAAATTGTCGATCGATTTGTGGTGCACCTGCCGTCCTCGTCCTTGGTCCGTCTCCTGCCCGGGCGACTGTCCTCAAATCCGCCGCGCATTGCAAGATCGGGCGCCGTGCGATAGGCAGGCGCGCATTCCCCGACAACCCGGATCGAGTCCCCATGTCTGCCCCGAAGAAGCTTTATATCAAGACCTATGGCTGTCAGATGAACGTCTATGACAGCGAACGCATGGCCGAGGCGCTTGGGGGGCAGGGCTATGTCGAAACGGCGTCGCCCGATGATGCCGACATGATCCTGCTGAACACCTGCCACATCCGCGAGAAGGCCGCCGAAAAGGTCTATTCCGAACTGGGCCGGTTCAAGGGGCTGAAGGCAGACCGCCCCGATCTGAAGATCGGCGTGGCGGGCTGCGTGGCCCAGGCCGAGGGTGAAGAGATCATGCGCCGCCAGCCGATGGTGGACCTGGTTGTCGGTCCGCAAAGCTATCACCGCCTGCCAGAGCTGGAGGCGAAGGCGCGGAGCGGGGAAAAGGCGCTGGATACGGACTTTCCCGAAGAGGACAAGTTCGAACACCTGAAAGGCCGGGCCAAGGCCAAGCGCGGGCCGACGGCGTTCCTGACCGTGCAGGAGGGCTGCGACAAGTTCTGCGCTTTCTGCGTCGTGCCTTATACCCGAGGGGCCGAGGTGAGCCGCCCGGTCGACCGCGTGCTGACCGAGGCCCGCGACCTGGTGGAACGCGGCGTGCGCGAAATCACCCTGCTGGGTCAGAACGTGAATGCCTACCACGGCGAGGGCCCCGATGGCCTCGACTGGGGGCTGGCCCGGCTGATCCGCGAACTGGCCGAGATCGACGAGCTGAAGCGCATCCGCTTCACCACCTCGCACCCCAACGACATGGAAGACGACCTGATCGCCGCCCATGGAGATTGCGAAAAGCTGATGCCTTATCTGCATTTGCCGGTGCAATCAGGCAGCGACTTCATCCTGAAACGGATGAACCGCAGCCACACGGCCGAAAGCTACATCCGCCTGATCGAGCGCATCCGCGCGGCCCGGCCCGACATCCTGCTGTCGGGTGATTTCATCGTCGGCTTCCCCGAAGAGACCGAGGCCCATTTCCAGGAAACCTTGGCCCTGATCGAAGAGGTCCGCTATGGCTCGGCCTTTTCGTTCAAGTACTCGACCCGCCCCGGCACCCCGGCGGCCGAGCGCGGCCAGATCGACCCGGCCGAGGCCGATGACCGGTTGCAGCGGCTTCAGGCCCTGATCACCCGCCAGCAGCGGGCGGCGCAGGACGCCATGGTCGGCCGCGAGGTTGGTGTGCTGTTCGAAAAGCCCGGCCGCAAGCCCGGCCAGATGGTCGGCAAGTCGGACCACCTGCACGCGGTGCACGTGACCTCGGATGCGGTTGGCGTGGGCGATCTTGCCCGGGTGCGGATCACCGGCTCGGGGCCGAACTCGCTGGCGGGCGAGGTGATCTGAACGCGGCGGACCCGGCCTCGGCCGGGTCACGCCAACGGCGCGCAGCCCAGTTGCGCCGGATCAGCGAACGGGCGGCGTTTCGTTCATCAGCTCGTAAAGGCGCTGGGTCATGTAGCCCTTGTTGCCCACGGCATATTCATCGCGGCAGACGGTCTCGGCGATGGAATAGGCCTGCGGGTAGGCATAGCCGTATTGCACCAGGTCATCGACGAAAACGGCGTTGGGGCGGTCCCAGACCACCACGGGCAAAGGGCCGCGGAAGCAGGAAATGGTGATGTAGTTCGCGTTGGAATCAAGCGGCGACGGATAGTCGAGTGCGGCGGCCGAGAGGGGAATCAGTGCGGCCATGGAAAGGCCAAGCCCGGCCCGAAGAATATGGGACATAGGTGGTTCCTGTGAAAAGACGGCCATGGCGGAGGAGTGACTCCGGGCCGTCGCGGGACATGATGTCTGTCTGTTAAGAAAACCGCGCCTTGCCAAGTTCCATTAAGGAATGTGGCAGGATCATGGATCTTGGCGGCCACAATTCTGCCTCAATTGAGACATTGTATGGGCCTGCGCAACGATCCAGGCGGGCCGACTGTCACACCCGAGTCAGTTCCAGCCCGGACGTCTCCAAGCCGCCCATGCGCGGCCCGACGCATGCGCAAGATGCCGAAGGCCTCTTCGGCCGCACCGTTCCGGCTTGTTTCCAGCCCGGCAACGGTCGAGGTCGTATTTCCCTTCACAAAATACCGGGACTTTCCTAACGTTAACCAAGAACCCGCGAAAAACCGCCGACACAAGGCGGCGGGGAGAGGAACGGACGAAGGATGACAGCGGTGAAAGAACGGATCGGAATCCGGGGACGGGCGGTGGCCTTGCTTTGTGCCCTCGTGGCGGCGGCGGCCGCCCAGTTGGTGATGACAGCCGGCCAGGCCTCGGCCCAGAGCGCGGTCAAGGGCGAGCGCTACATACCGACCATCTGGGTCGACCCGGACGGGTGCGAGCACTGGGTGATGGATGACGGGGCCGAGGGCTACATGACCCCCCACGTCAACCGCCAAGGCATCCCGGTCTGCCGCAGGGGCAACCTGTGCGGCGTGCTGAACACCGACCAGTTCTTCTCGACTGACAGTTCCTACATCAGCTCGGCCGGCCAGCAGCGCCTGGCCCAGTTCTTCAATGGCTCGTCGGCCACCTCGTTCATCATCATCGGCCATACCGATGCCCGGGCCTCGGACGAGTACAATCTTGCCCTGTCCCAACGCCGGGCCAACGCCGTGGCCAAGGTCGCGGCGGCCAGCGGCGCGCGCATCGCCGACGTGCGCGGCTATGGCGAACGGATGCCGGTCGCCCCGAACAACACCTACGACGGCATGTCCAAGAACCGCCGCGTCGAAATCATCTGCATCCAGTAAGGGGACGGACCATGACCATCAGAACACTCATCGGTCTGGCCCTGGTTGCGGGCAGCCTCAGCGCCTGCGTCGGCGAAGACAAGGGCCGCGACGGGTTCATCGACCGCAAGGACCTGTCGACCCTGAAGGCCGGTATCTGGGTTGACCCCGTGGGCTGCGACCACTGGATCATCGACGACGGCTTCGAAGGCTACCTGTCCCAGCGCCTGGACAAGTACGGCAAGCCGGTCTGCTCGGGCGTGGCCCCGCCGACCACGGCCACCGGCGAGTTCAAGTCGGGCACCGGCATCCCCGACCTGCTGTAACCCCGCCTGACCCACAAGACCGACACGGCCGCCTCATCAGGCGGCCGTTTTGTTGCAATGGCGTGAATTTTCGTCACGCTGCGCTTGCACGGTCGTTCGGTTCTTGGCACGGTCGAACGACATGCCTGACAAGGAGACCGGCTTGGCCATAGGCGCCCTGACACCGCCCCCCTCCGAAAGCGCACCGCGCGAGGTGCGTCTGGATTTCCCTGACAATCGTCTGCTCATCGACCTGTGCGGAGAGTTCGACCGCAACCTGGCGGATATCGAACAGAAGCTATCCGTCCAGATCATCCGCGTGGGCAACGCGCTGGCCATCCATGGCGAAGACGGCGCGATGGAACGCGCGGCCCATGTGCTGCAGGCCCTGTACGAACGCCTTGAGGCCGGAAAACCCGTCGAAGCGGGCGACATCGACCGCGAAGTGCGCATGAACACGGTCGAGGAAGACGACACGCCCGGCGACCAGCTGGAAATGTTCCAGCGCGGCACGATCGAGATCAAGACGCGCAAGAAGCTGGTCGAGCCACGCACCGACGCCCAGAAGGCCTATGTCCAGTCGCTCTATGAAAACGAGTTGGCCTTCGGCATCGGCCCGGCCGGCACGGGCAAGACCTACCTGGCCGTGGCGGTGGGCGTGAACATGTTCATCCAGGGCCATGTCGACAAGATCATCCTGTGCCGCCCGGCCGTCGAGGCAGGCGAGCGCCTGGGCTTCCTGCCGGGCACGCAGGAGGAAAAGGTCGACCCCTACATGCAGCCGCTTTACGACGCGCTGAACGATTTCCTGCCGGGCAAGCAGGTGCAGAAGCTGCGCGAGGAAAAGCAGATCGAAATCGCGCCCCTGGCCTTCATGCGTGGCCGGACCCTGGCCAATGCCTTCGTGGTTCTGGACGAAGCGCAGAACGCCACGGCGATGCAGATGAAGATGTTCCTGACCCGCCTGGGCGAGGGCTCGCGCATGGTGATCACCGGCGACCGGTCGCAGGTCGACCTGCCGCGCGGGGTGCCCTCGGGGCTGGCCGATGCGGAACGGCTGCTGAAGGCGATCCCCAAGATCTCGTTCAACTACTTCACCGCCAAGGACGTCGTGCGCCACCCGCTGGTCGCGGCGATTATCGAAGCCTACGAGGCCGACGAGGCGGTGTGATCCATGTGGTTGCCGGAGGATCCCGCCATTGCCGCAGAACTGGCGCGGCTGCACGAGGCGTCCGCCGCCTCTGACGCCGCGCGCGCGGCGCGGGGCGGGTTCAAGGCGGACGAGAATACCGACGACATCGTGCGGCTGGGGTCCGAATACCTGGCCGTGTCGCCGGCCGAGGGAGAGTTCCTCTACATGCTGGCCCGCGGCATGCAGGCGCGGGTGGTGGTGGAATTCGGTGCGTCCTTCGGCCTGTCGACGCTTTACCTGGCCGCTGCCTTGCGGGCGACCGGCGGTCACCTTTCCACGACCGAGATCCACCCCGACAAGTGCGCGGCCCTTCGGGCCAGCCTGGACCGGGCCGGGGTGACGGATTGCGTGACCCTGCTGGAAGGCGATGCGCGCGACACCCTGCAGACGGTGGAGGGCTCCGTCGACATGGTGCTGCTGGATGGCTGGAAAAGCATGTACCTGCCGGTGCTCGACTTGTTGAAGCCGAAACTGCGGCCCGGCGCCATGGTGGCCGCCGACAACATCAGTCTGGCCTCGACCCGGCCTTACATGGATCATGTGTCCGACCCGGCGTCGGGGTTCCTGACCCGCGAGGTCAACGACCTGGGTCTGAGCGTGAAGCTGTAACCATGCCCGTCGAGACCATCATCGAGGACGACCGCTGGCTGACAGTCGGGCTGGACGCCCTGGCCGACCGTGCGGCGGGGGCCGTGCTGGCGCACATGGGCCTGGATGCCGACGAGGCCGAGATTTCCCTGCTGGCCTGCGACGATGCCCGCATCACCGTGCTGAACGGCGAATTCCGCGACAAGCCCACGCCCACGAACGTGCTCAGCTGGCCGGCCGAGGATCTGTCGCCGGACACGCCCGGCGGGGATCCGCTGCCGCCCGAACCCGACCCGACCGGAGAGCTGGCCCTGGGCGATATTGCCATTTCGTGGGACACCTGTGCGCGCGAAGCGCAGGCCGCGGACAAACCGATGGCGGACCATGTGACGCACCTTGTCGTGCACGGATTGCTGCATCTTCTGGGGTACGATCACGTCGAAGATGCGGATGCGACGATGATGGAAGGGCTCGAAGCCGAGATACTGGCTGGACTGGGTCTGGAAAATCCATATATCGTCGCGGATGGGCCCGGGCGGCCTGGTTAGAGATAGGACAGATGGGCGACATAGAAGGATCGTCTGGCGCGGCGCATTGCGCGCAAGAGGATGACGAGGAAAATTCCGGCCAGGGTGGGTTATTCGGCCGGATCGTGGGCGCGCTAAGCCCGGGACCAGCGGCCAATGGCCGGGACGAGGACGAAGAGTCCGCTCCCGAACCATCTCGGCACGGCATGATCAACCTGCGCCGGATGCGGGTCGAGGACGTGGCCATCCCGTCCGCCGACATCGTGGCCGTGCCCAACACCGTGACCGCCGACGAACTGGTGCATGTCTTCCGCGAAAGCGGCATGACCCGGATCCCGGTCTACGAGAACACGCTGGACACGCCGCTGGGCTTCATCCACCTCAAGGATTTCGCGCTGATGCACGGGTTCAACGGCAACAACACGCCGTTTGACCTGGCCTCGATGCTGCGCGACCTGCTGTTCGTGCCCCCGTCGATGCCGATTGGCGTGCTGCTGACCAAGATGCAGTCCGAACGGCGCCACATGGCGCTGGTGATCGACGAATACGGTGGGGTCGATGGCCTCGTCACGATCGAGGACCTCGTCGAACAGGTCGTGGGCGAGATCGAGGACGAGCACGACACCGACGAGGACCGGACCTGGGTGATGGAAAAGCCGGGGGTCTACCTGGCCCTGGCCAAGACCCCGCTGGAAGAGTTCGAGGAAGAGATCGGCCGTTCCCTGACCGAAAGCGAAGAGGTCGACGAGGAAGAGATCGACACCCTGGGCGGGCTGGTCTTCATGATCTCGGGGCGCGTCCCGGCGCGCGGCGAGGTGGTGGAACATCCCGACGGGGCCGAGTTCGAGGTCGTCGATGCCGATCCGCGCCGGATCAAGCGCCTGCGGGTGCGCCTGCCGGAAAATCCCGACTGATTATGTCCCGCCGGCTGCCCCTGGCGCGCTGGCCTCTCTGGGCCGGCATGGCGGTTGCCGCCATCGCGGGGGCCGTCACGGCGCTGGGGTTGGCGCCCTATGGCATATGGCCCCTGGCCCTGGCCGGGTGGATCCTGTTGCCCGGGCTGATGGCCCTGGCCCGCCGCCCCGGACAGGCCGCGGCCCTGGGCTGGGCCTTTGCTGCCGGGTACTTCGCCCATGGCCTGATGTGGATCGTCGAGCCCTTCCTCGTCGACATCCGGCGGCATGGCTGGATGGCCCCCTTTGCCCTTGTCTTCCTGTCCGGCGGGCTGGCCCTGTTCTGGGCCGCGGCCTTCTGGGCGGCGCATCGCGCCGGGCGGGACTGGCTGCACCGGGGCCTGCTGCTGGTGCCCTGCCTGGCCCTGGCCGAATTCGGCCGGGCCTACCTGCTGACCGGGTTCCCCTGGGCCGCCCCGGCCCAGGCGCTGATCGACAGCCCGATGCTGCCGCTTCTGGCCTGGCTGGGCCCGCAGGGGCTTGGCCTGCTGGCCACCGGGGCCTGTATCTGCATCGGCCTTCTGGCCTTGGGCGGGCGCGCAGGCCCCTGGCTGCTGCTGGCCGTCCCCGCACTGGCCATGGGCGGGCTGACCCTACTGGCCGGGCAGGGGAAAGCCCCGGTCGAGGGCACCGGCCACACCGTCCGCGTGATCCAGCCCAATGCCGACCAGCAGCGCAAGTGGGATCCCGAATGGGTGCCCGTCTTCTTCAATCGCCAGCTGGAGCTGACGGCCGAGGGCCCGCGCCCCGATCTTGTGGTCTGGCCGGAAAGCGCCATCGCCCCGGTCTACGAACGCGCCGATCCCTGGTTCCAGGCCATCACCCAGGCGGCCGGAGGCGCCCAGGTCGCTCTGGGGATCCGCCGCTACGACGGGCGGCTCTACAACGCGCTGGCCCGGCTCGATGGCGACGGCGTGGCCGGCCAGGTTTACGACAAGCACCACCTGGTGCCCTTTGGCGAGTACATTCCCCTGGGCAACCTGGCCAAGCGTGTGGGCATCAAGGGCCTGGCCGCCGAGGACGGGGATGGCTACAGCGCCGGTCCGGGCCCCGCCCTGATGGATTTCGGCCCCCTTGGCCGCGCCCTGCCGTTGATCTGCTACGAGGCCGTCTTTCCCCAGGACGTGAACGCCGCCCCGGACCGGGCCGATTTCCTGCTGCAGGTCACCAACGACGCCTGGTTCGGCCAGCGCGTCGGCCCCTACCAGCACCTCGCCCAGGCCCGTATGCGCGCGGTCGAACAGGGCCTGCCGATGGTGCGCGCGGCCAATACCGGCATCTCGGCCATCATCGACCCCCACGGCACCATCGTCGACAGCCTGCCCCTGGGCCAGGCGGGCTATGTCCAGGCCGACTTGCCGGCGCCGCTGCCGCCCACGCCCTATGCCCGCACCGGGGACCGACCCTGGCTGATTGTGACCCTTTTGCTGCTGGGGGCCGGCCTTTCTATACCGCTTGTAAAGCAAGGGCGAGAATCCGATTGACCCGGCTACCGCTCCGGCCTACGCCAGACAGGCACCGTCACAACGGCTTCCTGGCGTGACGGACAGTATTCCAATGGAGCACCTCTCATGACCCGCACGAACTACACTTTCACCTCGGAATCCGTCTCCGAGGGACACCCGGACAAGGTTTGCGACCGGATTTCCGACGCCATCCTCGATGCCTTCCTGACGGAAGAGGCCAATGCGCGCGTCGCCTGCGAAACCTTTGCCACGTCGGGCATGGTGGTTATCGGTGGCGAGGTCGGCCTGTCCGACCAGGAGCAGCTGAAGAACTACATGGGCCGGATCAGCCAGATCGCCCGCGATTGCATCAAGGACATCGGCTACGAGCAGGAGCACTTCCACTGGAACACCTGCCACGTGCTGAACTTCCTGCATGAACAATCGGCCCATATCGCCCAGGGCGTCGACAAGGACGGCGCCGGCGACCAGGGCATCATGTTCGGCTTTGCCACCAACGAGACGCCGGAACTGATGCCGGCCCCGATCCAGTACTCGCACAAGATCCTGCGCCGTCTGGCCGAGGCCCGCAAATCCGGGGCCGAACCGACCCTTCGCCCCGATGCCAAAAGCCAGCTGTCGGTTGTCTACGAAGACGGCAAGCCGGTGGGCGTGTCGTCGATCGTGCTGTCGACCCAGCACGAAAGCGAGGACCAGTCCAGCGACGACATCCGCGCGATTGTCGAACCCTACATCCGCGAAGTCCTGCCCGAAGGCTGGATTTCCGAAGACACCGAATGGTGGGTCAACCCGACGGGCACCTTCGTGATCGGCGGGCCGGACGGCGACGCAGGGCTTACAGGCCGCAAGATCATCGTCGACACCTATGGTGGCGCGGCCCCGCACGGCGGCGGCGCGTTCTCGGGCAAGGATCCGACCAAGGTGGACCGCTCGGCCGCCTATGCCGCGCGCTACCTGGCCAAGAACATCGTGGCCGCGGGCCTGGCCGACAAGGCGACGCTGCAGCTGTCCTACGCCATCGGCGTGGCCAAGCCGCTGTCGGTCTACGTCGACACCTACGGCACCGGCCAGGTGCCTGACGAGGTCATCGAAAAGGCTGCGGCCAAGGTCATGGACCTGACCCCGCGCGGCATCCGCACCCACCTGGACCTGAACAAGCCGATCTATGCCCGCACCTCGGCCTATGGCCATTTCGGGCGCGATCCGGAAGCAGACGGCGGGTTCTCGTGGGAAAAGACCGACCTGGTCGAGGCCTTCAAGAAGGCTGTCTGACCGGCCTGCGCGGCAGGGTCAGCCCTGCCGCGACCGCATGGCGAACTCTGCCCAGATCGGCAGGTGATCCGACGCGGCCCGGCTTGCCGGGCCGTTTTCTATTCCCGACCCCACCAGTTCCAGCCCCGGGCCATGGGCGATCCGGTCCAGCGCCGCGACGGGATACGCGGCCGGAAAACTGCGTTGCTCCGGGACCATGTGAAAGTCGGGCTCCAGCGGGCCATGGGCATGGCGGGCCGACCATTCGTTGAAATCTCCGGCGATGACGGTGCGGTGAGTGTGGTCGTCATCCAGCACGTTGCGGATCATCTCCAGCTGCAGCCGGCGCGAGGGCCGCAGCAACCCAAGGTGCACCCCCACCACCCGCAACTCTTTTTCGCCCCCCGTCACCAGGGCCGACACCGCCCCACGGGGTTCAAGCCCGGGCAGGTCGTAGCGGTCGATCTGGCCCAGCTCGTAGCCCTTGCGCACCAGCATGGCATTGCCGTGCCAACCCAGGCTGACGTCGTTTTCGGCCAGGGGTACCACGTGGAAATCGGTCTCGCGTTCGATCAGGTCGCGGGGCAGGGCCGTGGGCCGGGGGCCAAGGCGCAGGTCGGCCTCTTGCAGCACGACCACGTCGGCATTCAGCCGCGACACCACGTCCAGGATCCGCCCGGGCGAGCGTTTCTGGTCCATGCCCCGCGCCTTGCGGATATTGTAGCTGGCAATCTTCATGGGTCTTACAGCAGCGGCCCGAAGAGGCGGGCGATGGGTGCGCCTACGCGGATCTTGAACGGCTGTTCATGCAGGGCCTTGTCCAGCTGCTCGGCCTTGGCGAAATCGGCCAGCAGCATGGTTTCGACGGCCCTGGCGGCCCGGCCGTCGAACAGAACGGCCATGGTTTCGAAATTCAGCCGGAACGAACGGTTATCCATGTTCATCGACCCCACGGCAGCCATGCGGTCATCGACCAGCACGACTTTTTCGTGCAGGAACCCTTCCTTGTAACGCCAGAAGTTCACTCCGGCCGCCCTGCATTCGTCGAAGACGGCATAAGCGGCCAGCCAGGGTAACGTATGATCAATCATGTCCGGCACAAGGATGCGCACGTCGACACCGCGCAGGGCGGCCTGTTTCAGCGCGCTCAGCACATCCGTATCGGGCACGAAATAGGGCGAGGCCACCCACAGCCGGTCCTTCGCCGCGACGATGGCCGACACGAAGAACAGGGTGCCGGTTTCCATCTCGTCGGCCGGGCCCGCGGGCAGGATCAGCCCGGTCATGTCCGCCGCCGCCGGGGCCGGTTCCCAGTGCAGGGGGGAAATCAGGGTCTCGCCCGTGCCCCAGTGCCAGTCTTCGGCAAAGACCAGCTGCAATTCCGACACCATCGGCCCGGACAGGCGGATGAAGGTATCGCGCCAATGGCCGAACTTCGGGTCGCGGCCCAGGTATTCGTCGCCCACGTTCAGCCCGCCGGTGAACCCGTGGATGCCATCGACGATCAGCGTCTTGCGGTGATTGCGGTAGTTGATCTGCAGGCGCCCGCTGCGCTTGGACAGCCGGTTCTTGTGCGGCACCCGGATCCCGGCATCGCGCAGCCGTTGCAGGTAGGCCACCGGCAGCGCGTGCGAGCCCACCGGGTCGTACAGCAGCCGTACCGAGACGCCCCGGTCGGCCGCGGCGATCAGGCGCTCGGCAAAGGCCTGGCCGATCCGGTCGTCGTGGATGATGTAGAACTGGGCCAGGATATAGTGCTGCGCCCCGTCGATCGCGGCGAACAGGGCCTCGAATGTGGCGTCCCCGTCCACCAGCAATTCCATGTCGTTGCCCCGCGTGGCGCCCAGGGCGGCCAGCTTTTCGAAGGGCCGCGGGTTGATGCCGCCGGGCTGGTGGCCCGGCGCGAACCGGACCGAGAAATCGTTGGCCGCTTCCATCACCCGGCCGCTTTCGCGCCGCGACACCAGGTAGTGGCGATAGCGGTGATGGCCCAGGAACAGGTAGGCGATCAGGGCGATGTAGGGGGCCGTCAGCAGGAACACGACCCAGCCCATCGCCCCCTGCGGCGTCCGCGCCGTGCGCACCGCCTTCCACGCGGCCCAAAGCGAGGCGGCCAGGACGCTGAGCGTCAGCAGGGGAAGGACAATGGCCAGGATCATGGGCAGGCTCCGCTTGGATTCGCGCCATAAAACCCCATTCGCTGCAATTTGTCCCGGCCCGTTCGCGGCATGGCCTGGGCTCTGGGCCGTTGCCCCCGGACCTCGCCCGCGATAAAGGCCCCGCCATGACCCAGTCCCGCCCCCATCGCAATTTCTATGGCCGCCTGAAGGGAAAGTCCCTGAAGCAAAGCCAGAAGACCTACCTTGATGAAGACCTGAGCGCCCTGTCGCCCGGCCGTGTCGACTGGGAATCCAATCCCGACCGCACGCCCCTGGACCTCGATGGGCTGTTCGCGGGCCGGCCCACCTGGCTGGAGGTCGGCTTTGGCGGCGGCGAGCACCTGGTGCACCAGGCGGCCTCCAACCCCGACGTGGGGATCATCGGGGCGGAACCCTACATCAACGGCGTGGCCATGTTGCTGGGCAAGATCCGCAAGGCCGGGGTCGATAACCTGGCCGTGCATCCCGGCGATGCGCGCGACCTGATGGACGTGCTGCCCGAGCGCTCGATTGCGCGCGCGTTCCTGCTCTATCCCGATCCCTGGCCCAAGAAGCGCCACCACCGGCGCCGGTTCGTCACGCCCGAACACCTGGATCCGCTGGCCCGGGTGATGAAACCCGGCGCGATCTTCCGGGTGGCCACCGACATTCCCGATTATGTCCGCCAGACGCTCGAAGAAGTGCCGCGAGCCGGGTTCGACTGGCTGGCCGAGCGGCCCTCGGACTGGCGCGAACCCTGGGACGACTGGATCTCGACCCGTTACGAACAGAAGGCCCTGCGCGAAGGCCGGGTGCCCCATTACCTGACCTTCCGCCGCAAGGGCTGACAGGACCATTCCGGCTGGACGCTTACCCGGCGTTCACGTTAAACGCGGGCCGGAACGTCAGACCGCGCCAGACAGCACCGAACAAGGATCTTCGCATGTCCGCACATGGCCCCACCATCCCGATGACCTCGCACCCCTGCGGCCCGCTGAACGGCACCGCCGACGTGCCCGGAGACAAGTCGATTTCGCACCGGGCCCTGATCCTGGGCGCGATGAGCGTGGGGGAAACGAAGATCACCGGCCTGCTGGAAGGCCAGGACGTGCTGGACACCGCCAAGGCCATGCGCGCCTTTGGCGCGACCGTCACCCAGCACGGCGGCGGCAGCTGGACTGTCAGCGGGGTCGGCGTCGGCGGATTTGCCGAGCCCGACCAGGTCATCGACTGTGGCAACTCGGGCACCGGCGTGCGGCTGATCATGGGCACCATGGCGACCTCGCCCATTGCCGCGACCTTCACCGGCGATGCCTCGCTGAACAAGCGGCCAATGGCGCGCATCACCGATCCGCTGGCCCTGTTCGGGGCGGTGGCCCATGGCCGGTCGGGCGGGCGTCTGCCCCTGACCCTCGTGGGCGCGGCCGATCCGGTGCCGGTGCGCTATACGACCCCGGTGCCCTCGGCCCAGGTGAAATCGGCGGTCCTGCTGGCCGGGCTGAATGCTCCCGGCCAGACCGTCGTGATCGAAAAGGAAGCCACGCGCGACCACACCGAACGGATGCTCGAAGGCTTCGGGGCCGAGATCACCACCGAAGAGACCGACGAGGGCCGGGTCATCACCCTGACCGGCCAGCCGGAACTGAAACCCCAGGTGATCGCCGTGCCGCGCGATCCGTCCTCTGCCGCCTTCCCGGTCTGCGCGGCGCTGATCGTGCCGGGCTCGGACGTGCTGGTGCCGGGGATCGGGCTGAACCCGACCCGGGCGGGGCTGTTCTATACGCTGCAGGACATGGGCGCGGACCTGACCTTTGAGAACATGCGCGAGGAGGGGGGCGAACCGGTTGCCGACCTGCGCGCGAAATACTCGCCCGACATGAAGGGGATCGAGGTCCCGCCAGAGCGCGCGGCCTCGATGATCGACGAATACCCGATCCTGTCGGTGGTCGCGGCCTTTGCCGAGGGCGACACGGTGATGAAGGGCGTCAAGGAGCTGCGGGTGAAGGAAAGCGACCGGATCGACGCGATGGCCACGGGCCTGCGCGCGGCCGGCGTGCCCGTGCAGGACGGCCCCGACTGGTGGATCGTCACCGGCTCGCCCAAGCGGGGCAGCGCGGGCGGGGTGAAAGGCGGCGTGACCTGCGCCAGCCACCTGGACCACCGGATCGCCATGTCGTTCCTGATCCTGGGCATGGCCTCGGAGCAGCCCGTGTCGGTGGATGACGGCGGGCCGATCGCCACGTCCTTCCCGATCTTCGAGCCCCTGATGGGCGGGCTGGGCGCGGACCTGCGCCGGACCGAAGACGTCGCGGCATGACCACGCGGCCCTTCACCGTGGCCCTCGACGGCCCGGCGGCCTCTGGCAAGGGGACGATCGGGCGGGCCGTGGCGGCGCATTTCGGCTTTGCCTACCTGGATACCGGGCTACTCTACCGGGCCGTGGGCGCGCGGATGCGCGAGGGGATGGACCCGGTCCGCGCGGCCGAGACCCTGACCGCCCAGGTGCTGGATGACCCCGCCCTGCGCACGGCCGAGGCCGGCCAGGCCGCCAGCAAGGTCGCCGCCATGCCCTCTGTGCGCACCGCCCTGCGCGACTTCCAGCGCGCCTTTGCCCGCCGGGCGGGGGGCGCGGTGCTGGACGGGCGCGACATCGGGACGGTGATCTGTCCACAGGCCGAGGCCAAGATCTTCGTGACTGCCTCTGCCGAGGCACGGGCCACGCGGCGGCACAAGGATCTGGTCGAACAGGGCGAGGATCTCTCGTACCGGGACGTGCTGGCTGATATCGAGGCCCGGGACGAGCGCGACACGTCCCGCTCCGACTCGCCCCTGCGCGAGGCCGAGGGGGCGCTGCGACTCGACACCACGGAAATGAGCATCGAAGACGCGGTCGCGGCGGCCACCCGGACGGTGGAGGCCCGGCTGCACCAAACGTGAAGGGGTGGCCATGGAACAGCGAAAACTCGGGGCGAACGGGCCGGAGGTCGGGGCGATCGGCTATGGGGCGATGTCGTTCTCGGACATGTACGGACCGACGAACGAGGCGGAGAGCCACGCGATCCTGGATGCCTGCCGCGACTGGGGCGTGACCCACCTGGATACGGCGAATGTCTATGGCATGGGCAAGTCGGAAAAGGCCATCGGGTCCTACCTGAAGGCCAATCCGGGCGCGCGGGACGACCTTGTCATCGCCACCAAGGCCACGATCACCACCGATGCCGAGGGCAACCGGGCCTTCGACAATTCGGCCGAGCACCTGGAGGCCGAGCTGGACAAGTCGCTGGAGCGGCTGGGCGTGGACTGTGTCGACCTGTTCTATGCCCACCGGCGCGATCCGCGGTTCACGCCCGAGGAAACGGCGGCGAACCTGGGCCGGCTGGTCGAGAAGGGCAAGACGAAGGCCATCGGCCTGTCGGAAATCGCGCCCTCGACATTGCGGCGGGCGATGAAAGAGTTCCCGGTGGCCGCCGTGCAATCGGAATATTCCCTGTCGACCCGCTTTCCGGACCTCGGCCTGGTGCAGGCCTGCGCGGAACTGGGCGTGGCGCTGGTGGCCTTTTCGCCGGTGGGCCGGTCGCTGCTGACCGACAATCCGATCCCGGCCGAGCGGGTGGCGGACCTGCCGTTCCTGGCCTCGAACCCGCGCTTCATGGCGCCCAACCTGGCCGAGAACATGCGCCTGACCGAGGCCTTCCGGGCGCTGGCCGCCGAGATGGGCAGCTCGGCCGCGGCGCTGGCCAATGCCTGGCTGCTGACCCGGGGCGACCACGTGATCCCGATCCCGGGATCGCGGTCGGTCCAGCACTTCCGGGAATGCGTTTCGGGGGCCGAGCTGTCCCTGTCCGAGGGCGACCTGGCCCGCATCGAAGAGGTTCTGCCGGTGGGCTGGGCCTGGGGCGACCGGTATTCGGATGCGCAGTGGAACGGGCCGGAACGCTATTGCTGACGGGTCCTTGGGTGTCCCACGCGTGGGACACCCTTTGGGATCAGTGAAATCAACGGGTTACAGAGGCGAATTTACAATCTGTTAGGATTTCTGCCCGGTGTCTGCCGCGGGGAAGTCCAGCGTGAAGGTCCGGTTGGCCCCGACGATGCGCACGCCCTTGCGGGCAACCGCGGTCGGGATCCGGGTCTGGAAACGGTAGGGCCGGGTGACCATGAAGATGGCATCGGCCCGGTTCCATTCGAAATGGAAGAGGGCGTACTCCGGCCGGGCGGGACCTGTTGCCGGCAGCAGGCGGAATTCATGGCGAAAGGCGCTGTCCGAGGTCAGGGTGCCGGTCAGGATGAGCGTGACCTCGTCCCGGTCGGGGCCAGGGGTGATCATCGCCTCGTCGATCCGCGGGGCGTCCCAGGAGGGCAGGGTGAGGCTGTCGGCCGAGAACCGGGCATAGGGCACGTTCATTGGTTTACACCTCGCGTCCGCAATAGACTGACGTATGGCCGGACCCCATGGGACCACCTTGCGGAGAGGCGGGACGGGAGGCGGGATGCGGGCCGGGTTCTGTGCTGTGAAAAGCGGGTCTTGATGGAATGGGCATGGAAATCCCTTTGGGGCAAGAGCTAAGAAAATTTCGTAAAATTGGCCGTCTAATAGGGAATAATTGTTCGCGAATTGATTCATTTTCAAGAGGTATTGTGCTTTCCCCCTGGCCGTCAGGCACATGGCCCGATCCGCGCGACCCCGGGGTCACAGGCGGGTGAACGTAAGATGGGTGATATCACCCATCCTACGCCGACGGCGTCAAAACCCTTGCCTTTCGCGCCCAAAGGCCTTAGGACGCGCGCCCAGAAGGTGAAACACCGCAAGACGAGAGGCGAGCAGGGTCGGACAATCCGGCCCTCTTTGTTTTGCGCATCTTTGCCCAACCCATAGACCGGCGGAGACAACCGCTCGGCCAGTATAACGCTTATAAGGAAACCGAGACCCGTATGGCTCAAAGCGCATCCATGGAGGAATTCGAAGCCCTCCTGAACGAAAGCTTCGAAATGGACACGCCCGATGAGGGCACTGTCGTCAAGGGCAAG
>PAQV01000089.1 GCA_002709405.1 Paracoccaceae bacterium
CATCTGTTCGTGCAGCATCGTGTGGTTGGTCACGCGGCTTTCGAAATCTTCCAGCTGTGTCGCGGTCGGGAGCTCTCCGTAAAGCAGCAGGTAGCAGACTTCGAGGTAATGCGACTTGGACGCCAGCTGGTCGATCGGATACCCGCGGTGCAGAAGCTCGCCCTTGTCGCCATCGATGAAGGTGATGGTGCTGCGGCACGATGCCGTCGAGGTGAACCCGGGGTCATAGGTGAAGACGCCAGCGCCACCATAAAGCTTGCGGATGTCGACCACGTCGGGCCCGGCCGAAGGCGAATGAACGGGCAGGTCAATGCTCTTGTCGCCGAGAGTCAGCGTCGCTGTCTTGCTGGGTTCTGTCATGGGGACTCCCTCCTTACAGGGGCGGGGCCCGGAATGGTCCCGCTTGAAACAAGGCCCGCGCAGCGCGGCGCAGGCCCGAATGGCAAGGGGCGGGGCTTAAGCCGCCGCATCGGTGAGCCGGGCGATCGTTTCCTCACGTCCCAGAACCACCATCATGTCGAACACCGAAGGCGTCGCGGCCCGTCCGGCGAGCGCGGCCCGAAGCGGTCCGGCCAGCTTGCCGAACTTCATCCCGTGCGCTTCGGCAAAGGCGTTTAGCGTGCCCTCAAGCGTGTCACGGGACCAGCTAGCATTTTGCAACTGCGGCGTCAAATCGCTTAGTATACCACGGGATACAGCATCCAGGTTCTTTGCGGCTTTCGGTTCGGGTTCTATGGGCCGATAGGTTAATGCGAAGTGTGCTTTTTCAAGAAGATCAGGAAAAGTCTTCGCGCGATCCTTGAGGCAAAACATCGCGGCTTCCAGGGCGTCTGCCTTGGCCTGGGGCAGCGCGGGCTGGTCGGCGGCAGTCAGATATGCCTCTATTTCGTGCCGCAGCGCGGCATCCTCGGACACGGCGATGTGCTGGCCGCAGAGGTTTTCCAGCTTCTTGGTGTCGAACCGGGCCGGGCTGCGCCCGATTCCGTCGAAATCGAACCAGTCCTGGGCCTGTTGGTCGGTAAAGAACTCGTCGTCGCCGTGGCTCCAGCCCAGGCGGGCCAGGTAGTTGCGCATGCCTGCCGCGGGGTAGCCCATGGCCTGGTATTCCTGGGCGCCCAGGGCGCCGTGGCGCTTGGACAGTTTCTTGCCATCGGGCCCGTGGATCAGGGGGATATGGGCCCAGACCGGCACGTCCCAGCCCATGGCGTCATAGATCATCATCTGGCGCGCGGCATTGTTCAGGTGATCGTCGCCCCGGATCACGTGGGTCACGCCCATGTCATGGTCGTCGACCACCACGGCCAGCATGTAGACCGGCGTGCCATCGGCGCGCAGCAGGACCATGTCGTCCAGCTGGTCATTGCGAATCGTGACGTCTCCCTGGACCTGGTCGCGGATCACGGTCTCGCCAGTCTGGGGCGCCTTGATGCGCACCACGAAGGGCGCGTCGGGATGGGTCGCGGGATCGGCGTCGCGCCAGGGCGAGCGATAGAGCGTGGATTTGCCCTCGGCCCGGGCGGCCTCGCGGAAGGCGGCGATCTCTTCCTGCGTTGCAAAGCACTTGTAGGCCTTGCCCTCGGCCAGCAGCTGGTGAGCGACCTCGGCATGGCGGGCGGCCCCGTCGAACTGGCTGATGACCTCGCCATCATGGTCGAGGCCCAGCCACTCCAGCCCTTGCAGGATCGCGGCGGTGGCTTCGGGCGTGGACCTTTCGCGGTCCGTGTCCTCGATGCGCAGCAGGAACTTGCCGCCGCGTCCGCGGGCATACAGCCAGTTGAACAGGGCAGTGCGCGCGCCGCCGATATGCAGGAAACCGGTGGGCGACGGGGCGAAGCGGGTGATGACGGGGGAGGTATCGGAGCCGGTCACGGGGAGGCGTTTACCTTTTGCTAACCTAGCGGATGCTATTGTTTGCGCCTGTCTAGCGACCCCGCAATGAAGGGGCAAGATGCGCGAACTGGCCTGGGTAGAAACGGCCCTTTGGGGACAGCAGGGTCATTTGTTTCCCTGGTCGCCGGTTTGCGTCGCGGCCGGAATAGGGCTTTATTTCGGGCTGCGGATAGAGCCCGGCCTGATCGTCTATGCGGTCCTGGCCGGGCTCGTCCTGTGTCTGGCGGCGCTGGCATGGCGCTGGCCCGGGGCGTTCTCTCCGCTGGTGCTGGCGGGGGCAATGGTCGCCGCAGGGGTCTGTCTTGCTGGGGCGCGGGCGCACCAGGTCGCCGCACCCAAGCTGGATTTCCGCTATTATGGCCCGGTCGAGGGGCGGATCGTGGCGCTGGATCGCTCGGCCTCGGACGCGCCCCGGATGACGCTGGACCGGGTGCGGCTGCGCGATGTCGCGGCCTACAAGGTGCCCGACCGGGTCCGGATTTCCCTGCATGGAACGGAGGCGCGGCTGATCCCCGGACAACGCGTCATGACCACGGCGCACCTGTCGCCGCCGCAGGGGCCGGCCGAACCGGGCGGGTTCGATTTCCGGCGGCACGCGTGGTTTCAGGGGCTCGGGGCGGTGGGCTATACCCGGGTGCCTGTCCTGCCCGTGGCCGCCCCGGACACGGAAGGCTGGCCGATGCGCATCTTCGCCCTGCGCATGGCCATTTCTCGGCACATCCAGGCGCATCTTCCGGGCGAGACGGGCGGGTTCGCGGCAGCCGTCACGACCGGAGACCGGTCGGGCGTTGGCCAGGCCTCGCTGGACGCCCTCAGGGCGTCGAACCTGGCGCATCTGCTGGCGATTTCGGGGCTGCACATGGGGCTGCTGGCGGGCGTGGTCTTTGGCGGGTTGCGGCTGGGGCTGGCCCTGGTGCCCTGGCTCGCCCTGCGCTGGCCGATCCGCAAGCTGGCAGCGGTGGGGGCCTTGTGCGCGGCGGCGGTCTACCTGGCGCTGTCGGGGGGGAACGTTGCGACCGAGCGCGCCTTCATCATGGTTGCCGTGGCCCTGGTGGCCACCTTGTGCGACCGGAGGGCCCTGTCCTTGCGATCGGTCGCCATCGCCGCGCTGATCGTGTTGGCCCTGCGCCCCGAGGCGCTTTTGTCGCCGGGCTTCCAGATGTCCTTTGCGGCGACAACCGGCCTTGTCGCTGTCTTCAGTGCTCTTCGGGGCGTGGAAAGCCGCTGGTTGCCGGGCTGGTTGCGCCCGGTGTGCAGCCTGGTGCTGTCCTCGGCCGTGGCGGGGCTGGCCACGGCGCCGGTGGCCGCGGCGCATTTCAACGCGCTGGCCCCCTATGGGCTGGTCGCGAACCTGGTGTCGGTGCCGGTGATGGGCACCGTGGTCGTGCCCGCAGCGGTTCTGGCCGCCTGCCTGGCCCCACTCGGGCTGGAGGGTTTGCCCCTGCAGGTCATGGGCTTGGGGCTGGACTGGATCCTTGCCGTGGCCCTGGAAGTCTCTGCGTGGGAGGGCGCCCGGCGCCCGGTCATGGCCCCAGGCCCTGCCGTGCTGCCGATGCTCGCCCTGGGGCTCTTGTGGCTGATCCTGTGGCAGGGACGTCTGCGGTGGGCCGGCACCGTCCCTGCGCTTGTCGCGCTGATGCTTTGGACGGGGGCCGAGCGCCCGGCGGCGCTGGTCGCTGATACCGGCACGCTGGTCGGCGTGATGACGGCCGAGGGCCGGGCACTGAGCAAGCCGCGCGGGGCTGGGTTCGTGGCCCGGATCTGGCTGGAAAACGATGGCGACCTGGCCGAACAGCCGCAGGCGGCGGCGCGCTGGCCGGGCACCGAGGGCCGTATCCGCCGGATCGCGCTGGAGGGGGGCACGCTGGTGCACGTGCCGGGCAAGCGGGCGGCGGCCGAGTTCGACACCTGCGCGCCGGGGGACATCGTGATTTCTACCGAAAAGCTGACCGCCCCGTGCGAGGTCTACGACGCCCGCAGGCTGTACCACACCGGCAGCCTCGCCCTGTCGGTCGGGCCGAAGGGATTGCAGGTGACCACCGCGCGCGAAAGTTCAGGCCAGCGGCTGTGGAACAGCGATGGCCGGCCCGCCCGCAGGATGGCCCGCCTGGATCAGTTAGAGATCAGTAAGAGCGGATCAGCCCGACCAGCCGCCCCTGCACCTTGACCTGGTCTTCGGGGAAAACGCGGGTTTCATAGGCGGGGTTGGCCGCTTCGAGGGCGATGGCATTGCCCTTGCGCATGAAGCGTTTCAGGGTGGCTTCGTGGTCTTCGACCAGCGCCACGACGATGTCACCGTTATCGGCGGTCGAGGTTTCCCGGATCACCACGATGTCGCCATCGTTGATGCCCACGCCGATCATCGAATCGCCTTTGACCTCAAGGGCATAGTGTTCCCCTTGCGACAGCATCGTGTTGGGCACGGTGGTGTGGTGCGACACGTGGCTGATCGCCTCGATCGGGACACCGGCGGCGATCTGGCCCATCACGGGCAATTCCACCCCGGCATAGGCCACGGGTTCGACATTGGCCGCCACGTGGCTTTCGCCGTGGTCGCCGTCGATGACACGCGGATGAAACCCGCCCGTCGGCGCGCCGCCCAGGCTTTCGGGCAGCTTCAGGATTTCCAGCGCCCGCGCCCGGTGCGGCAGGCGGCGGATGAAGCCGCGTTCCTCGAGCGCCGTGATCAGCCGGTGGATACCGGATTTGGACCGCAGATCAAGCGCTTCCTTCATTTCGTCGAAACTGGGCGGAACACCGTCCCGTTGCACGCGCTTGTTGATGAAATCCAACAAATCCAATTGCTTCTTGGTGAGCATCCGCCGCTCCTCGCGCATTACCTGTTTACATATGTTCTAGACATGTTCTTGTTTTGTGTCAACAGGGCTGTCCCCGGGCACAGCGCCGCACCCGGCCGGAAACGGTCGAGCATAGAGGGGCTTAACCGTGCACGGCCGGGGTGACCCGGGCCGCGAAGCGGATTACAGGGGCAGGTAGGGCACGGTGTCGCCGATCTCGCGCGCGGGGTCGTGCGGCGGGCGGATCAGCAGGGCGTTGGCAATGGTCAGGACCGTCAGCAGCGAACTGTCCTGGCGGTCGAATGCATGGATGCCATCGGGCCCAACGACCGCGCGCATGTAATGCTCGCGCGGGCCGTTTGGCTCCAACGATTGGCTGAGGACGGCCTCGCGGCGCGGGGTGGGGACGGCGCCCAGGCCCAGCATCTTGTTGAGCATCGGGCGCAGGAAGACCTCTCCGCAGACCAGGGCCGACACCGGGTTGCCGGGCAGGCCGACCATGGCCGCCGACCCGATGCGCCCGCCCATCAGAGGTTTGCCGGGCCGCATCGCCACCTTGTAGAAGCTGCGGTCCATGCCGAGGTCCGCGGTGACGCCGGCGACCAGGTCGTGATCGCCCACCGAGGCGCCGCCGATCGTGACCACCATGTCCGCCCCTTCGGCCAGCGAAAAGGCGGTGATCAGCGATGCCTTGGTGTCGCGCGCGATGGGCAGCACGCGGACCGAGGCGCCGGCGGCCTCCAGCATGGCCTTCAGCCCGAAGGTGTTCGACACGATGATCTGGTCGGGGCCGGGGGTGTCTCCGGGCATGACCAGCTCGTCCCCGGTGGACATCAGCGCGATCCGGGGTTTGCGGCGTACGGGCACCTCGGCGATGTTCATCGCGGCCAGCAACGCCACGTCCGACGGGCCAAGGCGGCGTGGCGGGTCAATCGTGGTGCCAGCGCGGAAATCGGTGCCGGCGGGGCGGATGTTGGACTTGTCGCCGGCGTCCTCCAGCAGGGAAATCAGCGCCCCGTCGCGGTGCACGTCTTCCTGGATCATGACGTGATCGGCGCCCTCGGGCACCGGCGCGCCGGTGAAGATCCGCACGCATTGGCCCGCGCCGACACGGCCGTCAAACCGCTGACCGGCCGCACTTTCGCCGATCACCCGGAACTGGGCGTCGCGCATGGCCTCGACGCCCTTCAGCGCATAACCATCCATGGACGAGGCCGGAAACGGCGGCTGGTCGCGCCGGGCCACCACCGGTTCGGCCAGCACGCGGCCCGCGGCCTTGTCCAGCGGGACCCATTCGACATCGACGGGATCGACCAGCGCAAAGAGGTTGTCCAGCGCCTCGGCCACGGGGATCAGTCCGGAGGGGGGCATGGTCAGGAGGCCTCGTACCGGCCGGATTTGCCACCGTCCTTCAGGCGCACGTGGATGCCCCCGATTTCCATGGACTTGTCGGCCGCCTTGACCATGTCATAGACGGTCAGGGCTGCGGTCGACACGGCGGTCAGGGCCTCCATTTCGACGCCGGTCTGGCCGGTCGTCTTGACGGTGGCCTCGATCCGGACGCCGGGCAGGTCGGCATCGACGGCCAGGTCGACCGACACCTTGGTCACCGGCAGCGGATGGCACAGCGGGATCAGCTCGGGCGTCTTCTTGGCTCCCATGATGCCGGCCAGGCGGGCGACGCCCAGCACGTCGCCTTTCTTGGCGGTGCCCTCGGAAATCAGCGCCAGCGTGTCGGGCTGCATGCGGATCCAGCCCGCGGCCACGGCGATGCGCGCCGTCACGGCCTTGTCGGAGACATCGACCATGTGCGCGTCGCCCTTGCCGTCGAAATGGGTCAGCATCAGTGGCCCCCGGCGGTCAGCGGATCGGCCAGCAGGGTGCGGGTCGCCTCGGCCACGTCGTCCTGGCGCATCAGGCTTTCCCCGATCAGGAAGCAGCGCGCGCCATAGCGGGCCAGCTCGGCCAGGTCATCGGGCGTGGACAAGCCGCTTTCGGACACCAGCAGGCTTTCGGTCGGCGCAAACTTGGCCAGCTTGCGCGTCGTCGTCAGCGAGGTTTCAAAGCTGTGCAGATCGCGGTTGTTGATGCCCACCATCGACGGCGACAGGGGCATGGTGCGGTCCATCTCTTCGCGGTTGTGGACCTCGACCAGCACGTCGAGCCCCCATTCCTTGGCCGCATCGGACAGTTCGGCCGCCTGGGCGTCGGACACGCTGGCCATGATGATCAGGATGCAATCGGCGCCCATCGCCCGGGCCTCGACCACCTGGTAGGGGTCGTACATGAAATCCTTGCGCAGGATCGGCAGGTCGACGGCGGCGCGCACCTGCGGGATAAAGTCCTTGGCCCCCTGGAAGCTGGGCGTGTCGGTCAGCACCGACAGGCAGGTCGCCCCACCCAGCTCATAGGCCTTGGCCAGTTCGGCCGGGTCAAAGTCTTCGCGAATCAACCCCTTGGAGGGGCTGGCTTTCTTGATCTCGGCGATCAGCCCATAGCCGTCGCGGCTGGCCTTGATCAGCGCGTCAGAAAAGGGGCGCGGATGGGCGCTGTTGCGGGCCTCGGCCTCCAGCTCGTCGATCGGCTTGGCGGCCTTGTCGGCGGCGATCTCTTCAAGCTTGTAGGCCTTGATGCGGTCCAGGATGGTCTCTGTCATGGGGCCTCCGGGTCGGTCCAGTTGATGGGGGCGTGACCTTGTGCGGTCAGCCAGGCATTGGTGCGGGAAAACGGGCGGGATCCGAAAAAGCCGCGCCGCGCCGACAGGGGCGAGGGATGGGCCGTTTCGATCTTGAAATGCGGGGCGTGGATGTCGCGGGCCAGCTTCTGGGCGGGTTTGCCCCATAGCAGGAAGGCGCGCGGGGTGTCGTTCAGCCGGGCCAGGATCTGCCCGGTCAGGCGTTGCCAGCCCAGGTCCTTGTGGCCATGGGCCTCGCCGGCCGGAACCGTCAGCACGGTGTTCAGCAGCAACACCCCCTGGCGCGCCCAGAACCGCAGGTCGGCATGGGGCGGGCAAGCGCCAAGATCGTCCTGCATCTCTTTGAAAATGTTCGACAAGGACCGGGGCAGGGGGCGCACGTCAGGTTCGGCCGAAAAGGCCAGCCCATGGGCATGGCCCGGGGTCGGATAAGGGTCCTGGCCCAGGATCACCACGCGTGTGGCCTCTGGCGGGCACAGGTCGAGCGCGGCAAAGACCTGCCCCCGCGGGGGCAGGATATCGCGCGGATCTGCATCCAGCGTGGCGGCAATGTCCGGCCAGTCGGTGTCGAAGAACGGCAGATCGCCCCAGCCCGGGGGCCGGGCCAGATCAAGCATCAGCCCTGCTCCTGGGTCAGCCGGGCCAGGGCCGCGATCTTGCCGCGCGCGGCGCCGCTGTCGATGGACCGGGCGGCCATGGTCGCGCCGGTCTTCAGGTCGGGCGCGGCATCGGCCACCACCAGGGCGGCGGCGGCGTTCAGCAGCACGGCGTCACGGTAGGCCGAGGGTTCGCCCGCCAGCAGGGCCTTGAACGCGACCGCGTTTTCGGCCGGCGTGCCACCGATGATCTCTTCGAAGGGATGCACGGGTAGGCCCGCGTCCTCGGGGTGCAGCTCGCGCTCGGTGACGGTGCCGTCTTCCAGCGCGGCGACCCAGGACACGCCGGTGATCGTCAGTTCATCCGTCCCGTCCGAGCCATGCACCAGCCAGGCCTTGTCGGACCCAAGCTGTTGCAGGGTTTCGGCCATCGGTCGGATCAGGTCGCGCGAAAACGCCCCGGTCAGCTGGCGCTTGACGCCCGCCGGGTTGGTCAGGGGCCCCAGGATATTGAAGATCGTGCGCGTGCCCAGTTCCTGCCGGGTGGGCATGACATGGGCGATGGCCGGGTGGTGCATCGGTGCCATCATGAAGCAGATCCCGGCCTCTTCCAGAGCCTTTTCAACGACTTGCGGGCCAACCATCACGTTGATGCCCATCTGGGTCAGCGCATCGGCCGCCCCGGATTTCGAACTGAGGTTGCGGTTGCCGTGCTTGGCCACCGTCACCCCCGCACCCGCCACGACAAAGGCCGTCGCGGTGGAAATGTTCAGCGTGCCCTTGCCGTCGCCCCCGGTGCCCACGATGTCCATCGCGCCCTCGGGCGCCTTCACCGGGTTGCACTTGGACCGCATGACGGCGGCGGCGGCGGCATATTCCTCGACCGTTTCGCCCCGCGTGCGCAGGGCCATCAGCAGCCCGCCCATTTGGCTGGGCGTGGCCTCGCCCTCGAAGAGGTGGCGAAAGGCGTCCTCGGCCTCGGCCCGGGTCAGAGGGCGTTCGGCAGCCGCCCCGATCAGCGGTTTCATCGCGTCGCTCATGCGGGCACTTTCATCTCGTCCAGGAAGGTCTTCAGCAGCGCGTGGCCGTGTTCCGAGGCAATGCTTTCGGGATGGAACTGCACCCCGTGGATCGGCAGCGTCTTGTGGCTGAGCCCCATGATCGTGCCGTCGTCCAGCTCGGCCGTGATTTCAAGGCAGTCGGGCAGGGTGTCGCGCTCGACCACCAGCGAATGATAGCGCGTGGCCTGGAACGGCGAGGGCAGGCCCTTGAACACGCCTTTGCCCTCGTGGCGGATCGTGCCCATCTTGCCGTGCACGATTTCATGGCAGCGCACCACGTTGCCCCCGAAGGCCTGGCCGATCGACTGGTGCCCCAGGCAGACCCCGAACAGCGGCGTTCCGGTTTCGGCGGCGGCCTCGACCAGGGCCAGGCATATGCCCGCGTCGTCCGGCGTGCAGGGCCCGGGCGACAGCAGGATGCCCGCGGGGTTCATCGCCATCGCGTCCTGGACGTTCAGGGCGTCGTTGCGCTTGACCGTGATGTCGGCCCCCATCTCGCCCAGGTAATGAACGAGGTTGTAGGTGAAACTGTCATAGTTGTCGATCAGCAGCAGCATGGCGCAATCCCTCACTCAGGGGCTGGAGGCCGGGGCCCCGCTCGCGATAAAATGGTTGCGGCATAAATGGTCAGGGTTGAAGGTCGGCGTCAAGGGCGCGGCGGGAACCGGGACCGGAACGGCAAGTGGAATGGACCGGGGCTCGCGAACGCCGCCAAGACGGCGCGGGGGCTTCCGGGCGCATCCGGGTTCGGGCGAACCCGGTCAACAACAAAGGGCAAGGGCAGTGGCACGGGGATATTTCAGCGGATTGGCCTGGGGGACGGCAGCGGCCGGGTTTGGACTTGTGGTCCTGTCCCTGGCGGCGCCCTTGCCGCGCGCGCCGGAAGCGGTCAGCGAAGCGCCGGCCGACGTGGACAGCACCGCCGCCGACGCGCCGGTGCCCGAAGAGGCCACCGGCCTGGAAGAGGGCGCGGGCCGCGACGCGGACCTGGTGGAACTGCCGCCCACCGCGCCCGAGGCCACCGAAAGCGATCCCGACACGTTGGGCGCGATGGACACGGCTGATACCGAACCGGCGGCCTTGCCCGAAGTGGGCGGCTCGGGCGAGACCCTGGCCGGCCCGGCCGAGCCCACCGAAGAGGCGGCAGCGCCCGCCGCCGACGACCAGCCCGCCGCGCCCGCCGCGCCGCAGGCGCCGGCTCCGGCCGATCCCGGGGCCGAGGTCGCGTTGTCGATTTCCACCGAACCGGCCCAGCCGGTGGTGCCCGAGGTGGCTGAGGACCCGGCCCTGGCCGCCATTCCCCAGGAAGACGCTGCCCCCGAGGTCGTCACCACGCCCGATCCCGCGCTGCCCGTGCAGGGCGCGGAAGACATCCAGCCTCCGCAGGCCCCGGCCGACGGGGATGCCGCGGGCGTGGATGACACGCCTGCCACCGACCCGGCCTCGGCGCCGCAGCCCGAGGAAGCGCCCGAAGACGCCCCGCGCCTGGCGGTCCTGCCCCAGATCGGCACGACGCCCGATCCCGACACGACCGACCCGGTCGACCCCGACGTCACGCCCGGCACCGCTTCTGATAGCGCGCCAGTTACGACTGTTGATCGCGTGCCAGGCACGACCTTTGATAGCGTGCCAGGCACGATACCCGGCACCGGATCGCGCCTGCCGGTCATCGGGGCAGAGGATCCGGCCCCGCAAAGCCCCACCGCGCCAGAACTTCCCGATCAGCCGCAACTGCCCCCGATCCAGGCCTTCGCTGCGCCCTTCGACAACCCCGACGACAAGCCCCTGATGTCGATCATCCTGATCGACGGGCCGGAGTCGGTCGGCCGCGAGGCTCTGGCCGATTTTCCCTATCCGCTGACCTTTGCCATCGACCCGACCCAGCCCGACGCCGCGGCCCGCATGCACGCATACCGTGCGGCCGGCTTCGAGGTCGTGGCCCTCGTCGATCTGCCTGCGGCTGCACTGCCCACGGACGCCGAGGTCTCGCTCGCCGCCGGGTTGAACACCCTCAACCAGGCCGTGGCGATCCTGGAAGGCACCGGCACCGGCATCCAGGGCAACCGCCCGCTGTCGGACCAAGTGACCGAAATCGTCGGCCAGACCGGCCACGGGCTGATCACCCAGGACAACGGGCTGAACACCGTGCCCAAGCTGGCCGAGCGCGAAGGCGTGCCCACGGCCATTGTCTTCCGCGATTTCGACGGCGCCGGTCAGACGCCCACCGTCATGCGCCGCTTCCTTGACCAGGCCGCATTCCGGGCCGGTCAGCAGGGCGCCGTCGTCATGTTGGGCAGAGTTCAGCCAGATACCGTGTCTGCTTTACTACTTTGGGGTCTTCAGGACCGTGCGAGCCGCGTAGCACTTGCACCTATCACCGCAGTTCTGTCAAAAGTGCACTGAGTGACAATGTACACGAATAATTAACGTCTCCACTCACTCCGGAGGCTGGACAATTGTCGCTCGTGCACCATTTGACGCCATTCGGCTTTTTCGCCGATGAGCCACTGAGACTGTGATGAAAGAATTTGAACTGAACGACGACCAAGTCCTAGAGCTCCGCAAGAGCTTCATGCGGATTGTCCGCATATTCCACATCAGCGAACGCCGTTTCCCGGTCGCTGGACGCAATGCACGCTACAGCCCGCATGATTTCCAGACCCTGGGGTATCTTGCGGAACACAAGGCTGCGCGTGCCGGTGAAATCGGGCGGTACCTGGAGGTTGCCCCCACGACAATGACCGGCGTGATCGACCGGATGGAAGCCGCCGACCTGATCTCGCGCATTCCCGACGAAACCGACGCCCGCGCCACGAAACTGGTGCTGACCGAGGGCGGGCAGGCGCTGTATGGGTCCATCGTGAACCAGGATATCCTGAATATCTCGGCGATGATGGGCGCGCTGGAGGCATCCGAGCGGGACAATTTCCTGTCGATGATCTCGCGGATCGCCAACCGGATCGAACACCTGGTTTAAGGCCGGGGTCTAAGACCAGAATGTCAGGTCGGGCGCAGGTCCGGCCACGGCCAGAATGGCCGAACATATCTTTTGCGGGGCTTTTCGGGTCCGGGTCGTCTGCGCTATGCCCGTGCGGCGGCGCGGCGCCCGGCCGCCGTCTTCACGAGGCCCCCATGATCCCATATCGCCTGTCCCCGGACGATCCCCGCCTGAGCGGGGCGCTGGACCTGATCCGTTCCAGTTTCGCCTACATGGACGGGCGAATCGACCCGCCGTCCTCGATGCACCGTCTGAGCCTTGTGGACCTGTCGCGCGCGGCCGCGACCGGAGAGGTCTGGGCCATCGGCACGCCGCCCCGGGCCTGCGTCGTGTTCACCTTCCGTGATGATGCGCTGTACCTGGGAAAGCTGGCGGTCGCCCTGGACGCGCGCGGGCAGGGGCTGGCGAGGGCGCTGGTCGCGTTGGCCGACCGGCGGGCCATCCTGCGCGGCCTGCCGGTGCTGGAACTGCAGACACGGGTCGAGCTGGTGGACAACCACGCCACGTTCGCCCGTCTGGGGTTCGTCGAGACCGGCCGCACGGCCCATGACGGCTATGACCGGCCGACCTCGATCACGATGCAGCGGCCCGTTCAGGGACCCGTAAAAGGACCCGTGCCGGGCGTTTAGCGGTTGCCCCGGTCAAAGCGCCCGGCATCGGCCGCCGCCCGGCGGATGGCGTTCGATTTGTGCACCGTTTCCTCGAACTCGGCCTGCGGATCGCTGTCATAGACCACGCCGCCGCCGGCCTGGATATAGAGCGTTTCATCCTGCACCACGGCGGTGCGCAGGGCGATGCACATGTCCATGTCGCCGCCGGCGCTGAAATAGCCCACGCCACCGCCATAGACACCGCGCTTCTCGGGCTCCAGCTCGTCGATGATTTCCATCGCCCGCACCTTGGGCGCCCCCGACACCGTGCCCGCCGGCATCCCGGCAAAGAAGGCGTCGACCGCGTCCTTGCCCTCGGCCAGCTCGCCCACGACGTTGGACACGATGTGCATCACGTGAGAATACCGCTCGATGATGAACTGCTCGGTCGGCTTCACCGTGCCGATCCTGGCCACCCGGCCCACGTCGTTGCGGCCCAGATCCAGCAGCATCAGGTGCTCGGCCAGTTCCTTCTTGTCGGCCAGCAGGTCGGCTTCCAATGCCCGGTCCTCTTCCGGCGTGGCTCCGCGCGGACGGGTGCCCGCGATCGGCCGGATCGTCACCTCGCGGTCAAAGACCCGGACCAGGATTTCCGGGCTGGCTCCGATCACCTGGAAACCGCCGAAATTGAAATAGAACATGAAGGGCGACGGGTTGGTCCGCCGCAACGAGCGATAAAGCGCGAAGGGCGGCAGGCGGAACGGCTGGGACCAGCGCTGCGAGGGCACCACTTGGAAGATGTCACCGGCCCGGATGTAGTCCTTGGCCTTCTCGACGGCCGCCTTGTAGCCCTCTTGCGTGAAATTCGACACCGGCGCGGCCTCGACATCGGCCTCGCCCATCTCGCGGCTTTCCCCGGGCAGGGCCCGGTCCAGGTCGCGGATCGCGTCCATCACCCGCTCGGCCGCCTGCGCATAGGCTGCCCGGGCCGACAGCCCGTCCGACACCCAGGCCGGAGCGACCACGATGACCTCGCCCTTGACCCCGTCCAGCACGGCCACGACCGAAGGCCGCAGCATCACCGCATCGGGCAGGCCCATGGGATCGGGGGGCACGTCGGGCAGGTGTTCGACCAGCCGCACCGTGTCATAGCCCAGGTAGCCGAACAGCCCGGCCGCGGCCTGAGGCAAGTCGTCGGGCAGGGCGATCCGGCTTTCGCCGATCAGCGCGCGCAGGTTGTCCAGCGGGTTGCCGTCCTGGGCCACGTAGCCCGTCGGATCGAACCGGGCGTGGCGGTTGATCTCGCTGACCTCGCCTCGGCAGCGCCAGATCAGGTCCGGCTTCATGCCCACGATCGAATAGCGCCCACGCACCTCTCCGCCGGTCACAGATTCCAGCATAAAGGCATTTTCCGACGCCCCCGCCAGTTTCAGCATCAGCGACACGGGCGTGTCCAGGTCAGCGGCCAGGCGGGCGTAGACCACCTGGTTTTCGCCCGCGTCATAGGCCTGGGCGAAGGTGGCGAAATCCGGGATCAACTGCATCGTTCGGCCCCTACTGGAAGCTGTTCAGCACGGCATCCACCGCGGCCTGGTCAATTTGCGGATTGGCCCGGGCCTGCACGTCCATGGTGAAGGCCTGGAACAGGGCGTTGGACAATTGCTGGTCCAGCTCTCCGCTCAGGGCTTCGCGCAGCTGCGCGGCCTGGCCGGTGTCCTCGGGGGGCAGGATCTCGTCCAGCCGCACCAGCACCACGCCGGCCGGGCCAGAAACCACGCGCACATCGCCGGTGTCCATCTCGAACACCTCAGACATCAGCGAGAACGGCGCACCGGCCACGAAATCGGACCGGGTCAGCCCGCTTTCGCTGCGCGGCGCCAGCCCCTGGGCGTCGAAGTCCCCGCCGTCTTGCAGCGCGGCCAGCAGCCCGTCGGCCTGTTCGGTCAGCCGGCGTTCCAGTTCCGACGCGATCCAGGCGTTCAACACGGTGTCGCGCGCCTCGGCAAAGGGTTCGGGCCGTTCGGGCAGCACCTCGTCCACGCGCATCGCCACGATGGACCCGTCGTCCAGGAAGATCACTTCGGGGAAATCGTCCTGGGTCGCGGCGGCGGCGGCCTGGCGGAAGTCCTCGTAGGCGGCAATGCCGCTTTCGACCCCTTCGGACCAGGTGATCGAGCCCAGCTCCATCTCGGTTTCGCCCGCCACGTCTTCCAGCGTGTAGCCGCCGGCCAGCAGGTCGTTGATGTCCTCGGACTGGGTTTCGATCACGCGCCGGGCGCGGTCGGCGGCCAGGTCGTCGCGCAATTCGGGTTCGGCATCCTCGAACGAGGTCGCCCGGGCAGACACGATCCCGTTCACCCGGAACAGCGCCGGCCCGAGGGTCGAGGGCAGGGGCCCGACCACGTCGCCGATCTCGGCGGCGAAGACGGCATCGCCGGCACCTTCCAGCTCCTCAAGGCTCAGATCGCCCAGGTCGACGTCCAGCAGCGACAGGCCGCGGTCGGTCACCAGCTGGTCGAAGGTCGTGCCGCCGACCTCCAGCTGGGCCATGGCGTCGCCGGCCGCCTCGTCGCTGGCAAAGACCAGCCGTTCGACCAGCCGCCGTTCGGGCACGTTGAACTCGGCCTCGCGGGCGTCATAGGCCTGCTGCAGGGCGGTCTCGTCGATCTCGACGGTGTCGAGGATCATCTCCGGGCTCAGCCAGGCATAGGTCAGCACCTTGCCCTCGGGCAGGCGGAACATGTCGGGATTGTCGTCGTAGAAGGCCTGCAGATCGTCTTGGGACGGGTCCGCCAAGGGGGTGTCGAGGTTCGCCTCGGTCATCGGCGCCCAGGTGAAATTGCGCCGCGAGCCCACGAATTCGACGATGGCATCGGTCATTTCAGCGGGCATCGATACACCCGACACGATGGCCGCCTGCAGCATCGTGCGCCCGGCTTCCTCGCGCAGCCCGGCCTCGAACTCGTTCTCGCTCATGCCGATGCCGTCCAGGGCCAGGCGATAGGTTTCCCGGTCGAACGCGCCGCCCGGTCCGTGGAAGGCGGAAATCGCCACGATTTCCTCGCGCAGGGTCTCGTCGCCGATCGACAGGCCCATCTGCTTGGCCTCGTTGTCGAGCGCCGCGATCATCACCAGGCGCGACACGGCCTGCTGGTCCAGCCCGATCGAGCGGGCCAGTTCCATGGTCATCGGCTGGCCGATCTGAGCCTCTGCTGCGCGCATTTCCTGGCTTATCTCGCGGGCAAACTCGTCGACCGAGATCTGTTCGTCGCCGACCTTGCCGATGGTGCGCAGGGTGCCGGTCAGGTTGGTGGCCCCAAAGCCGGCCAGGCCCACGATGAGCAGGGCCATAAGCGCCCAGACGGCCATCTTGCTCATCTTGTTGTCGCCCTTCGCCATGTCGCCGCTCCCCGTTGGTTTTCGCGCGCCATTCCTTACGCGGGGCAGGCGGCGGGGACAAGGCGTCGCGCGCGGTTCCCTGCCTCATCCGCCTGTGACATCAGCGTGAGCCCGGGCGACGGTAAGGGCGGGGCCTAACCGGGGATCTCTGCCAGCCGGTCGTAGAACCGCCCGATGCCCGCCCGGTCGAGATTGGCGAAGGCCACGCGCAATTCCCGCTGGCCGCGCGGGTCGCCCTCGGCCCGGAACATGGTCGCTGGCAGCAGCAGGACGCCGTGCTCGCGCACCAGCCAGGGGGCAAGCTCATCCGCGGGCATGTCGAAGGGATGCTGGAAATAGGCGAAATAGGCGCCCAGCCCCTTCAGCTCCCAGCCACTGGAGGCGATCTTCGGCAGGCCCTCCTCGATGGCGGCCCGGCGGTCGAGGATCTCGGCCCGTTCGCCGGCCAGCCACTGATCGAGGTTCTCCAGCCCCCAAAGCGCTGCGATCTGGCCCAGCTGGTTGGGACAGATGGTGACAGCATCAATGACCTTTTCGACCTCGGACAGGAAGGGCTGGGCAGCGGTCATCGCGCCCACCCGGTGGCCGGTCAGGCGGTAGGCTTTGGAAAAAGAATAAAGCTGGATCAGCGTGTCATGCCAGTCGGGGTCGGTGAACAGGTCATGAGGCGCGCCGGACGCGGCATGGAAATCGCGGTAGGTCTCGTCCAGGATCAGCTTGATCCCCGCCGCGCGGCAGACATCGAAGAGGGCGCGCAGCAGCTCGGGCGGATATTCCACCCCGGCCGGGTTGTTGGGGCTGACGATGGCCATGGCCCGGGTGCGCGGCGTGATCAGCGCGGCCGCCTCCTGCGGGTCGGGCAGCATGTCGGGCCCGGTGGACAGGGCGATCGTGCCGACGCCGCACATGTCCAGCCACATGCGGTGGTTGAAGTACCACGGGCTGGGCAGGATGACCTCGTCGCCCTCATCGGTCAGGGCCATGATCGCCGCCGCGAAGGCCTGGTTGCAGCCCGAGGTGATCGCCACCTGGTTGCCGCCGATCTCTCCGCCATAGGACCGCTGCCACTTGCCCGCCAGGGCCGCGCGCAGGGCGGGCAGGCCCAGGTCCGGCCCGTAAAGATGGGCCGCGTCATTGGTCAGGGCCGCCTCGGCGATGGCCTGGCGCAACGGTTCGGGCGGAGGATCCACCGGTGCGGCCTGGCAGACGTTGATCAGGGGCCGCTCGGGCGGAAAGGAGACCCCGTCCAGCCAGCGCGAGGCGGCCATGACGGGGGGCGAGAAGGTTCTTTGGGTACGGCTGATCATTCTTCCAGACCGGGTTCGCCTGTGTCGGCGGTGGATTTGCGTATTTGGACAAAGATGAAGCAGCAGTCGCGCGAAACTGCCAGAGGATCTGCCCGCTGGCCGGGCTTGGGCGCGGCGTGCTTCTTCATCTTTGCCTAAATACGCACCTGCACCCTGTGCATCTGCGCAGGTGTCAGTCGTGGCCGCGGTAGGGTTCCACGTATTGCAGGGCCATGTCCCAGGGGAAGAAGATCCAGGTGTCCTGGCTGACTTCCGTGATGAACGTGTCGACCATCGGCCGGCCCTTGGGTTTGGCGTAGACGGTTGCGAAATGCGCCTTTGGATACATGCCGCGCACCACGTCCAGGGTCTTGCCGGTGTCGACCAGGTCATCGACCACCAGGATGCCGGTGCCATCGCCCATCAGGCTGGCTTCGGGCATTTTCAGCACCTTGGTATCGGCCTGTTTCTGGTAATCGTAGGACTTGATGGAAATCGTGTCGATCGTGCGGATGTCGAGCTCGCGCGCGACGATCATTGCCGGGGCCATGCCGCCCCGGGTGATGGCCACCACGGCCCGCCAGTTGCCGTCGTCGGGCCCGTGGCCGTCCAGCCGCCAGGCCAGCGCCCGGCTGTCCCGGTGGATCTGGTCCCAGGAGATGTGGAAGCCTTTTTCATGGGGCAGGCGGTCGTTCATCTCGTGTCTCCTCGGAGCGGGGCATGTGCGCCCCGGTTTCAGCCCTTGGTCCCGGTCAGTTCTTCGCGATGTCGGGCGCGTCGACGGCCTTCATGCCAACCACGTGATAGCCCGCGTCCACGTGCAGCACTTCGCCCGTCACGCCGCCGCCCAGGTCGGACAGCAGGTACAGCGCCGAGCCGCCCACGTCCTCGGTGGTCACGTTGCGCCGCAGGGGCGAGTTGAGTTCGTTCCACTTCATGATGTAGCGGAAATCGCCGATGCCGCTGGCCGCCAGCGTCTTGATCGGGCCGGCCGAGATCGCGTTGACGCGAATGCCGTCCTTGCCCAGGTCCTCGGCCAGGTATTTCACCGAGGCCTCCAGCGCGGCCTTGGCCACGCCCATCATGTTGTAATGCGGCATGACCTTTTCGGCCCCATAATACGTCAGCGTCAGGGCCGAGGCACCGGGCGACATCATCTTCTCGGCCCGCTGCAGGATCGCCGTGAAGGAATAGACCGAGATGTCCATCGAGGTCAGGAAATTGTCGCGCGTGGTGTCCAGGTAACGCCCGCGCAGCTGGGTCTTGTCGGAGAACGCGATGGCGTGGACGATGAAATCCAGCCCGTCCCAGCGCTGGCTCAGGTCCGAAAACAGCGCGTCGATGCTGTTGATGTCGGTCACGTCGCAGGGCAGCACGATGTCCGAGCCCAGTTGCGCCGCCAGCGGATCCACACGTTTTTTCAGCGCATCGCCCTGGTAGGAAAACGCCAGCTCGGCCCCGGCATCGGCACAGGCCCGGGCAATGCCCCAGGCAATGGACTTGTCGTTGGCCAGCCCCATGATCAGTCCGCGCTTGCCCGCCATCAGACCATTTGCCATTGCCTACGCTCCACCTTTGGTTTGGATTGGGCCCGACCTTTATGCGATTGGTTGCGCCCCTGCAAGGCGCTAGCTATGGCCCGTGCGTGTCTGTCGTGCAGCGTGGAAAGGGTGTGACTATGAGCGATCGTGACGGGATTTTTGCAGGCGACCAGCCGTTCGACATCGTGCGGCGCTGGATGACCGAGGCCGAGGCGGCGGAACTGAATGACCCCAACGCCATCGCCCTGGCCACGGTGGACGACACCGGCCTGCCCAATGCGCGCATGGTCCTGCTGAAGGATGTCGAGGACGACGCCTTCGTCTTCTACACCAACTATGAAAGCGCCAAGGCGGGCGAGCTGGACGGAGCCGGCAAGGCGGCCTTTGTCATGCATTGGAAATCGCTGCGCCGGCAGGTGCGGGCGCGCGGCATCGTGACCCGCGAGGATGGGCCGCAGGCGGATGCCTATTACGCCTCGCGCTCGCTGAAAAGCCGGCTGGGGGCCTGGGCGTCGCGCCAAAGCCGGCCGCTCGACAGCCGCACGAGCCTGATGGCCGAGGTCGCGAAAGTGACCGCCAGGCACGGGCCCAGCCCGTCGCGGCCGCCGTTCTGGGGCGGCTACCGACTTGTCCCAGTTGAAATCGAATTCTGGGCCGATGGCGCCTTCCGGTTGCATGATCGTTTCGTTTGGAGAAGGGCTTCGGCGGGGCAGGCGTGGAGCGTGACGCGGCTCAATCCGTGAATTTCGCGTAACGTGAAATTGCATCACTTTGAGAAAACGACACATTTTCTTCTTGAAAGAGGGCTATGTGATCCGGCAAACCTGTAGACGGGATGAAAATACACTCAAACGTAGACAGGTTACCAATTGGCTGATGTCACAAGTGACGCACGGCTGGTTCACGGCAGCGTAAAATGGTTCGACCCGGCAAAGGGTTACGGGTTCGTGGTCGCCGATTCCGGCGGCCCGGACATTCTTCTTCACGTCAACGTCCTGCGCAATTTCGGGCAGTCGTCGGTGGCGGATGGAAGCCGAATCGAGGTTTTGGCGCACAGTACGTCACGTGGCGTACAGGCGACCGAGGTCACCTCGATCACTCCGCCGGACAATTGCGCAACGGCAGAGCTGAGCGATTTCGCGACGCTCGATCCAGAAGAGGTGCAACAGGCGCCGCTTGAACCCGCGCGGGTCAAGTGGTTCGACAAGGGAAAAGGGTTTGGCTTCGCCAACATCTTTGGTAAGGCCGAAGACGTGTTTCTGCATATCGAGGTGCTGCGCCGGTCCGGTCTTGCCGACCTTCAACCGGGCGAGGCCTTGGCGATGCGGGTGATAAACGGGCGTCGTGGCCGCATGGCCGCCGAGGTGTTTTCCTGGGAGAAGGCGACGCTGCTCGAGGAGGGCTGAGCCTTGCGACTGAAGGGTGCGCTGGCAGGGATGATTTTGGCCGGCGCGGCCATGGGGCAGGCGGCCTGGGCCGCCTGCAGCGACGGGACTGTCAGCCTGCGCGGCGATTGGGGGCAGTTGCGGTTTTCGGTCGATGTGGCCGATGACGATGCCTCGCGGTCGCGCGGGTTGATGTTCGTCGAGGAAATGGCGCGCAGCGCGGGCATGCTCTTTGTCTTCGATCCGCCGCGCAGCGTGTCGTTCTGGATGAAGAACACGCTGATCCCCCTGGACATGATCTTTACCGATCGCACGGGCACCGTGGTGCGGGTGCATTCCAACGCCATTCCCGGTGATCTGACGGGTATTCCCGGCGGAGAAGGGATCTATACGGTTCTAGAAATCAACGGGGGGCTGGCTGAACGCTATGGCATCGCGCCGGGCAGCCAGATGCAGCACCCCGTCTACGGGGATCAGGCGGCCTGGCCCTGCGAGTAAGGGCCGGTCTGGCGGGTTGGCAAGACGGGTCGGGTGGCCGGTCCGCGCAGCGTGCGGCCGTCTGCGCCCACCCGCCCACCCATGCGCAGCCGCCCACCCGCTGCGCGGACCGGCCGGGAGGTGAATTCCGGGTGGTCAACAGGTCGGAATCGCTCTTTTCAAAACGTTGGCTTGAGGCTAGGAAGACCGGCATGGTCCGGGGCGTGGCGCAGTCTGGTAGCGCACCTGTTTTGGGTACAGGGGGTCGTGAGTTCGAATCTCGCCGCCCCGACCATATTTCCATCTGACAGGGTCGGCCGGTTTGCTTGCGCCAAGGTTTGCGCCGGGTCAGGCCCTTGGTGCGGGGCGATCTTTCCGGAACGCGGGCGCGGCTCAGGCCAGGGCGGACACCGGGCCTTCGATCAGGGTCATGAGGTCTCCGAAATAGCCCTGTGACCGGGCCGGGCGGGTCGGGTCCGAGGTGATCGCCAACGCCAGGTCCAGATCGGCATTGCAAGCGATGACCTGGCCGCCATAGCCCCGGGCGATCAGCCAGCCCGAGCGGCTGATGAACCAGCCCAGCCCATAGCCAAGCCCGGAATAGGGGGAGCGCGCCCGGGCCCGCCCGCTGTCGGCCACCCAATCGGCCGGGATGACCTGCTGGCCTTCGAACCGGCCGCCGTCGCGCATCATCACCGCGACCTTCAGCATCGCCCGGGGTGTCAGGGCCATCTGGTTGCCGCCCATGTAGCGGCCCTGGGGGTCGCGGGTCCAGCCGGGGATCTCGATGCCCAGACCAGAGCCCAAGCGCCGGCGCATCAGCGTGGCCAGGTCCTGCCCCGTGGCCTCGGACAACGCCGCGCCCAGCACATGGGTCGTGCCCGTCGAATAGATCATACGGCCGCCGTTTTCGGCCACGCGGGGCTGGCGCAGCGCATAGGCCACCCAGTTGTTCGACGCAATCCAGGGGCCGTAATTCGCGCCCGAGGTGCGTTCCAGCCCGGCGCGCAGGGTGACCAGGTCCTCGAAGGTCAGGTCCTCGGCCCCCGGCGTGGCATCCGAGGGGATCAGGCGGGGCGCGGCCTCGGCCAGGGTGGTGGACAGCCCGGCGATCTCGCCCCGGTCGATGGCCGTGCCCAGCACCAGGGCCACCAGGCTTTTGGAACAGGACTTGATGTTGGCCGGCTGGCCCAGCCCGCCGCCGCGCGGGGCGTCCGACACCAGGATGTCATCGCCGCGCTGCACGAGGATCGCGTGCAGCTGATCCATCCCGGCGGCGGCAGACGCTACATCTTGTGGTGTGACGCTCTGCGCCCGGAGCCGCGCGGGCAGGGCGAGCGTTGTGGCGGCAGACCCGGCGAGGGACAGCGAAAAGGTGCGGCGAGACAGCATGGCGAATTCCCGATCTGGGCGAAGTTCTGGAAACCAAACCAGTTTCGGGCCGCTTTGGCACCTCTCGGACCCGTCACGAATGGGTGAGGCCCGAGCCATCCCGTGCTATTCCCGCGCTATTCCGGGGTGCCGCCCGCCTTGCGGTACAAGGCGTTGATCGTCCGGTCCAGCCGCTCGTCCGGCAGGCGCACCTGCAATTCCTGCGCCCCGCGCCGGGGCACGTTCAGGAAGATGTCGTTCTGCACGACAAAGCCCACGCCATCCAGCGGCTCGGACGTGGTGAAACTGATCACCAGCTCGGGCAGATCGTCCAGCGTGCCGTCATAGCTGAGGATCACCGCCGCGGTGGTGTCGGGGGGCAGCAGCTCGCGGCATTCGGCAAAGCCCGGTTCCGGCCGGCGGTAGTTCTGGGCCGGGCCCTCGCAGGCCGCGCGGAAGGCGGCATAAAGCGGTTCGGGGAAAGCCGAGAATCGGGCCCGGCCGCTGGAAACCACATCATCTTGTGTTGCGCAGCCTGCCACCAACATAGGAATTGCGATGCACACAAGGCCCACAAGGCGCGCCAGAGGGCCGGCGAACCCCCGCCTGTGGCCAAAGCGCAGCACCTGGGCGGGCGCGTGGGCCGGGTCGGAGGGGCTGGGTCCGGGGTGGGGACAAGTCAAAGCGATTCCTCAACTCCTGGCGGCAACGGCCTTGAAACCAAGGCCCAATCCGGGATGCACCCCGATGTGGTCTCCTGTGAGTGAATCACGGAAGCGCGACAGCGGGCAATGGTTAACCGACGGTCAACGGAAAAGATTGGCTCTATAGATAAAATTCTCCGTTGACCCACCCCCCAAATCTACGCCAATTTGTATGAGCGAACCGACCAGCCACTATATGTAGCGCAGACCACAAGGCGGCGGGCGGTCGTTCAGGGACAGTTGACCACGACCATTTCCAGGCGGCTCAGGGCCGCGACGAAACCCCTCGGATCAATAAGGGGGGGTGAGCAGGTTTCGTGTCGCTTCTGCAAAATGCATCGGTCGCCATGGGCGGTGGCCGGGCACGGGATCATTTGCGGGAATGCAAACATGAAGATCGAAAGAAAATTCACCGAGGCGGGCAAAGACGCCTACGCAGCACTGGATTTCGTCGGCGCCACCTCCGAGATCCGCAACCCGGACGGGACCATCGTTTTCCGCCTGGAAAACATCGAGGTTCCCGCGGGCTGGAGCCAGGTCGCAAGCGACGTCATCGCCCAGAAGTACTTCCGCAAGGCCGGCGTTCCGGCCCGCCTGCGCAAGATCCGGGAAAAGGGTGTGCCCCCGTTCCTGTGGCGCTCTGTTCCCGATGGCGACGGCGTTGAAACCACGGGCGAAACCTCGTCGAAGCAGGTGTTCGACCGGCTGGCCGGGGCCTGGGCCTACTGGGGCTGGAAGGGCGGCTATTTCTCGACCGAGGAAGACGCTCGCGCCTATTACGACGAAATGCGCTTCATGCTGGCCGCCCAGATGGGCGCGCCCAACAGCCCCCAGTGGTTCAACACCGGCCTGCACTGGGCCTACGGCATCGACGGGCCCAGCCAGGGCCATTACTACGTGGATTTCAAGTCAGGCAAACTGACCAAGTCGAGCAGCGCCTACGAGCACCCGCAGCCCCATGCCTGTTTCATCCAGTCGGTCGGCGACGACCTGGTGAATGACGGCGGGATCATGGATCTGTGGGTGCGCGAAGCGCGTCTGTTCAAGTACGGATCGGGCACCGGCACCAACTTCAGCCACCTCCGCGCGGCCGGAGAGCCCCTGTCGGGCGGCGGCAAGTCCTCGGGCCTGATGGGCTTTCTCAAGATCGGCGACCGGGCGGCCGGCGCGATCAAGTCGGGCGGCACCACGCGCCGGGCGGCCAAGATGGTCATCTGCGACGCCGACCACCCCGATATCGAACAATTCATCAACTGGAAGGTGCTTGAAGAGCAGAAGGTGGCCAGCATCGTCGCCGGCTCCAAGATGCACGAGGCCAAGCTGAACGCCATCTTCGAGGCGATCGGCACTTGGGACGGCGCGCTGGACGATGCGGTCGACCCGGCCAAGAACGACAGCCTGAAAACGGCCATCCGTTCGGCCAAGAAGGATGCGATCCCGGAAACCTACATCAAGCGGGTGTTGGATTACGCCAAGCAGGGCCACACCTCGATCGAATTCCCGACCTACGACACCGACTGGGATTCCGAGGCCTACAACACCGTGTCGGGCCAGAACTCCAACAACTCGATCCGGGTCACCGACGCCTTCCTCAAGGCGGTCGAGGCCGATGCCGACTGGGACCTGATCAACCGGGTCGATGGCAAGGTGTCCAAGACCGTCAAGGCCCGCGATCTGTGGGAACAGGTGGGCCACGCGGCCTGGGCCTGTGCCGATCCGGGCATCCAGTACCACGACACGATCAACGACTGGCACACCTGCCCGGAAGACGGCCAGATCCGCGGGTCGAACCCGTGCTCGGAATACATGTTCCTTGACGACACGGCCTGCAACCTGGCTTCGATGAACCTGCTGACCTTCCTGGAAGACGGTGAGTTCAAAGCCGAAGACTACATGCACGCGGCCCGCCTGTGGACCGTGACGCTGGAAATCTCGGTGACCATGGCGCAGTTCCCGTCCAAGGAAATCGCCCAGCTGTCCTATGACTTCCGCACCCTGGGCCTGGGCTATGCCAACATCGGCGGCCTGCTGATGAACCTCGGCATCGGCTACGACAGCGACGAGGGCCGGGCGCTTTGCGGCGCGCTGACCGCGATCATGACCGGCGTGTCCTATGCGACCTCGGCCGAGATGGCCGGCGAGCTGGGGGCCTTCCCGAGCTATGAGCGCAACGCCAAGCACATGCTGCGCGTCATCCGCAACCACCGCACGGCCGCATATGGGCTGACCGAGGGCTACGAGGGCCTGGCCACCAAGCCCGTTGCCCTCGACCAGGAAAACTGCCCCGACCAGAAGCTGGTCGCCCTGGCCCAGGCGGCCTGGGACGAGGCTCTGCGCCTTGGCGAACAGCATGGCTACCGCAACGCGCAATCCACCGTGATCGCGCCCACCGGCACCATCGGTCTGGTCATGGATTGCGACACCACCGGGATCGAGCCCGACTTCGCCCTGGTGAAGTTCAAGAAGCTGGCCGGCGGCGGCTACTTCAAGATCATCAACCGCTCGGTTCCGGCCGCGCTGGAAGGGCTGGGCTACAGCTCGGCCCAGATCGAAGAGATCATCGGCTATGCCGTGGGCCATGGCACCATCGCCACCGCGCCGGGCATCAACCACCTGTCGCTGGCCGGCCACGGCTTTGGCGAGGCCGAGTTCACCAAGATCGAAGCCGCGCTGGAAAGCGCCTTCGACATCCGGTTCGTGTTCAACCAGTGGACCCTGGGCGAAGAGTTCTGCTCGGGCGTGCTGGGCATCCCGGCCGAGAAGCTGAACGACCCGACCTTCGATCTGCTCAAGCACCTGGGCTACACCCGCAAGGACATCGAGGCCGCCAACGATTATGTCTGCGGAACCATGACCTTGGAAGGCGCGCCTCATCTGCGGGACGAACACCTGAACGTGTTCGATTGCGCCAACCCCTGCGGCAAGAAGGGCAAGCGCTACCTGTCCGTCGACAGCCACATCACCATGATGGCCGCGGCCCAGTCGTTCATCTCGGGCGCGATATCGAAGACGATCAACATGCCCAACGATGCCACGATCGAGGATTGCCAGAAGGCCTATGAACGGTCCTGGGCCCTGGGTGTGAAGGCCAACGCGCTCTACCGCGACGGGTCCAAGCTGTCCCAGCCCCTCGCCGCCGCCCTGGTCGAAGACGACGACGAGGCCGCCGAGATCCTGGAAACCGGCTCGACCCAGGAAAAGGCCGCCGTGCTGGCCGAGAAGATCATCGAGAAGGTGGTCGTGAAGGAAGTCGTGCGCTCGCACCGGGAAAAGATGCCCGAACGGCGCAAGGGCTACACCCAGAAGGCCATCGTGGGCGGCCACAAGGTCTACCTGCGGACGGGCGAATACAAGGACGGCTCGCTGGGCGAGATCTTCATCGACATGCACAAGGAAGGCGCCGGCTTCCGCGCGATGATGAACAACTTTGCCATCGCCGTGTCGGTCGGGCTCCAGTACGGGGTCCCTCTGGAGGAATTCGTCGACGCCTTCACCTTCACCAAGTTCGAACCCGCGGGCATGGTGCAGGGCAACGACAGCATCAAGAACGCGACCTCGATCCTGGACTACATCTTCCGGGAACTGGCCGTGTCCTACCTCGACCGCACCGACCTGGCCCATGTCAAACCGCAAGGCGCGACCTTCGACGACATTGGCCGTGGCGAGGAAGAGGGCGTGTCCAATATCTCGGAACTGTCGGAAAGCGCGGCCAGCAAATCGCTGGAAGTGCTGAAGCAGATCTCGTCTACCGGTTACCTCCGGAAGCGCCTGCCGCAGGACTTCGTTGTCCTTAACGGCGGCGCGACCGGCGGGGGTTTGGCCGATCCGGTGGCCTCGCTGCAGACGCTGGTGCCGGAAACCGCGGCCACCGCGACGACGACGGTCACGGCCACGGCCGAACTGACCTCGGGATCGCTGGCCATCGACGCCCGGACCAAGGCCAAGATGCAGGGCTACGAAGGCGAGGCCTGCGGCGAATGCGGCAACTACACGCTGGTGCGCAACGGCACCTGCATGAAGTGCAACACCTGCGGCGCGACCA